>NZ_JBKEBW010000078.1:0-128838 GCF_047973365.1 Vibrio sp. | reverse complement strand
TCTTTATTGGAAAAGTAGTTAACTAATTGATTTCTAGTTAGCTTGGCTTTTTTTAGTATGCGACCAGACGAATTTTTCTCTACAACATGAAAAATAGATTTGGCTGTATCTAAACCGACTGTTACGCTTGTCATAGGATCCTCTCTTACTGTTATTGGTTGTCTTTTCATCAATCAATATGGCTCATTTGAAGCCGATTAGGTAGAGAGGGTCCATTCCATTATTCTGGAAAACTTTCTGACCTGTAGATTTAGCGACATTGACTGTTTAATGTGATTTAACTCACTTGATCCATGAATCTTTAACCTCATTGACATTTTTCGTCCACCGAAGTGAAACATTTCTTCGCCACCATAGCATCAAACGAAACACACACAGTATCGTTCGAAACTGAATAAGGAATAAACTCAATGAATAAGCTATGGGTAGCAGGATTACTTTCAGCATCTGTTTCAGGAACTTCTTTTGCAGCAACTGAAATTACGTGGTGGCACGCAATGGGTGGACAATTGGGCGAAACGGTCAACAAAATCGCTTTGGACTTTAACGCTTCACAGACTGAATACAAAATCACGCCAGTATTTAAAGGTTCGTATACCGAAACGCTTACTGCGGGTATAGCAGCATTTCGCGCCAACCAATCTCCTAATATTTTGCAAGTTGCTGATGTCGGCTCAGCCACCATTATCAATGCGCCAGGTGTAGCTAAGCCTGTAGAAGATATTATGATCGAATCAGGTTATCCCTTTACCGCAAAAGATTATATTGCCGGAGTACGTAATTTCTACGCAGATAGCAAAGGCAAAATGATCGGGATGCCATTTAATAGCTCAACTCCCGTGCTTTATTACAACAAAGATATGTTAAAAGAGGTTGGAGTTGAGCCACCTAAAACTTATGAAGAGATGGAAACGGTAGCGAAGAAACTAAAAGATGCAGGACATATCGGCTTCTCTCAGTCTCTAACACCGTGGATTATGTTTGAAAACTTCAAATCTCGTCATAACTTACAATTAGCTGATAAACACAATGGATTCGATGGCCCTGCAACCACTATTTATTTTAACAGTGATGATATGCAGATGCATTTTACAAAAATGAAGCAGTGGTCAGATGCAGGTTACTACAAGTATTACGGCAGCGACTGGGATGCAAACCAAACTCCATTCGAACGTCAAGAAGTTGCTATGTGGATGGGGTCATCAGGTTCATTTGGCGGTCTTCGTAATCGCGTTAAATTCCAACATACTTACCTTATTGGAAATCAATTAACGCAGAAGCAGGACGCACTTTCATCGGTGGTGCCGCGTTATTTGCATTAAATGGTCACTCCCGTGATGAAGAAAAAGCCGTTGCAGCATTCTTTAGTTACTTAACACAGCCTGAAACGCAAATGTTTTGGCATAAGACAACAGGCTATGTCCCAGTCACTGAAGCGGCTTACCAGTTAACGAAAGAATCCGGTTATTACAAAGATTCACCTGATGCAGAAGTCGGCGTCAAACAGCTTAGTTTACCTGGTGGCGAATGGACGCGTGGTTATCGACTCGGCTATTACACGCAGATTCAAGAAATCATGCACCGTGAGTTTGACAACATTTTCTCAGGTCGTTCAACGGTTCAGGCAAGTCTGAACAAAGTTGAAGTCGAAAGCGATAAGCTACTGGATCGTTTTGCTCGCACAGTGAAATAACTCTATTCTTGCCCACTGGACATAGGTTCAGTGGGCATTTTCTTTTACTCTATTGGACAACAGCTTGTGGAACGCCGACAACAATTTTTTCACTCTCCCATGCCCTACTTTTTGCTTGCTCCGCAAATCGCCATTATTGCCATTTTCTTCGTTTATCCTGCAGCAAAAGCATTCTATCTCTCTTTCATGCTAGAAGACCCTTGGGGTATGTCTTCAACGTTTGTCTGGTTCGAAAATTACCAGATCCTTTTTCAATCTAGCGACTATTTGGAATCTCTTGGATTCACACTTGTTTTCTCAGTGCTTGTCTCATTTCTCTCGTTAGCTATTGCGCTTTTATTGGCAGTAAAAGCGGATAATGTCATTCACGGTCAGAGTGCATACAAAGTCACTCTCACTTGGGTGTATGCTGTAGCGCCAGCGATTGCTGGAATTATTGGTGGCTTCCTATTTAACCCCCACATAGGTGTGCTTACTGGCTTGTTAGAAAATTTAGGCTGGAAATTTAGCGTTCAAACAAACCCACTAGATGCCACCATAGCTTTGATTCTGGTATCAGTCTGGAAACAGGTTGCGGTCAATTTTGTCTATTTTCTCGCCGGTCTCCAATCCATATCTTATGCCGTGAAAGAAGCGGCGACACTAGATTGTGTCAGTGACAGCAAGCGTTTCTGGACGATAACTTTCCCTCTTCTTGCACCGACTGGATTTTTCTTGTTGGTCATTAACCTGACTTACGCTTTTTTCGACACTTTCGGTGTGATTGACACTCTCACCAGTGGCGGACCTGGCGGATCGACAACGTCACTGGTTTACAAAGTGTATCGCGATGGATTTGTTGGCGCCGATTTGGGCGGCAGCTCGGCTCAGTCAGTGATTTTATTGCTGTTGGTATTAGCATTGACCTTCATACAGTTTCGTTTTGTCGAAAAACGTGTGCATTACTAAGGAGGTAGTATGAAAAGTAATTCTCTTTCCGATCATTTGATATTGATTGTTGGCGCCCTTTTTATGTTGGTGCCCCTATGGTTGATATTCGCCAGTTCAACCCATGAGCCAAATTTGTTAGTCAGCCAAGGTTTACAGTGGGACATCGGCAATAACTTATCGGCGGTATACAGTGAAGCATGGAACAAAAGCTTGGGTTTTACCGGCGATGTTACCGCGCAAACCATGATCTTTAATTCCGTGATCATGGGGCTGGGATTTGCCATCGGCAAAATCATCATTTCAATGATGGCCGCTTATGCGTTAGTTTACTTCCGTTTACCTTATGCAAGCGCTTGGTTCTGGCTGATTTTCGTCACTTTACTACTGCCGCTTGAAGTTAGAATTATCCCCTCTTATGAAGTCGTTTCGAGTTTGGGGATGCTCAATAGCTATTCCGGTTTAATTCTGCCTTTGATTGCGTCGGCTACAGCGACTTTCTTCTTTCGTCAGTTTTTCAAAACGATTCCAGATGAGTTACTCGAAGCTGCGCAATTAGATAACGCTGGCCCAATTCGCTTCTTTATCGACATTTTGTTTCCGCTATCCAAAACCATGATGACAGCCATTTTCATCATTATGTTTGTTGTCGGTTGGAACCAGTATTTATGGCCAATCATGATGACCACAAATGAGCAGTACAACACCATCGTAATGGGTATCAAGCAAATACTGAATAACATCAATGAGGCCAATAGCCCACGATACGACTATGCCTTCGCCATGGTCATTCTCGCGATGTTACCACCTGTTTTAGTGGTGGTGATATTTCAACGTTGGTTCGTTAAAGGATTAATCGAAAGTGAAAAATAATAATTCAATGCATCTCGTACACAGCTCGGCGAGCATTAAGCAGGACAACGTCATGTTAGATATCAAACAACTCGTTAAAACCTATGAAAACGGTCATCAAGCAGTAAAAGGCGTGGATTTGTCTATCGATAAAGGCGAATTTCTGGTACTTGTCGGCCCTTCTGGTTGCGGAAAATCTTCGATCCTGCGATCTATTGCAGGTTTAGAAACTATCACCAGCGGCGAAATACATTTAGCTGGTCGCCGTGTTGATACAGAAAAGCCAGCCAAACGCGACATCGCTATGGTGTTTCAGAACTATGCACTCTATCCGCACATGAGTGTGTACAACAATCTGGCCTACGGATTGAAAAATCGTGGCGTTGATAAAAACACCATTGAACAAAAAATAGATAAAGTCGCTAAAACACTCAAAATCGAGGAATATCTGCAGCGTAAACCAGCAAAACTATCCGGAGGTCAACGTCAACGTGTTGCGATGGGTCGCGCGATCGTTCGCGATCCTCAGTTATTTTTGTTTGATGAACCACTATCGAACCTCGATGCTGCTTTGCGCGCGCATATGCGATTAGAAATTAAAAAGCTACAACGAGAACTCGGTGTTACTAGTGTTTACGTTACTCATGATCAAGTAGAAGCGATGACGCTGGCAGACCGCATTGTGGTGTTGAAGTCAGGTGAAATTGAACAAGTAGGAACGCCGGCAGAGGTTTACCACAAACCAGCGAGTACTTTTGTAGCAAGTTTTATAGGTAGTCCTGCGATGAACTTTATGCCAGCGACACTCCTAGATGGTCAACTGCAAGTCGCGGGTAAACAATTCTTCTTACCAGAATATGATGGTTTGAGTGTCGAAAACATGACGCTTGGTGTGCGTCCGGAGCACGCAGAGATCAGCAGCGTAAACTCATATAATGATTCCATTTCTCTAGAGTTATCGATACATGTCGTTGAGCCTCTGGGGCCAAACCAATTGGTGCATGGAAGCTTAACCGGCATCAGTAACGATGATAGTTTTATCGCTGTCACACCAGAAATGCATCTTGAACACAATCAACCTTTAAGTGTTTCTGTGTCACGCAGCAATCTTCACCTTTTCGATCAACAGGGGAAACGCTTGTGCCCTATTTCATTGGCTAAACGAGCAATCGCCTAAGGATTGATGTGAGTTTATCTACCCGACAAAAACAGATACTGGAGTACCTGCAACACGCTCATGGCGTACTGTCCAGTGATCTGCTGTCACACCGTTTTGCCGTATCTGTTCAAACGATTCGTAAAGATATGAATGAGCTCAGCGATAAAGGTATGGTGCGCCGAGTTCATGGCGGAATTACCTTACCAAACCCTAATGACAACTTGTCATTCACCAATCGAGAGCTGATTAATCTTTCCGCAAAGCAAAAAATTGCCCAACGAGTAGTTGCGGAGTTACCCGAAGGAACCAGTATCTTTCTTGGCATTGGTACCACACCCAAATACGTTGCTCAGGCATTACTCGATCATCCAGGCTTAACCGTGGTGACAAACAATATCAATGCAGCGTTAACGTTAAGCCGTAATCCCAATATAGCAATCTATCTTGCTGGTGGTGCTGTACGTCCTTCAGATGAAGATACCGTAGGAGAAACCACGACTCGTTTTTACAGACAGTTCAATATTAAAGTCGGTATTTTTGGTGTCGGTGGTTTCAATTCGAAAGGTCAACTGCTTGATTTTACGCCGGAAGAGTCTAACTTAACTCGTGCCATTATTGAGCATAGTCAGCAATGTTGGTTAGTTGCAGACAAAAGCAAGTTTGGGCGCTATGCTCCCGTGGTCAGTGGCAAACTGTCGGAAATAGCTAAGTTATTTGCCGATGAAGCCATAACTGAATTTGCGACCCTATGCCAAACACACCAAGTTGAATTGGTGGTTGCATAAAGTCTTGCTGCTCTCTTTTTCAACAAAGGAATTTGTATGTCTCTGATCGTTGTCGGTCACAGAGGTGTTGCAGGCACCTATCCGGAAAATACTCGTGTCAGTGTTCAAGCTGCCATCAATATGGGTTTATCTTGGGTTGAAGTCGATATTCAGCCAACAAAAGACAATGTTCTTATCGTTTGTCACGATCACACCATAAATCGTTGCAGCAATGGTAAAGGTCGAATCGATGCTTATACACTCGATGAACTGAAAGCATTTGATTTTGGTTCTTGGCTGTCACCACAGTTTAATGGTGAAAGTATTATGACCTTAGATGAACTGCTTGAACTTGCTCAAGAGTATCAGCTTGGTCTGAATCTTGAAGTTAAAGTCGATAAGCATGATGTGACCAGCGTAGTTTCACAACTGAAACAGCAGTTGGATCTCCACCCTATCGGCAAAGAACAGATTGTTCTTTCTAGTTTTAGCCATGACATCATTCGCGAACTTCACCATTACTGTACAGGCTACAAACTGGGCGTGCTAAGTGAACGTTTATCCCAAAAAGATAAAGTACTGCTGGATGAGGTAAATGCCTTCAGTTGCAATCTAAACTACAAGTGGATAACAGAAAAACATATCCAGTATTTACGTGAGCATCAATACCAGATCTGGTGTTACACAGTAAATGAAGCTGAGCGTTTTCCTCACTTAGATAAGGTCGATGCTATCTTCTCTGACTGGCCAAGCCGATTTATCTAAAGCTTTGTCGTAGCAGAACGATAATCTCGCTGAAATCAAGTAGGGTGAGGCGTTACCGCCTCATCCCTCTCACAGAACCGTACGTACGGACCTCGTATACGGCTCATGCATACTTCCATTCAGCATAATTGCTGAACACCTCCCCTGTTCTTTATCGAATATTCGTTATAGCTTAAGCAAACTATAGCTTAAGAAAACAATGCTTTATCTACTTTGATGATCGCTTTACGAACAGGCATTGGTTTATCATCAACAGCAACCAATGGACGGTGTGGCTGGCCTGGGTAGAACACGATGAACTCACCCGCAGTGAGTTTAGCGAAATGTTCTACTTCCATTTGTTCACTGAACGCCAAATCTTTCTCAGCTAACATATCTTCGTCTAAACCTTTGTATGGTTCTAGGCTGTAACCGAATGATTCATTACCTTCTAGAAGAATCTGCACATCTAAGTAACGGCTGTGACACTCTGATTTACGCTGCGCTAAAAGCTGAGTATGGTCATCCACCAACATAAAGAATGCATTTGCGCCATCAATCTCGTGGCGGCCATTTTCAAGTGGCGTCTCTAACCGATTTAATACTAAAGCAATAATTTTCTTAAGTTCTGGAGCCAGAAAGCCAGCTAACTCAAGCTGTGACGTTTTACCTACAAACACGACAATGATCCTATACAAGTGTAACAACTGTGCACAGTTTACCTTTGTCCGAAAAGATAAAATGTGACGATTAAAACGTTGTTTTAATAAAAACAAATTTAAATGACAATAAATGAGACTATCCTGATATAAGTCAATCTATTCTTACAAGGCGACTGTATGGGTATCTAAACAAACGCAAAACGCCAATCCGTAGATTGGCGATGGCGAATTTTGTAAGTGTGTTTTGCGACTTAATTTAATTAAGCCATGCATTAAGCATCCAAATCAGCTTTTCTTGATCGCGGATATAATCACTCATCAAGGCTGCACTGCCTTCATCGCCCACTTCTGAAGCATAACCAAGCACTTTACGCTGCTGGCTAATCAGTGAGCTAAAACCTTCGACAACGCCTTTCATGGTGCTTTCGCCGTCAGTGGCATTAGTATGTTCTTTTATTTCTGAACGTTGCAGATACTGACTAAAACTATGAACTGGTTGTACGTCCAGAGTCAGGATACGCTCTGCGATTTCGTCGATTTTTAGTTGCAAATCAGTATAAATTTCTTCAAATTTTGCGTGCAATTCAAAGAACTCTTTGCCTTTGATATTCCAGTGGTAACCGCGGGTGTTCATATAAAACACCTGATAATTAGCCAACAAGTTGTTCAATGCTTCAGCTAACTGTAGGCTTTGTTGTTTATCGAGACCAATTAGATTCTTTTTCATAACATCACCTCTTACTGTTGATATTCTTCGTTTCGTTGAGCAAATAATATTCGCTAGCGTTAGCAAATAGAAATCGTATAAAAGTATTAATTTGATAGAGGAAAACTATCAAAATAGGTTGAAATAATTTTCTTTCTATTTGTTCTGTCGCCACTTTTCGCACTTTCCTTGATTTATCTCAGGGTCAATCATTGCAGCGGAAGGCATGGTACATCTCTGTTTCCCAAAGAGATAATCTTATGCCTGTAATCAATAATCAGCGTCTCATTGAACATTTCCTAGAACTCATCCAAATCGATAGTGAATCCGGTAATGAAAAGCAAATTGCCGATGTTCTATCTCTACAACTAGAAAAGCTAGGCTTTAAAGTCCACAAGCTTCCTGTTGCCGAGAATATTTCAAACGGCTATAACATCTACGCCCGTCTACAGGGTTCTCTTGCAGGCAGCACAGTATTCTCATGTCATATGGATACAGTAAGCCCTGGTAAGTCAATTCAACCCGTCATTGAAGATGGAATTATTCGTTCTGCTGGTAACACCATTCTCGGTGGAGATGACAAATCAGGCATTGCAGCAATTCTAGAAGCCATAAAAACATTGCAAGAGGAAAAGACAGAGCATCAGACTATCGAAATCGCCTTCACCGTACACGAAGAAGGCGGTTTGATGGGTTCAAAACACTTTGATATGAACTACATAAAATCGGACAAAGCGATTGTTCTAGATACTGGCGGTCCGATTGGCACCATAATTACCGCGGCGCCCGGCCAACAAAAACTCAAAGTAACCATTCACGGTAAACCAGCACACGCGGGGCTTGCACCAGAAGAAGGCATCAGTGCGATTTCTGTCGCCGCAGATGCCATTACGCAAATGAAGCTATTGCGTATTGATGAAGAAACCACCGCGAACATCGGTATGGTAAACGGCGGTTTGGCAACAAACATCGTAATGCCTGAACTTACCATCGTTGCTGAAGCGCGTTCTCTCAACAACGAAAAACTGACAGCTCAGGTAAAACATATGGTTGATACCTTTGAAGCGGTCGCAGAGAAACACGGCGCAACGGTAGAAATTGATTCTCAGCGTTCTTACAACGCCTTTGTTATGGATGATAGTCACCCACACATCGCAGCTATCAAACAAGTGTTCGAAGCTATGGATATTGAACCTAGAACCAAAAGCACGGGTGGCGGTAGTGATGCCAATAACTTCAATGAAAAAGGTTTAACAACCGTTAACCTTTCTACGGGCATGTCGAAAGTGCACACAACAGAAGAGTTCATCGCGGTTGCGGATCTCATCAAGATCAGTGAGTTTATTAAAGCGTATCTAAGCCGATAAAGTACCAAATGCGCTAAGCCAGAGCCCAGTTTAACTGGGCTTTTCTACCTCTGATGATGCTGTCAGTTTTATCATTGCAATAAACACAACAATCAATGTTGGGTAGCGTAGGAGCTCGGCCAGTAAAGATTCCATACCACTCGAAGAAACCATTGTCGCGACATAGGAGATACTGATATAGACAGCCGACAATACCACAGTAAACAGCACGCTGTGAAAGAAAGACAAATGATCCCGCTGGTTTTTTAACGTCCTGGTAATCATTGCCATCACAACGAGAACCACTAACCACGCTAAAAAGACGGGAAGCTGCCAGTAATAAGTGAACGTTGCCGCAACGATACTGATTCCCCACCATACACGTCGAGACCCCATAATAGTTCTTGCTTTCTCTGTACGTTTGATATCGAAGCGAACGATATTCCAGGTAATTAATGACCCAAGGAGTGTACCCGCTGCCATATCGACAATAAAAGCATTGCCTGAATAAAACTTAGATAACGTTAACCAGATAGCTGAAACAGCATAGGCAGCCACAAACCATCGGCCACCCAATCTGCCTCTTTCCGTGATAAGTAAAATACCAATGCTAATCCAGACCGCAATCGGCAAGGACGGAAATCCGTAACCATAACTAGCAATAAGCTGCAAAGACGGGAAATACACATGAGGTCGAGGGAGAGCGAACCCTTGCTGGGCAAACAAACACAGTAAAGAAGTAATACTGATAGCAAAACTGACTTTGTAGCAAACCGATTTACCGCAACGCCAGTAGAGCAGAGGAAACAGAATAATACCGCAAATCGGTGACGCCAACAGATTGCCACTAAACAGAAAATTATGCACTAAGCCACGCCACTGCTGTGGCAATTTATTCACCCACAGTTGGAATGCTTGTATCCATTTCAGCTCTATTTGATGAAATACCGGAGCTGCTTGAGCCAAGTCCGCAACTATTTTCACCGGTTGATTGGTTGCAAGTTGAAACATATCGACTGTCGATGACCACTCATCTGGATATCGATATTTGTCGGCATCAACATATAGCGGATCAATCAAGGTTGCACTGGAAACCTCAACCCCATAATCCGGCGCGAACCATATTGGCAGGTCATGTCCCCCGAGACGATTCTGATGCTGATACACAAGGATTTCTGAAGCACTGACACAATCAAAGAAGATAGCTTTATCCGTGTGCCCTAATTCTTTTCCTACGGTAACGACAATACCGGTTTCTTCCCAAGTTTCTCTTTGCGCAGCCAATTTTGCTGGTTCTCCGGGCTTGATAGTACCGCCCGGAATTGAAAGCTGCTTGGTGATAACTTCATTAATCAGAACTATTTTATCGTCCGCTTTGATGATACACAACGCTCCTTTATAGGGAGATTCCGCTTTATTCGAGATGACACTTTGCCCCTGCTCTTGGGCGTATACCGGTAGCAGGTGAAAACTAAGCCAGAAAATACTAAATATTGCTATCAGCCAACGTTGTAACACAAAACTTACTCAACCTTTTTATTCTGCAATTAGCGTTTCTTAATCGATTTTCTTAACCATGAAATATGAGGTTCAAACCCCGAATTTCCGTAGAAGTAATGTGCATTTTTGTTAAATGCCCAAACTTCAACAAATACTTGTTCAACACCATAATCGATAAATGTGTTTTCAAGCTTTTTATAGAGCAAAGTCGCAGTGCCTTGCTTACGGTATTCAGGTAAGACATACAGTTCATCAATACTACCCATGGGTACAGGCTTGCTGACTGTCGAAACCAACTCACAAAAGTGTCCGGTAATAAAACCGATGATAGTGTGCTGCTCTTTCGCAACGTAAACCAGGCACTCTGGCGTATCAAGATAACGGGCAATGCTTTTTTCCTGCTCAATATCTTCCGCTGTTTTAAAATGCTCCGGACAGGCGATATGGTGCTCGTCGTGTAGTTCATACATCAGATCATTGAGCTGTTGCAAATCTTCTGCGCAGGCAGGAGCAATCAAAATATGAGACATGTTTCTATGCCGTAAAAAATAATCTTGCGACGATTTTATAAGATAATGTGGCAAAGAACACTGACTAAAGCGGAATATTTCAGTATTACAAACAGTTAGTTTTGGCAAACTTTAACAACAGCATTCATTCTCAACAAAGTTCAGCCGAAAAAAAACGTCCATGCAGGACGTTTTTCTAATAAGACATCGTCTAATAAAGGGCTATTTACTTGCGCCAGGTCTTCGCAGTAATACCAACAAAGGCAAGGTAAAGATGCATACGTACATCATCAGTCTAAAATCTTGCAGGTAGGCAAAAATAGCCGCTTGATTGGTCACCACGTTATCTAAACTGACCAATCCCACTGTGGTTGAAAGATCATACACGCCTTTCTGAACCGCATCCTGCAAGGCAGTATTAAAATGATTAATATGCTCAGCATAGACAGCATGATTGATTTGAACATGGTGCGATAAGTAGGTAGTAACTAAAGAGATACCGATACTACTGCCTATGTTTCTTACCAAGCTATACAACGCTGTACCTTCATTACGATAACGCGGCGCCAGTGTTGAGAACGTTAGTGTTGATAGAGGAACAAACACTAACCCCAAACCGAGTCCTTGCACAATACCTGTCCAGATAATTTCCCAGCGAGTAATGTCTACAGAGAACTTCGTCATCTGCCAAAGAGAGAGGATCATCAGCAATAAACCCATGCTCACTAAGTAACGCAGATCCATTTTGCCTGCTAATCGCCCTACTATCATCATACCTGTCATCGTGCCGAAGCCACGCGGTGTTAGTAGCAAACCGACATCAAGTACTGGGTAGCCCATGTAGTTTTGCAAGAATGGCGGCAATAACGCCATAGTGGCAAGCAATATCACCCCGATCATAAATCCAAACAACAAACCAACTACATAGTTGCGGTCTTTAAACATCATAGGATCGAGAAAGGGTGCTTTATGAGTAAACATGTGTACTGCAAACATATAGAACGCGATAACAGCCATTGACGCTTCGATGACCACTTCCAGACTTGAGAACCAGTTCAGTGATTCCCCCCTATCCAGAAACATCTGCAAGCTACCGATTGCAATACCTAGCAGAGCAAAACCAAACAAGTCAAAGCGTCGGTCAGGATCAATTTTGGTTTCTTTCACATAGGCAGCAATACCCATCCACGCCATGATGCCAAACGGCACGTTGATATAAAAAACCCAACGCCAGTTGTAATATTCAGTGAGCCAACCACCTAATGATGGACCAAGAATCGGCCCGACCATAACACCTACCCCCCACATTGCCATGGCTGAGCCGTGTTGTTCAGTGGGATAGGTATCCAATAGGACTGACTGAGACAGAGGAACTAAGCTTGCACCAAATATGCCCTGCAATAAGCGAAACAGGATGATCTGCTCTAGAGACTGAGCTGCACCACACAATACAGAAGCAAAAGTAAATCCTACTACTGAATACAGAAACAAACGTTTACGACCAATTCGTGCCGCCACAAAACCTGTCATTGGCATAGCGATAGCAGAGGCAACAATATAGGAAGTCAGAACCCAGGAGATCTGATCCTGGGTCGCACTCATAGTCCCTTTCATATGCGGCAAAGCTACGTTTGCAATCGTGGTATCTAATGCTTGCATAATGGTTGCAAGCATTACCGATAACGTGATGAAAGCTCTTTTGCTTGACGGATCTTCTTTCGGCACGGCTTCGACGTGATTATTCATCGTCTAACTCCGCTTACAGAGACAAGTGACGCTGATGATGCGTGTCGACAGTCACTACTGCACTCAAACCCGCACGAAGTTTAGGCGCACCTTCTTCTTGCTCTAAACGAATGCGGATAGGTAAACGTTGTGCAATCTTGACCCAGTTACCCGTTGCGTTTTGGGCTGGTATAACGGAGAACTCAGCACCCGTTGCAGGGCTTAAGCTTTCAACTGTACCTTTCCAGGTAAAGCCCGGAGCATAGTCCACTTTTACTTCAACATTCTGACCGGTTTTCACGTGAGTTAATTCCGTTTCGGTAAAGTTAGCTTCAACCCAAATATCCGAATCCGACACCAACATCAGCGCTAAACTTCCCGGTGAAATGTACTGACCTTTCTCAACGACTTTAGTTACTACACCGTCAGCAGGCGAATAAAGGTTTACATGTGCAAGATCATTTTCCGCTTTGTCTAATGCCGCTACCGCTGCACGATATTTAGGGTGAAGTTCAATTGGTGCATTTACATCACCGCCCAGACTCTCTTCAACCTGCTTTAAACCTTTTTTAAGCGCATTCACTTCAAGCTCAACCAGAAGCGTATTTTGCCGAGCTGAGTCATATTGAGATTGAGAAGTGTACTTTTTCTTCAACAGATCAAGTTGACGCTTTTCTTCTTTCTTCAGGTAATCGAACTGACTTTTAGATACTTCAATATTGGCCAGTTTGCTTTGATATTCTGCTTTGAGCGTTGTTAATGTGGTCTTTACATCGTTTAAATTAGCATGTGCTTGCTCTACCGCAATTTGATAAGACGTAGGGTCAATTTGAAGCAGCAAGTCCCCTGCTTTCACTAACTGGTTCTCTTCCACTGGCACATCAACAATGCGGCCAGATACTTCAGAAGTGATCGACGTTTTATCCGCTTTCACATAAGCGTTCTCTGTTTCAACGTATCGACCACCGTGTAGATAGATGGCGACACCGCCAGCCACTGCAAGTAAAGGGACAATAAAGAGCATGACGACGCGCTTGGTTTTACGGCGTGATTTAGGCGCTAATGTTGAAACCGATTTTTCTTGCTCTGGTTTGGTATTAGACATACAAGGTGTTTCCTGACAATTAAGACTTTGGTTTGTTATCGCTAGTCGGTTTGAGATCACTAGTGAGATTGCTATGTATATGTTGCAGCATGCTAATAAACTGCTCCTTTTCTTGTTCCGATATACCACTCAACGCTTCTGCCCAGATGCCATTCGCAACACTCTTTACTTTGTTAAGTTGTTCATCTGCCGCGGGTAACAAATAGATAAGATGAGCGCGTCGATCCGTTGGATCGGGACGTCTTTCTACAAATCCCTCTTCAACCAGAGAATCGATCACTCGCACTAACGTCATTGGCTTAATATCCAACATTTCAGCTAAATCCACCTGCTTTACTCCCTGCCGACAAGCTATGTGTGACAGAGCTTTAGCCTGAGCAAGAGTCAAACATGTGGAACTTGATTTAGATTCGTAACGTTTACGAACTAAACGCGTTACGTCCCATAGCAGATACCCTATCGACGGAGTGGTCATAACATTACCTATGTTGGATGTTTTTGAGATTTATAAGATGGCATATGTAACAAGTTATTACATATAGTAAGCATTACTTATTATATGTAAAGACAATAAATTCATAAAACTTATACTTATTGCATTAACCTAATGTTTTTCAATGGGTTTGATATTAAATTTTTTGGGAGCGTATTTTAGAAGTGATAAAAAAGTGCTCCGATATCGGAGCACAAATGTTTGCCATGAACTTGTTTACAGGGGACATAGAAGTAGAAAATATGTACCAACAGTAGATTAAACGTGCAGAATTTTCTCTAGCTCATTCAAACTGCTTGGGTCATCAATGGTAGAAGGGACAGTGTAACTTTCTCCGTCTGCGATCTGACGGATAATACGGCGCAATATTTTTCCTGAACGAGTCTTAGGTAAGCGCTCGACTACCAAGGCATGTTTAAAGCATGCGACGGCGCCGATATGGCTACGAACACTATTGACCAGTTCAGATTCCAGCGATTCTAAGTCAACTTTTACACCGTCTTTCAAAACAACTAACCCTAATGGAAGCTGACCTTTGAGTTCATCATGCACACCGACAACCGCGCATTCAGCAACCGCAGGGTGTGCGCCAACAATCTCTTCCATTTCACCAGTGGAAAGTCGGTGACCAGCAACGTTAATGACATCGTCGATACGGCCCATAATGAACAGGTATCCGTCTTCATCGAGATAACCGCCATCACCGGAGACATAGTAATTCGGGAATTGAGAAAGGTAGCCGGTTTCGAAACGATCATGATTACGCCAAACGGTTGTCAAACAACTAGGTGGTAACGGTCTTTTCAGTGCCACAAACCCCTGTTGATTAGCAGGAAGAACCTCACCCACTTCGTTCAGAATTTCAACTTGATAGCCAGGAATTGGCTTAGTCGCAGAGCCTGCTTTTACCGGCATTAATTCAATACCTGTCGGGTTGCCCGCAATTGCCCAACCGGTTTCTGTCTGCCACCAGTGATCGATAACGGGTTTGTTGCTTTTCTCTTGTACCCATTCTAAAGTCGGAGGGTCTAATCGCTCGCCAGCCATGAAAATGGTTTTCAACTGACTGAGGTTGTACCTCTGTAGAAGTTCACCATTAGGATCTTCTTTTTTAATGGCACGGAAAGCGGTTGGCGCAGAGAACAAAGCCGTCACCTTGTATTCCTGACAAACTCGCCAGAAAGCGCCCGGATCTGGCGTTCTTACTGGTTTACCTTCGTATAAAATCGTTGTACAACCATGGATAAGTGGCGCATACACTATGTAGGAATGCCCTACCACCCAGCCCACATCTGAAGCAGCCCAAAACACCCCATCTTGTGGCATATTATAAATGCAATTCATCGAGTATTTGAGAGCAACAGCGTGACCACCATTGTCACGAACGACACCTTTTGGTTTACCCGTGGTGCCGGAGGTATAAAGAATATAAAGCGGATCTGTCGCCAAAACTGGCACACAGGCATGTGGCAGTGCTTTCTCGTATTGTGCGCTCCAGTCCAAATCGCGCTCATTATCGAGATCGGCCATACATTCAGAACGCTGGAATACCACCACTTTCTCTGGTTTCCAACGACTATCCATAATCGCTTTATCAACCATAGGTTTGTATGGAATAACCTTATTGATTTCAATACCACATGAAGCGGTCATTATCACCTTAGGTTCAGCATCTTCAATACGAACGGCTAATTCATTTGGCGCAAAGCCACCGAATACCACAGAGTGAATGGCTCCAAGACGAGCACAAGCTAACATCGCCATTGCCGCTTCCGGGATCATCGGCATATAGATAATCACTCGATCTCCCTTTGTAACGCTTTGGTCAGCTAACATACCAGCGACGCGCGCTACAGTGTCACGTAGTGCAAAGTAACTATAACGTTGTTTCTTACCAGTTACGGGAGAGTCGTAGATCAACGCGGTTTGGTCACCCCGACCTTGCTCGCAATGATAATCCAGTGCTAACCAACAAGTATTAAGCAAACCATCGGGATACCAGCGCTCTATACCGTTTTCGTCTTTCTTTAAAATAGTTTGTGGAAATTCAAACCAGTCGATTTTCTGGGCTTGTGCATGCCAGAATGATTCCGGTTTTTCTTTTGCCCATAAATATTCCTTCAAATACGCAGACATTGTGCTTCTCCTTTATACTCCAAGTTCTATACCCGAAGGCGACTTGGTTATAATACTCTGGCTTAACAAGCGTCTATGGTTTCAACGGGTACTCTCACCCAACCTTCCATCAACACTCGTGCGCTACGACTCATCACGGCTTTTTCTACTTTCCAACCGTGTTCTTCAGTGGTGTTGGCTTTTGCTCCGACTTTTAATGCTCCTGACGGATGACCAAAAGTAACAGATTCTTTTTCTCCACCACCTGCTGCCAAATTGACTAAGGTGCCCGGGACACAAGCTGCAGCAGCAATGGAAACGGCAGCGGTTCCCATCATCGCGTGGTGCAATTTACCCATGGAGAGCGCTCTAACCAGTACATCAACATCTGACTCTAGAACGGTTTTACCACTCGACGATTGATACGTTTTCGGCTTCGCAACAAACGCCACTTTGGGCGTATGCTGGCGAGTTTTCGCCTCTTCTAAATTTTGGATTAAACCCATTTTTAACGCGCCATAAGCACGAATTTTTTCAAACATAGCCAACGCGTTAACGTCGTTATTGATATCATCTTGCAGTTCAGTACCCTGATAGCCAATGGCAGCAGCATCGACAAAAATCGTTGGTATTCCAGCGTTGATCATGGTGACATTGAGCGTACCGATATCAGGCACGACTAAATCATCCACCAAATTGCCCGTTGGGAACATCGAACCTTCACCGTCCGCTGGGTCCATAAAATCGACCTGAATTTCAGCGGCAGGGAAAGTCACACCGTCCAGTTCAAAATCCCCCGTTTCCTGAACCATTCCATTAACGATTGGTACATGAACGACGATAGTTTTGCTGATATTCACCTGCCACACGCGCACTTCTACAATGCCGTTATCAGGAATCCGCGATTCAGGAATGAGACCGGCATGAATAGCGAACGGCCCAATAGCTGCAGACAAGTTGCCGCAATTACCACTCCAGTCAACAAATGGTTTGTCAATAGATACTTGGCCAAACAGATAATCAACATCGTGATTGGCATGTTCGCTTTTCGACACAATCACCGTTTTGCTGGTGCTTGAAGTAGCGCCGCCCATGCCATCAATTTGTTTGCCATAAGGATCAGGGCTACCGATAACGCGCATCAGCAGTTTGTCGCGCGCTTCACCTGCGACTTGCGCGGCTTTTGGCAAGTCATCAAGCTTAAAAAATACGCCTTTACTGGTTCCCCCACGCATATAGGTAGCAGGAACTTTGATTTGAGAAGCCATTCTCTACCTCCTACTGCGCTAAGAAATCTTGAGCGAAACGCTGTAATACACCGCCTGCGTTATACACATTCACTTCGTCGGCGGTGTCTAAGCGACAGGTTACCGCCACATCCAGTTTTTCACCGTTACTGCGGGTAATAACCAATGCCAAATCCACACCCGGTTTAATCTCACCCACCACATCGTAAAGTTCAGTACCATCCAAAGCTAAAGTGTTGCGATTCACACCGTCTTTAAACTGAAGCGGCAGTACGCCCATACCGACTAAGTTAGTACGGTGAATACGCTCAAAGCCCTCTGCGACAATCGCTTCAACGCCCGCAAGACGAACGCCTTTGGCAGCCCAATCTCGTGAAGAACCTTGCCCATAATCTGCACCAGCGACAATAATCAGCGGTTGTTTACGCTCCATGTAGGTTTCTATCGCTTCCCACATGCGAGTTACTTTACCTTCAGGTTCAATACGAGCCAGTGAGCCCTGCACCACTTCACCATTTTCCTTCACCATTTCGTTAAACAGTTTCGGGTTAGCAAAGGTTGCACGTTGCGCGGTTAAGTGATCACCACGGTGTGTCGCGTAAGAGTTAAAATCTTCTTCCGGTACATTCATCTTAGTCAGATATTCCCCTGCTGCGCTGGATGCCAGAATCGCATTTGAAGGCGACAAATGGTCAGTGGTGATGTTGTCACCGAGCACAGCTAAAGGACGCATACCTTGCAAAGTACGTTCACCCGCGAGCGCACCTTCCCAATATGGCGGACGACGAATATATGTACTCATTGGGCGCCAGTCATACAGTGGACTGCTGCTCTTTTGTGCGTCATTCAGTTTAAACATCTGAATGTAGACTTGATTAAACTGCTCTGGTTTAACGTGTTGACCGACGACTTGGTCAATCTCTTCATCACTTGGCCAAACGTCATTGAGATAGATTGGATTACCCTTTGCGTCATGACCTAGCACGTCGCGTTCAATATCAAAACGAATGGTTCCAGCTAAAGCATACGCAACCACAAGCGGTGGAGAGGCTAAAAATGCTTGTTTGGCATAAGGATGGATACGACCATCGAAGTTACGGTTACCAGACAATACCGCAGTAGCGTATAGGTCACGGTCAATGATCTCTTGCTGAATCACTGGATCTAACGCGCCGCTCATACCGTTACAAGTCGTACAGGCGTAACCAACGATACCAAACCCAAGCTGTTCCAATTCAGGGAGCAAACCCGCTTCTTCTAAGTAAAGCTTTGCTACTTTTGAACCTGGTGCAAACGAAGTTTTCACCCAAGGTTTACGAACAAGCCCGAGCTGATTGGCTTTTTTCGCCAGCAAACCGGCAGCAACCACGTTGCGAGGGTTACTGGTATTGGTACAGGAAGTTATTGCAGCGATTATCACCGCGCCATCTGGCATCTCACCTTCTTTCTCTTCCCATTGACCTGCAATACCGCGAGCGGCCAGTTGAGAAGTAGGTAGACGACGATGTGGGTTGGAAGGACCTGCTAAGTTACGCTCGACACTGGATAAATCGAACTGCAAAACGCGTTCATATTCAGCATTTTCTAGGCTATCAGCCCATAAGCCGGTTTCTTTTGCGTATTGTTCTACCAAAGCAACCTGCTCGGCATCGCGACCAGTCAGTTTTAGGTAATTGATGGTCTGCTCATCGATGTAGAACATACCCGCGCTAGCACCGTATTCTGGCGTCATGTTAGAGATAGTTGCACGGTCACCGATAGTGAGATCTTTAGCACCTTCACCATAAAATTCTAAGTAACATGAAACCACTTTTTCATTGCGCAGAAATTCAGTGATAGCCAGCACGATGTCCGTAGCGGTAATACCCGGTTTACGCTTACCAGTCAGTTTCACACCAACAATATCAGGTAAACGCATCATAGAAGGACGACCTAGCATGACAGTTTCAGCTTCTAACCCGCCAACACCAATGGCAATCACGCCCAATGAATCTACGTGTGGTGTATGACTGTCAGTACCTACACAAGTGTCGGGGAACGCAACACCATCTTTTAGTTGAACGACCGGAGACATCTTCTCTAGGTTGATCTGGTGCATGATACCGTTACCCGCGGGAATAACACTGACATTCTCAAATGCGGTTTTACACCATTCAATAAAGTGGAATCTGTCTTCGTTACGACGCTCTTCTATCGCACGGTTTTTATCACAGGCTTGTGGGTCGAATCCACCATGCTCAACAGCAAGAGAGTGATCAACAATTAGCTGAGTTTCAACCACTGGGTTAACTTTGGCTGGGTCACCGCCCTGCTCTGCAATCGCATCACGCAATCCAGCAAGGTCAACGAGAGCTGTTTGTCCCAAAATATCATGACAAACCACGCGTGCAGGATACCAAGGGAAATCCATATCGCGTTTGCGCTCAATAATCTGTTTCAGTGAATCGATCAGCGTATCAGGATCGCAGCGACGTACTAAGTTTTCTGCAAGCACGCGCGAAGTATAAGGTAGCTTTTCATAAGCATTTGGTGATATCTGATTAACGGCTTCACGAGTGTCAAAATAACTTATCTGGCTTCCCGGAAGCGTTTTTTTATATTCGTTGTTCATCGCTTCAACCTATTTTAATTGTAAACAGGCGCTGCACTTCTTGAGCACAACGCCCTCATTGCTGTTAAGTTCGTATATGGTTAACTGCGTTTTTCGATTGCAAGCCACTCTTGATGCTCTGGGCCTGTGTAATCTGCGCTTGGGCGAATAATTCGGTTATTGGCGCGCTGCTCATACACGTGAGCAGCCCAGCCTGTTAAACGACTCATCACAAAAATAGGTGTAAATAGCTTGGTTGGAATCCCCATAAAGTGATAAGCCGATGCATGGAAGAAGTCCGCGTTACAGAACAAATCTTTTTCACGCTTCATCACCGCTTCAACGCGCTCTGACACCGCATAAAGTTGTTTATCACCGACAAATTGAGAAAGCTCTTTTGACCAACGCTTGATCAGCGCATTACGAGGATCGCTCTCACGATAGATGGCATGACCAAAGCCCATAATTTTGTCTTTATTTTCAAGCATGCGCAGAATGTTTTGTTCTGCTTCATCCGGTGTTTGCCAGTTCTCGATCATTTCCATCGCCGCTTCATTAGCACCACCGTGAAGTGGCCCGCGCAACGTACCAATTGCAGCGGTTATACACGAATGCAGGTCAGATAAAGTAGAGGCACAAACACGTGCAGCAAAGGTTGAGGCATTAAACTCATGCTCTGCGTAAACGATAAGAGAGGTATGCATTACCTGTTTAAACAAATCGCTTGGCGCTTTTCCTGTTAGCATTTTCAGGAAATAGCCACCGATTGAATCTTCACTGCGGTCTTCAGTATCAATGCGCACACCATCATGGCTGAATCGGTACCAATAGCAGATGATGGCGGGGAACAAAGCTAGCATACGTTCAGTAGCGGCAACTTGTTGTGAGAAATCTTGTTCTGTTTCTAAGTTACCGAGCATTGAACAACCCGTTCGCATCACATCCATTGGATGTGCGTCGGCTGGAATCAATTCCAATGCTTCTTTTAGAGCTTGTGGTAAACCACGTAAGCCAATCAAACGAGTTTTATATTGGTCTAATTCAGCTTGGTTCGGTAAATGTCCAACTAACAATAAGTGGGCAACTTCTTCAAACTGTGCATGATTGGCTAAATCGGTGATGTCGTAACCACGGTAAGTTAGACCTGTTCCTGTTTTACCAACCGTACATAAAGCGGTGCTTCCGGCACTTTGGCCACGTAGGCCAGCTCCGCCTAGCTCTCCTTTAGGGGAATGAGGCATGTTGAACTCCTTTTGTCGCTTTGCTTCGGGTTATAAAAACCGACCTCATTGGGTCCACCTCATGGGTGCAGTCGCTCCGCAGTTTCACGTTATTGGATTATTAGCGAAAACGTAAGCTGTACGTTTTCTATGTTTCTTTGCTTATTTAAAAGCCTTGTCTAGACACTATTTCAGTTTTCTTGGGCTTCCCTACTCACTGCAAGACAATTAATAGCGAATAATCTTTAATTACCTCTACTTGCTAAACAGTTGGTCTAGCTTGTCTTCATAACTGTGATAGTTCAGATATTCGTACAGTTCTTTACGAGTCTGCATGCTATCGAGTAAGGCCTCCTGATTACCATTTTCTAAAATGTGGCTATACACCATCTCAGCGGCTTTGTTCATTGCACGAAATGCGCTCAGTGGATAAAGCACCATGTCGACTTTCGATTCCGCCAACTCTTCGCAGTTGTACAAAGGCGTTTGACCAAACTCAGTGATGTTGGCAAGAATTGGCACATGTTTTCCTGTCGCTGAATGTAGAGCGGTTGAAAAACGCTCATATTGTTGAAGTTCTGTCATCGCTTCAGGGAAGATCATATCCGCGCCAGCTTCAACACAGGCAATCGCTCTTTCAATCGCACTGTCCATACCTTCAACCGCAAGCGCATCGGTACGAGCCATAATCACAAACTCAGGATTATCACGAGCGTCCACCGCAGCTTTTACGCGGTCGACCATCTCTTCCAAACTAACAATCGCTTTGTTCGGGCGGTGACCACAACGTTTTTGCGCCACTTGGTCTTCCATGTGCACCGCCGCAGCACCCGCTTTTTCCATTGCTTTAATAGTGCGGCCAATATTGAAAGCACCACCAAAACCGGTATCAATATCTACGAGAAGCGGCAAATCACAGGCGTTAGTAATGCGCTCAACATCGACTAGGACATCGTTCAAGGTTGTAATACCTAAGTCTGGTAAACCGTAAGAAGCATTAGCAATACCGCCACCGGAAAGATAAATGGCTTGATGGCCGAGTTTTTTCGCCATCATGGCGCAATACGGGTTAATGGTGCCGACAATTTGCAATGGGTTATTGGTTTTAACTGCAAGTCGGAATTTTGCTCCTGGGCTTAACATGTGATTCTCCTTAATCTAGATCTTTAGTTTCGCTTAGAATCTGTTGTTCTATTAAACGTCGGCTCCTTGATATGTGGCGACGCATCAGCATTTCTGCTAGCTCTTCATCTCTGTTACGAATGGCTTGCAGGATAAATTTGTGTTCGTCCAACGCTTCGACCGGACGAGACTGTGCACGTGGTGACTGATATCGATACATACGCAACAAGTGATAAAGCTCATCACACAACAACGCAATCAACTGGCTGTTACGGCTTGCTTTTATGATGCGATAGTGAAAATCAAAATCGCCTTGTTGATGAAAATAAGATGCTCCATCTACCTGATCGATATGCGCAGAATGTGTCGACAATAGTGTCTCTAAGCCGGCAATTTCGATCTCGGTGATATTGCGTGCAGCAAGACGCGCAGCCATCCCCTCCAGCGCTTCACGCACCGCATATAGTTCAACCAATTTCGCAGATGAGAATTGAATAACGCGAGCGCCTACGTGAGGAATCCTTTCAATCAGCCCTAACCCTTCGATGCGCATTAGAGCTTCTCGCAAAGGACCCCGGCTTACTTCAAAACGCTTGGCGAGCTCAGGTTCAGAGATTTTGCTACCGGGAGCAATCTGCCCTTCTACAATCGCTTCAATCAAATACTCAGTCAGGTTTTCTGATTTAGTATTTTCTTTTTCACCAATAAACGATTTTCTCAATTCACGGTTCATCTTGTCTTCTTAATCGTACTAATGAGTTCTTTCTAACAAGCTCTCAAGGAATGAACACACTATAGATGCACAGATTGTCGACAATCAAGATAATTGTCGACAAATTAGACTAAGGTATAAAGTCTAATTTTGATCCATCAGTCAACAAAATGGTTGTATCTATTTGTTTTAACTAATTTAATTGGTATAAATTTAGAATTAAGAAAAATTAAACACCTAGCGGGAACAAGCAATATGTCGACAGTTTAAGGAAAAATGGAATGGCTATTCTATGAGGATGCGGCTGTTGATAATGGTGCCAACGTAATTTGGTTACACTTGCAATCAACTATAGTTGAATTTACTAAAAATATTTTTAATGCATAACCGATTGTATTTTATAGATATTTTAGTAAAAAGCTGTTTCATTTCAAAAATAACCGCTTTTAGACTATTGATCTCGATCATATTTAGGAATAAAGTGTGAGCACAGTCACAGTGAAGCATTGAGAAACGATTTACTTCATTGTCTAGTTCACAAAATAGATACTAAGTCGAGGTTGCGTTATGAACACTTTAAAAATTGAAAATCAAGCATCTATCCGTCTAGCTACTAAATTTGCTAACTTTCTTACTTCATTTTTCACAACTAGAAACAAAAACAAAGCTACTAAAGTAAGCGACGAAAGTGAGTCATTCTCATCTGTGCTAACAACTGCACAACGTATCGGTTGTGACATGGCACACTTTAACTATATTTCTTAAGCGATAACTTAGTATCTATTGCCATCGCTTAAATTGTTAAAGTACAGCTGTAACATAGCAATGTAACGCCAAGTTCCCTTGCAACAATGTAATAGGCAGTTGTAGACAAGATTTGGAAATCCGCGCTAGATAATAGTGCGGATTTTTTCTTTTGTATGTAATGACCACTCGTTAAGTTGTTTTAATACTAATCTGAAAAACTTTCTGATCAGTGAATGGGTGTCGATAAGCAAACCCGCCGAGCCATGGATGGCTCGGCGGAGCCCCATGGAAGGGTTTATGCGTGTTTGCGTTCGATACCCATTTACCGTTACATCAATGCTCAATCTGATCACATTTTAATTTAGAATAGTATAACCTCGATTAAGCTGGACTCGGCAATTCAACACCATCATCTTGCATCTTACCCATGCGATTCATCATAGCGTGCGCAGCATCAATAAAAGGCATTGCAAGCGTAGCACCACTGCCTTCTCCTAGTCGTAGATCCATATGTATAAACGGTTTTAGGCGTAAATGTTCTAACGCAACCACTGCTCCTTTTTCCGCCGATTGATGTGATGGTATCAAATAATCCCAGACATTCGGTTCAATCATGCAGGCAATCATTGCTGACGAGTAAGATAAAAAGCCATCTAACACCACAGGAATACGCATGGCAGCTGCACCTAGAATCACACCAGTCATACCTGCTAAATCAAATCCGCCCACTTTCGCCATGATATCGATAGGATCGGTAGGGTCTGGGTGATTGAGAGCAATCGCAACTGAAACAACATCAACTTTGTGTTGAAGTTGGCTACTCGGTAAATTTGCGCCAAGACCAACCACATGCATCGGTAACTGATTGGTTACAATACTGACAATAGCAGCCGCGGGTGTAGTATTGGCAATGCCCAACTCCCCTACACCAATTACGCTTAACTGTTCACGGTCGATAACTTGTTTTACATAGTTTGCCGTATCAAAGATAAGCTGCTCTGCTTGGTCGTAGCTCATTGCCGGACCTTTAGCTATGTTTCCACAACCACGCGCCACTTTCATATTGGTGATGCCATCGATTGGGTCACAATCAATCCCAACATCCACCATTTCAACATCGACACCCGTGGTGAAACTCAGCGCAGCAACACCCGTTAAACCTTTTACCGTGTTCACTGCTTGCATGGTTGTGACTTCTTTAGGCGTCACCGCCACACCTTCATCAAAGACACCATGATCCCCCGCCATAACGAAAATTTTTTTCTTTCCTGTCTGCCATTGAATGGTGCGATAAATCGCCGCTAACTGACAAGCCAGTTGCTCTAATTGCCCTAGACTGCCAATCGGTTTAAACAGTTGGTCAATATGCTGCTGTGCTCGTTTACGAACCTTTTCATCGACAGGGATAATCGATTCTTTCAAATCATTTAACAACGTACTCACAAGCTATTCTCCTTCCATGTATGCTGGCTGGGTACAGCTAAGCAATGGATATAGAACGCAAACACACATCAATTCATCCTTGAAGTTCCGCCGAGCCATCCATGGCTCGGAGGGTTTGCTTATCAATATCCATTGCCTGTTTGAACAGTCGCTGGATTCACTTTCTAGTGATAAAAAGGTCTAGAGATTAAGCGTCCAAACACTGGTCATAGCCATTAAAAAACATAATTCAAACAATTCGTTACCAGCACCAAGCGTGTCCCCAGTTTGCCCACCGATGGTGTTATTGATATAGCGGCGATAAATCAAAGCGAATCCCCCTGTTACACAAAATGCAATCAGGCTTTGCCAGCCTAGCATCCAAGACGCGATAGCAGCGCCAATAGCGAGGGTGAAATAAAATTGATGGGACGAAATTCTGTTGATGTAGATATGTCCTAACCCTGATTCACGAGCATAGTTTTGCTTATACATAAGAAGTGACATCCAAGCGCGACTAATGCACGGTGCAATCACTAATATAAGTAGCGCTTCTTCGGGCTCTGTATCTAGAATCTGTGTGACGGTGAGAATCTTTAACGTAAGAACAAAAAACAGTGCCAGCGCTCCATGCGTTCCCAAACGGCTATCTTTCATGATTTCTAACATACGTTCTGGGGTTCTGGCAGAAAATATCCCATCACAAGTATCCGCTAGCCCATCCAGATGAAAGCCACCTGTTAACAATGCCAGCGAAAACACGTAAACCGCGGCACTCAGCGGACTATTCCAACCCAGCCCCATATACAGAGAGACCGATATCGCAGCGGCGATAATACCCAGAATGGCACCGACAATCGGGAATGTCACCACACCACGATAGGTCTGTTCAAAATCGTAATCGCTGGTCCAGCTTTGGGGAACGGGAATCCGTGTAATAAATTGCAAAGTAACGAAAAATGGCTTCATACCAAGCATTCCTGGTCTTTATTCGCCAGTGTTAGCGTAAACTCATCCATGATTTTCTCAAGCTGGTCGATATCTAAGACTTCTCTTAACCCATCTGCCAGAAGATCAAACTGCGTGCTCTTGTAGCTTGCATAATCGAAAGCATTCTCCGCTAATGGCGTTAAACCTTTTCTCAATCGCAGCTGATTTAAGAAATGGCGAGTAAAAAGCCCATGGTCAAATAAACCGTGAATATAGGTGCCCGCAATCAAACCATCTTCTGTCACTGCGCCATCTAGAATGGTTACGTTTTGCTGATTGCGCACCTGTATTTCAACGAATGGTTTCATAATGCCGGTTATTTCGGTTTCCCCCATGTGGATCTCGTAACCGCTGAGTTCCATCCCTTCAACGCCGCAGAATAACCCACGACTGTGGTTGAGGATCTTCCCTGTTACTTGCGTGGTGTGTTTTGATTGGGCGAATGTGGTTACCGTATCAAGCAAACCTAGCCCATCCATCTGTTCAATACCAGATTCAACACCATCAACCAGTGTTTTGCCGAGCATCTGATAGCCTCCGCAAACACCCAATACTGCACAGCCCTGTTTTGCTTTGTTGATAATGGCAGATGACAAACCACACTCATTCAGATGAGTGAGATCAGCTAAGGTGTTTTTACTTCCGGGCAGGATAATTAGGTCAGGATTGCCAAGCTGAGACACTTTAGCAACGTAACGTAAATTCACGTCGGGCTGAGCGGCTAACGCATTAAAGTCTGTGAAATTGGAAATGCGAGCAACTTTGATCACAGCAATATCAAGTTTGTCTGCATCACTTTCAATTCCTAGTTGATGACGTAACTTTTCAGGTTGTAACGCCACACCATCTTCTTCTTCCAGGTCGACATCAAGGTAAGGCACGACTCCGATAACCGGAACTTGTGTCAGTGCTTCAATTTGCTTTATTCCCGGTTTGAGCAGTTCTACATCACCGCGAAACTTGTTAATAATTACACCTCGAACACGCTGCCGTTCTTGTTCTGACAACAACATCAACGTGCCGTAAATAGAAGCAAACACACCACCTCGGTCAATATCAGCAATAAGGATCACTGGCGCATTAATCAGCTCAGCCATGCCCATGTTGACGATATCTCGGTCGCGTAAATTAATTTCCGCGGGGCTGCCTGCGCCCTCCAGAACGACGATGTCGTTTTGCTCTGCAAGCTCAGTAAATGCACGGAAAATCTTCTGTTGCAGTTGGGGTTTGAATTGGTGATACGTCACCGCATCCATGTTGGTCAGAACTTTTCCCATCACAATCACTTGCGAATGACGATCGCCTGTGGGTTTGAGTAACACTGGATTCATTCTTACATCAGGCTCAACGCCTGCCGCTTCAGCCTGAAAGATTTGCGCTCTGCCCATTTCATCACCGCTGCGCGTGATCCCTGAATTCAGTGCCATATTTTGTGCTTTGAATGGCACACAGCGATAGCCATTTTGTGCCAAGATTCGACAGATACCCGCGACCAGAACACTTTTGCCAACATCAGATGCAGTTCCTTGAAACATGATTGCACGACTCATAGTGACTCCTTATTTAGACAACGCTCAGCGACCATTTCATCTTCGTGGCGAAACAATGGCATACCAAACTCTTGGTGCATTTTTACCAACCAAGGCTGTTCCAGACCGACTTGCTCAATAAAGCATTTATCGAGAAAGACTGTCTGTGGTTCGCCTTGATAAACCATCTCTCCCCGACTCATGACGTAGACGTAATCACATACGTCGTAAATTAAATTGATGTCGTGACTCGACATCACTACGTTCTTACCGAGATCGACGATAGAACGGATCAGAGTTTTCATCTGCCTAGTGCCGATTGGATCAAGACCTGCTGTCGGTTCATCGAGCAGCAAATAATCAGAATCCATAACCAACGAGCCCGCCAATGCGACACGTTTTTTCTGACCATAACTAAGATATTGAATAGGCTTATGCGAGAAACTGTGACCATCCACCAGAGCTAATGCGCGTTGAATCCTTTGTTCGATTTCATGTTCAGCTATACCCAGATTTCTCAGACTGAACGCAATATCGTTATACACATCGGTATAGAAGATTTGCTGATCCGGTTCCTGAAATAATAGAGTGACATTTTTGCGATGTTCGATGAGTGCTTTCTTGCTGTAATCTATGGGCTGCTGCAACCAATTAACACTACCTTCTGTTGGCATATGCAGACCAAGTAGCAGTTTGAATAAAGTCGATTTACCGCATCCATTTGCCCCAACCACACCAATAACAGAGTGAGATGAAAAATCCATATTGAGATTACTCAACACAGGCTCACCTTTTTCATAAGCAAAACTCATTGAGTTCACTGATAACGTCATTGATGAAACTCTCCTTGATACAACTTAACTGCCAGAGCACTTTGCATATGTTGGTGACGAATCATGACTCTTTGTAGTAACACGCCCACTAACATCGCTAATGATTTCAACCATAACCCACGTTTGATATAGCCAAACCTCAGTGTTTGAGCGGTATAAATGGCATGCGCTTCTTCGATAAAGATAAAAATGAATCGGTAGGTTAATAACACTTGCTCAACCAAAACTGAGGGTAAACGCGCTTTTTTTAGTAACGTCACGCACTGATTAAAGGGCGTGATGATCACGAAACACAAGGTCGCGGCAATAGAACATAAACACCGAAACAATGTTGTCAGCGCAGTATCAACCGTTTGAGTACTTACCCCTACGTAGCCATCGAACAGTGGTAAACTTGCAATCAAGCTCGCTGAGTTTTCACTGTATGTGACAAGCATCGCGATAAGGCTCATGGCTAAAAAGCCAAAAGGTAAACTTAGCCATTGCAGATACTGCTTCGAAGTTAACCTGCCCGTGTAACAAGTGACGATACTGAGCAAAATGAACAGAGCGAATTGCCACGCTATCGGTGTCATCATGGCTGTCACCAAAACCGCAAGATATGCCCACCATTTATAGCTTGGCGAAACATCAACCCAACGGTTTTGATAGGCGTACTTATCGATGATCAGCATCGGTTCTTCTTCTGCCGTAGTAGAAGCCTAAGATGTAAAAGATCACCGCCGCCCCCAAAGAGCCTTGAAGCGTAAACAGTAAACTTTCTATCTCACCACTCGCAGGTTCAATTAAAGGCTCAATCCAAGGCTTATAGTTAGGTGCCACTTGATTAATCAATGACTCAGCTTCTCCATCGGAGCCTGCAAACTCAGCGCCCGGATTCATTAGCAATGGAACGACAACTAAAGCGCACAACATAGCCATCAGTATTAGGCTTTTTTTCATCGTAATACCCTCTCTTGAAATGAAATGAGATCGCGTTTGGTCAATTGTTCATAGATAAGAACAGTGAGCAAACCTTCAGCAATAGCAATTGGCAATTGAGTGAACAGGAAAATGCCCATGAACTTACTCATAGAAGCCATTACACCGAACTCAGGATCTGGGAATGCGGCACCAAGCTGCAAAGAGGTGACCGCATAGGTGGCAATGTCCGCCACAAACGCGACTAAAAACACAGCAATATCTTTACGCAAATTCAAACGATTAGCGGCAATCCAGACCAAGTAACCGATCATCGGACCAATGACGGCCATCGACATGCCGTTTGCACCTAAGGTTGAAATTCCACCATGAGCAAGCAATAACGCCTGAAACAGCAAAGCAATACCACCAAGCACAGGTACCACCATAAATCCGAACAAAATGACGGCTAAACCAACACCTGTGGGATGGGAACAACTGCCAGTAACCGAAGGAAGTTTGAGTGCAGAAAGTACGAAAATAAACGCAGCGCAAAGGGCTAGCAGCACTTTTTTGTTTGCATCATCGGAAACGATCTGTTTTAAATTTCTAACACTCATGATCACAAACGGAATAAATAAGGCCCACCAAGTTAACGCCCACGTCGGCGGTAAAAAACCTTCCATAATGTGCATTGCATTGGCATTAAGTGGTGACATTGCAACAGCGCCTACCCACGCCATTAGCGCAATACGTTTAGTATTAATCTTCAGTGACATACACGAACTCCTTCTAGTGACGTTTTCAGCTACGGTTTACGACTATGGTTGAGAAGTAAGGCAGAGCTTCACCCTCTGCCACTTGAGATAAATCAGGATAAAAGATCTCATTCTCCATTGAGGCGTTTGCCATCAAAACAGCATGTTCAAGCAAACCTTGCTCAATCAACAATTGACGCACTTTGTCAAAACGCCCGTAGACTTTCATCAGTACCACTGCTTCATGGTCTATCAAAGCACGGCGAAGTACTTCTACCTCTGCGGTACATGACATCACCGCCAATGACTGTTGCTCCATGCAAAGTGGAAAGTGCGCTTGTGAGGCGATACAGGAGAAAGAGGTAATTCCGGGGATAATGTCGATATCAATTTTGTTTTCGAGACGTTCGAGCAGAAATACCCAAGTACTAAACAACATGCTGTCACCTAAGGTAATGAAACCCACTTGTTTACCGTGATCCACATCTGCTTCGATTTCCAATGCAACGTCATCCCACGCTTGCTGCTTTTCTTGCGCATCATTGGTCATTGGGAAATGGCGCTCTTTGATCAGAACTTGCTTGCCGATATATTCACGAACAATAGACAATGCAAGGCTATCGCCGCCTTTACGACCCGCAGGTGCATACAAAATATCCAATTTATCAAGAAGTCTTGCTGCCCTTACAGTAATAAGATCGCTTGCGCCCGGCCCTGTGCCAATCGCATAGAGTTTTCCGTTATTCACGCAATTTTCTCCTTAACCATTTCCCTATTTGTCAATTCCGTAGCAGCTAAGTGATCGACAAACATCTGTCTGATAAGTGGATTTTCTCCCAATCCCTGAACAATCGGTTCGGCAACGATGCCTGCTTTTTGAATCAACGTTTTCCATGAGTCAGGTTCATCAGAAGCCATATCATTGATGGCGTGATCACCAGCAACCAACATCAGCGGCATGAGATACACTTTATTAACGCAATCATTTTCAAGCCGTGAAATCACGCTCTCAATCTCCGGATAGCTTTCCACCGCACCAACCACATAAGGCAAATTTCTCGCCATCATCATGTGGTCAAGACAAGCGTAAGCAGAAAAGGCATGGTGTGTTGCTCCGTGCCCCATAAGCACTAAACGTTCGTCATGTTTCAGTGAGGGTGCTTGATATTGAATGGCTTCCACAAGCTGGTCGTAGTCTTCCATACAACTCAGTAAAGGCAGACCTAGCTGCAAGTTGTCGAAGTCATCACGATAGCATTCCACTTGCTGAGCGATCTTTTCGTATTCGTCACCATTGATGATATGTAGAGATTGAATAACCACATCACGGAAACCTGCCTCTTTCAGACGTTGCAGAACCTGTTGTGGGTTATCGATATGAATACCATCGCGCTTCTCCAGTTTCTTGATGATCATCGAAGACGTAAATGCTCGGAAGAAGTCTCGGTTAGGATAAGCTCGTGCAAGTTCAGCTTCACATGCTTCGATGTTTTTCTTCATCGCATGGGGATAGCTAGTGCCAAAGCTAATCACAACTAATGCTTTTTTCATACTAAACATGCCTCTTGTTGCCAACTGTCAAACAGCGCTTCGCAGTCGGATAAGTTGGTTTGATAACTCACGTATTGGTTAATCGATGTTGTCTTCGGCCGTTCAATCACAATGCAAGGGATACCTAGCTCGATACACGGCTCTACTTTTTCCCCAAAGCCACCAACGCAGCCCGATTCCTTTGTGATCACGACATCCGGCTGCAGCATTTCATACAGCGCGCGGTTCATGTTTCGAGTAAAAGGACCTTTCATCGCTATGATATTTTCAATACCGAGCCCCAGTCTGTTGCATTCGCTGATCACTTCAGCAACTGGCAACACGCGTGCAAACAGCACTTTGTCCGCAAGCATTCGTTTAAACGTTTCTAAATCTTTACTGCCAGTGGTGAGTAAAATTCGTTGCTGGTTGTCTGAAATTTTTCGACAGGCATCCATCACGTTGCTTGCCTTGATGATTAAAGATGGCCCCTCAATACAGTTCTCATCTTCAAATGTTGAACTGTTACAACTTGGGCGCTCATAGCGCATAACCGGGCACTGAATGCCTTCACATGCCACCACTATCGTGAGCCGAAGAACCTGAGCGTACGGATGAGCAGCATCAATAACGTAATCCACGTGGTTGCGTTGGATAAATTCGCGCATTGCGGAGCTGTCCATACGCCCTAAGATAACGTTGGATTCAAATTGTTTTGCGCTGTGTTTACCTTCTTCGGTTGCAACTGACAAAGTAAAATGAATGTGGCGCGCAGCCAGTGCTTCACACAGCATCAATGCGTCAGAAGTTCCTCCGAAAACAAGCACATGGTCTGGTCTCACAATGAATACCCTCTTGGCGTAATCATCATGCCCTGCTCGAAATAGGTAGACTGATTCCCCACCACAACCAGAGTGCGCATGTCGACCAATTCAAAATCCATCTCTTCGAAAGGCATAATCCATTTTTCTTCTTTACGTCTACCCGCTTCTTTGACGATACCAACAGGCGTATTTGGATTTTTGAATGGCGCCATCAACTCAAAAGCGCGTTTTAGATGCCCTTCTCTACCGCGACTTCTCGGGTTGTAGAAACAGATAACAAAATCGGCTTCTGCTGCATTAATGATGCGCTTTTCAATTAGCTCCCAAGGCGTTAATAAGTCACTCAAACTGATGTGACAGAAGTCGTGCATCAGTGGGGCGCCAAGTACGGAACCGGCAGCAATACTGGCGGTCATTCCCGGAACCACTTTAACTTCAACGTCCCATTTTTGCTTAGTGACCATTTCGAGAATTAACCCAGCCATACCATAAACGCCGGAATCACCGCTGCTGATAATGGCAACAGTTTTGCCTGATTGAGCCAACTCTAATGCCGTCTGACAACGCTCAATTTCTTTGCACATTCCGGTTTTAATTACCGGCTTATCACCCACCAACTCTTTAACCAAATGAGTGTATGTTTTATAACCCACAATCACTTCAGCCGCTTCTATGGCTTCTCGAGCTTGGTAAGTCATCATATCGAGTCCACCCGGACCAATTCCTACCACGTATAACATCAGTTCAATACTCCATAGGTAATAGTGATTCCTTGCTGTTTGATGGTGTCACCCAGCAGAGAACCGTTACTCAATAACCACGCCGAAGGCTGAGATACCGCACCTACGCCCACGGTTTTGGCTACAAAATCAGAATGAGGGAAACGGTCTGCACATTGATTGAGTTCCTCTGCGCTAAACACTTCAAAAGGCACGTCATAGGATTTCGCCAAATTGACGATGGCATCTTCATTGCGTTTAATATCAATGCTGCCGATAATGCACAGCGCTTTAGGATGAATGTTCAGAGCCTGTAACTGGCTATTGAAAAGCGACTTCAGGAGGTCTGGTTCAACACCTTTTCGGCAACCGATCCCCGCCACTAAGCGTCTAGGGATTAACTGGAAAGTAGGAACAGACCAATTAGGACGGGTTGATTGCATAGAGACATCAATCAAAGCATCCAGTGAATGCTGACTAATCGTCTCATCATCAACAATCGTTAAGCCTCGAATATCAAAGCTGTGAATATCGAAATCAATTTGATTGACAAGAAACGGGTCAACAATGATGCCGACCTGCTTACCACTGACCAACATCTGGTTAATGGTTTTGGTCGCGACACGAAAATTGATGCTATCAGCGCACATCTGCTTGGCTAGCAAGTCAAACGAGCATGTTTGATTGACATCCGTTGATGTGGTAATCACAGCCGTACCGTCAATCAGGTGAGACAGATAACGTGCAAGCTCATTGGCACCACCAACATGCCCGGATAAAAGACTGATGACGTGCTTGCCTTTTTCATCAATAACCAACACCGCGGGATCGGTAAACTTGTCCTGAAGTAGCGGTGCAATAGTTCGAACCACGATGCCACATGCTCCAATCACTATGATTGCACTGTCACGCAGGAATGCCTGACTCAACGTATTTTTGAAGCTATCAACAAACGGTTTGAATCCATCCTGCAGATATTTTTCTGAGCAGTAGCACTCCATCGGCAGGTGTTCGCGTAGCTTATTCGCCACCTGCTGACCACCGGGAGTGAGTGTAAATAAAGAAACCGATTCACACCTAACGGTATTCATGGCAGAACTCCGCGTCATACAGTTTGGAGTAGTGATACTCTTCTCCGAGAAAACGCCCAACCAAAATCAATGCTGTTTTATAGATGCCCGCTTCCGTTACCTTTTGTGCGATATCGGACAGTGTGCCTCTCAAAATTTGGCAATCTTTCCACGTGGCTTTGTAAACAATAGAAACCGGAGTATCGGATGGATATCCGCCCGTCATCAGCTTATCGACCACTTCCCCAATCCCTTTCACCGATAAGAAAATTGCCATAGAGGTTTGATGCTGAGCAAAACTTTCCAGTGACTCCAGTTCTGGAGTCGGCGTTCTGCCAGCCATACGAGTGATGATGAGACTTTGAGAGACCTCTGGAACCGTGTATTCCACGCCAAGTTCAGATGCAGCGCCAAGGAAAGACGAAACACCCGCCACTGAGCGAAAACCAATGCCCAGTTTTTCCAACTCTTCACCTTGTTCACGGATAGAGCCATATAAAGAGAGATCGCCGGTTTGCAGACGCACCACTAATTTTCCTGCATTTACACCTTCTGCCATCATGTTAATGATCTGCTCTAAATGCATATACGCACTGTCATGACATTGTGCTGTTGGTTTGCAGTAATTAAGCAACTCAGGGTTAATCAATGAGCCGGCATAGATGACGATATCGGCCTGTTTTAGCAAGTTGTAACCTTTCAGAGTGATCAGCTCTGGATCACCGGGTCCTGCGCCAACAAAGTAGACTTTAGAATGATCAAAGTTATCCATGACGTTGATTCCCCTTAATGCATGAAACGATAAATGTTGGATTATTTGGTTTGAAGTAATAGCTAGTGCCAAGAGAAGTCATTGAAGAGACTTGGATTTGGCTACACTCGAATTCGTCGATAGCACACGTTTTTAAATGGTCTAATGCTTGGTTAAGACTGCCGTGTAAAATAAAGTTCATCACTAGACGTCCGCCCTCTAATAGATGGTCTAACGCCCAATCAATAATCTGTTCTAAATTGCCACCTGAGCCGCCAATGAATACCGCATCGAATTTTCCGGTCAGTTCACAAGGAGCCATCTTGTTGACAAGATGAATATGGTTACAGCCCAAACGCTCCATATTTTGCTGCATGATGTCTACGGCGAGCTCATTCTTTTCAATGGCATACACGTGTAAGCGTTCAAAGCTCAACGCGGCTTCTAAAGCGATACTTCCCGTTCCGGCGCCCACATCGACAAAACGGCTGGCAGAAGCTAGTTGCAACTTATCAAGTACGATGGTGCGTACCTCTTGTTTGGTCATCGGCACTTTGTCTGCACGCAGAAATTCACTGTCTTTCATTGATCACCACCACCACGTTCATGTCATACTCACGCTGTACTTGCTCTGGTTTAAGTACCGAAATTTTCTGATTTTCATAACCCAGGTTTTCACCAACGATAACGCTGCATTTGAGATTGCGTTTTATCGCCTGCTGAGCAATTTCATAAGGACCAAGGATCGTGTCTGTCACCAGAGCAACCTTTTTATGTAAGAACAGAAAGTCGAAGTCAGGCTGTTTGCCGTGGCTGCTGGTAATGTAGAGATCGTTCATATCAATCCCAACTTCCGAAAACAGCATTTGAATAGAGCTGATGCCCGGAACACATTTGCGTTGCTCTGGCGTAAAGTGCTCACTAATACGCTTACCAATACCAAACAACATTGGATCGCCCGACGCCAATACAACCACCAACTGAGATTTGAATTCTTCTAATGTGGCTAACGTGTTCTCAATGCTTCCCGACAGTTCAATTCGTTGCCCTTTGAAATCGCTAAAAGCACTTAATAAGCGAGGCCAACCTACGAGGATATCGGCCTTCGCTATTAAGTTTTCGCCTGCGACAGTCATAAGATCTCTGCGTCCCGGCCCGGTTCCTACTACGTAAATCATTGGAAATCCTCCACGATTTGTTCAACAGGACGATTACTACCCAACACTTGGTTATCAAAAGAAAACAACACCACGTCACACTTAAACTGATGTTTGGCATACTTCAACATTGCCTCAACTCTGCGTTCTATCTCTTGAGCGATATTTTGATAGACCGCTTGATAACCATGTTCTTCAATCAGCTCAAGTGCTTCTTCGGTGGTTAAGCAGTGATAGATTCGGCGAAGTAAATCATGGGGTGCATTGAGTAACGCCAAGTGGGTAACCAAGGTTTCTAAACGGGCATCAGCAATATGAGAATGGGTATGAAAAACCCCTGCTGCGATTTTGACAAGCTTACCTAAGTGTCCCACGATAAGAACATGTTCGAACTTCAGACGATTCGCTTCTTGCAACATGTAACCGACGAAATTACTCATGGTCACCACTATGTCTTGTTCGATATTGAGTTGTTGTTGAACAAAACGTTCGCCGTGGTTGCCCGGGACTAAGACGATTTTGCTGTGTCCCAATGCACGTTTTTGTTCGAGTTCTATCGCAAGTGAACGCTTCCAGCTTTCTTCCGACATCGGTGTCACAATACCTGAGGTGCCGATGATCGAGATACCGTGCTCAATTCCCAATCGTGAGTTGTAGGTTCTCTCAGCGCGCTCTCTGCCTTCAGGCGCAAAGATGGTAACAACCGCGCCTTTGTTAGGGCCAATCACATCACGCACTTCTTGTTCTATGGTGTGGCGCGGCGTTTTGTTAATCGCAGCAACTCCAACAGGTAAACCAACGCCTTTGCGTGTCACCACGCCCACACCTTCACCACCAAGTATTTCAATGAGTTGAGTATCATTCACCGTTACCCGGGCATAGATCAACATGCCATGGGTGGCATCCACATCATCACCGCCGTCTTTACGTATCGCAGCAACCGCACTATGCAATTCCACCGAAGCATCTTCCACATTTAGATTTAGCGCCACACCGGACGGTGTCACAATGGAAACTTGATGAATAGGTTGCTGACGCATCACCATTAGTGCTGCCACTTTGGCTGCGGCAGTCGCACAAGAGCCTGTGGTATAACCCGTGCGATATGATTTCCCTCTGTGCCAAACAATATCCGCTTCAGCTGTTTGACTCATAAAGCCTCCCGCATGTGATAAAGCACAGCGTTAACGATGGCAGCCGCAACATTGCTGCCACCTTTTCTGCCCAGAGCCGTGATGAAGGGGAAATTGCTTTCGTAAAGCGCTTGTTTGGATTCTGCCGCGCCAACAAAACCAACGGGTACACCTATGGTCATGACAGGTTTGTTAGCCGCACTTTCTAACAGTTGAAACAAAGCTGTGGGTGCATTACCGAACACAAACACTTTGTTACCTTCATCTTTTAACGCCTTTTCTACCGCAATCATTGAGCGTGTTTTGGATTGCGCTTTCGCTTGCTCTGCTACCCAAGGGTCAGCGATGTAACATTTAATGTCACAGCCAAACTGCTTTAAAAGGCTCTTATTGATGCCAGACAGAGCCATTGTGGTATCGGTATAAAATGTACAGCCTTGATTGATGGCAGTTTGCAAGGTAGTCAAAGCGTCCGGTGAGAACTTTAGTATTTCTAGCCAGTCAAAATCGGCCGTGGTATGCACAGCGCGAGTAATGACTTTCTTTTCCAGTTCATTAGCGAACTGATAATCAGGAAATTCAGTGGCAATGATCTGGTCGATGATTTCAAAACTCGTCGATTCAATTCGTTGTGGCTGCTGAATAAAGTTCATACGGCTATCCCTAAATAACAATGATGTAAGCGAGTGAAAATAGAATTAGAGCTAAGGTCGACGTTAAGTACATTAAGCGCGTCGATTTCCCGATGTCCTCGGGCTCGATTTCTCTGATGAAGTCTCCTATCCAAGGTTTTTCAACTAACTGACCAAAGTAATTACTTGGACCACCAAGTTGTACACCAAGCGCGCCCGCTACCGTCGCTTCAGACCAGGCACTGTTGGGGCTTTTATGTTGATATCGGTCTCGCCAACCAATAGTGAAGGCAGATTTGCCATTGCAACCCATCAGGAAGGCAGACAAAGAGAACAGCAGCCAAGAAATACGAGCCGGAATAAAATTCGCTACATCATCCATTCGCGCTGAGACAAAACCCAACTCTCTGTAGCGATCGCTTTTGTAGCCAACCATAGAGTCAAGGGTATTGATCGCTTTGTATGCCATCGCAAGTGGTACACCTCCGATAAACAGGTAGAGCATCGGTGCAATCACACCATCTACTGTATTTTCAGCCACGGTTTCGACTGTCGCGCGGGTGATCTGTTTTTCATCCAGTTGGCTGGTATCACGTCCAACGATGTAAGAGACTTTGAGGCGTGCTTCTTCAAGGTTGTGAGCACGTAGTGGGATAAGCACGTTATAAGCCGCATCTTTTAAACAGCCTGTCGCGAGCACGGTAAAAGTAAGCCAAAGCTCGACAGCGGTTCCAAGTAGCCAGTGGATGTCATAACTCAAATGAATCACTGCCCAAGTAATTAAACCTGCAGTACCAACAATCCAGAACCACAAAATGCCACCTGCGATATAGAGCCATACTTTGCTGCTAAATATTTGTCGGATTCGTTTCTCCATATTGGAAATTGAAATCCCAATCAAACGTACAGGATGCGGCCAACTGTGAGGATCACCAATCAACAGATCCATAAAGAACGCGGTGAAATAAAGAGTTAAGGTCATCATAGGCTTCGCGCCCTCTTAAACCACTCAAGCAGCATCTCCGGAGACTGGGCAAAATGCACATGGAGATACATCGCTAAGGTGTTCCCTACTTGATAACCACCGCGCCAAGTTGCAAGCACTTCACCTTCATGGACTTTCCTTAATGTGAATGCAGGTTCCATATCCGTCACAAAATCAGAATAATGAAATTCATGACCACGTAACTGATTGCCCGACTGACATAACAAGGTGTCTACGTCTGCACGAGCATTGCAGTAGCCAAAACGATTCAGCTTGTTGGTCATAACGCTTTGGCCTGACAAGATACCGACCATGGGATAGATGTTATCTTCACTGTCAGACAGTGAACTCCCTAAATACATCAAGCCGCCACACTCAGCATAGATTGGCAAATTGGCTTGATGAGCCGCTAGGATCGATTGCAACATTGAACGGTTTTGCGCAAGCTGTTCAGCGTATAACTCAGGGTAGCCACCACCGATATACAGCAAATCACATTCAGGTAATTGTGCGTCCGTTAGAGGGCTAAAATATCGAATTTCGACACCACTACGGGTTAACAGATCAAGATTCGCTTGGTAATAAAAGTTGAATGCCTTATCCATTGCTACAGCGACAACTAGACCTTTACCCTTACCTTCTATCGCTTGATAAATGGTCTGCCTTGAACCTTGGTAAAGTTGGGAGCAAGCTGCACTCAGCAATCCATCGACATCAACATACTGTTCAATAGCATCAGCCAGTTCATCCCATTGTGAATCCATATCTTGTGATTCTTGAGCAGTCATCAAACCTAAGTGACGAGAAGGAAGTTCAATATTGGGTAACTTAGGTAATCGACCAAACGCTGGAATATGGCAATAGGTTTCTACAGCCTGTTTAAGAAGCTGGTAGTGCTTATCTGAATTGACGTGATTAAATACAACACCTGCAATGTTGACCTCTTTGCCGAACTGCTGAAAACCCATAACAATCGCCGCTGCCGATGTCGACATAGCTTTACCGTCTACGACTAAAATCACTGGGCATTTGAGTGCTTTGGCTGTACCTGCGCTGCTGCAATAGTATGGATCGCTGCCATAACCATCGAATAGCCCCATTACACCTTCTATCACAGCGATGTCGGCATTTTGTGCTTGTTGATGGAATAAGGCATTCACCGTCTGCTCATCGAGCATAAAGGAATCTAGATTATGCGATGGAACGTTGGCGACTTTGCTGTGCCATGCGGTATCAATGTAGTCCGGGCCAACCTTAAAAGGCTGAACCTTTAGCTCACGGCGACACAAGGCTCTTAGTAAACCTAATGTGAATGTTGTTTTGCCACTTCCACTGTTTGTGCCCGCTATAAGTAATGCTTTCATAGTCCACTTTCAGTTACGTTTCTGAACGGACGATGGGCAAGTGAAAAGTCGTAGGGTCTTGAGACAGGAACCTACTTCTCTCACTCTCTTCCCACCGAAGGAGTTATTGAGTTCAACTTGATTCGTCTTCTGGCTTAGCTTCATCCTTCTTGGCTCCTTCCCGTTTCAGTGGTATAACCAAGTCGTCAGCATTACAGCAGCGGGGGCTGCGGAGGATTCTCACCTCACTTCCGTAATCCCTTGCGGGATAGATGCCCTGTCTGGGGCATAACCAAATTGAAATATCGTGTTTCGACAACTAAAACTAACTATACCCAAACTACTTGGAGTTGCAGGTAGGCGGCAAGTGAGTGAATCCCCATGAGCATAGATAAACTATGTGATTGGGGTGAGCAAACGTAGCCAACACCGCTGCAACTTCAAGTAGGAAGGGTATACATATCTTGTTCCTAAATCTCACTATAAGCTTGTAGTAAATAAATTCTGGCTACCATGACGATGAATTCCTGCCAATTTATCACCTCCAATGGTAATAAATTGCCATACCGACTTAAACAACCATTTAAAACAGTATATTACAGAGTTAATTAAAACATACAAATGGTAATTTCTTGTCATTGCACAATATTCAAATATGTTAAGTGGCACCGGTTATTAAACTCGAGTGCCACCTAAAAATGAATCTTTTATTTATACTTTCCACTAATCGTGAATTACCGCATCTTGATAATGTTTATCTCTATATTCCTGTGGGCTCATACTGCAATTTTTTCTAAATACTTTGCAGAAATAACTGGTCTGAGAAAAGCCTAAATTTTTCGCAATTGTCGCCACAGGTATACCGCTGCTTTTTAACATTTTCTTAGCGTGCATAATACGACAATTATTTAAGTAAGCGTTGAACCCAATACCTAGGTGTTTCTTGAATAGCTTTGAGAAGTAGTAAGGGCTCAGATAGATATGTGCAGCAACATCTTCCAATTTGATGTCGTCACTAAAATGATGCTCAATAAAGCGCAGCGCCTTTTTGATCTTATGATCGTTGTTATTGATGGAAAGCTTTTGTTGATCGTTAATACTAGTATCGTCAATTACCACAAGGTTAATATGTTTACGAATACAGTTCTCAACGATAAGCTGTAGCAACTCGGCAGAAGCCAACACTTTCTGATAATCGACGACAGGAATATCTTCAAAGCAATGACGAAGCTCTTCGTCTTTTTCCCACAGATTTTGTGTATGAGCCATTCCTTCGATGGATTCATCTTCATGGCCAATAAGCCTCACTTGCCCGCACAACACAAACCCCACCAAATGTCCTTCAACAATCAATGGGATAGAGAAATCGGTAAGACCAGCATGACACTGATACACACAAGGTTTGTTATCTACAGAGGCTTTAAGACCACCTCTTTTATCGCTGAGCATACATTGATTATAGAGCTCAGGATTCTGTCTGATTTTCTGACAGAAATCTGAAAAGTTAAATCGTTCTGATATTTCCTCTCCATGTATATTTACGACGACCACGGCTAATTCTGTCGCTTGTGCAAAGTCTGAAGCGATTTTTCTTATTAATGCTGAGTCTAACGAGGTAACAGAAGACATAACCACCTTCTTAGTCCATTGATACGATACAAAATACTTCGTTCCGAAATTTGATTTTATATGTAGCATCAAGATGAGGATAAATAAGTGATCAGCAACTAAATTGACTAATTTATTTCATCAGAATTGTGTAAAGAAATTTTAATGGTTAATATTTTGATAACCAATTGTTAAAATGAGGCGTATTTACTAAGAGAAAGAGAATAGTTTAATTTATTCATATAACGAAATTAAAAATAGTCCAAGTGACATAAATATGAACAAATTAATTCATATCACCCAGACAAAATTTAAACTTTAGATTTATTTCTATATTTAACTACCTAATTCATGAGCCGTCAGAATCGCAGAAAGTACTAATTCTGGTGTCACTTTAAATGGCATGTTGTGAATAGTTTCCCCTTCCGCACATGCCGCTTTGGCTACGTTGAATAGCTTATCTCTATCTATGTGCAGAACCCCCATATCGGTTAAGTTGGTTGGTAAACCCACAGAACAGCAAAATTCAATCACTTCATTGATCTCGTCCATAGGCGCATTTTCTAAAACCAACTGAGTAATGGTGCCAAACGCCACTTTTTCACCGTGATACAAATGATGACACTCTTCTAAAAGTGTTAGTCCATTATGAATCGCGTGTGCCGCAGCCAAGCCAGAGTTTTCGAATCCAATACCGGAAAGATAAGTATTAGCTTCAACAATATTTTCCAAAGCGCGACTGGAAAGATTGTTGTCACAAGCGACTTTTGCTTTCAATCCATCACTCATCAGTATTTGGAAACAGAGTTTTGCTAACGCTTGCGCTGCTTTTGTTGGTGCGCCTCCGGCCATAGTGCCTTTGCCGGAACGCTCGTTTGCCCTTGCTTCAAAATAGGTAGAGAGTGCATCCCCCATACCAGAAACAAGTAAACGGGTCGGAGCTTGCGCTACGATCTGAGTATCCATAATCACCACATCAGGGTTTTTAGTGTAGAAGCGATACTTACTGAACTCGCCTTGTGGCGTATAAATTACGGATAATGCGCTCGTTGGCGCGTCGGTTGATGCTATGGTGGGTACTATTACCACGGGAATACTAAGCTCAGCGCCAACTGCTTTTGCAGTATCAAGTGTTTTACCGCCACCGATACCAACAACAGCATCTACCTGTTTTTCTTTGGCAACTAAAGTTAAACGGTCAATTTCAGGCTGTGAACATTCACCGCCAAATAAGGAAAAGTAACCCTTAATACTTTGCTCACTAAAACTGACAGCCACTCTTTTTTCTACCAACTGAGTAACGAAGTTGTCAGCGAGAACAATCACTGAACGACCTAGAGGCTTAACGTATGCCCCTAGGTTGTCTATTACATTAGGCCCTTGTACGTACTTACTAGGGCAAATAATAATGTTATCCATTATTGCTCCTTAGGGCTTGCAGCCCCAGTGTTACTGTAAAAATAATCTCAATGAAATACTTAAAGCTGCTATTGCAAGAAAGCAATAGCATCACCTTCTACAACTCGCAGCTTCAAATACCTGTGCACAGGATCATTGTTGTCTCAGTTCTACTCGTACGTAGAAACTGATTGTCGAGAACGACTGTTGTCTAAATCAAAGTTGTGTCTGACTTTCCGTTTTCTTTGCTGCAGGTTTCTCCGCTTCAAGACCTCTACCGATAAAGAACCGGTAACCAGCTCCACCGACACAAGCACCGATAATCGGTGCAATAATAGGCACTAAGAAATAGGGAATTTCACGAGCCCCGGTCATAGAAACATTTCCCCAACCCGCCAGGTATGTAAATAATTTAGGTCCAAAATCACGAGCTGGATTCATCGCGAAGCCTGTTAGCGGTGCGGTGGCAGCACCAATAACGGCAACCAAAATACCAATCAAAAGTGGTGCCAGAGCACCTCTTGGCACACCATTACCATCATCGGTCAGCGCAAGAATCAACGACATTAATGTTGCTGTTATCACGATTTCAACAAAGCCGGCTTGAAATACTGATATTTCAGGATGAGGGAAGGTACTAAAAATACTGGCTAAATAAAGGCTCTCTTCCGAACCTCGTACCATGGCATTCGTCGCTTCATAAGCCGTAAAAAGGTCGTTATAAATAAAGTACGTCATTGTTGCGCCAAAAAATGCCCCTGCGATTTGCGCAAGACTATACGGAATCACTTTATGTTTAGGAAAACTGGCAAACAGCCAGAGTCCGACCGTGACCGCTGGGTTCAGATGTGCGCCTGAAACACCGGCTGTTAAATACACAGCAAGCGCGATACCAAGACCCCACACGATACAGATTTCCCACAGACCATATGCTGCACCGGCAACTTTGATTGCGGATAAACAACTGGTACCAAAAAATAAAAACAGCCCTGTTCCGAAGAACTCGGATATACATTCGTTTCGTAGGTTACTCATGACATTATGTTCCTTTTTATAGAAATAAACGCTGCTTTATATAAGGTGTTTATTTAATTAAATATAAATACAACTCCTAATCCACAAAGCCAATTTACGGTTCATGAAATGAAAAACTTCGACATAAAGTATATTTTTTTAATTTATTACTTTTTTGTCATCAATTCACACTTTGTGGGTATTTTTTAAAGTCACATTAGCAAAAATACATTAAATTAAATTTATTATCCATAAATATCATATAGTTAAACAACCACCGTCAGGGTAAAATATTGCTGATACTAAATTTTTATTATTGATACAGAAGTCCCATAAATCCGCCATTTATGACTAACTTCAAATAAATTTCAACTTTGCTAGACGTCACAAAAATAAACAATAAAAAAATGGAGGAATAGCAATTTTTTACCAACAGTATATTTCTCTCACCCCATGAGTTTACTTATATCTTCATTTTGATAGTGCAATTTTTTCACATATAACGCTAATTAGTCGTAATTAAATCTCTTAAACTAAACCATTATTTTTCGTCTGACTTTTCTAATATCTCTGCGCAACATTACGAAAATACTACGAGGTATAAATATGCAACAAGAAGCACTAGGAATGGTCGAAACCCGTGGTCTAACAGCCGCAATTGAAGCTGCAGACACCATGGTCAAATCGGCAAACGTAGTCCTTGTCGGATACGAAAAAATCGGTTCTGGCTTGGTAACAGTGGTTGTTCGTGGCGATGTCGGAGCAGTTAAAGCTGCAACTGACGCTGGCGCATCTTCAGCTGCCAATGTTGGTGAAGTGGTCGCTACACACGTTATTCCTCGCCCTCATACGGACGTTGAAAAAATTCTGCCAAAAGGACTTAACGAATGAGTGACAACCCATTAGTTGAACAAATCATGAATCAGGTGATCGCTCGGGTTCAGAAAGGTTCACCTGATGTCTCCTCAGCGAAAAACAATCGAGGTGAAACAATGGATAAAAAAACATGCAGCCTTACTGAGTACGTCGGTACTGCGATTGGCGACACCATAGGCTTAGTCATCGCCAACGTTGACGCTGCTCTATTAGATGCAATGAAGTTGGAAAAACGCTATCGCTCCATCGGCATTCTTGGTGCTCGTACTGGTGCAGGACCTCACATTATGGCTGCTGATGAAGCCGTAAAAAGTACCAATACAGAAGTTATCGCTATTGAACTACCACGCGACACCAAAGGTGGTGCTGGCCATGGCTCTTTAATCGTATTTGGTGGCGATGATGTTTCAGATGTGCGCAGAGCCATTGAAGTCGCATTGAAAGAGCTTGATCGTACTTTTGGTGATGTTTATGGCAACCAAACAGGACACATTGAACTTCAGTACAGCGCGCGCGCAAGTTATGCACTGGAAAAAGCCTTTGGTGCTCCATTGGGTAAGGCATGTGGCGTTATTGTTGGCGCTCCTGCATCGATAGGTTTGATCATGGCGGATACCGCACTTAAATCGGCCAATGTGGATGTTATCGCTTACTGCACTCCAGGAAATGGCGGAACAAGTTTCAGTAATGAAGTCACGCTGGTTGTATCTGGTGATTCAGGCGCAGTACGTCAAGCGGTTATCTCCGCTCGTGAAATTGGCAAAACATTGCTGGGAACTTTAGGTGACGAGCCAGTCAATGACCGTCCTTCTTACATCTAATCATATTAACGAGGTTGGTTCATGCGTTCAAAACGATTTGAAGCACTGGCAAAACGTCCAGTTAACCAAGACGGATTTGTAAAAGATTGGGTCGAAGAAGGCTTTATTGCAATGGAAAGCCCTAATGACCCAACGCCATCCATAAAAATAGTCAACGGAAAGGTTGTTGAACTGGATGGTAAACCAGAATCCAAATTCGATTTAATCGATCACTATATTGCACGTTACGGAATTAACCTTGCCAACGCAGAAAAAGCAATGGCAATGGACTCCGTTAAAGTCGCAAACATGCTTTGCGATCCAAACGTCAAGCGCGCAGATATCATTCCGCTCACGACTGCAATGACGCCAGCAAAAATTGTTGAAGTCATGTCGCACATGAACGTGGTTGAAATGATGATGGCAATGCAAAAAATGCGTGCTCGCCGCACTCCATCTCAACAAGCTCACGTTACCAACGTGCGCGATAACCCTGTGCAGATCGCTGCTGATGCTGCGGAAGGTGCGTTGCGCGGTTTCGATGAACAGGAGACCACAGTAGCCGTTGCGCGTTATGCACCATTTAACGCTATTGCGCTACTTATCGGCTCTCAAATCGGTCGCCCAGGCGTTCTGACTCAGTGTTCACTGGAAGAAGCAACTGAGCTAAAACTGGGTATGTTGGGCCACACCTGTTATGCAGAAACTATCTCTGTTTACGGTACTGAACCTGTATTTACCGACGGTGATGACACCCCTTGGTCTAAAGGTTTCTTGGCATCATCTTATGCATCACGCGGCTTGAAAATGCGCTTCACTTCGGGCTCAGGTTCTGAAGTACAAATGGGTTATGCGGAAGGCAAATCCATGCTTTACCTAGAAGCTCGCTGTATCTACATCACTAAAGGTGCTGGTGTGCAAGGTCTACAAAACGGTTCAGTAAGCTGTATTGGTGTACCTTCAGCGGTACCATCAGGTATTCGCGCGGTGCTTGCAGAAAACCTTATCTGTGCAGCTCTCGATCTCGAATGTGCATCCAGTAACGACCAAACATTTACCCACTCAGACATGCGTCGTACCGCACGTTTGTTGATGCAGTTCTTACCAGGTACTGACTTCATTTCTTCTGGTTACTCTGCTGTTCCTAACTACGACAACATGTTCGCAGGTTCGAACGAAGACGCTGAAGACTTTGACGATTACAACGTTATCCAACGTGACCTTAAAGTCGATGGTGGCTTACGCCCAGTTCGCGAAGAGGAAGTGGTTGCGGTTCGTAACAAAGCAGCACGTGCAATGCAAGCTGTGTTCGCAGGCCTCGGTTTCCCAGTCATCACCGATGAAGAAGTGACAGCAGCGACTTACGCTCACGGTTCGAAAGACATGCCAGAACGCAACATCGTTGAAGACTTGAAAGCAGCTCAAGAAGTGATTGAGAAGAGCTTGAGTGGTCTAGACGTAGTGAAAGCGTTAGCCAAAGGTGGTTTCGAAGATGTAGCAACCGACATGCTGAACATTCAGAAAGCGAAGATCTCAGGTGACTACTTGCATACTTCAGCCATCATAGTTGGTGACGGACAAGTGCTTTCGGCTGTCAATGATGTCAACGATTACGCAGGACCAGCTACTGGTTACCGTGTACAGGGTGAACGTTGGGAAGAAATTAAGAACATTCCAAATGCCCTTGATCCTCAAGATCTTGGATAAGGAAGGCGAAAGATGGTTGATATCAATGAAACACTGTTGCGTCAGATTGTCGAAGACGTACTAAAAGAAATGGCAGCCGCTGATAAGCCAGTTTCTTTTGCTAAATCAGCTCCGGCTGGCAATGAAGACTCATTCCTACGTGAGTTAGCACCAGCCAAAAACGGTAACAGCAAGGATGAAGTGATTATCGCGGTTGGTCCGGCATTTGGTTTAAGTCAAACAACCAACATGGTTGGTACACCGCATAAAGCAATCATTCGTGAGCTCAAAGCAGGCATTGAAGAAGAAGATCTAAAAGCACGTGTTATCCGCTGCTTCAAATCTTCGGACGTTGCGTTTATTGCCGTTGAAGGTGACCGTTTGAGTGGTTCCGGTATTTGTATCGGTATCCAGTCAAAAGGTACCACGGTAATTCACCAAAACGGTCTTCCACCGCTTTCCAACTTAGAGCTTTTCCCTCAAGCACCACTATTGACGCTAGAAACTTACCGTCAAATCGGGAAAAACGCCGCTAAGTATGCAAAAGGTGAATCGCCACAACCTGTTCCAACACTGAACGACCAAATGGCTCGTCCTAAGTACCAAGCAAAATCTGCGGTATTGCACATCAAAGAAACCAAACACGTTGTGCAAGGCAAAGGTGCTGTGGAACTTGAGGTCTTAGATTAACGAAAGGAAATGCTATGAATTCTGAATCTATCGAATCCTTAGTTCGCGACGTGTTGTACAAGATGAGCAACACAAGCGATGCGCCGGTTTCGTCAAGCACAGCTCAATCTAACAGTTCAGTGACTGTTAAAGATTATCCTCTAGCGAACAAACACCCTGACTGGGTTAAAACCAGCACAGGTAAAACACTAGACGATATCACTCTCGCGAACGTGTTAAACGGTAGCGTGAAATCAGCAGACATGCGTATCACTCCTGAAATTCTAAGAATTCAGGCAGACATCGCACGTAGTGCTGGACGTGAACGCTTGGCGATTAACTTTGAACGCGCGGCAGAACTGACTGCTGTACCTGATGATCGTGTTCTTGAGATTTACAACGCACTCCGCCCTTATCGCTCCACCAAGGAAGAGCTGATTGCAATCTCTGACGAGCTCAAATCCAAATACCACGCGACGATCTGTTCGCAGTACGTTCGTGAAGCGGCTGATTTGTACGTCGAGCGTAAAAAACTCAAAGGCGATGATTAATCTGAAAGCGCATAAGAAGTTGACGTTAAAGGAGTATGGTGATGGCGTATATAGTGGGCATTGATATCGGTAACTCTACCACCGAAGTTGCATTAGCCGTTCAGGAAGCCGGGGAAACTCGCTTTGTGGCAAGTGCAATTACAGAAACGACTGGTATCAAAGGCACCAAGCGTAATTTGTTTGGTATCTATACTGCGCTGGATCTCGTGGTTAAAAAAGCCAATTTAACACGTGAAGACATTGACATTATCCGCATCAATGAAGCCACGCCGGTAATTGGTGATGTAGCGATGGAAACCATTACGGAAACTATCATTACTGAATCAACAATGATCGGACACAACCCCAAAACACCTGGTGGTTTAGGACTTGGGGTTGGCATCACCATCACCTTTAACGACTTATTACACTGTGACAAAAACAATGCTTACATACTCGTCGCACCCGGCGAGCTAGATTTCGCAGACATTGCCGCCATGATCAACGCTGCAACACAAGCAGGCTACAAAATCGAAGCTGCCATTCTGCAAAAAGACGACGGTGTACTGGTCAGTAACCGCCTCAACAAAATTATTCCTATTGTCGATGAGGTAAAATACATCGACAGAATTCCGATGGGCATGCCCGCTGCGGTTGAAGTCGCCATGCCAGGGCAAGTGATCTCTACCCTATCCAACCCCTACGGCATTGCAACTGTGTTTGAACTCGACGCAGATGAAACCAGAAACGTAGTTCCAGTAGCAAGAGCACTTATCGGCACTCGTTCCGCGGTTGTGGTCAAAACGCCTGAAGGTGATGTAAAAGCCCGTACGATACCCGCAGGTCACATCACCCTCTATTCAGAAGGCAGAACAACAACCATAGACGTTGCTCAAGGCAGTGAAAAAATCATGCAAGGGGTTTCTGCCTGCAAAACATTGGACAATGTGACTGGCGAAGCTGGCAGTAACATTGGCGGTATGCTGGAAAATGTTCGCCAAACCATGGCCGAACTCACCAACAAACCAAGCAATGAAATTTACATCCAAGACTTGTTAGCTGTAGATACTTTAGTGCCTATTAATGTCACTGGCGGTTTAGCTGGCGAGTTTTCTCTTGAGCACGCAGTCGGTATTGCCTCAATGGTGAAATCAGATCACTTACAGATGGCACGTATCGCCGAAGAAATTCACGGCACTCTCAACGTCAAAGTACAAATCGGTGGTGCAGAAGCAGAAGCGGCTATCCTCGGCGCACTTACCACTCCCGGCACACAAACGCCGTTAGCGATTCTCGATTTAGGCGCGGGTTCTACAGACGCTTCCATCATTGACGGACAAGGCAGGATGACAGCTATACACCTAGCAGGCGCAGGTGACATGGTCACGATGATCATTGCTTCCGAGCTGGGATTAGAGGATACCTACTTAGCTGAAGACATAAAAAAATACCCACTGGCTAAAGTAGAAAGTTTGTTCCACTTACGCCATGAAGACGGCACGGTGCAATTCTTTGATAAACCTTTACCAAGCGAAATTTTCGCACGCGTCATCGTCGTTAAAGAAACCGGATTTATTCCATTAGCAGGCGAAGAATCGATTGAAAAAGTGCGCATGATTAGACGCACGGCCAAACAACGCGTCTTCGTGACTAACGCACTTCGCGCACTTCGTGCCGTCAGCCCAACTGGTAATATTCGAGATATACCTTTTGTTGTCCTTGTCGGTGGTTCTTCACTCGACTTTGAAGTTCCGCAATTAGTCACAGATGCATTGTCGCACTACAACCTTGTTGCTGGCAGAGGCAACGTTCGTGGAACGGAAGGCCCACGTAACGCTGTAGCGACTGGATTGATCCTTTCCTATCACACTAGCAAAGGAGAAACCCATGCATAGCCAATTACAAGAAGTTCCAGCCATTTTGGTTTATCTGCAACAAGTGGACAACAAACAACTTCATCAGATGCTTTGGGGAATAGAAGAAGAAGGCATTCCCTTTAAGGCAACTGAAAAACAGATAACCGACATAAAAAAAGAAGCACATAACGCGGCATCTCTCTCACCACTAGCGGTTGGGATTGCATGCACTCATCAGGAGATTGTGGTGCATTCGCGCAATCTCACTCCTGACAACCCGTTATTTCAAGTTTCACTGCACACACTTGGCTCCCAAGGTGAACTGTATAAGCAATTACGCAATCTTGGCTGTAACGCCGCTCGCTTGGTGAAGGGGCTGCCTTTTAAACCCGTGAACGATGCAAACCAATAACGTGACATTCAAACCAAGGAGGCACGTGTGAGAAAGTCATTAGGATTATTAGAAATTAAAGGATTAGCTAGCGCTATTTTGGTCGCAGATGCAATGGCTAAAACCGCGTCTGTCACTATTGTGGGGATCGAAACCTGTAAAGGCGGTGGTTGGCAAACCATCAAGGTGGTTGGCGATGTCGCGGCTGTTCAAGCATCGCTCTCTTCTGGCAGTGAACTGGCGAAACGTCACAACGCATTTGTAGCCATGAAAACGCTTTCCAGACCCGATCAAACCGTTATGGATACGTGGGGCACGCCAGAAAAAAAGGCATCCGCAACGCTGAATAAAGCCGTTAGCAGCAAAGTAGCAAGCAAGAAAGCTGAGGTAAAAAAGGCTGAATTGAAAACAAAAGATATTGTGTTAGAGCCAAAGGTCACACCTGTAGAAGTTGAAGAATCCGAAGAACCTGTGGTTGTGAAAAAGCCTGAAAACAACCAATTAGGATCTGAAAATGAGCCTGTTTCTGAATATGACATCGTTGTCGAAGAAGTTATTGCTGAAAATCAACTGCTAGCAACAGAAGAAGCGACTTGTAACCTATGTGGTGATCCACTTTGTGAGCGCGTGAAAGGCGAACCTCACACTAAGTGCATCCACAATACCAAGGTGAAATAACGTGAATATTGTTGAAGTTAAGCAAGCCGTTTGCAACGTGTTGAGTCAGATGCGAGAAAGACCTATCCCCGTGGGTATTTCTAATCGCCATTTGCATCTGTCTCAACGCGATTATGACTGCTTGTTTCCAAATCAAGCGATGTCGGTTCGCAACGAGTTAAAGCAACCGGGCCAATACGCTGCGGATCAAACCGTAACGCTCGTTGGTCCAAAAGGGAAATTGGAAAAGGTTCGAATTCTGGGTCCTGTGCGTAGCTCTACTCAGGTCGAAATATCCAAAACCGATGCACGCACATTAGGCATTGCCGCACCTATCCGTTTGTCTGGCGACTTAAACGATACTCCCGGAATCAAACTGGTCAGCGAAATGGGTGAAGTGAACCTGACTAAAGGGGTTATTGTTGCACTAAGACATATACACATGTCGCCTCTTGATGCTTTGTTGTTTGGGGTAAAACACGGTGATTCGGTATCGGTTGCTATTGAAGGCACACCAAGAGGAACCGTGTTTGAAGAAGTATCGATTCGTGTGTCTCCCGATATGGTGTTAGAAATGCATCTCGATACCGATGAAGCCAACGCTGCCGACGCGGACAATCCGCAAGCGTTCGCGAAAATATTGAAGGTGTCATCATGATGAAACTGGATGACAAAGTTATTACAGCCATTGTTGAACGTATCGCAACCCTACTAAGCGAGCGTGAACATGCTGTCTACACCGCCACGCTTCCAGCGCTGGCTACACCTGTTGAACTCAGTGTTCTCGCCCGTCATGGCAAGATGATGGTCGAGTCTGTTGATGCCAATAGCATCTTAGCACTGGCTCGTTGCCAAACAGAGATACCAGAAGTGAAACACTTACTGAAAGTTGTGAGTTTTGGTGTTGCGGTTACTTTAGTCATCCCCCCTTCTCTTTGTTCAATGCTGCCTGTTAAGGCTTTGACTAACTTGCCATTTAATTGGCAAACCAAAGAGGGTCAGCCTGTTGTTTTATGGGGACGTTCTGTTCTGGCTTATGGCGACGTCTGCCAACTTACCCATTCCGTCGTGGTAACCAGACCAAACACTATAGTTACAGCAATGGCAAAAGACGTAATGACCAAAAATCACATTACTTGGTCCTGCTCGGAGGACACATTATGGATTTAGCAAAAGTAGTCGGCTCAGTGGTTTCGACTCAAAAATCAGAAAGCTTAATTGGACGCAAATTGCTGCTTGTTCAGCCAGTTGGCACCGATGGTCAAAGCCCTAAGATGCCCGGTTTCCCACCCGAAGTAGCCGTTGATTGTGTGGGCGCAGGTGACGGTGAATTTGTCCTACTCACCAGAGGGTCATCAGCAAGAGCTTGTCTGAACAACGATCGCTCCGCAGCCGATTTATGTGTGGTTGCCATCTTAGACTCTTTGTCTGTGTCGGATAAATAAGGAGAAGTCTCGTGGGCATTTACACCAAAACCGGAGACAAAGGCACGACTTCTCTTGTCGGTGGCGTTCGCATAGCAAAAACTGACATACAGGTTGAAGCTTACGGAACGGTCGATGAGCTCAACGCTAACATCAGTGTTGCTCAGAAATTGGCGACGGTTGAAAGCACAAAACAGCTGCTTGATAGCATTCAATATCAATTGTTTTATATCGGCGCTGAATTAGCCTCCCCAGAGCTCAACGTAAAATCGGACAATCAGCAGCAAGTGGGTGAGCAAGAGATCAAAGCGCTAGAAGACGCAATCGATGATGCTATGGCTCAAGTGCCCGCACTGCACAGCTTTGTGTTACCGGGAAGTTCGATTTCAGGGAGTCAAATGCATCTTGCTCGCGCAGTATCTCGTCGCGCAGAAAGAAGAGTACTGGCAGTAAACGAAATCAAACCGGTTCGCCCAGAGTTAATGAAATATCTCAATCGACTCTCTGATGCACTCTATGCCTTAGCGCGACTCGAAGATCACGAAAATCAAATAAAATGTGTGATTAGCAAAGTGGCTCAGCGTTACCAAGCTCTCACAGTAAACGGCGTACGCCACTCTTCTGCTCAGGACAACTCTTCTGCTCAGGACAAAGCAACACAGACAGCGTTGAAACTGTTACAGCTCGCAATCGCAGAAGCCAAACAGATCGGTATTGCTATTGTTTTTGCGCTGGTCGACGCCCATGGCAACACTATTTTAAGTTATCGCATGCCACATGCTCTGTTAGTCAGCAGCGAATTGGCGCTCAAAAAAGCCTATACCGCTGTGGCTCTAAAAATGGCAACTCACGAATTACATAACCTTGTTCAACCCGGTCAAGCTCTGTTTCAAATCGAAGCCAGTTGCAGTGATCAATTGGTCTCTTTCGGTGGCGGCTACCCTATTTTCGCTGATGGAAAAATCATAGGCGGCATTGGTATTAGCGGCGGCTCGGTAGAAGAAGATATGCAAATTGCGCAAGCCGCATTAAGAGGACTCTAAGGAATCATTATGAATAGCACAGAACTCGAAGGAATCATTCGTACCATCCTGACTGAAAAGCTTGCCAGTGAAACAGGGAAAGTATCAAACAGTGACGCGCCGAAAAGCATCGCTATCTTTGACGATGTCGACAGCGCTATTAAGGCAGCCAACGATGCCTATCATCGTTATCATGAACTGCCATTGAAATGTCGTAGCGCAATCATCGCGACTCTGCGTGCGGAGCTAGATGCTGATATTCCTTATCTTGCAGAAGAAGCCGTCAAAGAGACCGGTATGGGTAATGTCGGTCATAAGATCTTAAAAAATAAACTGGCTCTGGAAAGAACACCGGGCATTGAAGATCTCAAAACCACGGCATTGACCGGTGATGACGGTATGGTGTTGTTTGAATATTCACCTTTTGGCGTGATTGGTTCAATCACACCAAGCACCAACCCAACGGAAACTATCATCAATAACTGTATCAGTATGCTTGCGGCGGGTAATGCGATTTACTTCAGCCCTCATCCGGGTGCGAAGAATCTTTCAATCTGGCTAATCAAACGTATTGAGAACCTAATTTATAAAACCTGCGGTGTTCATAACTTAGTCGTGACGGTTGCTACACCAAGTTTTGAAAACACTCAGCTAATGATGCAGCACCCAGGCATTGCCGTATTAGCGATCACCGGTGGACCTGCGATTGTGACTATGGGTCTAAAAAGTGGTAAAAAAACCATTGGCGCCGGAGCGGGAAATCCTCCATGCTTAGTTGACGAAACTGCCGAGATCACTAAAGCCGCGCAGGACATCGTTTCAGGTGCATCCCTTGATAACAACATCCCATGTATTGCTGAAAAAGCGGTTGTGGTAGTTAACCAAGTTGCTGATGAACTCATCACGCAAATGGTCGATTACGGAGCCTTACTCATTCGCAGTTCAGAAGATGTGAAAGCGCTTAAAGCAGCCTGCATTATTGACGGTGGAATCAATAAAAAACTGATCGGTAAAAGCACCACTGCCATTCTTGAAGCGGCTGGTCTGCCTGTGCCGTTAAAAGAACCAAAACTACTCATCGTTGAAACCGCGAAGGATGATCCACTTGTCATTCATGAACAGCTCATGCCTGTGTTACCAATAGTGCGAGCAAAAGATTTTGAACAAGCGTTAGCAATATCACTTAAAGTCGAAAACGGCCTGCACCACACTGCTATTATGCATTCACAGAACGTCTCACGTTTAAACAAAGTCGCGCAACTGATGCAAACGTCGATATTTGTCAAAAACGGACCTTCTTATGCAGGTATCGGTTTCGGTGCCGAGGGGTTTAACACCTTTACCATTGCAACGCCAACGGGTGAAGGAACAACGTCAGCCAGAACCTTCTGTCGTCTAAGACGTTGCACGTTAACTAACGGCTTTTCAATCCGTTAATTTTGGTGGCGAGTACCATGAAACGTTTTTCTATATCAACCGCCATATTTAGTGGTGAAAACAGCCTGAAACGCTTGAACAAATATCAAAACAAGCGCGTTTGGATTGTCTGTGATGAATTCTTAGCTAAAGGCACGCCAATCGAGCGTGTCAAAGCTGAACTCAAAGGCAATGAAGTCCGGGTTTATACCGATATTCAGCCTGATCCCAATGTGGCAACTATTGTTGCAGGGATGAAAGATCTCATCGCATTCAGACCCGATGTAGTGATCGGTTTTGGCGGCGGCTCAGCCATTGATGCAGCGAAAGCAATGGTCTTCTTTGCCACCAAATTCGATATCAAACTCGAACGTTGTGTTGCGATTCCAACCACCAGCGGTACGGGTTCGGAAGTGACAAATGCAACCGTGATCACCGATGAAAACAAAGGCATTAAATACCCAATATTTGATGCCACCATCTACCCCAATGAAGCGATATTGGACCCTTCATTTGTTGTCACTGTACCTGCCCATATCACTGCCAATACCGGGATGGATGTGCTTACCCACGCCATCGAAGCTTATGTTGCTACCACAGCCAATGACTTTAGCGATGCCTTAGCGGAGAAAACCATTTCGTTGGTGTTTGAGTATCTACCTACCGCTTGTGCCAAAGGTAGTTGTGAAAAAACTCGAGAAAAAATGCACAACGCATCGTGTATGGCGGGCATGGCATTTAGCCAATCAGGTTTAGGAATAAACCATGCAATTGCTCATCAGCTAGGTGGCAAATTCCACGTTGCCCACGAGTTGGCAAACGCAATTTTACTGCCACACGTGATTCGCTTTAATGCCAAAAATGATATCCGCGCACGTAAACGTTACGCACGCATCGCCAAAGCGTGCCGCTTCTGTCATCCAGATGCATCCGCCGAAGCTGGTGTCAATCAACTGATCCACCACATTGTCAGACTACAAAAAGAAGTGAAGATAGCCACGTCACTACACGCATTAAAAATTACCCGCAGAGACGTTCTCGCCCAGATGGATATGTTAGTGGAATCTACATTACACGATTCCACCATGGCAACCACTCCATATAAAGCGAATTCGCTGCAGGTGAAACAAATCATAGAGGCAATCCTATGACGGTAACTAATAGCATGACGGTAACCAACACCACAGAAGCACCGCTACGTGAAATAAAGTCACTGTCCGCAGAAAAAATTGCAAATATTGCGCGTGAATCTGGCATCGTCGGAGCAGGCGGTGCAGGTTTCCCAACTTATGTGAAGCTGCAATCTAAAGCTGAGATATTTCTGGTCAATGCCGCTGAATGTGAACCCATGTTGAAAGTCGACCAACAGCTCATGGTGAGCCACGCGCGTGAGCTGATTCAAGGCATTCGTTATGGAATGAAAGCAACTGGTGCGAAAGAAGGCATCATTGCTCTCAAAGCTAAATACAAAAAAGCGATTGCCACACTTACCCCTCTGCTAACCAACAACATCCGCATCCACATTCTGCCAGATGTATACCCTGCGGGAGATGAAGTCATTACCATTTGGCTAGCGACAGGTCGACGCGTGCCTCCGGCACAAATTCCTATCAGCATTGGCGTAGTGGTAAACAATGTTCAAACCCTGATTAACCTAGCCAAAGCGATTGATGAGCAGAAGCCCGTCACTCATAGAACGCTCACCATCAATGGTGCAGTGAACAAACCAATGACGCTTACTGTCCCTATTGGTACAAAAATGAGTGAGTTGATTGAGCTTGCTGGAGGTTGCACTGTCGACAATCCAGAATTCATCAATGGCGGCCCAATGATGGGCAAATACATCTCTGATATCAATGCGCCTGTGAGCAAAACCACCGGTGGTATTTTGGTATTTCCAAGAGAACATCTGCTGATTCAGCGTCGTCTGAAAACCGATCAACAAATCATCGCGATGGCAAAAACCGTTTGCGAGCAATGCCGCCTCTGTACCGATTTATGTCCAAGACACATCATCGGTCATGAATTGTCACCTCACGAACTGGTTAAGTCGATGAGTTACAAACAGTTTGCTAAACCTTCAACCTTGCTATCGGCGTTAACCTGCTCGGAATGCAGTGTTTGCGAAAGCTATGCATGTCCTGTTGAGATTTCACCTATGCGTATTAACCAGATCTTAAAAGGTGAATTACGCGCTCAAAAAGCAAAATACGAAGGTGAATTAGAGCCACAAGATCCGATGGCTGAACATCGTTTGGTCCCTATTGGACGTTTGGTTAAGCGTCTCAATTTGCTGCCCTATTACCATGAAGCACCAATGGTTGAGCCTCAATGGCAACCCGAGTTTGTTTCCATACCACTGCAACAGCATATCGGTGCCCCTTCAGTTGCTATTGTCAGTGTTGGTGATCATGTTGAAGCCGGAGATTGCATCGCCAAAGCTGCACCTGATGCGTTAAGTGTTGCTCAACATGCAAGTATCACAGGGACAATTACAGAAATTGGCACCAAATTTATCACAATGCGTCGGGGGTAATGTATGCATCATGCAATTGGATTAGTAGAGCTCAACAGTATCGCCAAAGGAATCGAAGTTACCGATACGATGCTAAAAAGTGCCAGTGTAGAACTTTTGACAGCGAAAACCATCTGTCCGGGTAAATACATCGTTATGGTTGGCGGAGAAATCGCAGCCGTTAAACAGTCGGTAGAAAACGGAGAACGACAAGGTGAACACATGGCGATTGATAGCTTTGTATTGCCCAACGTTCATGCCTCTATTCTGCCCGCTTTAAGCGGAGTGACAGTGGCCGACCATAAGCAGTCAATTGGCGTAGTGGAAACCTACAGTGTAGCAACTTGTATAGAAGCTGCTGATGCGGCTATTAAAGCCTCCAACATTGAACTGCTAAGAATTCATATGGCGTTTGGTATTGGCGGTAAGTGCTATTTCGTTGTCAATGGTGATGTTTCAGATGTGCAAACCGCCGTCACTGTCGGCAGTAACAGAGCAAGCGATAAAGGCTTACTGGTTCACGGCTCTGTGATTGCAAAACCACACCCTGATTTATGGCACCAGTTAATGTAACGAGGTTTCTATGTTCGATAGCTTAGAAAAAAAAGAGCGTGTCATTCAGGAATATGTGCCAGGTAAACAGGTGACATTGGCACATCTTATCGCCAATCCAAATAAAACGGTTTACAAAAAATTGGGTTTGAATGAAACCGCGAATGCCATTGGTATTATGACGATAACGCCTAGCGAAGGAGCAATCATCGCTAGCGATGTGACGACCAAATCCGGCAATGTCGAAATAGGTTTTATCGACCGATTTACCGGAGCAGTAGTGATCACTGGCGACGTATCTTCGGTGGAATATGCACTTAAACAGGTGATTCATGTTCTCAGCAATCAACTTAAGTTTACGCCATGCGATATTACTAGGACCTAAGCAATGAAACGTCTGATGTTGGTAGGGCAAACATTAAGCGGCAAAACCACGCTACTGCAAAAATTGCGCGGCTTACCATTACATTATCAAAAAACTCAGTCGCTTGAGTGTGAAGATTTATCCATCGATACCCCAGGGGAATACTTAGAAAACCGCTGTCTCAACAGTGCTCTGATCACCACATCATACGATGCCGATATCATCGGATTGGTTCACAGCGCAACAGCCATGCAACAAATGTTCTCGCCGTTATTTTCCAGTGCGTTCACCAAGCCCGTGATCGGCATTGTCACTAAAGCGGATGACCCTGATGCCAGTATTGGTGAAGCCATCGCTCATCTAGCCAATGCAGGCGCAGACCCAATTTTTGTGACTTCCGCCTTCAATGGCGATGGTATTGACGATTTGGTGGAGTATCTTAATGAAGCTAAGGATCAGCAAGCTTTAGCTCTTGTTACAGAAAGGAATTAATTACGATGCATGTTACACAAACCTCTCAGAAGATTATCGCCATTAACGCTGGCAGCTCTTCTCTTAAATTTCAGTTGTTTTCAATGCCTGATGAAGTTTCTCTATGCCAAGGTTTGGTTGAACGTATTGGTTTAGCCGATGCGATTTTTACCATGAAATTCAATGGGCAAAAAGTGAGTAAGACCATCAGCATTGCCAACCACCAGCAAGCGGTGGACATGCTGCTTACCAGTTTGATTGAGTACCGAATTGTTGCTGATTTAAAAGAGATACAAGGAGTTGGTCATCGTGTTGCACACGGAGGAGAATATTTCCCCGACAGCGCCATCATCAACGATGACACGATTGAAAAAATCACTCGACTAAGTGATTTAGCCCCCTTACATAACCCGGTCAATTTAACCGGCATACACGCGTTTAAACAGGCGTTACCCGATGCTAAAGCTGTTGCTGTGTTTGACACATCTTTTCATCAGACCATGGCAAAACCTGATTACATCTACCCTATTCCGTATGAGTATTACCGCAAGTATGGCATTCGCCGTTATGGATTTCACGGTACGAGTCATAAGTACATTGCAAACTATTATGCCGAAATGATTGGCAAACCGATTGCTGATTTAAATCTCATCACCTGTCACTTAGGCAATGGTTCAAGTATTTGTGCAGTTAAAGGTGGTGAATCGGTTCATACTTCGATGGGATTTACACCGCTTGCTGGAGTAATGATGGGGACACGTTGTGGAGACATCGATCCTTCTATTCTGCCGTTCTTAGCTGAAAAAGAATCGTTAACCTTGTCTGAGTTGAACGAGATGATGAATAGCCGCTCAGGTTTTCTGGGTGTATCAGAACTATCTCATGACTGCCGCGATATACAACAAGCATCAAAAACCAATCAACAAGCAAAGCTTGCATTGGATATCTTTGTTGAACGTGTCCGAGCTTATATTGGTCAATATCTGGTGAAATTGGGTCGTGTGGACGCCATTTTATTTACCGGTGGTATCGGGGAAAACTCTACCGATATCAGAGAAAGCATTTGTTGTTCGCTAGAATCATTAGGAATATGTATCGATGTGAATAAAAACCGTTCTAAATCAATGATTTTTTCCACACAAAAGAGTTCAATTTCGTTAGCGGTAATTGAAACTAATGAAGAACTAATGATTGCTAAAGACGTCATGAGGGTATCACTATGAAAGGCAAAGTTTGGCTAGTGGGTGCAGGTCCGGGTGATCCAACACTATTAACAGTAAAAGCACTGTATTGCATCCGTGAAGCTGACGTTATTGTTTATGATAGATTGGTAAGCAAAGAAATTTTGCAACAAGCACCAAGCGCATGCCAAATGGTCAATGTGGGTAAGTTACCGAACTTTCACCCAATTCCTCAAGATGACATCAATGAAACCTTAGTGAATTTCGCTCAACAAGGCTACAATGTCGTGCGTTTGAAAGGTGGCGACCCTTATGTATTTGGTCGTGGTGGTGAAGAAGCCGATGCCTTGGTCGAACATGGAATAGAATTCGAAGTCGTTCCGGGGATTACTTCTGCCATTGGTGGTTTAGCTTACGCTGGCATACCAGTAACCCATAGAGATCATGCCTCCTCCTTTCACGTAGTAACAGGACATCTAAAGCAAGGTAAAGATCCACTCGATTGGTCTTTGTATTCTAAACTAGATGGAACTCTCGTTATTTTGATGGGTATGAGTCAAATCGAAAACATCTGTCAGCAATTGGTCAACGGTGGTAAAGCGACGGATACTCCCGCTGCGGTCGTTCGTTATGCTAGCCGTGATAACCAACAAGTGGTTACCGGAACAATTACAGATATAGCACAGCGCGTGAAAGAACAAGGTATTACTTCGCCAGCCTTGATAGTGATTGGCGGCGTTGCTCAGAAACACGCAACACTTTCGTTTAAAGCCACATGCCGTCAAATTAGCGAGTTAGCACAACTTCAACTCGATTTAGCTTAAAGGCAGTCAATATGGCGATAAGTGGACAACACGGTGGTAATGTCCTGCAAATGGCAAATCAATTTGCTCTCGCTCCGAGCGATGTCATTGATTTCAGTGCCAACATCAATCCTCTGGGTATGCCCGGAGGATTGAAGCATCTGTTGGTAGAAAACCTATCACGCTTAGAGCAATATCCTGATATTGATTACCACCTGCTGCATCGTCAGTTGGCTCGTCACCATCAGTGTTCACAAAATCATGTGATTGCAGGTAATGGCGCCACTGAGTTAATCTTCCTTTGGGCGCAATACGTAAAGCCAAAAAAAGCCCTACTCGTTGAACCAAGTTTCGGCGAGTATCGCCGCGCACTCTCGCGAGTGGGTTGCAAAATCACCAACTACTTGCTGTGTGAAGAGGAAGAATTTTGTGTCACCAAACGTATTCTCTCCGCTCTTTCGCCCGATCTTGATTGCTTGTTTTTGTGTACGCCTAATAATCCGACAGGCCTGCAACCCGACCCAGATTTGCTGATCGAAATCTTAAATCGTTGTGATGTTATGGGCATCAAGTTGTTCGTTGATGAGTCATTTCTCGACTTTATGCCCGAAACGAAGAGTCTTTGCAGATATTTGCCCTGTCACTCGAATCTTTACATCTTGCGTTCATTGACCAAGTTTTATGCTCTACCTGGTTTACGCTTAGGCTATATGCTCTCTTCCGATGCAGAGCTTATACAACAGATCCGCGAGCAAAGAGAACCTTGGACAATTAATGCCCTTGCTGCATTAGCCGGAGAAGTACTATTTGATTTCATTACCTACCACCAAGCAACCTACAACTGGCTTGCCAAAGAGCAAGGATATCTATTAGGTGAGTTGCAACAGTTTGAACAAATCAAACTCTATAAACCTTCAGCGAACTACATCTTTTTTAAACATTTGGATAGTCAGTCGACGCTACAATCACAGTTAATGAAACACGGCATTTTGATTCGTAGTTGTGCCAACTACATAGGTTTGGATAAGTGTTTTTACCGTATGGCAATTAAATCAAGAGCAGACAACGAACGCTTAGTGTCAGCCCTTAAAAAGGTGTTTAGTCATGGCTGAAGCGAGCTGCCCTGCTTCGTGCGGAGAGCTAATTCAAGGATGGATATCCGGCGGTGAAAAGTTAGTATCTTGCCCTATTGATTGGTTTAGTACCGTTGAAGTCAGCTCTGGTTTGGCGTCGCTTAGTAATCAAAGACCAATGATGCGCAAAGCTTTGGAGTTGACCCTAAAGCAGCTCAATATACCAAGCACAGAATCTCAGCAATTAAAGATCGATTTTCACTCTACGATTCCCATCGCTAAAGGTATGGCAAGCAGCACCGCCGATATCGCAGCCACAGTTGCTGCAACCTATCGCTACTTTCAGTGTGACTACATAGCAGAACACCTTGCTTCGCTGTGCGCGCAACTCGAACCCACCGACAGCACCATGTTCAATAGTTTAACCTTATTTGATCACAACCAAGGGATTGTGGCAGCACAATACGGTTCGATGACAAATCTTGATGTCTTGGTCTTGGAAAGCCCAATACAACTAGACACGGCGGCTTACCACAAAATGGATCACCGCCATTCATTAATGAATTCTTCATTGAAATTAGATACGGCGAACACTGATCTGGCAGATGCCATTAAATTGCACAATCCGGGTCAACTTGGCAGAGCAGCAACCGCAAGCGCCGTTGAAAGTCAGGTCATTTTGCCTAAGCCATGCTTTGAACAACTACTCAACATCGTCGAAAAACACGACCTATACGGGTTAAATGTGGCTCACAGCGGCAGCGTGGTTGGACTGCTTTTTGACGCACGGATACACGACATTGAACAGGTTATTTTCGATATGGACAATCAGGGAATAAGACATTCTTACCCACTTTTTCACCAATGTAAGATGGTTGACGGTGGCATTCGTTGAACTATTTGATACTAAAATCAAACTATCGCTTGGTAGCCACTGCCTTTATTGAGACAATGCTCAACATTACTTCAATACCAACGGACATCTATGAAAATCTTAGTTCGCAACCTTGCTCGCACTACAACTGAACACGACATTCGTAAACTGTTTTCTGAATACGGCGCAGTGACTGAATGCACATTAGTTTTAGATAAAGAAACAGGCTTATCAAAAGGTTTTGCTTTCGTCGAAATGCCTGACGTTTCAGAAGCGAAATCGGCGATTGCCGCACTCAATCTAGCAAGTGTTGCTAAAAGCAAAATTCGCGTTAAAGAAGCGCAATAGTCGATCTGTTTAAACCAGCGGAATGAAATGACGCTGGTTTTTTCAGATACTCAGAACATCGTGCAATTACCATTGCCACTAAAACTCATTTAAACTAAATCCATCGAGCGTTGGTATTCCGTCTCAAATGCTTTGTTATGTGATTGTTACGTTAGTATTACTGTCGCTTGAAGAGTACAATCTTATGCACCCTGTTAACTATAATGAAATGGACATCACATGAAAGCCCTAATTTATGAAACTCTTGTAAGCCTTGCAAATCAAGCCCCCGAACAACATGCGAAAATTCGACAAAATCTTTACGAACAGCTAGATTTGCCCTTTGATAAACAGCTCGCCTTGTATACTCGAGCACTTGGACCAGCCAGTTCAGGCATGCTGGAAACGGAACAAGCTATGAATAACGCCGTTGAAAGTGCTGTTCACTTGCTAGAAATTCCAGAGCGTTAAGTTGAGTTACAAATTATAACGGCCCACACCCCCAAGGGCCGTTTTAGTTTCCTAATCACATACTCAGCTAAGGGATTGGCAACGCATTACACGTAATCTAAATAAGCCACCGTAAACACAAAAGCCAAATCAAACCAAAACCGCCGAGCGTTGTGAATCCGTCTTGAAGCGTTTGTTCGCCGCTCATTCTCAAAAGTTATTGCATACTTAATAGGAACTTACGCAAATCTCTTTCGACACGCATAACAAACAGAATAAATACTTTATCTGCGTTTTGTTTATAGAACACACGACATGGATTAACGACAACCTCACGGTAACTTAAATGTTCTAACTCAGGTGGAATACGTCCTGATTCCGGAAAACTCTCTAGACGTTCAACTCTAGCGAAAATCGTTTGAACCAATCGCTTTGCTGCAACGATATTTTCAAGTGCAATATATTCAGCTATATCATTGAGGTCGGATAACGCTGGCTCAGTCCAGATTATTTCAGCCATTTTAACATCTTGTCCTTGGCTGTATCATGACTAACCACGTTCCCATCAGCTAGTGCACGTTCTCCTCGTGCAATACCCTCAAGAATTAACAAACGGTTTTGCATAAACTCATAATCATCAACATCAACCAAATATGCTGATGGTTTTCCATGCTCGGTAATTAACACTGGTTCTTTAGTATCGTGTAGATCAGCTAGGATCTTAGTTGCTTGACGCTTAAGTGATGTGACTAATTCTACTTTCATGAGAGCAGCTCCAAACGAATACTAAAGTGATACTATTCTATCACTCTACGTATAGCAAGATCTATGACGGCTAACGCTAAGCTAAGTGGTGAGCAACACTACAACCATACTCAATTATTACACCGTAAACACAAAAGCCAATTCAAACCAAAACCGCAGAGCGTTGCGGATTCGCCTTAAGGCGTTTGTTAGCCAATTTTTAAGTCTAATTGAAAGTTCCTAATTATTTTTTCATCGATACAACTGCGTAAAAACTTATTCATTGGATCCATGTCATTACTTGAGTAAAACTCTAGCATTAATGTATTAAATTCTTGTTGTCGTTTAGCTGGAACATTAATTATGGGAAAACCACATGAAAGTAGAATCCCATTCATCATGAAGCGACCTGTTCGTTTATTAACATCCCAGAAAAATTGAGCTCTAACCATTTGTAAAAAAGCCGTAATCGCCTGATCATAGATGTCTTCGCTAGACTCAACTAAAGACTGAACTTCATCCCATTTATCATCTAGTTCGTGTGGTGCTGGTGGCTCATAGTCAGAGCCAGTTATTGATACATAACCAGAACGAAATTTGCCCCACTCTAAAGCCTCGTCTTCACCAGCGATATTGTGTAATAACAACGCAATTTCTTTATTAAAAGAGAATTCTCCGGAATCCACTAACTCAAAAATCCGTTCCCAAGTTTTAGCTTGATTCATAGCCATATTTTGATCACTGATGCGATGCCCACCCACCGTAATACCATCCAAAATAGTTTGAACTTCAGGGAGTGTCATAGCCACTCCTTCTAGGTTAACTGCATCGTAAACTAACGCTGGGACATCTCTTTTAGCTAGCTGTTTTGCAAGAGGAATATTCGGTTTCATTCCCCATTTAGATTCAGTGAACATATTTAATTAACTCGCTCATACATTATGCTCAAAAGTATACACCTTTTAATAAATCACTGGAAAACTCAAATTTGGGAGAAGTTGGCTAACGCCTGCTTAAGTGGTGAGCAACGCTACCACCAAACCTAACCCATTCATTAAAGCTGAACCAAACTAAAAATATCAAGCGTTGTGAATCCCTCTTAAACGCCTTGTTAGTTGCCCAACGTTAAACCCAGTGCTAACATTTGTACACACATAAGATATGGAGTGCATCATGGACACTAGAATTCAATTTCGTGTTGATGAAGAAACGAAGCGACTAGCCCAACAAATGGCTGAAAGCCAAGGCAGAACACTAAGTGATGCTTGTCGTGAACTGACTGAGCAACTAGCTGACCAACAGAGAAAGACTTTATCTCACGACGCATGGTTAACTGAACAAGTTAACTTAGCTTTTGAGAAGTTTGACTCAGGAAAAGCCACTTTTGTTGACCATGAGTCAGCTAAATCTCGTATGGCGGAGCGTAAAGCTAAAATCCGTAACCGAGGCAAATTATGATTTTGTGGGAAGAAGAGTCTCTCAACGATCGCGAAAAGATCTTTGAGTTTCTCTACGACTTCAACCCCGAAGCTGCCAACAAAACCGACGATATTATTGAAGCAAAAGTTGAGAACCTTTTAGAGCAACCTCATATGGGAGGCCAACGTGACGGAATTAGAGGGCGATTGCTCATTATTCCTGAGATTTCGATGATTGTTTCCTACTGGGTTGAAGGTGATATCATTCGAGTTATGCGTGTGCTACACCAAAAACAAAAATTCCCAACGGAGTAATTATGTCGACTGGGCAACTAACGCCCTGCTAATGGACAAAAAACATTCCGCTGCGCCCAATCTGACCAGCCGTAATTCCAAAACAAACCGAACCTTTTCTGCCGCTTTATCTGGTAAAGAATTAAGATACTGGTCTAGATAGATTCTACTTTTTGCATCCATGATTTCAGCTCGAAAGTTGATTAAAAATATAACGCTAAGCTAAGCGCCTTGTTATGTGCTTATACTAAGCCTATACTTAATGCGCAAAAAAAATACGCATAGGTTATCATTATGAGAAACACATATAGTACACAAACCCCAAAAAAAGCGGCAAACTTAAGTTTGAACAGTGAGTTGCTAGCTGAGGCCAAACGATTAAACATAAATCTTTCAGCAACTATGGAAAAAGCTCTGGAAAAAGAAGTAAGTCAGCGACTCAAAGCTGAGTGGTTAGAACAAAATGCAGATGCAATTAGCGCTTGCAATGAGCTAGCCGAAACCCACGGACTATTCTCTGATTCTTATCGAGTATTCTAATGTCACAATTTGCACTGTACAAAAACAACGATAAAAGCACATCCAACGCATACCCTTATTTTGTTGACGTTCAAAGTGAGCTACTTAATACATTAAATACTCGACTAGTTATCCCGCTAATTCCTGTCGAATTATTAGAAAAGAAAGCACCAAGCCATCTGTGCCCCGTCATCCATATTGACGAAGGTGATTTCATCATTTTGACTCATCAAATGGCTAGTGTTCCCACAAAGATCTTAGGTGAAAAGGTGAATCAATTAAGTAAATTCAGAAACGAAATTATCGCTGCTATCGACTTTTTGATTACTGGCATATAACGCCAGCTTAAGTGGTGAGCAACGCTACCACTGAACCTAACCTATTGTGCTGTAAACACTAAACTGAAAATGCCACACGCTGCGAATCTGCCTTAAGCGTTTTGTTATGCGCCTTGCATTCAAGCTTAACTAGTACCATAATTAGGTATCTGTTGGTATTGAGGACTATGTCATGGCTAAGAACACTAGTATTACTTTAGGTGACCATTTTGATGGCTTTATTGCTAACCAAATCCAAAGCGGTCGCTACGGCTCTGCAAGTGAAGTGATTCGTTCCGCTTTACGTTTACTTGAAACCCAAGAAACTAAAATGAACACTTTACGCCAATTGCTTGTTGAAGGTGAAGAAAGTGGAGTTGCGGATTATGACCTTGATTCGTTTATCAATGAGTTAGATAGCGAAGAGAGAAAATGAGACCATTTCAGTTAACTAACAAGGCGAAATCTGATTTAAGAGATATAGCCTTGTTTACCTCTCGACGTTGGGGTCGTGAACAGCGAAATATTTATCTAAAACAGTTTGATGACTCATTTTGGCTGTTAGCCGAAAATCCTGACATCGGTAAAGCCTGTGAGGAAATTCGCGATGGCTACAGAAAATTTCCACAAGGAAGTCACGTAATATTTTATCGTCAGATCGGCAGCCAAACTATTGAGATTATCCGCATCCTCCACAAAAGCATGGATGTGAATCCAATTTTCGGCACATAACGTCCTATTAAGGGGTGAGCAACGCTAACCACCCGACCCACACATTGTGCCGTAAACACTTAAGCTAATTCAAACTAAAACTGTCAAGCGTTGTGAACCCCTCTTGAATGCTTTGTTATATTCGTAGCCTATTAATTAAAAAGCTGTTCTACCGTTTTCATTGGTAAGAACATACGAATACGCCCATTATGTTCGCACAGCACTTCAAAGCCGAACTTTGTATAGAACGCTTGAGCGGAATCTGTAAGACAGTCAACAACTATTGCGTATGCTCTCATATGGTGATTCACTTCCCACAAGTACTTCAATGCTCGAATTAGACTAACCTTTCCGAGCCCAGAGCCATGAAACTCTTTGTGCACAGCTAATTGAGCCAAAAGAAAAACAGGGATTGGATACCTAGGGAGTTTCTTTGCTAGTTGTGTTGGTAATGTTTCTCGGCTGATTGAACTCGGTGCAACACTATAGAAAGCACAAATAGCGAATTTTTGATTTAACAGTGGTTGAGCACTAGGTAAAACCATTGTTCGGCTAATACCTGCTTGCATGTGCTTTGCAGCTTGAGTTTTGATAAATGTGTTGAGCTCTTGCTCACCACAATCAAATGAGTTGCGATCATGCTTTGATTTACTAAGTTCTACGAACTCTTTGCCACAACTCACTTAATACCACTCTCATCTGTAAATTTGGCAGCTTCAAGCAAAGCTTGATTCGGTGCTTTTGCTTTATTGCACGCAGCCATAAACTCGTCAAAAACACTGTCTTTAATCATAATACTTTCATGCTGCTCGATAACATGAGTCGCATCTTCGTCCATAAGTCTCACTACATATTCAGTGAGACTTTTTAAACCAAGTAAAGCCGATGCTTTTTCGGCTTTTGCCTTGATCTCTTCATCAAGGCGGATATCTAAACGTGCCGTTGCCATAGCCCCTCCTACGTACAGATCTATTCCGTAACTTAAGAGAGTATAGTACACCCTTAAAACTCATTCAATTTGTACGGAAAACATACGGAATGTGAGAAAAATATAACGCCCGCTTAAATGGTGAACAACGCTACCACGAAACTTAACCGTACCACCGTAAACACAAAACCCAACGATGGAATGAAAAACGCCATGCGTTGGGAATCACACTTAAATGCTTTGTTATAGCTCAGCTATGTGCGACAGAGTTTCTGGATGATGCTGAACCAACTTTAGAAGGGTTACTGCTTGTCCATTTGGTGCGCTACGCCCTTGCTCCCAGTTCTCTAACGTACGAGACGATGTGTGCAACAAACGAGCAAACACACCACGAGACATATTAAACTGCTTTCTAATACTCACGATTTCATCAGGGGAGATATTTAACTCACTGATGTCGTTAACTTGATGAGTTTTAAGCGTACGCTTACCCTCTGAATGCTCTTTAGCCTCAACAAGTGCTGAACTTAACTCTACAAATAGATCACGATTGCTCATTACGCCACGCCTCCATAAAAGCCTTTAGTTGTTTCTTTTGGTCTGCTGTTAAGTCGGATATTTCATTCTTGCCGTAAATAGTCAGCAAGTAGAAACGACGCTTTTCATCGAGGAAGTAATAGATAACGCGAGAGCCACCACGCTTGCCCTTACCTTTACTTGCAACTCGAATCTTCCGCAAACCACCTGTACCTTGAATCACGTCACCCTGCTTCGGGTTAGACATTAGCTCAGCTTGAAAAAGCCTAAACTCATCATCGCTGAGATATTCATTACGGTACTTTTCAAATATGGTTGATTCGACAAATACACTTTTCATACGCAAAGTATACGCAAGTAACGTACAGATAGCAAAACCATACGTGATTAACGTGGCTATGATTTTTGGAGCGGTGATTCTGACATGAGCTATAACGCCGCATTAAGTAGTGAGCAACACTACCACTGAACCTAACCTATTGTGCCGTAGCCACTAAAGCCGATTAAAACCCAAAATGCCACGCGTTGTGAATCTGCCTTAAACGCTTTGTTAGCACTATTCCCACAAGTCAGGGATGTCATCATCGGAGCTGTTCAAGAAATCTGCTTCCCCTAGATACTCATCACTGACACAATAAAATGGATCATTTCGAGATAAAAATTCGTTGATTGAAAGCCCTTCAACTTCGGGGTCTCGCTTTATACGAACTTGCTTACCATTAATTAGTATCGTTTTAAATCTCTTCTTGCGCTCAAGTCGACTTTGCCGCTTTAGCTCTCTTTGCGCTTTAGTTAATTTTCGTTTCACAACTTTTACATGATGAAGATTAAAAAAGATATTCTAGACGAACAAATATTCATGGCAACACCAATTAGTGCTAACGCCGTATTAAGGTGTGAGCAACTCTACCACGACACTAAACAATTGTGCCATAAACACGAAACCCAACGATGGAATGAAAAATACCATGCGTTGGGAATCACTCTTAAATGCTTTGTTAGCCGTTTAGTTTGAAGCATGGTGATGAGCTACATTTTCAAGCCTTTCAGCTAACCAAATCTTAATGATCGACTGTCGTGTAACACCTACTCGGCTAGCTTCACGGTCTAACGACTCTAACATCCATGCTGGAAAGTCAACGTTTACCCGCTTCTGTTTTTGCATAGGATGCTTAACTTTAGATAAATCTAGATCACCTAAAATGTCATCGTCACTTTCAAACTTGGCATCAAACTCATGCGCTTTCATATAAGTTCACCTCCGATTTTCGTGAACGTCTGACCGAAATGATCCTAATGTTTAACCCACGATATGTAATAACGCCAGACCAGTGCTTGCCATTTAACATACCGATGACTAAATACCTAGGTTCATCAGTTGTATTTGCAGGGATCTCGATAAGATCAGAATCATTCCACAAACCTTGAGCTGTATAGAAATCGATTCCATGTTTTTCAAAGTTTGACCTGCTTTTGTTTTCATCAAATTCAAATTTCAACATGAGTAAAACCTATACCCTTTTTACTCACTTTGCAACTTTAACGTTGGCTAGTGGTTGTGGAGACGGCTAACGCTAAACTAAAGGGCAAAAACCAAACCTATTCACCCAACCGAACCAGCCGGAACCTCAGAACCAAACCGAACCCAAAATGCCGCGTGTTTTTGTCCCGTTGAGTTGTTTGTTAGCTGCCGGTCGCTGAAGTTAAAGTTAGTAGTGATAACGGCATGAAATTATCGTGATAGCTTGATTATCGACTGCATAAACTAAGCGATTTGTGTCATCAATACGACGTGACCAAAAGCCCGCTAAGTTCTCTTTTAATGGCTCTGGTTTACCAATTCCTTCAAATGGTGAACGTTTTACATCATTGATGAGTTTATTAATACGTTTTAGCGTTTTTTTATCTTGGGTTTGCCAATATAGGTAATCGCCCCATGCTTCATCAGTCCAAGATAATAAACGTTGGCTACTACTCATCTATTAGCTCTCGGGCTGTTGTTTGACCAGCACGATACTGTGCAATTGAACGATTAAGGTGCTCCGCATTTTCAGGAGAGCGAAGTAGATGCACTGTTTCCATTAGGCTATTGTAATAGTCCAATGACATAACAACTGCATCTTCTGAATCTCTGCGCGTAATAACTGTTGTATCGGCATCATTAACAACACCGTCTAATACTGCTTTTAAGCTATTTCTAGCTTCTGTAAAAGATACGATTCTCATAGAACCTCCACATGTACATTTTATAGAACAAGTATAGTTCCCACAATTACACTTGTACAGTTAATTGAACGTATAGGTCACTAGAGCAGCTAACGCCCGCTTAAGTGGTGAGCAACACTACCACAAAACTTAATTATTACACCGTAAACACAAAAGCCGAATCAAACCAAAACCGCCGAGCGTTGCGAATCCGTCTTAAAACGCTTGTTATAACAAATATTTACACGTCATCTTCTGTCAACATCTGACGACAATTACGAACAGTTAAAACCCTAATTTCGACTGATAAGCTATAAATAATGCGATAGTGACCAAAAATGATTTCACGATAATTAGTATTTGGTAATTCAGGAACAAAGCGTCCCATTTCTGGCATACTTCCAAGTAAGTGGGTTTTATCGAAAACTTCATTTACCCATTTCTCAGCCGCTACAGAATTGTCCAAAGAAATAAACTCTGCTGCATCACCAAGCTTTTGAAGAGCTAAAGGAGACCAAACTACTTTCATTTCTTTATGCGCCCTATTACTCGAGCACGAGCATCTTCATTAGAAACACCAAGACCTGAAGCTAATTGAGCTTCAGCTGTACGCATTTCTTCCAATAGTTCGATTTTTTCCTGCATTGCTTCATACTCAGCAACATCAAGAACAACAGCTACACCTTTGCCACGCTGCGTAATAACCAATGGACGACGAGTCTCGTTAATCTGTTTGATGTAAGAAGCGACACCTGCGCGAAACTCAGATAAAGGCTGGATATCTTGATCGAAATGAATACGGCTCATATTGAACTCCAATTAGTACAAAATTACGTACAAATAATAGTTCAATTAAGTGTTTTGAGCAAGGTGCTGATTCTGTGTTATAACAGTTCTTATACGGAACTATTCCACAAACCATGTTCCATATAACTTTCTATGCGTCATAACATATAATCAATTAACTTAATCAAAAACAATGAGTTTTGCATTATTTTAATCACATCACATCGCAAAATGAGGTGTTACTCCTGTTAATTTCCCCGCATGCTAGTTTACATATCAAATAATACTGCTCAACTTCTAAGGCACCAGAATGAAGTCACCATTTTTAAATGAGTTAACTCAATTTATGCTTGCTCGCCATTATGCAAAAACCACTGTACAAACATACCGTTACTGGGTTGTTCAATTTATTCGCTTTAATAGTAACCAGCACCCAAATTTGCTAGGTAAAGATGACGTTGAAGCATTCTTAACTCATCTGGTTGTCCAACTTAATGTTTCCGTCGCTACACAAGCTCTTGCATTAAACGCACTTGTCTTTCTATATCGAGATTTTCTGGCAAAACCACTTGATTTGGACATGCGATTTCAAAAATCGACGAAAAACAAAAAACTACCGGTTGTATTAACGCAACGAGAAGTAGTACAACTGTTGAGACTGATCCCCGTACAATCACGCCTACCTTTTCAATTAATGTATGGATCAGGGTTACGTTTAATGGAGACAGTCCGCCTTAGAGTCAAAGATATAGATTTCGATTATGGTGCCATACGCATTTGGCAAAGCAAAGGAGGGAAAAATAGAGTCGTCACCCTGGCTGAAGAACTTCATAGCTCTTTATATAACCAAATAGCTAAAGTACGCTTGATTCATCAACAAGACTCAAATACACCGGAGTATTCAGGTACGAGCCTCCCCTTCCGTCTTGCAGAAAAATACCCAAACGCCCCCAAAAGCCTAGATTGGCAGTTTTTATTTCCTTCGTTACACCTTAGCCAATTTGGTGCAGATAATAACTGGTATCGACACCATCTTCATGAGAGTTCATTACAAAAAATCATTAGGCAGGCATCCAGAAAAATGGATACTCATAAGACAATAACTTGCCATACATTAAGACACTCATTTGCAACTCACTTGCTTGAGTCTGGTAGTGATATTCGCACGGTACAAGAACAACTTGGGCACTCTGACGTAAAAACAACCCAAATATACACTCACGTCATTAATCGTGGTGCTGGCGGGGTCAAAAGCCCTTTATCCAATCTCGGGCTATGAAAATGGCGGAACGTTTAACCGCATCCGCCACTGAATTTAGCGATTGAAGGTTAACGACTAAAGATTAGAGATACACACTGTATCTTTGAACACGTGACAATTTGCTTTGTTAAAAGTGAGTTCGATTTCTTCACCACGTTTTACTGCTACATCGCCTGACAAGTGAACCTTGTAGTTTTCGTAACCACCAACCACGCCGAACAAATAAGTACTGTTGCCAAGTCGCTCTACTGCGTCTGTTTTGAAATGAAGGTTATAGTCACCTTCCCCACCGACAGATAAATGCTCAGGACGAAGACCGAATGTCAGTTTATCGCCTAGTGTTATTTTAGATAGGTCGATATTAAGAGTGATCGATTGACCGTCAGGCAGTTTAAGTATTGCACCTGCTTCACCAATATGCGTCACTTTTGCAGGTAGCATATTCATTTTTGGTGAACCTATAAAGCCCGCCACAAACTCGTTTGCTGGGCGGTTATAAAGCTCAAGCGGAGAGCCGACTTGTTCGATACGTCCATCTCTTAACACTACGATTTTGTCTGCCAACGTCATCGCTTCAACCTGATCGTGAGTGACATAAATCATAGTTGTTGCAAGTTCGCGGTGAAGACTGGAGATCTGCAAACGCATGTCTACACGCAGTTCTGCATCAAGGTTGGATAATGGTTCATCAAACAGAAACACTTTAGGGTTACGTACAATCGCCCGACCAATCGCAACACGTTGGCGTTGCCCACCGGACATGTCTTTCGGTTTACGATCCATCAAATGGTCAAGTTGCAACGCCTTTGCGGCTGCATTCACTCGTTGTTTAATTTCCGCTTTGGGAAAGCCGTTCATTTTCATGCCAAAGCCCATGTTTTCTTCCACCGTTAGGTGTGGATAAAGCGCATACGACTGAAACACCATCGCAATGCCACGCTCTGCTGGGTCGACATGGTTCACCACTTCATCATCTATACATAACACACCGTCGGTGATATCTTCCAAGCCTGCAATTAGGCGTAATAATGTCGATTTGCCACAGCCAGATGGACCAACAAACACAACGAATTCACCGTGTTTAATCTCAAGATCAACACCATGAATCACCGTATGTTCGCCATAGCGTTTAACAACATTGGAAAGATTAATATTTGCCATCTTTACATCCTTAAATCTGCTTCTCTAGAGAGCGATGAAATCGCTCTCTACCGATAATGTGCTGGCGACCCAATTGCCAGCACAGACGGCATCTGATTAAAACTTCAATTCAACTTGGTAACGGTAACGTTCGCGGTCGAGTTTAAACTCGTCGTGTACGCTTGGTGTCCATGAATCATCACCACCAACACCCATGTGGAATCCATCAATTCGCACAAACAGGTTGCCACTGTCTTTCAGTTCGTTGGTGTGTCTCGCTTGAGCTACATTCTCTTGAGCAAAACGGCTAACGGATAAATGGAAGTCACCTTGTACACTAAGCTCTCCAATTTGCGCATCTTTCACATCGCAACGTAATCCGCTGTCTGATGGGAAGATGTATCCTGTGTGCATCTCATCTTGGTTAGCAGTGTAGCGACCAATATGTGCTGAATCCAAACGGTCTGGGTAGTTCTCATGTGGACCGCGGCCAAACCACTCTACCGATTGTTGTTTCTGCGGTAATGTCAGTTCCATCCCTACACGAGCCAACGGTGGTGCGCTTTTCGCGACGCGAGCGTCGACATCAATCGATACCATTCCGTCGGCGTATATGTGGTAATTCCAAGCCGTTGCCATCAATACACCTTGCGCATTTTTGTGCACAAACTGAGTGACGACTTCGACTGTATTCGGTTTATCAAACAGTTGTAACTCAACACATTCCACATCAAGCTGATGAATGCCTGCTGCATCCCAACGCGCAGACCAAGCATTAGGGTCAACACGGTCAATTTCACTGACACCGATATCGTTATCCAACGGTGCGCGATAAAAGTTATCTTTTGGTCCAGAAACTAACTTCTCTTCACCACCCACAATCCAGCTATCAATCACACCAGTTTCTTTGTTGAAACGTATAGAAAAGTTTTCACCGCTTATCATTCCGTTATCCGCAAACATTGATGAAGTCAAAACACCTCTTGGTTTTGCTTTCTTTAATGCCAGTGATGATGCAGACGGCAATTCAAATTGATGAGTAGCCGTAGTATGACCCGCCTGTGCCCACGCTGTATCACCGATCAAACTAACCTGTAGATTCAAATGGTATAACTTATCGATCTTAGCTTCTGGTAACGCCTTAGTAAGTTGCAACTGAATAGACTGCTCAGCATCAACAACCAGCGGCATTTCACCACTTTCAATGACTACGCCGTTTTCTGTGATCGTCCACGATAGCTGTTCATTCTCAGAACAGGTAAAGAGGTTTTCGCTGGTCACTTTAATGATTAATGGCTCAGTACCTAGCAGTTTAAATTGGTAGAACTGTTGTGCGTGTTTCGCTTCTAAAACAGTTGGATGCACAGTGCGGTCAGGAAAAATCAAACCATTAATACAGAATTGACGGTCGTTGATCTCATCGCCAAAATCGCCACCGTATGCCCAGTATTTAGTGCCGTTTTCATCGGTTTTCGTAATGCCTTGGTCAACCCAGTCCCAAATGAAACCACCTTGCAGACGCGGATAATCACGGAAAGCTTGCCAGTATTTGTTGAAACTACCCAAGCTGTTACCCATAGCATGTGCATATTCACACAGGATCAGTGGGCGATGTTCACCCGGTAAGCCTAACCATTTTTTCAATGCGTATTTCGGTGTTACCGTTGGGTCGATGCGATGTAATTGGTCCTTATCGACACGAGAATACATAGGCACAATGATATCGGTCGCTGCTGTATTTGAACCGCCACCTTCGTACTGAATCGGCCGTGAAGGATCACGAAGTTTTGTCCACTGATACATAGCATGGTGGTTGCCACCAATACCCGATTCGTTTCCTAGTGACCAAATGATCACCGACGGATGGTTTTTATCACGTTCAACCAAGCGGGTAATACGGCGCATGTACGCATTTAGCCAAGTGGTGTCATCAGAAAGGCGACACATCGGGAACTGACCGTGTGTTTCAATATTCGCTTCATCAACCAGGTACAAACCGTATTCGTCACATAGCTCATGCCATAACGGATCATTCGGATAATGAGCGGTACGAACTGCGTTAAAATTATGCTGCTTAAGCAATTTGATATCTTGCAGCATAGTTTCGCGGCTCATGGTATGACCGGTTTCTGGATGATGTTCATGGCGGTTAGCACCTCGAACCAGAATCGCTTTTCCGTTCACTTTAAGTAGACCATCGGTAATTTCTACACTGCGGAAACCCACATTATAAGCTTCGCAATCAAGTTGCTCGTCACCATTAAATAAAGTGACAACGCAGCGATATAAGTACGGTGACTCAGCGCTCCACTTATGGGGATTCTCAACGTAGATATTGTGCTCTGCTCGCTCTAGCCAAGGCCCTTTTTCGTCAATGATGCGTTGCCCACAGTTTGCAGATTTCACGCCAAACACTGAGTTGCCTTGTGCATCAAAAAGCTCAACTTCAACACGGTTCGCTGCATTTTTCTCGCTAATGCTGGTTGTTACATTCAGCCAACCATCGCGATAACACGCATCTAGCGGAGTTAAAATTTGCACATCTTGAATGGAGATCTGCGGTTTAGCTAATAGCGTGACATTACGGAAAATACCGCTTAACCACCACATGTCTTGGTCTTCTAAATAAGAACCGTCAGACCAACGAATCACCATTGCTGAAAGTTGGTTCTCACCTTCCACTAAGAAATCCGTCAAATCGAATTCAGCAGCAAGGCGGCTATCTTGCGAGAACCCTACCCACTTGCCGTTACACCAAAGATGGAATGCAGAGTTAACACCATCAAACGTAATGGTTTGACGCTTACCTGCGAAGTGTTTTGGCACGTTAAAGTTTAGGCGATACAAACCCGTTGGGTTTTCCTCTGGTACATAAGGAGGTGTATCAGCAAACGGATACTTCACATTGGTGTAAATGGGTTTATCGTAACCTTGTAGCTGCCAGTTGCTTGGAACAGTAATGTTGTCCCAGCTTGAATCATCAAACTCAGCTTCAACCGACATGGCTAAAACGTTTTCAGGGCGGTCAAAAAGCTTGAATTTCCACTCACCGTTCAGTGATAGCTGATTCTCAGAATCTTGTTTTGTTAATGCGGCTTCTTTATTTGCGTAAGCTTTAAGCGGCGCATGAGCAGCAAGCACATTGTGATGTGTTACATGCTGATTTTCCCATTCGCGAGCACTAATAATTTGTTCAAATGTTCTCATTTTTATTATTCCAGACTTATTTCACCGAACCTGTCATACCTGCAACGAATTGCTTCTGCATTGCGAAAAACACAGCCAAAGTCGGAAGCGTCGCAATAACGGTTCCTACCATGATGATTCCGAAATCAGGGAAATAGGCAGACGATAAAGATGATAAAACGAGGTTAATTGTTTTTAATTCGGCAGATTGCAGCACGATCAACGGCCACAAGAACGCATTCCAAGATGCCATGAATACGATAATAAACGCTGCGGCATAAGTGGTTTTCATCACTGGGATATAAACAAACAGGTAGATTTTCCAATCTTTTACGCCGTCGACTCGGGCTGCATCAATCAGCTCATGCGGAAAGGCTTTTGTACATTGACGGAAGTAGAAAACGATGAAGACCGATGCAATCGTTGGCAACATCACGGCAGCATGGGTATCCAACAGTTGTGCTTTCGCCATGAGTGTAAATAGCGGAATCATTAACGCTGCAAACGGGATCATCATGGTCAGCAACAATGCGCCGTAAACACGGTCACGCAACTTACTTTTGTACACTTCAAAACCATACCCTGCCATTGAAGAGATCAGTAAGGTAACAATAGTACTGATAATGGCAATTTTGCTGGTGTTCCAGAAAATAAGCCCCAGATCTACCTGTTCACTTAAGCGCGTAATATTGGCAAGCAACTGATCACCAAAGGTAAATTTGCCCTTATTGATCTCGGTTGTGGTGTTTGTGCTCGATACCACCATCCAATAAAAAGGAAACAGTGAAATAAACGAAAATGCCGTGAGAAACAGGTACATGAAAGCGCGGTTAATTTGACTCTTACTCATCGTTATTTATCCTTAGCAATCTTGAATTGCATAATCGCAAGTACTGCTGCAAAGAATACGATGACGTATGACACCGTCGCCGCATAGCCGAAGTTTGGTACGAACTTGAACGACAAGTTATAGATGTACATAGAAAGCGTCATGGTTTCGTTTGCTGGACCACCCGCAGTGATGTTGACCACTTCATCGAACAGTTGCAGCGTACCGATTGTCGACATCACGGTAGTAAACAAAATCACTGGTTTCAGCAAAGGCACGGTAATAAAGAAGAATTGTTTGGCTGGGCTAACCCCTTCCATGCGCGCAGCTTCGTAAATCGACTTATCAATGTTTTGCATTGCAGACAAAAAGAAAATCATGTTGTATCCCGTCCAGCGCCAAGTGATCGCAATGATGATGGTCACTTTTGCCCAGAACGGATCGGATAACCATGGAATCGGTTCACCAATTATGTGTGCCCACATCAAAAAGGAGTTAATGATCCCTTCGTACGCAAACATACTCTTAAACAAGATTGAATACGCAACAAGTGATGTGACACAAGGTAAGAAAATAGCGAGTCGGAATAAGCTGCGGAATTTCAAATTCGGTGCATTAAGACATGAAGAGAGGATTAGCGAGAGCAAAATCATCACTGGCACCTGAATAACGAGGAAAATGAAGGTGTTTTTCAGTGATTTTAAGAAGAATGAGTCGTTAAATAGACGTAATACGTTATCAAAACCAACGAACTGCATCATGACGCCTCGCCCAGAGTGCATCGACATCCAGAGCGAGTTCACAATGGGATAAATCATAAAAAGGCTGACGAGAACGACAGCAGGAAGAACAAATGACCAACCGTTAATATCATAAAAGCGGTGAAAGCTTTTTTTGCTCTTTTTCTGTTTTTTACTGATGGCAGTAGAAGTATCCATAAGACAAACCAAGAAAGCAATGTAAAACAAGGCACTTAAGCACCCTTGAGGGCGCCTAAGGAAGACAAATTAACGTAGTTGGAACTCAAGCTGTTGTTGAACATCGCCCAACACTTGCTCGATTGGAGCACCTTGAACAATCGCAGGTAACATTGAGCTTAAGGCTGCATCGACTTCATAGGTGTAGATGCCATAGTTCACTTCTGGGATCTTACCTAACCAATCTGAAAAGTTAGCGTAGATTTTTTGACCGCCGAAGAATTCATTGCTGAATTGGTAAGCGGCTGATTGACCTGAGGGCATGTAAGAGCCTACTGCACCACGCTCTTTAAGAATGGTTTCGTAAAATGAAACGTTTGAACCAAAGGTTTCATTCAGGAACTTGATCGCCTCTTGCTTCTCTTTTGAAGAGTCAAGCACGTACCAACTTGAACCACCAAGGTTAGAGCTGTTTACTGCCCCTGCTTTTTGTAGGCGTGGTGTTGCGGCTACTGCCCACTTACCCGCTTGGTCTTTGCCTGCTTCAACAGACGGTGTAATCCAAACACCGGTAACGATAGAAGCAACTTGACCACGGTTTAATGTACCTACCCACTCAGACCAACCGATAGTTGGGCGCGACACATCAGGGCTCATCAAATCTTTAAATACTTTTAGAGCTTCTTTTAGTGATTCGTTGGTAGTGATATTGAGCGAACCATCTTTGTTGAAGTACCACTCACCGCCAGATTGCATCATGATACGCACTAAGCCTAGGTCATCTGGATTCATGCCCAACATGGCTACGCCTGTTTTCGCTTTTACTTGTTTACCAATGTCAATGAAACGGTCCCAGGTAATGTTTTCTAGGTCTTTCGCTGTAAAACCTGCTTTTTCCAGCAAGTCGGTACGGTAGTACATACCCGTTACGCCCGTATCGAACGGCAGACCATAAACCTCACCGCTTAGCGTCATCAAGCTTTCTTTATAAGGAGCGAAGTTTTTGTAATCGACAGCGTTGGTCATTGGTGCAAAGGCACCTGGGTATGACTGAAGGTATTTTTGAGCGTTGTAATCTTCAATAAGAACCACGTCAGGAAGTGATGACGTAACACCAGAGGCAAGCATAGTGTGTAGCTTTTGCTCAAGGTCTGCTTTTGCGAAGTCCACGACTTTAATCGTCGTTTCTGGGTGGTCACTGCTATAAACCTTCGCTGCCTCTTCCATAATCGCAACGTTAAAGTTTGGATCCCAAGTCCATACTGTAATTTCATCAGCAAGTGCAGCATTACTGAAACACGCTAAACCAATCGAGGTTGCAAGCATATTCTTATTCATCATCACATTCTCTTTTTTATGAGTAGGGTGCCACATCACCTTAGCCAACCACTGATTTGCACAATGAAAACATTCCGTGTTCATCAATCATCAAAGCAATATGGAAACGTTTACAATTCAGGTTAACATTCACCATCAAAGATAAGTAAGACCTAGTACTCAATTTCGTGATCCTCTAAACAATAAATTTTTTATTAACGTTCTCAGTATCACTAGAGTTTCTAGTCTTTCTTTTTCAAAGACTGATATAAAAACGAAGGAAAATGAACATAACTTGCTGTATTAATGCAATTAAAAATAAATAACAGGATTCGAGAATGGCGCATTTTAGAAAAATACCAGTGTTATTTAACAGCTAAAAAGGAAATGGATGTAAAGCAACCTGAGGTGAAACATGATGAAGAGAACAAAACTTACACACTGTAAACGCATCCAATTTAAAATGGATTATTGGAGACAAAAGTCTTATTAAAGCAGTGGAATACCAATGCCTTTGACCGAGTAATACACATTGCCTTCAAACTTGTTAATTTGAATATGTGTGATGCTCTGGTTTTCGATTGCCAAGGAGGTGTAAAGCTGTGGATTTTGCCAATCCAAACCTAATACGTGTGCGAGTATGTAACGGATAGGTCCGCCGTGAGCGACAATTAAGGTGTCTTGTTCACAGTGTTGAGTAATTTGCTGCCATGCTTCAACCACTCTTTCATACCCTTGTTGCAAAGGCTCGGCGTTAGGTAAGTGATTCTGTGCAGGATTCGCCCAGAATTGCTCTAGCCTCTTCCATTCGTGTGCGAGTTCGTCAAAGGGTACACCATCGAAGTCTCCAAAGTTTTGCTCTTTCAAACGTGGTTCAATCACCAGCTTTAATGCGGGTTTAAGCTCGGCAACCAATTCAGCCACTCTTTGGCACCGAATCAGTGGCGATGAATAGATTTTGTGGAAGGAATAGTGCTTCAAAAGCGCATGAGCAATCGAGTATTGAATAGACTCATCGACCGCCACATCAATATGACCATTTAATGCCGGTTTACCTTGGGTTTTACCATGCCTTAATAAGTAAAGGTTCATCGTCTATATCCTGTTGCCTTATTGACCGCCTTTGAGATTCATTGCTAACCCTGCCACAACAAAATCGACTTGATCTGCGACTTTCGCGACAGCTTGGTTCATCCATCCGGAATGGTCAACGTATAGCCGGGTGAGCGCATTCATCGGCACAATACCAAGCCCTACTTCGTTAGAAACACACAACACCGTAGCTTGAGTTCGGGCAAGAGCATCTGCTAATTCATTAAGTTTTAGTTTGATTTGCGCACTGTCTGCGTTATCACCCAAATAATGAATCACGTTGTTTAGCCAAACCGTCAAGCAATCCACCAGCACCACATCATACTGGTTAAATTCCAGTAGCGCTTTTGGCAGTTCTACCGGGCATTCATGATTAATCCACTGCTCATCACGACGAGCTTGATGGTGTGAAATACGCTCTTTCATTTCATCATCAAATGGCTCTGCAGTTGCAACATAGTGGAGGCGTGTTTGAGGGTGAATGCACTTGCCTTCTTCTAACAATCTCAATGCTTGCTGCTCTGCATAAGTCGACTTTCCACTACGAGCACCGCCCAGATACAACTTTGCTGCCATATTGTGTTCTCCACTGTTTCCAACTCCATGAATTAAGCCACACATTTGCTATTAAGCACAGTGAGTTATCGCACTTTCTACTCAATTGTTCTTTAGTGATGAATTTCTGTCGACATAAATTTCACACTAGCTCTCGTAGTATCACCTGCATAGAAACACATTCTCTGGAGGTATTTACTGTGAAACCAGGCAGAACAGGTATTCAGCGCATTATTTTCGCCACAGGCTATTCCATGAAAGGCTTGCAAGCCGCATGGATTAACGAAGCAGCATTCCGCCAGGAGTTAGTTGCTTCTGCCATTCTCACTATCAGTCTTTTTTTCCTCCCGGTCACTAGTCTCGAGCGCATCGCTATGGTGGGCTCGTTAACACTAGTTTTACTCGCAGAATTACTTAACTCAGCTATTGAAGCTGTAGTGGACAGAATTGGTAGCGAAAAACACGAACTCAGTGGACGAGCAAAAGACATTGGCTCAGCTGCGGTGTTTGTTGCTCTGGCATTTGCTGCTTTTACTTGGCTAACTATTTTGGTGTAACACTATGAAATTAATTAAAGCAAATTTCTCACTCTCTTATGCTGGCATTACTCTCGTACTGGCTACGTTTTTCGCGTTAGTGCTGAATTTACCGATATACTCCTCCTTAACTGACATTTTCGCTAAACTTGATAACGTAAAAATCGGCTTCATTATTTCGTTGCCATTCTTTTTTGCTGCTGCCTTGAACTTGCTTTTTAATCTCTTTAGTTGGCCGTACATCACCAAACCTATTTTTATCGTTTTGATTATTGCTTCCAGCTTTGTTAGCTATGCCAGTTTTAATTATGGAACCTTGTTTGATACTGAGATGATCAACAACATTATTGAAACAGATTCCAGCGAAGCAGGTTCCTACTTAAGCTTTTACTCAATCGGTTGGATTGTGGTATTTGGTCTGATTCCTGCGACAATTCTCGCTGTTACTAAAATTCAAAAACCCAGTTCATGGATTAACTTCACTTTACGAAAGATAGGTTCAATGACGGCATCTCTTGTCGTGATTGGCATAATCGCAATATTGTACTATCAAGATTACTCATCCGTTGGTCGCAACAATAGTTATTTGAAAAAGCTGATCATCCCAACGGAGTTTGTTTACAGTACAAGCAAATTTATTAAACAAAAATATTTCGCTACGCCTATCGTCTATAAAGAAATTGGCCTGGATGCAAAGCAGTCAGCAAAAGCGCTGGTTACGGCACAAACCAAACCGACACTATTTGTATTCTTGTTGGGAGAGACAGCTCGTTCGCATAACTATGAGTTAAATGGTTATGAACGCCCTACCAACCCTTATACTCGCGACTTAAACGTCATTTCATTTAAGGACGTAAGTTCTTGCGGTACTGCAACCGCCGTTTCTGTTCCCTGCATGTTTTCTGCCTTGGATAAAAGTAACTTCAATCGTGAAGTTGCCGACAATCGAGACAACGTGCTTGATATACTCAGCCATGCGGGCGTTGATGTTGCCTGGCAAGAAAACGATGGTGGCGACAAGAATGTGGCCAAACGCATCAAGAAAACCGTCATTAATCGTAATCGCATTGATAATATGTGTAACGGAGAGACCTGTTATGACATGGCAATGCTGGAAGATTTCGAACAAAAAGTGAATGAGCTAAAAGGCAACCGCATGATGGTGATGCACCTTATTGGTAGCCACGGTCCAACCTATTTCCAACGCTATCCAAAAGAGATGGGGGCATTCCAGCCAGATTGCCCACGCAGTGACATTGAAAATTGCAGCGTAGAGCAAATCGTCAACAGCTATGATAATACTATTGCTTACACTGATTATGTTGTGGCACAGACCATTGATAAACTGAAAGCGCTACAAGACAAATACAACACAGCTTTAGTTTATATTTCTGACCACGGTGAATCTTTGGGCGAGAACGGAATGTTCTTGCATGGTATGCCTTATGGACTGGCTCCTGACTATCAAACACATGTACCACTTATTGTTTGGCTGTCAGACGGTTTCAAACAAGAAAAGCAAATAAAAGCGGGATGTCTGGAAAATCACTCTAGCAGACAGTATTCACAAGATAACCTATTTCACTCATTACTGGGTATCATGGATGTGAGCACCAATACCTACAACCCAAATATGGATCTATTTGCGAGTTGCCGCTCTTAATCGTTATTTGATGTTTTCGTTATTCTCTGCCTGATGCTGCGCCCTAATTGGGCGCTTTTTTTAGCTGTAAAAAGCGCTGCCAAGGCAGCGCTAATCACAATTTAAAGGTAAATCTTATTTCTTGTTTGCGTATTTCATTGAGTCCAATGCTACCGCAAAGACGATGATTGAACCTTTGATGATGTACTGCCAGTAAGGGCTAACACCGATGTATGTCATACCGTAGTTGATAACGGTGAAGATAAGAACCCCCGTTACAACACCTGCGATACTACCAACACCACCGGCGAATGACACACCACCGACCACACAGGCTGCAATTGCATCAAGTTCGTATAAGAAACCTAAGTTGTTGGTTGCACTACCGATACGCCCAGCTTCTAACATACCACCGAAGGCATAGAAGACACCTGAAAGTGCGTACACTTTTAGTAGCGTCATCGGTACGTTAACACCTGATACTTTTGCCGCTTCAGGGTTACCACCTACTGCGAAGATGTTTTTGCCAAATACAGTCTTGTTCCAAAGCACCCACATAAATATAACAGCGATAATGGCGTAGAAAGTTATGTACGAGAATCGGAACCCACCCATTCGAATAAAGCCTTGAGTGAATACTGTGAAGCGCTCATCAAAGCCCGCGATTGGTGATGCACCAACTGCGTCGTAGTAAAGCGAGTTAATACCGTAAACGATGATCATCGTACCCAGTGTCGCGATGAAAGGCGTTACTTTCATGTAAGCAACGATAACACCGTTCACTAGACCGATGATTGCACCGATTAAACAGACACAAAGAATAACCGCAACAATTGGCACGTCACCAATGCTTGGAAAAACTTTGTTAACGTTTTCAATAGATTGTAGTAAGGTTGCAGAGATAACCGCAGCCAAACCTACCTGACGACCTGCAGATAAGTCAGTACCTTGTGTAACAATAAGACCCGCAACACCTAGCGCGATGATTACGCGAACTGATGACTGAGTTAAAATGTTACTTAAATTTCGTAAGCTTAAAAATGATGGTTCTTGAATAACGATAACCGCTAATAAAATAAACAGAACCGCGTAAATTGCACCTTCTTTTAAGTGCTTTAATGCAAATGACTTAACAGCATCCATAATAGTTTCCCTAGAGGTAACGAGAGGCTAGCTCTAATATTTCAGTCTGGGTGGTTTCTTTAGTATTCACGATTCCCGCTGCGCGGCCGTTACTCATTACTAAAATTCGATCGGTAGTACCTAATAACTCTGGCATTTCAGAAGAAATCATAATGATTCCTTTATTTTTCTTCGCGAGTTCCAACATTAGTTGGTAAATTTCATATTTAGCACCCACGTCGATACCACGAGTTGGTTCATCCAACATTAATATTTCCGGCTGAGTTAATAACCAACGACCGATAATAACTTTTTGTTGGTTACCACCTGAAAGTGAACCTATTTGAGTTTGATGCGTTGGTGTTTTCACACTCATCGAATCAATTACCCACTGAGTATCACTCTTCATTTTTTTATTACTTAATAAACCAGATTTCGTTTTATACTCATCAACGTTAACAACTAATGAGTTAAAAGTAATATCAAGGTTACCGTAAATACCAGTTGAACGACGCTCTTCAGTAACGAGAGCAAAACCATTACCAATGGCTTCATGTGCATCGCGGTTTTTCATTTCGCGGCCATGAAGAACAATGTGCCCTTCACTTCTTTCGCGAATACCGAAAATTGTTTCAACGATATCGGTACGACGCGAACCAACAAGACCAGCTATACCTAGAATTTCACCCGCTCTAAGTTCGAATGAAACGTCTTGAATCGAAGGCTGGTTCAACGCTGTGAGATTTTTAACTTCTAAGATGACTTCTTTAGGTACGTTAGTCTTCTCTGGGAAACGGTGAGTTAATTCTCGACCAACCATCATCGCGATGATCTTATCCATATCTAGGCCTTTCAATGGACGTGTATCAACCCATTGACCATCACGTAGAATGGTGATTTCATCACAGATAGCAAATATCTCTTCCATTTTGTGAGAGATATATACCACACCACAGCCTTTATCCTTCAGCTTATTGATAATGGTAAATAAGTGATTAACTTCTTTTTCAGTTAGAGAAGAAGTTGGCTCGTCCATGATCACTATTTTTGCATCGTAAGAGAATGCTTTGGCAATTTCCAACATCTGCATTTGAGAGACAGATAAAGTCGCGACTTTAACTCGTGGATCAATATTAATATCTAGCTCTTCGAAAATCGCTTTTGTATCACGATACATTTTTTCGTGGTCAACAAATAAGCCTTTCTTTGGATAGCGTCCAAGCCAAATATTATCCATTACGGAACATTGTTTAACCTGGTTTAATTCTTGGTGAACCATGGAAACGCCAGATTCCAATGCTTCTTTAGAAGAGGAGAAGTTAATATGCTTTCCTAAGAAAATAATATCGCCTTCATCTTTTTCGTAAATTCCAAATAGACATTTTAATAGCGTCGATTTGCCCGCTCCATTTTCACCCATTAATGCGTGAATAGAGTGAGGTCGAACTCTTAAATTAACTTTATCTAATGCCTTTACACCTGGAAATGATTTACTCACTCCTGTCATTTCTAACAGGAATTCATGTATTTGATCTACCATGGCATCACTTAATTATTTTTAATTTGAAACCAATAAATATCAATTAATAAATATTAATAAATAACCATCAATTAATAGATACTAATTAAGATATTAACGGGTAAATATAGGAGGCTAAACGCCCCCTATATAACGTCTGTTACTCAAGCGTTGATTTATCAACACCTACGTAAGGAACGCGAACAACTTTGTCCTGAATTTCCCACTGAGTACCTTCTGTTGGTGCTTTACCTTCAGCTAGGTTACGTGCTAGTTCGAATGTCGCTTTAGCTTGTGAAGTTGCGTCGTTTAGTACAGTACCAGCCATATCGCCAGACTTAACTAGAGCTAGAGCCTCAGCTAGAGCATCAACACCGAATACTGGGATTTTTTGACCTGCGCCACGTAGTGCTTCGATTGCACCCATTGCCATACCGTCGTTGTTTGCGATAACAACTTCGATTTTGCTACCGTTAGGACCAGATAACCATGCATCCATTTTATCTTTCGCCATTGCGGTATCCCACATGCCAGTATCCATGTGAAGTTCTTCAGTTTTAATGCCGTTCTCGTTGATTTGCTTAACAGAGTAAGTTGTACGAGCTTCCGCATCTGGGTGGCCTGGTTCACCTTTTAGCATTACGTATTGAAGTACGCCATCGCCGTTTTTGTCCCAAGATGAATTAGCTTTCCAGTGTTGTGCAATTAAATCACCTTGGATTACGCCAGACTCTTTAGAGTCAGTACCTACATAGTAAGCTTTATCATAGCTTGCTAGTGCTGCTGCACTTGGTTCTTTGTTGTAGAAAACAATTGGAACATCATCAATTTTCGCTTTGCTGATAATAGAAGGTGCTGCTGCTGGGTCTACAAGGTTGATAGCAAGCGCTTGAACGCCACGAGCTAACATAACGTCAACTTGGTCGTTTTGCATTGATTGGCTGTTTTGAGAGTCGTTCATTAGAAGACGAACATCTTTATCGCCAGAAGCTTCTTTTTCGATAGCTTGGCGAACAACAGACATAAAGTTGTCATCGTATTTGTAGATAGTGAAACCCAAAGTGGTATCAGCAAGAGTTTGTGTTGCGAAACCCATACCAGCAGTAAGCATAGCAAGTGCAGTTAGCTTTCTCATGTAAGTGTCCTATTTGTCTTTATTAATATACGTGTAGGGAAACGTTTACCATTCCAATGAAAACGTTTACCCGTTGAAGTATATTGATTAGCAGAACGAAATATGTGAGCCAGATAGGATTTTGTTAGCGCTAATTTACAATTGTAACTTTTTGTTTAAATTGTTTGAGGTCACATGCAAAAACAAACTTCGTACGTAACATAGTGTAACTACGAGAGCCATTTCTCGTTTTCATGCTTATACAGATCACATTTTTCTGGCGTTTTGTTTATATATAAATTTCAAAATCCATATATAAATAGAATGATTATTGAAGAGTCATTTCGAATGGATATACCGTCTAGGTCTCTGTTATACAGGTAAATGAGCAAAAATAGAACACTAAATTTGTGTTTAAAAACGATTAAACGTTACACAATCGGCTTGAAATGAATCGATACGCCTAACTATTTACATTCCGAGCCTGACAGGCCTAAAGATTGCTCGATCTTATGGGTAACATTCAAAGCGTTGGCATAGTCACAACGTTCAATAAACTCAGCCAATTGAAGGCTGCAATTAGGCGCAACCTTATCGAAGTAAGCTTTATGTTCAGAATAGTAATCTTCAGCGGCTAAATTGCTCTCCTTTAGCAACTGATTAAGATAACTCAATTTTTCAATAACCATATTTGAATCAATGTGTTGTGAAACATCAATTTGGGTTTCTAGAAACATTTTCTGGCGCTGTTCATTGCTGAGTTGCATTGCACTATTATGCTCAACAGTCTCAATATTCGTGTTAACTTGCAACGCGACTTCGAACCAGAATGTACTTCCCTCTCCTTTGCAACTCTCAACGCCAATCTCACCGCCCATTAATTGAGCAATACTGCGAGAAATGGTTAATCCTAAGCCTGTGCCACCATATTTGCGCGTGGTCGAAGCATCTGCTTGTTGAAAGCTTTCGAAGATTGGCAGTTGCTCTTCACTCGTCAAACCAATACCGGTATCGTTTACTTCAATCCGAAGTTTCATTACGTTCGGCAGTGTCGGCCGCATAGTGATGTTGACCGTAATCTCGCCACGACTAGTGAACTTAACCGCATTGCTAACAAAATTAAGCAACACTTGCTTAATTCTAAGCGGGTCGCCAATCAAAGATGGAATGTTTTCTTCTACATTAACGTCAAAGCCTAGTCGCTTTGCCGAGACTTTGGTTTCAAATAGCTCATAGACATCTTGAGCGATGGCGTAAATAGTGAATGGAATCCACTCGATTTGTAGTCGACCGGATTCAATTTTTGATAGATCAAGAACATCATTAATCACCAATAGTAAATGTTCTCCCGATTTTTTAATTCTGGTTAGCGAATCTTTCTGATCACTATTGCTCGTTTTTGCCAACAACATGTCTGAAAGAGCCAGAATAGAGTTCATTGGTGTTCTTATTTCATGACTGATATTAGAGATAAATTGGCTTTTGGCAATGTTAGCCTCTTCAGCTTCAACCTTGGCAGTCTTAAGTTCATTGGTCAGCTTGCCCAACTTGTGACCCATTCGGATCGTGGCATTCGCTGTGTCATCTAACTCTTTTAGATCAAATTTCTCATGGGAAATATCAAAATTTCCTGTACTCATTTTGTAGAACATATTACGAATTTGAGAAAGTGGTGCGGCGATGACTTCACTCATCCGCTTAGAGACCAACCAAGTAAACGCAAGGAACAGAATGTAAAAGCTGATCAAACCGAGAATCATAATGTAGCCAATACTCTGGTACTTATCCTTTAATGCCATCGACTTTTGATACATTTCATTTTCATCAACCACAAACAGAACTTTCCAGTTGGTTTCAGGAATAGTTCCCCAAGAGATCAACTTGTTTTCATTGTTGAGAACCAGCTTAGTCAGGCCTTGATTTTGTCCTTTGAATTGTCGTTGTAATGACGCGGTATCAACTCTCTTAAACAAATTAAAATCTTCAGGCTTGAATACCTCTTGAGTCACCGCGCCTTCATACACATGGTGTCTCAACTCTTTGATATTGAGATCCTTCTCGCCCTTCGGCGGCAAAGCCATAATACTGCCTTCACTGCTGATCAAAATAGCGTATCCATTCCAAGGAACAGTTAAGTTTTGAATGTTGGTTACTATAGTATCAACGGTAATATCTAACCCAATAACACCTTCTAGCTTATCTCCGTTGTATACAGGTGCAATTGCAGAAGCCATCCAACCTTGACCGGCAGGATCAATATAAACATCCGTCCATACCACTTTTCGTTCTGGGTTATATTTGTCTGTCGCCAAATAATAAAAATTGTATTGTGGTATATTCATATCCGCCGGATATTGATCAATAGTTTGAAACCATGGATAAATATGATTGTAAGAATCCCAACTATTAAAATAGACAGCGGCAATAAAAGGGTCACTGCTTTTTATTTGCTTCATTAAAGGATCTAGTTTTGCGAGCTTGAATATTTTATCGACATCTTTTTGTTTGTTTGCGGTATAGGCGGAGTAAAACGATGCCGAACCACCTTTATCTTCTTTAGTATGTAACACACCATTGTCGCTGAAGGCCAAATTCGACATATCAATATTGTCAGCATCGATATCTTCAGCAAGCACTCGTTGTGTTTCATTTCGATAGATTTCGGCCAAGCGAGAAATAGAGTTTATCCGCTCTCGAACGACATCACTTTCCATTGCCGTGGCAAAATCGAGCTCGTTATCGACCTGTGAACGAATATAGCTCATGTTATCAGAACTAATAAAATGGTTACTTATCAAATAAATAGCAACCAATACCAGTTCAACTAAAACCAAAGGTATGATTCCCGTTTTTACCATAGAACGCCATACCCAAGATTGGACACTTATTTGATTATCTTTCGTCATAACAAATCACACATAGCGCAAAGCAATAGCATTGAACTCATCAGACACTTCTAGGAAAGCGTCAATAATATTGGGGTCAAAGTGAGAACCTTTCCCTTTTGTTATCACGGTCATCGCCTCTGCATGAGTAAACGGAGGCTTATAAATCCGCTTACTAATTAGCGCATCGTAAACATCCACAACGGCCATTAGCCGCGCAGAAAGAGGAATATTATCACCCGCTAATTGTTGTGGATAACCTGAACCATCCCATTTCTCATGGTGGGAATGTGCAATTTCTTTCGCAACACGTAAAAAACTCATCGGCTTACCATTGATCTCTTCCGCTTTATTAATCGCTTCGAAACCAATAGTTGTATGAGTTTTCATTATTTCAAACTCTTCTACGGTCAGCTTGCCTCTTTTAAGCAAAATATGGTCTGGAATACCAATTTTACCTATATCATGTAACGGCGCTGACTTGTAAAGTAAGTTGATGGTATTACTATCTAGTTGATTTGTATAAAGCGGATTTAAACTCAGACGTTCAGCAAGCAACTTGATATAGAGTTGCGTACGTCGAATATGATTGCCTGTTTCGTTATCACGAGTTTCAGCAAGCGACACCATAGCATTGAAAGCAACATCCTGAATTGCATGTAGTTCTTCAATTTGCTTAATGCTTTCCTGTGCTCTTCTTTGTACTTCTTTTTCTAAAGACTCGTTTTCTCCTTTGAGCAGATCGACTGCCATTTTCAACGATACATGAGTATTGACGCGAGCTTTGACGATTTCAGGAACAATCGGCTTAGTGATGTAATCAACCGCGCCGAGTTCAAGCCCTTTTCTTTCATCCACACTTTCAGTTTTGGCGGTTAAAAAAATAACCGGAATATCTTTAGTTAAAGGGTTATCCTTCAAACGCTCACAGACTTCAAAGCCATCCATATTAGGCATCATGACATCAAGTAGGATGAGATCGGGGCTATCATTTAACGCAATAGCTATACCTTTATCTCCGCTGTTAGCACCTTTAACTTTGTAGTCATCTTTCAATAACTTATACATTAAGCTAAGGTTTTCAGGGATATCGTCTATTACAAGCAATGTCGGAGTGTACGACGAAGAATGGTACATCTCTATTCCTTATCTTATTGATTATAAATCATATTGCCGCTCGACGAACTGAATTTATTTTTATTCTGATAATCAATATTAACAAGCAATCTTTTAAATTAGAGACTACTTATTCATGATATATATCTTTTCTTTTGTTAAGACGCTGTGACAGAAATCAGATTATTTAAACCAACAAAACAAAGAACTCGCTGTCGTTCATTAGAAACCGATGCTAATGAAGATATCACTGTAGAACAGACGATGGTCAAACGTTGTTGACCATCGTACAGTTGAAAAACCTATATACCCTTCCTACTTGAAGCTACAGCACTTGATTAGTGAAGACGACCTAACAGAACTTTCTGATCCAATTCATTTTGCCATTGTGAATAGTCGAGTCCACTTTCGAAGATATATTCCGTCACTAACGTTCGCACACACTCTATTAGCTCACTCGTACCCCAAGGTTTTTCCAAATAGCGATTAATGCCGGCACTATTAATTGCGTTAATCGTATCGGAATGGGTTGCCTGCCCGGTGAGCAACACTTTCTTGGTATAAGTAAAGCGTGGGTCCGCGCTAATTTCGGTAAGGAATTCAACGCCTGTTTTTTCAGGCATAACATGGTCTGAAATCACCAGAGCAATGTATTCTCCGTTAGAATCCAATTCATCCATAAGATCCAGTGCTTCTGAGGCTGACTCGCAGTCTTCAATATTTAACCACAAGCAAAGAGGCTCAAGATCTTGCAACACCGCGCTTAGTACTTCTCTCTGGTCATCCACGCATATGATATTAAGTTTCTCCATGGTCATCCTCTACTGGTAATTTTATTCTGAAAATGGTCGCACTTTGGTCGCTCTTCACTGCAACACTGCCACCATAACCTGACACAATTCGCTTCACTATCGACAAACCCAACCCTAATCCAAACGACAAGCCATCTTTTTTGGTGGTAAAGCTAGGCTGGAAAATTTTTCTTCTAGTCACTTCATCTATCTCCGGACCGCTATTGGTCACAGTCACGAGCAGACGATGTTTACTAAATTTAGTTTGAATATCTAATTTCGGCTCCGAGGTCGCCATCATTGCGTCACACGCATTTTTAATGATATTAACCCATACTTGCACCCATTTCGTTTGTGAACCTTTTAACATGGGTAACTTGCCGGGTCTCATGCGTACCGAAACTCGACGTAAATCGCTTTGCAAAAGGGTGAGTGCGCGATTGATGGTGTCGTTAACATCTAACACCTCATCCATATTAACTTCGCTTCTCGCAAGCTGTTTTACCGATTTCACAATACCGACCGTATGGTTTGCGGCGATACGTAAATCATGCAGGTCACGCCCCATTTGCCAGTAGCGAATGGCGAGATGTGGTTTGTCCAACCAATGTAAAGAGAGCTGATCTTCTGGCACTGCCCTAGCCAGTTCTCTGGCCACATTCTTAGGTAACTGATATTTTTGTTCTAAAACAATGCCTCGTCGCCTTGCTTCGCTCGAAGAAACTTTTTGTCCATGCATCAATCCATAATCAAAAAACTGACTCGCCTCAGGGTGGACCTCTTCGAGCAATTCCATAAACAAGCTTTCTAAACGCTCACTCTTACTACTCACGACTCCGATTGCGTTATTCAGTTCATGAGAGATACCCGCTGCGAGTTGGGCCAGTGTTGTCATTTGTTCTGCTGTATGCAGTTTTTCTAAAGCTTTTTCTTTAGCCACAGCCTCCTGATGAGCGCGTCGTTGGCGTCGATTCAGTTCAGACACAATGACGGGCATAAACTGGGTACTAAGAGGACCGTACTTTTCTTGTTCCACAGCATCACAATATCTATCAATCCAACTCAGAGTGACATCCGTTTGAGCAATAACTGTAGATGAAGCCGTCCAGGTTCCAGAAAAAAAACTATGAACACCAATAAACGCCCCTTTTGACGCCGAGAACACTTTGACATGGCGACCTTCATACTCTTCAAAATCTCCGGCCAAATCGCCAGAATGCACATAATAAAGTCTGTCGTTGTAGCCATCTTGCTGAAGGGCTTTGCTACCCGCAGGCAATGTTACGGTTCGGTCACCTTCTCTGAAATAACGCTCAACCAGTGTCCGTTCTTGCTCATTCATACCATTGCTCGTTCATATCATCGTTCGTTCATATCATCGCTTGTTCATACCGATGCTCGTCAACTAGCCAATGAACCCAACCATATGAAGTGCTGCGACCATCACAAAACTCAACAGCACACCAACCAACCCCAGCACAACACCAACTTTCGCCATCTGATTACTTTGCACATACCCTGTAGCGTGAGCCAACGCATTCGGCGGCGTACTGATTGGAAGAGACATCCCCAAAGATGCCGCAAAAGTAACAACTAAAATCAGGGTCACTTCCCCACCAAGCGCATTGAGCGAAGTCATTGAAGCACCTAGAGCCGCCATTATCGGCATAAGTAGGTTCGCGGTGGCGGTATGAGACATAAAGTTCGCCATCAACAGGCATAAGAATGCTGCACCAAACAGTACAACATAAGGAGAAAACTCACCAAACGGGATGCTATGAACAACCAGCTCCGCTAACCCTGTCTTATCCAGAGCGAGTCCCAGAGCAATACCACCAGACACCAACCACAGCACATCCCAGGATATCTTTTTCAAATCTTCTTTATTGATGATACCAGTAACGGAAAACACAGCGACCGGGATCAGAGCCACGGTATAAGAGTTCATACCATGCAGATCGCCAACCAACCAAAGTAGTATCGTAGTAGCAAAAGTGACATACACGACTAACGCTTTCGGTGTTTTAAGGAATTTTCCTTTGATCGTGAGTTCAATTTTTTGTTGATCTGCTTTGTACAAGAAGCAAATCAAAAACCATGACAGCGCCATCATTACAACCACAAACGGAACACCAAATACCATCCACTCACCAAAGGTGATCAGGTTGTCCCCTACGAGATATTTAAGTGCGATAGCATTGGGTGGTGTTCCAATTGGTGTACCGATACCGCCAATATTAGCCGCCACAGGAATGCATAAAGCAAACGCTATTCGCCCCGGGTCTTTCGGGCCGAAAACGGCAATGACAGGTGCCAAAATCGACAACATCATTGCCGTAGTGGCAGTGTTTGACATAAACATCGAAAATACACCAGTAATCAGCATTAAACCTAACATGACGTATTTGGGATTCTGGCCAAAAGGCTTGAGCAGTACTCGAGCTAAGTTAACATCCAAACGATACTTAGTTGCTGCCATCGCTAAGAAAAATCCACCTAAGAACAGCATGATAATTGGGCTTGCGAACGTTGCCATGATGTCGCTGTATTTAAGCAAATGCCCAAACTCGGGTTGCGATTCATTTAAACGAAACAATATCAGTCCTTTATCGGAAAGCATTAGCAATTCGAGAACAATGATGACGACCGATGTCGCGTAGATTGGAATTGGCTCAAATACCCAAAGCAAAGCTGCCAGTAAAAAAATCGCTATAACGCGTTGCTGAATCAATGTTAGCCCATCAAATGGGAACGCTGACAACGGCAGAATTAAGATGAGTAAAGGAATTGCAATTGGAATAATGAATTTTAAGTAAGGGCGCATCATGAACACTCTTCCTAGCAGCAGGTTAATCCAATTTCAAACACTAGAGTTTGGACTCCAGAATTCAAATCAATGGCTACATTATGGAAGAGCAAAAACAAAAAATTAGGCTTGAGATCAACGATCCGACATTCCTTGAAAATAACATGTCAAAAATGAGGGCTTAGACACACTAGAGGCTAATTGCGTACAGATAATCCAAAGGAGAAAAAGATAAATCCGACCACAGTTGATAAGCCGGATTTATGATTGATTAATTAAAAATTACTCATGCATGCCGAGTTTTACTTTGCCATTGGTTTTAAACCACAGAGCCTCTTTACGGCGACGACCAAGGAGAATTGGTCCGTCATCATAAAATAAAAAATTCTTCCAATGACGTTTAAACACAGACCATTTAGTTTCTATCACGTTGTATTTTTCGTAACAGAAATAGACAGTAACATCATCCTGCCAGTCTATGTGTTCTAGTACTGCTTGTGGTAACGATTGATCATCGCTCTCCCATTCTGCCATCCAGTCGATTTCATTACACCAACTACCTGCTTTGCTCGGCCAGTCTTGAGAGCTGAAACGCTCTGCATCTGGGCTCTGCGAGCTTAAGTTTTCTTTCCAATACTGAGCAGCACGAGTTTGCGACATTGGTTTTATTTGCACCAAGTCCTCTTCTGCAACGGGCATAGATTGATGGGTAAAAATCCATTTTCTTTGGTAATGTTCCAAAGGAATATACGACATTTTATTCTTCTTTCCAAAATGAGTTTATAAGCGACATTAGGTTATGGTCTTCCCATTTTCCGTCTATCAGAATGTAATCTTTGGCATGACCTTCATGCAAGAAACCCACTCGCTCTAATACACTTTCGCTGCGTTTATTGCGTGGAATATAAGCAGCCATAATTCGATGCATATTTTGAACAGTAAACATGTAATCGCATGCTATCTGTAATGCACGGGTCATAATTCCCTTTCCTTGTGCGCTATAAGCCAAGGAATAACCAACATTACAAGTATGAATCGGAAAACGGTTTATGTTACTAAAGGAAATCGTACCGAGCATTTTATCCGACTCAGTATCAATAATGAGTAAGTAAAAACCCAAACTCAACTTGTGTACTTCTGAAAGTTTCAGCAATCTTTGCTGCCAGCCTTCAGTAGTAAAAAAAGCCTCTTCGCGTGCGGGATCCCACGGTTTTAAGTGATCTCGATTTTCTCTGAAGTATTGGACAATGCGCTCAGCATCACTGAACTGAGCGGTAACCAATAATATATCACCATCGTTTTCATAAACTGACGATAGTGTGCTGTTTGATTCAATCAACGTTTTTTAATTCCATAATCTCGGAGCTTATTGGCGACCGATGTGTGTGATACGTCTAAGCGCTTCGCTAATTTGCGGCTAGAAGGGAAAGACTGATACAAACGGTCAAGCACCTGCGCCTCATACTCTTTCATTATGTCATCCAACGAGCCATCAAGATTGATATTAGTAGCACCAGTATTGCTGGTTTCTAACTGTGGCAGATGGAACAGATCCACTGTTAGCACATCGCCTTGTAGTTCCGTTAGTGCACGTAACACCATGTTATCAAGTTGACGCATGTTACCCGGCCAGTGGTACACCGAGAGCTGATCAATCAACTCTTCTTCAAGTTTGGGTTTCACCATAGCCAACTTGGCTGAGTGTTTAGCGACAAACAGTTCCAATAATGCTTGAACATCACTAGGACGCTCACGCAGTGGTGGAATGCTCAGAGTGAGTACGTTTAAACGATAGAAGAGATCTTCACGGAATTTGCCCGATTCAGCAAGATCAGACAATTTGTAACGAGTCGATGCAATAACACGGACATCAACATGAATTTCATGTTCTTCACCCACTCGGCGGAAGGTTCCGTCCTGCAAGAAACGTAGTAGTTTGATTTGCAAATGTGGGCTCATTTCACCGATTTCATCAAGCAATACGGTACCGCCATTAGCTTGCTCGAAAATACCTTTATGCCCCTGTTGGTGGTTAAAGGAACCGGGAGCGTGACCAAACAACTCGGTTTCAGCAACATCATCAGGCATTGAAGCACAGCTCAGCACCAAAAACGGATTATCAGCGCGGTCAGAGCGATTGTGGCATGCACGAGCCAACATTTCTTTACCTGTACCGGTATCACCTTCTATTAGCAGTGGCTGGTCGAGCATCGCAAGTTTCTTTGCTTGTGTAATAAGCGTTTTATGCCTATTGGATACACCAACAAAATGTTCAAAACCCAAGTTATTGTGCAAAGAGAGCTGAGTTTCCGTCGCAACACCGATGACACGTGGACGAATGATCATCATTGCACTGGCAAAGGTCGACTCTTTGGATTCACCGGTGATATACACAGGCATCATTTCCATTACGTAGTCCAAGCCATCGAGAACGATCTCTTTACGTAAACGAGACTTGCTCCCTTCAATCCAACGTTGGAAATTGAAACTGGGTAATAGTGTCGAAATGTGTACACCATTTACATCTTCACTCTCTTTATTAAACAGAGACAAAGCCGAATGGTTCGCCATATCCACCGAACCTTTTAGATCAATAGATAAAACAGCATCAGGAAGGTTGTTCAGTAAGGATATAAGCTCCGTGTTGTGCCTTTCCATCGGCATGAACTGAATTCTGCGCACATCTTTAACACCAGAAATTCTGCGAATTTCAGCCATCAACTCACTGAACGTTTCAAAATCAATGTCTGGGCAGTTTAAGTAAATGATTCCGGAAATGTCGATTTCGATACCACGTAAATCGATATTTTTACAAGCGAGTATGTCGAGTAATTCTCGAGTCAAACCAAGTCTGTCTTCGCAAAATACTTCAAGGCGCACTGAATAATTTCCCAATAAGAAAGTGTCACGAAAAGTTGACAGTAGTTTCTATCAAGGTCTCGAATGCGTCAAGCAATCTGTTCATTTACAGTATGCTTTCGCCTATTTCACGGTCAGCGCAGTGACTTTCGTAACAATTTGCTTACGTATCGCGCTTAATTTTACAGTACGATCTTTATGCCATGGTAAGGGGCGTAACAAAGCCATCGCTTTTAAACCCAAACGAGCGGTTAAAATACCCACACCAATCCCTTGCCCTGCACGTGCCGAGACTTTACCCGCCAAATCCATAGACAGCAGATCCATACTAGCGTCGATCACTAACTCACTTGCACCGGCAACGGCCAAATTAACCAGAACAGATTTAAACAGTTTCAAGCGGGACCAGTATCCAAGCTCCACACCGTAAAGCTGAGCAAGCCGATCAATCATAGTGAAGTTACGCCATGCCACCAGCAACATGTCGGCAATAGCCAATGGGCTGATTGCCACTAACGCTGCCGCTTCGGTTGAGAACTTAGACACAAGCTGAGCGGCTTTTTTATCTTGTTCACATACCACCATGGCGTCATACATATCGATAATTTCTGCATCACTGTGACTATCACTAACGCTGTTTTTCCAACGTTCATAGGCAGGCGACGTAGGCATCTCCCCGCCCTGTTTTGCCAACGACTCGCAAAACGCTTTACCCTGACCCACGACGTCTTTGGTCATTAACGCTTCCGCTTTTTCCTGAGTTGAAAAATGATTTCTCAACTTGCGGAGCTTCCAGAGCTCTCGAGCTATCGCTCCAAGCCCTAGCGATGCGAGCGTAGCGATAAATGCCGTCCAACCAAGGCTTAACCAATCTGACGTTTGAATAGCCTGAATCACAGCGTCTAACGCTTGCCATGTAACAAGACCACCAAAGCCTACTAATAAGCCTGAAGCCAACCAGCGCCGACCACGTTTAGGTCGGATAATTTGTTCTAGTTGCGTTTCAATATTGCTTTCTTCAATCTCAGCGACCGAAGGGACGAACTTCTCTTGTTCGGAAAACTGTTTTTGCGCAGTAAGTTCGACTTTGTCATTTTCTTTGTCTAACGACTGAGTGAAGATTTGTTTGGCTTTTAAATCGCTCATTGCAGCTTATCTCCAATCAAAGTATCTAACGCTTTGTCTACGCGAATATGCTGGCAAGGCTCGTCATGATTCATGCTCGCAGGTCGGAACGAAGTGAAATCGAAACAGCTCTTTTGCCAAAAATCAGGATTTGGCAATTTGTTAGGCACTTCTCCCGGATACAAGGTGAGCGACTCTCCCGTTTCACTCATGCCCTGAATAGCCGGAACTCTGCCTTCACTGCTATCAATATGACCTGACTTGGTCGCGCGAACCGATGCCATACTAATGCAGCTCATCTCAATGTTCTCATAAGCGGCTGATTGCCACGCAGGATGAATCATCTGCTGAAGCAGTGAGACCAAATGTCCATATTGATCAGGCGTTATATGATCCGCTTTAGTGGCGGCAAATAGAACTTTGTCGATGTTAGGCGAAAAAATACGCTTTAAGAGACCATTTCTGCCATATCGAAAGCTATGCATAATTTGCTCAAGCGCGCTGCGCATATCCATAAAGGATTCATGCCCAGCATTGAGAGGTGAGAGACAATCAACCAAGACGATTTGACGGTCAAAAGTAGAAAAATGGTGCTTGTAGAAAGCTTTGACCACTTTATTCTGATATTCCTCATAACGTCTTTTCAGCAGCGCTAATACACTGTGCTTGTCTGCTTTCGTTTCGCCATCAAGATTTCGACATGGGAAAAATTGCAGAACTGGCGCGCCTTCCAATTCCCCAGGTAATACAAATCGCCCAGGCTGAACCCAATGCAGACCAGCCGCATTACATTTATGGAGATAGTCCGTATAAAGAGCAGCAATATGAGCCAATGTTTTCTCATTCGCCTCAGCGGCGAGATCAATGTTATCAAGTTCTTCTAACCAAGGTTTCGCCAATTCAGCTCGAATGCCGTGCATCGCATTAAATTGTTGTGCAGACCAAGTAGCAAAGTCGAGCTCAAGCATTGGCAAATCTAACAACCACTCGCCTGGATAATCAATAATATCCAGATACAGAGTTGAAGTGCTACTTATTAGCTTTTTAGTACGCTTTTTGCTTTTGTACTTGATGGCGAGCCGAATCTCGCTGACATCGCGAGTCGGTATTGGCCACTCTGGTGGCGAGGATTGCAATTGAGCCATCGCTTCGTCATAAGCAAAACGTGGCACCATCAGGTTGGTTTGCGGAACTCGTTTAGCACCGATGATTCTTTTGTCACGTGCAGCAGCAAACAAAGGCAAGTTGTCATGGGTGGAGGTATGAAGCAGTTGATTCACCAAAGACGTAATAAATGCTGTTTTCCCTGCACGAGAAAGCCCCGTCACGGCTAATCTCACATGGGCATCTAAACCACGATTAATTAAGTCATTCACTTCTTGGCGAATTCGTTTCATGTACAGTCTCCCAGAAATTCTTTAACCCATAATGACGTTGCTAATCTTAATACGAGATGAATAAAAAAGCCCCTGAATAAAATCAGAGGCTTACTACAAGTTTTACTAAAACTAGTCTTCTTCAATCAGTTTGTAGATAACAAACAGTGCGATTTCCAACATCACAAACAGTACACAGGTGATGGTGACATACTTATCATCAAAGATGCTGATCCCATGAAGGATAAGGTCGTAGCCAACAAATGCACCGATAACCACGGCTATGAGAATTTGAAGAATTTTTATAAAGCGAGGCATGATGCTCTCCTTACGTTTCAATAAGTTAGATATTATTCAATTATTATATAGACAAAAAGTGCCGCTTTCGCCGCACTTTTTGTGATTTATTGGTCAATCTTACTTTTGTGAAGAATGACTTGGGTGGAGAGTTACTTGAATGAAAAATTACTTGGCAGCTTCTGCTATTTTTACGCGCCAGGTATCAGGCCCCATTTGGTGAGCATTCGCACCAGTTGAATCGACGGCAACCGTCACTGGCATGTCTTCAACTTCAAACTCGTAAATCGCTTCCATACCTAAGTCTTCGAACGCCACTACACGCGCCTTCTTGATTGCTTTAGCAACAAGATACGCTGCACCACCCACCGCCATGAGATACACAGCTTTGTGTTTCTTAATTGACTCAACCGTTGCTGCGCCACGTTCCGCTTTACCGATCATGCCCATAATGCCCACCTCTTCTAGCATCATGTCGGTAAACTTATCCATACGTGTCGATGTCGTAGGGCCTGCAGGGCCAACCGCTTCATCGCCAACCGCATCAACAGGACCTACGTAGTAGATAAACTTATCTTTCAGATCAACACCTTCAGGGAGCTTTTCACCATTTTGCAACATGGTTTGGATGCGTTTATGCGCTGCATCACGCCCCGTCAGGATCTTACCTGAAAGCAGTACCGTTTCACCGGTTTTCCAAGACTGAACCTCTTCCGCTGTCACTGTATCTAAGTTAACTCGGCGAGTATTCGAACCCGCTTCCCAGGTAATTTGTGGCCAATCTTCCAGTTTCGGTGGCGTAAGTTCTGCTGGACCTGAACCATCAAGAGTGAAGTGAACGTGACGAGTTGCGGCACAGTTTGGAATCAAACAAACAGGTTTAGAAGCTGCGTGCGTTGGGGCTGTTTTGATTTTAACGTCAACCACGGTTGTTAAACCGCCCAGACCTTGCGCACCAATACCCAATCGGTTTACCCGGTTGAAGATATCAATGCGAAGCTCTTCTTCCGCATTTTGCGGACCACGAGCAATCAGCTCTTGGATATCGATGTGTTCCATCAACGATTCTTTGGCCAGAACTGCTGCTTTTTCAGCCGTACCGCCGATACCTATACCCAACATACCTGGTGGACACCAACCTGCACCCATGGTCGGTAAAGTTTTTTCTACCCACTCCGCAATATCGTCAGACGGGTTTAGCATTACCATCTTCGTTTTGTTTTCACTACCGCCGCCCTTAGCCGCGATTTGAATTTCAACGTTGCTACCCGGAACCATATTGATATGCACAACGGCTGGCGTGTTGTCTTTGGTGTTAATACGTTTGCCAGCAGGATCCATCAGTACTGACGCACGTAATGGGTTGTCAGGATTGGTATATGCCTGACGAACACCTTCGTCCACCATCTGTTGAACTGTCATATCAGTAGAGTCCCACTGAACTGCCATACCGATATTCACAAAACAGGTAACGATACCTGTGTCTTGACAGATAGGACGATGCCCTTCAGCCGACATGCGAGAGTTGATCAAGATTTGTGCGATAGCGTCTTTAGCCGCTTGGCTCTCTTCTTTGTTGTAGGCTTCTTCCAGGGCTTTGACAAAATCTAATGGGTGATAGTAGGAAATGTATTGCAGCGCATCAGCTACACTACTGATTACGTCTTGTTGTCGAATTACCGTCATTGCGTGCCTCTTTTATTGTTATGCTTCCTTGAGCTTTTAAAGAGCTTACCTTCAAATCAGAAAATTGCATGGAATTGGTGAGCTCATCAAGTGGCTTTATGATACTCTTGCTTTTCTCAACGCGCCATTCGATGAACAGTCTCTTTGTCACAATTTACTAAAATGACAACTTACTAAAATGACCATTTATTAAATGAATAACAACCAACAAAAAAGCATTCAGTCAAAAGCACTTAGCTATCACTCGGATATTGCAAATCAGTTATTTTCTATGGTGGAAAACCAACCTTGGGCGATGCTATTACGTTCAGCTTCACAGACTCATAGTGACAGTCGCTATGACATATTGGTGGCGAGCCCAATAGTCACTCTGACCACTTTTGGTGATGAAACCATGGTCAGCGAGCCTTCAGGTGTCACTTGCTCGTTAGAAGATCCCTTTTCATTGCTTGCTAAACTGCAAACACAATACCTTCCAGATCAAAGCTATAGTGAATCGCTACCATTTGTTGGCGGTGCTGTCGGCTATTTTTCTTACGATTTAGGACGTCGCGTCGAGAAACTTCCCGTTATTGCTGAGAACGATATCAAGATGCCGGATATGGCCGTCGGTCTTTATCAATGGGCAATTGTAGTGGATCACCATAACAAAACGGCTCGATGGGTTGGTATTAATTTAGAACAGGCCGAACAATGGTTGGAATTACAGAGTAAACGAACTCAGGACAAGCAAGAATTTGCCTTAACTACAGCCTGGCAGTCCAACATGACTCAGGAAAGTTACGCGAGTAAGTTCGCTCAGGTTCAGGAGTATTTAACATCGGGTGATTGCTATCAAATCAATCTGGCGCAACGTTTTGCAGCACAATATCAGGGATCGGAGTGGCGTGCTTATCAAAAGTTAGAACGCTATAACCAAACGCCATTTTCAGCCTTCATCCGTACCGAGGAAGGCGCAATTCTCAGTGTTTCACCAGAGCGTTTCTTGCGGCTAAATGGAACTGAGATAGAAACAAAGCCAATCAAGGGCACGCGTCCAAGAAGTGAAGATAAGAAACTAGATGAAGCTTATGCTGTTGAATTGGCGAATGCGGAGAAGGATCAGGCAGAAAACCTGATGATAGTGGATTTGCTGCGTAACGATATCGGTCGTGTTGCCGCTCCTGGCTCTGTTCATGTGCCTAAACTGTTTGATATCGAAAGTTTTCCCGCGGTGCATCACCTTGTCAGTACCATTCGCGCACAATTAGACAGCCAATATTCTGCCTGCGACTTACTCAAAGCGGGGTTTCCCGGTGGTTCGATTACTGGCGCGCCTAAAGTACGTGCGATGGAAATCATTGAAAAGCTCGAACCGCACCGTCGCAGCGCTTACTGTGGCTCCATTGGTTATATCAGCCGCCATGGTCAAATGGACACCAGTATCACTATTCGTACACTGGTCGCACATCAAAACAAAATCTATGCTTGGGCTGGCGGCGGCGTTGTGGCAGATAGTCAATGCCAAGCAGAATTTCAGGAAACATTAGACAAACTGAGCAGAATTTTGCCTATATTAGAAAGATAAGATGAACAGCAGATAAGTAGCTTCGTCACGCAAATACTTATCTGGTTACCTTTACTAATGTCATAGAAATAAAACTATTGGGCCAGTATGAAAGTAACAACACCGCTCACTAAAACGGAGCTAATACAACGATTCCAACTTCACCAACCCGTTGATTATCATTTTGAATCAACGCGTCGTTTTGACAAGATCCCGAAAGATTCGCTACGTAAGGCTTCAGTATTAATTGGCTTTGTTCAACGAGAGCATGGGCTAAATATTGTTTTAACCAAACGCGCAGAACATCTTAAACATCATCCCGGTCAAATCAGTTTTCCGGGTGGCAAATACGAAGAAGACGATCAAACTTTATATCAAACTGCGGTCCGAGAAGCAGAAGAAGAAATCGGCATTGCCGCTGCCGATATTGAGACTTTTGGACAACTGCCTGAAATCATCACTATCAGTAAGTTTTCAGTGACGCCTATTATGGCTTTTATCAATCCGGACTATCAGGCAAAAATTGATCCGAATGAAGTTGAAGAAGTATTCGAAGTTCCCGCCGAGCACTTGCTCGACAAAAACAAACTCTATACCGGCGTTTTCCTAGTCAAAAGCCAACCACATAGAATATTTGCCATCCCCTACCAGCGGCATTTTATTTGGGGTATGACGGCACAAATTATTCAAGCGTTACAACGACATATTTTTCATTGGCATTAACAACATTACTATACTTAGTGTTTTATATTTAGCTATTCATATAAATACACAAAATAATCTAATATTTTAGTTCTACAAGCACAACTATCTGTGGTTTTAAAACGATTACTTAGGTAATCTACGCCCTCTCAACGCGGGTGATTGATTAATCAATAGTGCCTCGATGGTGGAAGACAAAACATAACAATTATAAATGAGCCTCTACTATAATTTAGAGACTCACTTTTGAGGTAATCACTATGATTAGTGTGTTTGATATCTATAAAATTGGCATCGGTCCTTCGAGCTCACATACAGTTGGACCAATGAAAGCCGGTAAACAATTTATTGATGACTTAAGCGCAATGGATAAGCTGCAAGAGATCACTAAAATTACCGTTGACGTTTATGGATCATTATCGCTGACAGGGAAAGGTCACCATACAGATATTGCTATCATCATGGGTCTTGCGGGTAATACCCCTGAGCATGTTGATATCGACAGTATTCCTGGTTTTATTGCCAACGTTCAGCAAACTGAACGACTTCCTGTTGGTATGCACAATCATACTGTTGCTTTTCCACGTGAAGACGGAATGGTATTCCATAAAAGCTTTTTGTCATTACACGAGAACGGCATGTCAATTCATGCATGGATCGGTGATGATGTTGCTTACAGCAAAACCTACTACTCTATCGGTGGTGGCTTCATCGTCGATGAAGAACATTTCGGTCAGAAAGAGCCAGCTAAAGTTGCGGTGCCTTATCCGTTTAACACAGCTGAAGAGATGGTTAACCAGTGTAAAGAGAGCGGGCTTTCCATCAGCACACTGGTTATGGAAAACGAAAAAGCGCTTCACTCGGATGTTGAAGTTAAAGAGTACTTCGCGAATGTCTGGCGCACCATGCAAGAGTGTATGGAGCGAGGCATGAATACCGAAGGTATTCTTCCTGGCCCACTACGTGTACCTCGTCGCGCGGCAGCACTCCGCCAACAGTTGCTAACATCGGAAAAAATTACCAACGATCCGATGGCGGTTGTCGACTGGGTAAACATGTACGCATTCGCCGTGAATGAAGAAAATGCCGCAGGTGGACGTGTGGTTACCGCACCGACTAACGGCGCATGTGGCATCATCCCTGCGGTACTTGCTTACTATGACAAGTTCATCCAAACGGTCACGGAAAAAGATTACACTCGTTATTTCGCAGCATCTGGTGCGATCGGCGGTTTGTACAAACAAAACGCTTCTATCTCTGGCGCTGAAGTTGGTTGCCAGGGTGAAGTAGGCGTCGCTTGTTCAATGGCTGCTGGTGGTCTAGCGGCTCTGTTGGGTGGCAGTCCAGAACAAGTGTGCATGGCAGCGGAAATTGCTATGGAACACAACTTAGGTCTGACATGTGACCCGGTTGCAGGTCAAGTGCAAGTACCCTGTATTGAACGTAACGGTATTGCCGCGGTTAAAGCGATCAACTCCACTCGCATGGCTATGCGCCGCTCTTCGGCTCCACGAGTTTCTCTCGATAAAGTAATTGAGACCATGCTCGAAACAGGTAAAGACATGAACGCAAAATACCGTGAAACTTCACAAGGCGGCTTAGCGGTGAAAGTTATCTGCTGATCGTTCATTTTGCTAATAAAATGCTAGAGCCTGATGATCCATCAGGCTTTTTTTTGCCTTATTGACTTAACTTTACTTAGTTTTACTTTTTGAACGCTTGTTAAAATAAACGATTCGCTTAAAAATGGGGCTCATTACCGCAGTTCATAATTTGGAATTATTTCATCCACATGGCTATACGTATCACAACTAAAAAAGTCTTCGCCGTGCTTGCTGTTATCGCTGGCATCAGTGGCGTTGGTTACTACTTTTATCCCAAAGAAGCACCGCCAAGTTTCGCCACAGAAACCGTCCATAGAGGCAATATTGAAAACACTGTTCTTGCCACAGGTATGCTACAAGCCTCTAAATTGGTGGCCGTCGGTGCTCAGGTTTCCGGTCAGATTGAAAAGCTTGGTGTTAAGCTCGGTGATGAAATAAAACAAGGCGACTTAGTGGCGCAAATTGATAGCCTTACACAGCAAAACAGCTTAAAGGAAGCTAACGCCTCACTCAGTAGTCTCAATGCGCAAATCAGTGCAAAACAAGCGCAAATTCGTCAGGCTCAATCAGAATATACGCGTCAAAAATCAATGCTTGCAGATAAAGCGAGTTCGCAAGCTGACTATGAGTCTGCTGAAGCAAACTTAGCCATCTACAAAGCCGAGCTTGAACAGTTAAAAGCAGAATTGGAACAAGCGAAAATCAGTGTTGACAGCGCACAAGTCGACCTCGGTTACACCACGATCAGCGCCCCAATGGATGGTACTGTGGTTTATAGTGCGGTAGAAGAAGGTCAAACGGTAAACGCCAACCAAACTACCCCTACCATTATCGAACTGGCACAGCTTGATCGTATGACAGTAAAAGCTCAGATTTCAGAAGCCGATGTGGTGAACGTTAAATCGGGTCTGCCTGTTTACTTCACTATTTTGGGTAAGCCAAACCATCAATACCATGCGACATTGAGAGCTATCGAACCGGGTCCAACGCTGATGGATGGTGATGATAGTGACCTCGCCGTCAGTAACGATGAAGCCATCTATTACCATGGTCTGTTTGAAGTAGATAATCCAGACAGAGCACTGCGTATCGGTATGACAGCACAAGTATCGATTGTATTGAATAAAGCTGAAAACACGCTATTAGTGCCAGCTCAAGTCATCATCAAACAACCAGGCAAAACACCACGTTATCAAATTCCGGTATTGGTCAATGGTCAGCAAGAAATGCGTGATGTGACCATTGGTATCAACAATAAAATATTTACCGAAGTCACTAGCGGGCTAGAAGAAGGAGATCAAGTCATTGTTGGAACACCAAGTGCCGGTGGCACGCGTTCCAGCCGTATGGGTCCACCGAGGATGTTTTAATGTCTCGTCCACTACTTGAAATATCCCATATCTATCGCAGCTTTGCCGCAGGTGATGAAGAGTTAACGGTACTCAAAGACGTCAACCTCACCATCGAACGTGGTGAGATGGTTGCCATCGTCGGAACATCCGGCTCGGGCAAGTCAACACTGATGAACATCCTTGGCTGTCTTGACCAGCCAAGCAGTGGCGATTACTGGATTAACGGTCGAAATACGTCACAACTTAACTCAGATCAACTGGCTGAACTGCGTCGTGAACATTTTGGTTTTATCTTCCAACGCTACCATCTACTTGGTGATTTAACCGCAGTGGGTAACGTTGAGATCCCCGCTATTTATGCTGGCAACGATAAGAAAGCGCGTCAGGAACGTGCGCAGAAACTGCTCACTCGTCTTGGTCTTGCTGACCGTTTGGATCATAAACCGAACCAATTAAGTGGTGGTCAACAGCAACGTGTTTCTGTTGCCCGCGCCTTGGTGAATGGTGGCGATGTCATACTGGCTGACGAACCAACGGGTGCATTGGATAGTAAAAGCGGCGAAGAGATGATGGTTCTGTTACAAGAGCTTCACCAACTTGGTCACACTATCATCATAGTTACCCACGATTTGAAAGTCGCCCAGCACGCAGATCGAATCATTGAAATTAAAGACGGCGAAATTCTTAGTGACAACGTCACAAACAAAGAGCTAATTTCAGTCAATCGTGATAGCGTAAAACCATCCGCTGCAAGAGATGTAATAAAGAAAGGTCGCAACCTGATCGACAACTTCTGGGAAGCGCTAAAGATGGCATTAGTGGCGATGTCCAACCACAGGCTTAGAACTTTCCTAACCATGCTGGGGATTATTATTGGCATCGCTTCGGTCGTTTCGGTTGTGGCTCTGGGTAATGGTTCGCAAAAATCGATTCTTGAAAACATCTCAGCGATGGGAACAAACACCATTGATATTATGCCGGGGACTGGATTTGGTGACCGACGTTCAGGACGAGTGAGAACCTTAACCGCAGCAGATGCTGAAGCACTAAAGAACTTACAGTTTGTTGATAGCGTAACACCAACGCTGAGCACTTCTGTAACCTTGAAATACGGTAACCAAGCTGTGACTGCTTCTGTACAAGGTGTGGGGCCGGACTATTTCCGGGTGCGAGGTTATGAACTGGCCGATGGACAGTATTGGGATGAAGCCAGTGTGTCATCCATGGCTCAGGAAGCGGTGATTGATAACAATACCCTCAAATCATTGTTTCCTGATCAAAATCCGATTGGCGAGGTAATTTTTGCCGGCAATCTGCCCGTTCGAATCATAGGCACTACCAAGGCGAAAGAGAGCGCATTTGGTAATAGTGACTCGCTTAACATTTGGGTTCCTTACACCACAGTAAGTGCACGTATGGTTGGACAGAACTATCTTAACCGTATTTCGGTACGCGTCGATGACGACACACCGAGTGAAGCCGCTGAACAAGCGATTATTCAGCTGTTAAAAATGCGCCATGGCACTGAAGATTTCTTTACTATCAACACAGATACTATCCAACAGAACATTACCAAAACGACGGCAACGATGACTTTACTGATCTCTGCTATAGCAGTGATTTCTCTAGTCGTTGGCGGTATTGGTGTCATGAACATCATGCTAGTTTCTGTTACCGAGCGTACTCGTGAAATTGGCGTTCGTATGGCTGTTGGTGCAAGGCAAAGTGACATTCTTCGTCAGTTTCTAATTGAAGCAGTATTAGTTTGCTTGTGTGGCGGCACCATTGGTATTGGTATGGCTTATTTAATTGGCGTCGCGTTCGCCGTCTTTGGCAGTAGTTTTACTATGATTTATTCAACAACATCGATTGTTTCAGCATTCTTGTGCTCCACCCTTATTGGTGTACTGTTTGGCTATCTTCCAGCGAAGAATGCCGCCCAGTTAAACCCAATTGACGCGTTATCCCGGGAGTAAACCATGTTACGTCGATACAAATACTCTACTCTTGCTCTCTGTGTCGTACTGGCAACAGGCTGTGTAACCCGCTCGGAATTTCCTGAGCCGGAACTGCAAGTCCCTCAAACTTGGCAGTCTTCACCGCAAACGGCGAATGAGCTGTCTTCTTCTGATTCTGAGCAGTCTCCTTCTGAACAGTCTTCGGATGAAAATGCAGCGCCTGTCATCAGTCATTGGTGGACAAGTTTTAACGATGCTCAGCTCAACCAATTGGTTGAGAAAGTTCTCGCCACTAACAGCGATTTAGCGATTGCTACACTGACACTAAAACAAGCACGTTTAGAAGCAAACTTAGCAGGAAGAGACCTCTACCCTGACCTATCCGGCAGCATCTCTGCTGATGGCTCTCGCTACTTAGATAGTGGCGTTTCAGGTGAAAGCTACCAAACCGGACTGTCGGTCAGCTACGAAGTTGACTTGTGGGGTAAACTTTCAGCCGCAGCAGATGAGAGCGAATGGGCTGCCCTTGCAAGCTTAGAGGAACGTGAAGCCACTGCTCAGAGTTTAGTCGCAACCACAGCACAATTGTATTGGCAAATTGGTTATCTGAATCAACGAATTGAACTCAGTAACAGCGATATTGCTGATGCGACCGATACGTTGAAGCAAGCACAAAGTCAATTCAGCCATGGTTCAGTGACGCGACTTAATGTGTTGGAAGCAGAGCGCGCGCTTGCCGCTTTGGAAGCGACGCATCGAGATTACTTGCAGCAACTAACAGAGGCGCAAAATGCTTTCGCCATTTTGTTTGACCAAGCGCCACAGCAAATGGTGAAAGAGATTAAAGCACTGCCAGAGGGTCCGTTGCCAGAAATTGCATCAGGTGTGCCTGCCGACGTATTAAGCCGTCGTCCCGATATCAAACAAGCGCTATATGAACTCAAAGCAACATTTGCCGCCAAAGATTCTGCCGATGCCGCTTACTTTCCAACGCTAACCTTAACCGGAGCGCTAGGCGGTTCTTCAGAGCAACTTCGCCACTTACTGAGCGATCCATTGGGGTCAATTGGCGCTGATCTAACGATGCCATTTCTCAATTGGAATACCATGCAGATCAACCAAGATATCGCGCAAGTAAAATACGAATCTGCAATCATTTCATACCGCAAAGCGCTCTATACTGCATTTCAGGATGTGGACAATGCCTTATCTGCTCGTGAGAACTATCAGTATCAGGAAGAGAAACTACAGAAGCAGTACGACAGCGCAGCAGAAGCCGCCCGTATTTACTCTAGCCAATATAAGTATGGTGCAATCGACATCACAACCTTACTTGATGCTCAAGACAATGAGCGCAGCGCAAAGGCGTCACTGTTGGAAAACCGTTACAATCAGCTAGTCAATCTCACCACTATTTATCAAAGTCTGGGTGGGGAAGATTTAGTTCCGCTAGAAGCATCTGAAAATACAAAGCCATAACGGATCGGTTATTAATAAACAGATCGGTTATGAATGAACAGGTCGGTTATCTTTATACAAAAAAAGAGAAACGTGCAATGTAGTCGTTTCTCTTTTTTGTTAGCGGCTAAGCCTTAAAAGCATATTAAGCTTCGCCAGTATAAATGCAGCCAGCCGTACACGTTTCTTTGATTTCAACTTTGCTAAGTAAAGGCAGAGAAGGTTTTAGCTGTTGCCAAATCCACTTAGCGAGTACTTCGCTGGTCGGGTTTTCTAACCCTTCAATATCATTCAGATAGTAGTGATCCAATCTGTTGTAGATTGGTTTGAATGCAGCTTTGATTTCTGCAAAATCCACCAGCCAACCTGTATGAGGATCAACCTCGCCAGCGACATATAAACGAACCAAAAACGAGTGTCCATGTAAGCGACCACACTTATGTCCTTCTGGCACATGCGGTAAGTGGTGGGCGGCTTCGAACATGAACTCTTTGTATATTTCGGTCTTCATATATGATCTGTCTATCAATCTAGCTAGTAAAATAAGGCGCAATAGTAGTGAATCTGACACGAGTAAACAAGCGCGGGATCACACGACATGCGTTAGTCCCCTCTCATTCAGCAACAGAAACACGTAAAATTAGCTTAAATCGACAACAATTGTCACCACAACTGCAGCCTTTGCTCAATCAATTTGCTCTTTCGCGTAAGAATTAACCAGCAAACTGAGATTAAAGGTTGAAGCTGACGAATTGACAGGTAATATGTCCCGTTGAATTAATAAGAATTCTATCCAGCCCAATGGTTCGTCTATTTAATCAACAATAATGACGAAAATCAGACATTGGGTTGAATGTTTACCTCAATGGAGACTATATCAAACATGACTTACGCGCCTGTAACAGACGTACTTGGCGGCAAGCTAGCAGTTGACAGTGAAGTTACTGTTCGCGGCTGGATCCGTTCACGTCGTGATTCCAAAGCTGGAATCTCTTTCCTTGCCATTTATGACGGCTCTTGTTTCGACCCGATTCAGGCCGTGGTCCCAAATAATCTTAATAATTACGACAGCGAAGTACTAAAGCTAACCACTGGTTGCTCGGTTGAAGTAACAGGTAAGATTGTTGAGTCTCCAGCGTCTGGTCAAGATTTCGAACTCGCGGCAACGGCAGTGAAAGTCGTTGGCTGGGTTGAAGATGCTGATACATACCCAATGGCGAAAACTCGTCACTCTATCGAGTACCTTCGTGAAGTTGCACACCTTCGCCCACGCACTAACGTCATTGGTGCGGTTGCTCGTGTACGTAACTCTCTTTCTCAAGCGATCCACCGCTTCTACCATGAGCAAGGCTACTTCTGGATGTCTGCTCCACTGATCACTGCTTCAGATGCAGAAGGTGCTGGTGAGATGTTCCGTGTATCGACGCTTGATATGGCGAACCTACCGCGAGATGACAAAGGCAATGTGGACTACAACGAAGATTTCTTCGGCAAAGAAACATTCCTAACCGTATCTGGTCAGCTAAACGCAGAAGCTTACGCTTGTGCATTAAGTAAAGTGTACACTTTCGGCCCAACTTTCCGTGCTGAAAACTCAAACACTAGCCGCCACTTAGCGGAATTCTGGATGGTTGAACCTGAAGTTGCATTTGCAGAACTCGATGACGTAGCGAAACTGGCAGAAGACATGCTGAAGTATGTATTTAAAGCGGTACTTGCAGAGCGTCGTGACGACTTAGAATTCTTCGCTTCTCGTATCGATAAAGATGCAGTTACTCGTCTGGAGCAGTTCGTACAATCTGACTTTGCACAAGTGGATTACACTGATGCGATTCAGATCCTTCTCGAATCTGGTCGCGAGTTCGAGTTCCCAGTTGAATGGGGTATCGACATGTCTTCTGAACATGAGCGTTACCTAGCTGAAGAACACTTCAAAGCGCCTGTTATCGTTAAGAACTACCCGAAAGACATCAAAGCTTTCTACATGCGTCTCAATAATGACGGTAAGACAGTAGCAGCGATGGACGTACTAGCACCGGGCATCGGTGAAATCATCGGTGGTTCTCAGCGTGAAGAACGTTTAGATGTTCTTGATGCACGTATGATTGAGATGGGTATCGATCCTGAGCACATGAGCTGGTACCGCGACCTGCGTCGTTACGGCACCGTACCTCACGCTGGTTTTGGTCTAGGTTTCGAACGTCTAGTGTCTTACGTAACAGGTATGGGTAACGTACGTGACGTGATTCCATTCCCACGGACGCCACGTAGCGCAAACTTCTAATCAAAATTTCTAATCAAAGTAGAACTGTTTAAAAACCTCCGTTTTACGGAGGTTTTTTTATGCCTTGAATCTGGATTCATCGCCCAATTTTCCAAAAAGAAAACACTTTTCTTCAGTATTTTTCTGTTTCTTAAGTTTTCCTTAAGTTACTGCCGGCAGAATCTCTTGCAGAAAAACACAATTGTCTCCTATCAACTAACTGTATGAATCGGTGAGCACTATGACAAAACTTGCTATTGCCTCTTTTGTTGGATTACTTTCATTTCATGCTACAACTTTTGCATTTACAAATGACCAGTTCGCTAATAATGACATGGCTCTGAATGAGCAAGCCAAGGTAGAGTACAACCATTTCAGCGAACAAAAGACAAGCGGACTTGATATTTCATCAGTGGCAGCATCAGCACTGGTAGGTTACCTTGACGAAAGCAGCGACAGCGACTTTTTGCCGAATGCGGCGGCTGCGATTGCAATATCAGCCGGTTTGCAGTACACCGTCGATACTCAACTAGACTCAATTTCCGATATGAAAATTGCCCCCTACTTTAATGGTAGCGAAACCGGCATTACTCTCTCATTTACTTTCCAATAAAAACCATCGATATTGCTGTTTATAAATCCAAAAAATTCTTTTCGTATTTTCAATCGTCACCCCGTAGTACAAACACACAAATAAGTAACATTTTCTTCATTAATTCCTACAAGTAACGGTATATTTTCCATGAGAAAAGCGACCTTTGAACATTAATTATCAAGCAAGTTAAATTATTTTAAGATTTTCTATTTGTCACTGTTGTCAGCATTGGTACAGAAAGGTATAAATACGGTAAATTTAACTGGCTTTCCCCTCCCCCTAACTTACATGGATGAGTATTATGTTTGAAAAAGTTGTCGCCGCTCCTGCTGACCCTATTCTCGGCCTAACTGAAGAGTTTAAAAAAGACCCTCGCACTGAAAAAATTAACCTCGGCGTTGGTATTTACAAAAATGAAGCAGGTCAAACTCCTGTTTTAGCCACCGTTAAAAAAGCAGAAGCAGCTCTACTTGAATCTGAAAAAACAAAATCTTATCTAACTATCGAAGGTACTGCTGAATACGGTTTAGCGGTACAAAAACTGCTTTTTGGTGCAGATTCAGAGATCGTCACCAAGCAGCTAGCGAAAACAGCTCAAGCTCCAGGTGGTACAGGTGCTCTGCGTGTAGCAGGAGAGTTCATTAAACGTCAATTAGGCAATGTAAAAGTTTGGATCAGCAATCCAACTTGGGCAAACCACAACGGCGTATTTTCAGCGGCTGGTTTAGAAGTTGCTCAATACACTTACTACAATGCTGAAGCAAAAGATAAAGACTTCGCAGCTATGGTTGCTGACCTAGAAAAAGCAGCAGTTGGTGACGTAGTACTACTACACGGATGCTGCCATAACCCAACCGGTATCGATCTGACATCGGCAGAATGGGAAACATTAGCAAAACTTGTGGCAGACAAAGGTCTTCTTCCTATGTTTGACTTCGCTTACCAGGGTTTTGCGAAAGGGGTTGAAGAAGATGCTGAAGGTCTGCGTATTTTCGCTAAATACAATAGCGAAATCCTAGTGGCTAGCTCATTCTCTAAGAACTTCGGTCTTTATAATGAGCGTGTAGGTGCATTCACGCTTGTTGCACCATCAACTGACGTTGCTGAAACTGCCTTCTCGCAAGTTAAAGCTATCATCCGTTCTATCTACTCTAACCCGCCAGCACACGGTGCCGCAGTGGTAACTTACATCCTTAACGATGCAGCACTACGTGCAGAGTGGGAAACCGAAGTGGCAGAAATGCGTGAACGTATTCAAGAGATGCGCGAACTGTTCGTAACAACACTCAAAGATCAAGGTGTGACTGCTGACTTTAGCTTTATCGAACGTCAAAACGGTATGTTCTCTTTCTCAGGGCTGAACAAAGAACAAGTTGCTCGTCTAAAAGAAGAGCTAGGTATCTACATCGTAGGTTCTGGACGCATCAGTGTAGCAGGCATGACAAAGTCAAATATGCTTCCTCTTTGCCAAGGCATTAAGCGGTTCTTTAATCCTTTATAAATTCCAAGCCGACTTCAGTGTCGGCTTTTTTGTTGGTATCGCTTGTCTTTTTTTAAATGAGTGAGCTAATAAGAAAATTTAGCCAGTATTCCTGCCTCTCTGATTGAAGAACCTCGTTCGCCATCTCGATAAGAGACAAAACCACCTAACGCAAATTTAGGGTACAAATAGTAGTCGCCGCTAAATGTATAATTATTTTCATCCAACCATTTATTTCTTAATGCTTCTGCAAATAATGAAGTTTCGAATTTTTCAGTCACGGCATAACGTAATCCAAGATCAACGCTGTAAACAAAATCCGTTTCTTTGTCTCCCGCATCGATTCTCAACGCTCCTACTTTACCGTTAGTCACTAAATCTAACTTGCCGGCTAATGACCAACGATAGCCCAAACCCACGCGAAAAAGATAGTGGTCAATCGTCAGATCATTGGGATGAACAAACCGGGAACCATAATCAGCACTCCATAGCAGATCGCCGTCAGCAAATTTGTGGTTGATGCCAACAATAACCGAGCTTGCATTATCTCCGTCGGTCGAGGAAGAACGATAACTCCCGGAACTGACACTGCCGTAAATATAATCATACCGAAGCGGAGTCACTTGGGTTAGCTCGTGTGAAAAGACCGATGAAGATAGCAAAACCAATGTTATAAACACTGCCCAGATTTTCATCAACAACTCCTTGAATTTTCTGCTGCAATTAATTCAGCTTAGTCGAATCTGACCAAACGTTTTGAGATATGAGCGGTGAATCTGCGTTGTAAGGAAAAGTCGTGTACAATTTACATTTTCCCGTATTGACAGACTCTTATGTTAATCACGTCCGCATAACGCATACCTCAAGGAGCCTATATGGAAGCCGAGCTATTAGAAATCAAAAATTTCCTTAGCCAACATCTCCCTTTTTCTGAGTTACCAGAAGAAACTCTCGAACATGTCGCGCACCATATAGAAATTGCTTACTGCAGACAGGACACGCCGATCATTCATCTTGGGGACCATATTCAAGATCTCTATATGATTCGTAGTGGCACCGTTGAGGTTTATCGACGTAAGGGTGAACTTTATAATCGCTTAACGGAAGGCGGCATTTTCGGTCAAATGGGACTACTGACCAATAACAAAGTGCGTTTTCCTGTTACTGCGATTGAAGACACTCTGGTTTATTGCATTCCAGAATCTGTTTTCCAATCGCTATACGAAGTACATGACGTTTTCGCCGATTATGTTGAAGTGGAAGATAATGCACGTCTACGCCAAGCTGTTTCGAATCGCTCTGAACAAAACGACCTCACCACATCAAAAGTCAAACGTATTTTGACAGGTGAAGCACCTTATGTTTTTAAAGACGCCACTATTCAGCAAGCGGCAATCAAAATGGCAGATGAAAATTACTCGTCTCTGTTGATTATTGATCCCAACATTCTCGAAGATAACGAAGATGACCAAAGCCCCGTTATTGGCATAGTGACAGAAAAAGACCTCTGTCATCGGGTGTTAGCAACCGGTATCGATCATCAAGCTCCTCTGACGGATGTCATGACCTCAGAAGTGATGTTCTTAGACCATAACGCTTATGTTTATGAAGCCATGCTGATGATGCTACGTTACAACGTCCACCATCTGCCAGTTTTAAAAGATAAAAAGCCAATTGGCATTTTAAACATCACAGACATCATCCGATACGAATCGCAAAACTCTTTGTTGTTGGTCAGTAGTATCTTTCAGCAAAACAGCATCACCGATTTGGCAACCCTATCAAAACAGGTTAAAGACGCCTTTGTTCGCCTTGTTAATGAAGATGCAAACTCGCATATGGTGGGCACGGCGATGTCGACCATCGGACGTAGTTTCAAACAACGGATTCTTGAACTGGCAGAAGAAACCTTTGGTCCACCTCCTATCCCTTACTGTTTTCTCGCTCTCGGATCAATGGGACGTGATGAGCAACTTGTCGTTACCGATCAAGATAACGCCATCATTTTGGACGATAGCTATAACGAACAACAACATGGCGAGTATTTCGCGAGCTTAGCGAAATTTGTTTGTGATGCTTTAGATCAATGTGGTTATAGCTACTGCACTGGCGAAATCATGGCGACCAACCCGATGTGGCGGATGACTCGTCAAGAATGGGAAGCCTGCTTTGCTGACTGGATCGATGACCCTAATCCTAAAGCGCTATTGAATGCCTCTATTTTCTTCGATTTGGACGGAGTATACGGTCGCTTAAAGTGGGCTGAAATGCTTAATGGTTTTATTGTACGTCGTGCTCGTAAAAATAACCGCTTTCTGGCATGCCTTGCTCGCAATGCGCTTAATCGCACCCCTCCTCTTGGTTTTTTCAAAAGTTTTGTGATGGAGAAAGATGGCCGCCACAACAACTCAATTAACTTAAAACGTCGCGGCACAGCTCCGTTAGCGGATTTGATTCGTGTACATGCGTTAGCCGTTGGTTCACGTGCGAAGAACTCATTTGAACGGTTGGATAACATTATAGATGCGGGAATTCTGCCCAAAGGCAGAGGCGAAGACTTACGCGATGCACTGGAATTTATCTCTATGGTTCGTATTCGTCATCAGGCTTTAGATGTTGAAAATAATATTGAAGCCGATAACAACATCGAGCCAGAAAATCTCTCTGAATTTGAAAGACGTAACTTAAAAGATGCTTTCCAGATCTTAAGTAACGCGCAGAATTTCTTAAAATTCCGCTATCAGGCCAGCAACAGTTTTAAATAAGGGACACGATGAAACGTCTATTTCAGGCGCCAAGCATTGACTGGCCCTACAAATATCAAAGTAAGAGAAACAAAGTTACCCATCCTTTGTTGAAGAATTTTTATCAACCTGAAATGGTGAACGGCAATACACCGATTGGTGACATCGAATTTGTTGCCATGGATTTTGAAACCACCGGGCTCGATTCAGAGAAAGACGACATCATCACTATCGGTATCGTGCCATTTACCTTAAATCGCATCTATCTTAATCGTGCTAAACACTGGACAGTACGCCCCAGACAAAAACTGGATGAACAGTCTGTCGTGATCCATGGCATCACCCACAGCGACATTATCGATGCGCCAGATCTGTCAGAGATTATGCATGAGGTGTTAAGTGAACTGTCAGGCAAAATCATGGTGGTGCATTACCAGAAAATCGAACGCGAGTTTCTTGATAAAGCGTTAAAGCACAGAATTGGCGAAGGTATTGAGTTCCCTGTTGTGGATACGATGGAAATTGAATCTATGATTCAGAAGAAATCCACCAACGGCTTGTGGAATAAACTGCGAGGTAAGAAGCCAGAGTCCGTGCGATTAGGCCAATCCAGATTACGCTACGGTCTTCCAGCCTACACTCCACATCATGCTCTTACCGATGCCATCGCAACAGCTGAACTGTTACAGGCGCAGATAGCACATCATTACACCCAACAGTTATGTATCCGAACCTTGTGGCGTTAAGAGCTATCGCCACCGCAAAAACACAAAAGCCGGCATAGCCGGCTTTTCATCATCAGTAATGATAGTTTAGCGCTTAAAGGTTTCAGTACGTAACCCCATCACTAGACTCACACACATCAGCAGTAAAACGATGGTAAATGGTAACGCAGTTGAAATAGCACCCGCTTGCAGCGCTTGTACGGCTTCTGTACCGCCAATCCACAACAGAGCAATGGCGATTAGACCTTCCATCAACGCCCAAAACACTCGTTGAGTGACAGGTGAATCGAGCTTACCACCTGCGGTAATACTGTCGATAACCAGAGAGCCAGAATCAGAGGAGGTAATAAAAAACACCAGTACAAGAACAACAGCAATCACTGACAATACCTGACCGTATGGTAGGCTATCAAACATCTGAAACATTGCCAAAGAGATGTCGGTTAAACCATTTGTACCTAGTTCACCAATCTTATCGACTACCTGTTCAACCGCCAAACCACCAAACACAGACATCCAGATAAGAGTAACCACTGTTGGCACAATCAATACAGCGATAATAAACTCGCGAATGGTTCTACCTCGTGATACGCGAGCGATAAACATACCGACAAACGGTGACCATGAAATCCACCAAGCCCAGTAGAATACTGTCCAGCCTTGGAACCAGGCTTCATCAGCACGACCATGAGGATTACTTAATGGGATGATGTTTTCAATATACGACATCAAGGTTGTTGGAATGGCTGAAAAGGTGACTGCATAACCGATTAGAGCGACCAAAATAAGCAATAAGAACGCGACAATCATGTTGATGTTCGAGATAACTTTTACACCACCATCAATACCGCGAATAACCGAAATAGTTGCCAATAAAGTCACCACAACAATGACTGTAATTTGCAGACCAATACCTGCATCAATACCAAATACGTGGTGGATACCGCTTGCCGCTTGTTGCGCGCCTAAACCTAATGACGTTGCCAGACCAAACAAGGTGGCGATAACGGCAAGAATATCGACGATGTGTCCAGCCCATCCCCAAGCTCGATCGCCCAAAATGGGATAAAAAATAGAGCGAATCGATAGAGGTAATCCTTTGTTATAGCAGAAAAATGCCAGTGAAAGAGCAACCACACCGTAAATCGCCCATGGGTGTAAACCCCAATGAAACATAGTCGCGCCAAGTGCTAGCTTTGCCGCTTCCGGAGTGTATGCTGTTACACCTAGAGGTGTTTCATACCATCCGGTGAAATAGGCAACCGGTTCTGCGACACTCCAAAACATCAGACCTATCCCCATACCCGCAGCAAACAGCATGGAAAGCCAGGAAATGAATGAGTGATCAGCAATAGCATCATCGCCACCTAAACGAATTTTTCCGTAAGGTGAGATGACTAACGCTAAGCAAAAAAGGATGAATAAATTGCCTGACCAAATAAATAGCCAGTCAAATGAACCAATGATTTGTAGCTTTATTCCATCAAGTACATTCTTAGCTGTATCAGCATCAACCACCAATATCGTCACTAAAAAAAGTAAAACTACCCCTGCGCTAATACCAAACACCGAGTTATGGACATCAAATCCCCATTTCTGAACGTTGTCTTGACCTACCGTATAGTCGGTACTGTCAATACTGTATTTATCAATACCTTTTGTCATTTGTCCTCTCTTTGAATCAATCTAAATTGAACTCAAATAACTATGAGTAAGAAGTAAGTTCTGACATAAGCCACAAAAATTACTTTGTACTCATAACTATTAATTAAATGGTTAGAGGGCCACATTGTACACATAGCGACTTCTATATCCACAAATAGCTCAAAATAAGCACAATATTTCACTCTTTTAACGTTCAAGCGAACAATTACTAACCACAAATAACCTAAAACATAATTCGTACACGAAACATTTATACGTTTTACAGCAAATTGAGTTCATCCATTTATTAAGATAAAAAAGTATGACGTCTATGCTTTTCAACCGCAAACAACTGCGGTATTGTCGCGCTAGAAAATCTCACCGCTTTTACTGGACAGCAAACCGTGGAAAAACATGAAGAAGTTCTAGTGGCAATCCGCCAAATTATCAGAGCCATCGATCTACACTCTAAGAAGCTTAGCAAAGATGCAGGCTTAACGGGTCCACAACTTATTCTTATGCGTGCGATTCAAGAGTTAGGCAAAGTGACGATCAGAGAACTCTCCAAACACACCAACATGAGCCAAGCTACTGCCACCACTATTCTCGATCGGTTAGAGAGAAATGGCTATGTGCAGCGCATCCGTAGTGTTGAAGATAAGCGCAAGGTTCACGCTCATCTTACTGAAACCGGCAAAGTCTTATTAGAGCAAGCTCCAGCACCACTTCAAGAAAGTTTTGTTCAACGTTTTCAAACGCTCGCAGAATGGGAGCAAAGTCTGCTGCTATCCTCGGTCCAAAGGCTCTCGGCAATGATGAATGCTGAAAATATTAATGTAGCTCCACTACTGGAAATTGGCAGCATCACTAAAACAGAAGAATAGAATATTTCATAACAAAATGTTGGGATATCCCAATATTTTTTATTTTTTAGTTACAGATGGTTAAAGCTCTTTATTCCAATAAACCATGCTGCATTGCGTATTTGGCGAGCTCTGCCGTTGAGTTGATATCCAGTTTATGTTTGATATTTTGTCTGTGCGTTTCAACGGTGCGATAGCTAATATTCAGTAGCGAAGCTATTTTCTTGCTGCTACAACCTTGCGCGACCAGTTTTAGTACCGCCTCTTCACGACGACTCAACGGATTTAATTTATTTGCAGCAGGCGTGATCTCACTTGTAGCTAGGGTTCGAATCACTGACTCACAAAAATAGCTCGCTCCCTGATTAACCGTTTTGATGGCTTGCACCACCTTGGATGCTGAAATATCTTTTAGCATGTATCCGACTGCGCCAGCTTGCATCGCTTGCATAATGTATTCGCGGTTGTCATGCATAGTTAGCATAAGTACCTTGGCATCAGGAACTTCTTGTTTGATCAATCGAGTCGCATCAATACCATTCATTATCGGCATGCTGACATCCATCAGAATCACATCCGGTTGATATTGCTTAACGACATCAACCGCCTGTAAACCATTACTGGCGGTAGCGACAACTTGAATTTCGGGCTCCAATTCAAAACGAGCCATAAACCCCTCTAGCACGACCTGATGATCATCGGCTATGACAACTCTAATGGGCTGTTCCATACACTAATCCATTCACCAACAATAACTCGAAAACTATACTCAAATGGCTTGCCCTTACTGATTTGGCTATACCCCATTCGACAAAAAGAGTAGATATGAAAAGCCTCGGAAATAACCGAGGCCCTTTATTTATGATCTGAAAAAATAAACTACATCGCTTTGTAGATTACTTTGTTACCCGCCAATTGCTCTTTCACTACAAGGTTTTCTTCTAGTAGCTTTTTAAGTGCCCCGGTTGCCCAAGAAGCCGCTTTTGCTTCTTCTTGACCAGCTTCTAGGCCAATCGACTTAGGATTAATGCCTTGTACATTTTTAGCAACAATCTCAAGAACCTGTTGTTGCTTAGGCGTTAATTCTACGTCCACTTTAGCCGCCACTACTTGAGCAACAGCTTTCTCAACCGCTGGTTTTACTACTTTGTTATCTACAACTTTCTTTCCAGCTGCAGGTTTCGCAGTTTTCGTTGCTGAAGATAGGTTCGCTACAGTCGCTTTAATACGCTTTTGCAATTTTGTTTGCACTTTGCGTTTATGAGCAAGTCTCATCGAGTATGTCTCCATTTCACTGCTTTTATCACAGTGGTGAAAATTTGAAGCGCGTTTTATACCAAAATTCTGTTGAAATTTATAGGGTTGAGGTCAAGTTCTCCGGCAAAAATGATGTTATTTGGCGTTAATGACTACAATTCGAGGGCATTTGGCTAGATCTGGCTCGACGCTATCTTGTCGCGGCTGAGCCAGAGTATAAAGATCAGTAAAGCGGCATCTCATCCGCGACATAATGATTGTGTAATCTTTCATGACCAAATGTGGATTTTGGTCCATGCCCCGGAATGAAAGTAACATCATTGCCCAAAGGCCACAGTTTGGTTTTGATGGATTTCAATAAATCGCCATGATTGCCTTGAGGGAAATCGGTTCGACCAATGCTGCCATGGAACAATACATCACCAACGAAAGCCAAACGCATTTGTTCGCTAAACAAAACCACATGACCCGGTGTATGGCCCGGAGTGTGAATTACCTGAAGAGTCTGCTTACCGAAAGTAACCGTGTCACCTTCATCCAACCATCGATTTGGCTCAAAAGCTTCAGTGAGCGGAAAACCAAACATTTGGCTTTGCCCTTCTAATCCTTGTAGCCAGAAATTATCGGCTTTATGCGGCCCAACAATATCGACATTGGCTAGTTGCTCAGCCAACGCTTTGGTGCCACCCACATGATCTAGATGACCATGCGTAAGCACGATATGAACCACTTTCACTCCTAGCTCATCAATCATAGCTTTCAATTGTTTGACGTCACCACCCGGATCGACAACAACACCTTCCATGGTTTCATCACACCAAACAATTGAACAGTTTTGCGCAAAGTGAGTCACTGGGACAACTTGATATTGTAAAGACATAAAACAAACCTTATTCGATATTCGAAATTGTTCGAACTATGCCATTAGCGCATTAGTTTGACAAGTTACGAGCCCTGCCAGCGACGAACAGGACCTGTATCGATATGTACAAAGTCACTGCGTGGGTAATAACCGACACCACCCGCCTGCAAACTCAAAGCCGCTTCATGAACGTGTTTTAACGAAACGCCATCCAAACGAAAATCAAACGCTTTACCAAGCATGTGGTAGCTTTTCTGGGCAACACCACCATTCGAGTTTTGGCGAAGCATTTCGTTAGTTGCTGGAGAGCGATAACCTGAAATGATTTGTACCTCTGCCTCAGAACCTAGTAAGGATTGAATGCGAGTCAACTGATCAAACAGCCCTTTATCCATAGGATGTACTTCATTGCGACGAAAATCCCGGCAGATATGATTGAGCCGTTTAAGCTCAGAGCGAACATATCGATGACCGTTGAAATAGCAGCTCTCGATCGTTTCTCCGGTATGGAGGTTGTTCAAGGCTAAAACACGTGGCTCGTCAGGGAGAGATGCCTGAGAAATGCGCGGAGCACACGCTGCAACCAACAAACCACTGCCAGCAAACTTCAAAAATTCACGTCGAGATACAATCAAACCTACACCTTACTACTGGTTAAATTTCAAACAGAGCGCAAAATTTAACTAACTCACGGATGAAGGTCAAATGCATAATTTGTGCACGAAATCATTTAAACCGCATATATGAGCGATTACTTATTGAACGCAAAGAGAAAAATTACTGTGTAAAATTTGAGTAAAGATCACAAAAATACAGCAATTTGGCTCTGCGACCAATATTTGCCACTTAGCCTCGGGTTTGAGCATCGAAGCGGTAAATATCGTCCCTGTATTGCAGAGTCCCACCTTCATACCACACCGTTTGATAGATGATGTGCACAGGAATTCGCTGCTTCAAAGCGACCGATTTATTACTCAAGGTTGCATTTTTTCTCAATGTCTCCTCATCAATGCCCTGTGTTTCAAAAATTTTTGAAGCAAATACGGAAGCATCCTGAACTCGAATACAACCGGAACTTAATGCTCGTGACGCATTGTTAAATAGATGCTTGCTCGGCGTATCATGCAGATAAATAGCTCGAGAATTTGGCGTATTAAACTTGTATAACCCTAGTGCATTTTGACGCCCCGACTGCTGGCGCATTCGATATGGGAAAGTTTCAGGCTTTACTGTGGTCCAGTCGATTTCTTTAGGATCCAGCGCTTGGTTTGAGCTCCAATTTTTGATGATATCAATGTGATGACGCTTAAAGTAATCGGCATCTCGCTTTGCAAGAGGAAGAATATCCTCAACCATGATTTTTCTCGGCACATTCCACGTTGGGTTAAAAATGACTGAATCCAGTTTAATCGACATTAATGGTGTTGGGCGTTTTACGCTACCCACGACCACTTTTGATGAAAAGACAGGCTTGCCGGAATACCAGTACTTCATATCGAATCCTGGAATGTTGACAACAATAACGGTATCTTCGTCCTGCTCCCACAACCGACTACGCTCGGCATTCAACGCCAACAATGTCAGACGAGATTTAACTGGTAGGTTTAACCATTTTAAAGTTTCAGGGCCAAGAATTCCGTCCGACTTTAAGCCATGCATCCGTTGGAAACGCTTCACCACTGTGACTAGGCTGTTATCATACCAACTAGCATTCTCATTGAGCTGACTCATATCTATGCCGACTAAAGATAATCTCTTTATAAGTAGCTCTCTATCTTCGAGCTTATCTCCAGGTTTAACCAACAGCCCTTTTTGCGGATAAGTCGGAATAAAGACAGACTCTAACGGTAGAAGATTTTGATAAGCCGCCATTAAAGGACGATAAGAAACACTAGTAGGTGTATAAGATTGAATTAACGCTTCGATACCTTGAGTACTAACTGCAACCTGAAGAGATATCAAAGCATTTTCGCTTGGTAAAGGTAGACGGTTATTGAGCTTTTGACCTTCGAAAAACCATTTCTGGCCAACTTTTTCGGCTTGCTCTGCATAACTCAAATACATAACCAAGGTATCTGTTGCGAAAAGATCATAGTCAAACCATGCTTTATTCTCACGGTAAATTCTTAGTTGATTTAAGCGGGCTGTGAACATGGGGCTAAATCCGGCTCTACGAATCACATCTAGCTGACTCTCAAATCGCTCCATAGTTGGCAGATCCAACCAAATGAGTTGATTGTCATTTTCTCTGTAGAGGGATTTTATTTGTGCGGCGTATTCAAGGTTAGCAATGTTTTTTGCACTCACTTCAAGCCAATTGCTGCTAGAAATATTCCTTTCTTCTGCAGCAATAGGAAGACTACACAAAACCAATAAGACTGCAAAAAAACGAATATTCTTCATGGGTCCTTACTCTGCTCTACTTCACTTATCATCATCAGAGTATGGCAAATATTTCGTTATTTGTAATAGCAGTTTGATGTTCATCGCAACAAATTAGTGTAAGAGGGCGTATGACTTGAGAAAACACAGGACTATGGATTAAACCGGATTTATGTGGATTAATCCGGATAGACATCAATTGTTATAAGGGATTGGAGGTGGTCATCAAATTTGAGCTTTAAAATTCGACTGGCGCGACACTTGAGAATAAAAATTAAAATAACCATGTTAAAGGCGCGAAACTTGAGAATAAAAAGATATACTACTACGCCTTCAACATGAGCTTATTATACACGTTAATGGCTTTGCGTCATACTTCTAGACGGTTTCCCCATAACCAACACGACCTCACCAATTACTCGTAAGCTTTTGAGCTCACTTCTACTAATAAACTCTTCTGAATAGGCAGCATTGTCGCTTATCACTTTATAACCATCACGAGAAACACTGTACTCAAGTCTTTTGACTCGCAATTTACCATCAAAATCAATAACGTATATGCCTTCAAAAGGCTTATCACTTTCTGTTTTGATAAGCTTTAATAACAGGTCATCACCGCTCTCTATCGTTGGCTCCATGCTGTCGCCATGCGCCTCAATAATACACAGTTCCGCATGTAACAAGCGATGTCGCTTTAAATAGTTATGGCTGAATGGATAGTACTCAATAGGAACTTCGGTATCAATGAAAGCCCCTCCGCCAGCGGATGCTGCAACATTGTATTTAGGCATTTCATAGATGCGTTCGTTTGTTATAGGGCAAATTGTCGGTTCGGTTTCTTTACATTCATCTTGTCCCGTAGCCAACCAGAGTAGACTTACACCTTCGTTGTTCGCAATTGTTAACGCTCTGTCTAAAGATGGCATTCCGCCTTTCTTTGTGTATAGACTAACCGTTGCTGTTGACAGCTCCCATATACGAGCTGTTTCGCGAATAGTTCTATTACCTGCTAAGGCAATTAATCGTTCCGTTATCGATCCTTTTATCGAACCGACAAAAGGATCGGTTATGTCATTTGCTCGTCCTTGATCCGATTCTCTGCAACTCATTGATTTACCTAAACTCCCTTACGAACTTGAATAAAAAACAACCAAACGAGAAAAGGATCGCAATTCATCCCTGCTTTGTAATAAATTGCGATCAATACTTAGTTCTGTCATTAAGTAACACGGTTAAATGTTGCTTGTTAGTAGTGCTACTAAACAGTGTAGCTAAGTTTTCTCAGGAGATCACTATGTCTAT
>NZ_JBKEBW010000014.1:0-27223 GCF_047973365.1 Vibrio sp. | reverse complement strand
GCCTCGTTGCTCTTGCTTGAGTTGCCGTACCCAGCGATCCATTGCTGATTGACTTACATTCATTGCTTTAGCGGCTTCGATAACCGAATAGCCATGCTCTGTTACTAATTGTGCTGCTTCAAGTTTGAATTCCGCACTAAAAGTGCGTCTTGTACGATTTGTCATAAAATCACCTGTTTGTCTCTGAGGTGTATCTTAACACCTCTATTCAGGTGGCCAAATTCACTGTACCACTACAGTATGATTTTCAGCACTCAAAGTGCGTTTCAGAATATTCCTAGCAGAGAATACCCACATTCTCAGTGCTCAGAAGTGGTTAATTCACTCGATGCTGTTAATCACAAGACAAGCAGAGGGTGAGACTGGGTAGAATGAGCTGATTTGCACGTGAAGTTTTTTCAAATCCAGAAACGACAAAGCCGCTTAACAGCGGCCTTGATAAATTACCTTTTATTCTAACGACAAACACGCTGATCAGCTTTTGCGATCATTTCTTGCTGTTCTTTAATCGTTTCTCTTACCACTTGATCGAAGAGTTTACGTTTCTCACTTGATGAAGCATGACGAATAAAATCAGAGAAAGGTGTGGATTTAACCTTTTCACGTTTAGTACCGCTCATCCTTTCCTCCTTATGATTGCTTTAATCCGACGATGGTTTCCAGAGATTGGCGATTGTACTTTTTGCGTAACAATGCGTCAATGTCAGTCACATTAAAATGGGGGCTTTCATTCTTGCCGTCAATATTTTTTTCAATGAACATAATATCAATATCAGAACCAAATATTTTCTTTAATTCACTAACTACCTGTTGCGATTGCATAAACTGAGTCACAAACACTTCTTCAGGAACTCTTCGCCCTTCAACACACTCTCGTGCTTTCACCAAGCGCCAGGCTTGTTCTGGCTCCTGATATACAAAGATAATTTGTACATAACGTCCGCGTTTTAAAGAACGTTCTATATTGTCTTTTGCTTTTTCAAAGCTAGACAATGTTGAATCTAAGATAAAACTGACGTCCTTTTTTAAAGCACGATCATGAATCGCTTCGACCAGAAGAGTAGCTGCTCTTTGGAACAACGGTGAATTTTCGCCATGATAATCCTCGAACTCTTTGCGAAGCTCATCATTTTCGATATGGACTAATGACATACCACTTTGAGTTTTAAACATACTCAAAATATTACGTGCTGTTTCAGTTTTTCCTGCCCCAGGAGAACCAGCCATAAAAACAGAGACTGCAGACTCTTCCTGAGGCAAGTGATCAACCATCTTCTTAGCCAGATCCCTTTTCATTTTTTTAGCTTCAGCAATTGCCTTATCGATAATCCCTTGTTCATTCATTGCGCGATTCCCATGACAAATTGCTGGTTAGTTATCAATAAACATTACAGAATCAATAACTCCAATCCTCATACGCCAGAGGTAAACTGTTAAGCAAGCTACGTCGTTCCCTCCAGTTAGGCATAAATCGGTCCATCAGTTGTTTAAATCGGTCATTATGTCGACGTTCCAGTAAATGGACCATCTCATGAACCAAGATGTATTCCAAACATTCAGGCGGCTTTTTAGCCAATTCTGAATTGAGCCAAATTCGCTTTGCCTGAATATTACAACTGCCCCACTTCGTTTTCATTTTCTTCACACCAATTTCATTGACACTTACACCAGTTTTTTGCCCCCAAACAGGGAGCAAATTGGTGAGTGCTTGATGCATTTCATGACGATAAAAGTGATTGAGCAGCTTTACACGCTTTTCTGTTGTCGTATTAGGTGTCACAGAGAGCTCTAACCATTCAGTATTCTTTACCTTAACAGCATGCTTAGTTGGGCTCACAACAGCATCAAGCCGGTATTGGCGTCCCCATACATAATGGCTTTCCCCACTCACCATTTCACGAGTGGCTTGGCGAGGTTGAGCAGCAAAATCCGCTTGCTGTTGCTTAATCCAACCAAGTTTATTAATAATCGCAAGTCGTATTGCATCCTCGCTGGTTCTATTGGGTACAGATAATCGAACATAACCATTAGGTGGCAACACACTTAAATGAATATTTTTTATCGATTTACGCTGTATTTCAACTTCGAGACTACCAATAGTCACTGTTGAACAACGTTCGCTAGGCATTAATGGTATTCCTTCTGGGCTTTAATCAGGATCATTACATTATCGACATCTATGCCATAATCAGCCGTTTCTTCGCTAATCGCACGAGCAATTTCACGTTCTTTGAAACGATCACCCACCCAATCTGCTTTTTTGGTGTAGCGTACGGCTGCATCGATTTTGGCAGTCAACACTTCATCACGTCCCAAGTTATCGTATAGCGATTGCTTCGCCATCGTATCAATGGAACTAGGATAATTAGCACTGCGACTACTCGCTGGATTTTTCACTTTTTGCGCCAATTTTCGAATTTCTTCTAAATAGGTCTGATAGTCGAGCGCCTTTTCACGGCGCAAGCGGATAATATCATCCAGTAGCACCGACATTTGATCATAAAATTTGGGGTTGACCGGGTTCTCATCCACAATAGTTTTACGGACGTTGTTTTCGATCGCTTCCGCCATGGCGTCTTCATCTTTGCGAATCCCCTCAGGAATGGAACTCAGATCTTGTTTATTGATAATCAAATCTATCAGACCAAACTCTTCAAAATCCATGAGCGTTTCGCTGTCATCTGCGCGAATATACATATCTAACAAGTGACGCATAGCGGGTTCAAAGCGTTTGCTATCAAGTAGATCACCACTCGCAACTTTCACCTCATCGCGAACTTTTTCATAAAATGTAACTTCTTTACGGATCTCTTCTGCTTGCTGTTCAGTGTAACCCGCTTGTATCATTTCATTAGCAAGGTTCGCATAGGCACGTAACAATTTAGCGACGGATTGATAAAGTGCCAAACGCAGGGCCTCTTTCTCACTGCGTTCATCTACATCTGTTGGCTCGCTACCAGAAACACCACAAAAATAATGGATGAAATCCGTGGTTGCTCGTGGCGCCTTCACTGGCTCACATAAAGCTCGAATCACTTCCAAAGCAATATTTAAATCAGATTTCGACTCCAGCAAGCGATCTTTTAGCAGCCCAACTACATCTTCTTGATCATATCCGTCAAACACTTCATTGGTGTAGTTCTTAATGGCTTTATCTAGTGAACGAAACAAATCTTTATAATCGACAATAAAACCATACTCTTTATCTTCACCATCAAGACGGTTGACTCGGCAAATAGCCTGAAACAGGTTGTGATCCGCCATATTCTTATCAATATAAAGATACGTTGCCGATGGCGCATCGAAACCGGTTAATAGCTTATCGACCACGATCAACAAACGCATTTGACCGGGTTCTTCGATAAAGCGTTTTTTTACTTCCCGTTCAAACTCTTCAACTCGTTTAGCTGCGTCGTCTTCGCTTTGCTCAAAATAATTAGCTAACATTTTACGGTAAGTATCGTATTTAAAGAGCTTCTCAGTTAACCCCTCGCCCGATTCTTCCCCTTTGGTTTCACTGGCCATTGGTTTATAACTGGTCACAATGGCACATTTGCCATTTAAGTCAGTGCGGCTAAACAAATCGAACACAACGCAAGCCTGATGAACACTTGCACACACCAACATGGCATTACCGCGACCATCCATTAAACGGGGTTTAGTTTCCATATCCATTAGGATATCGCTGACAATTTGCTCTAAGCGAGAACGACTGGAAAGCACTTTTTGCATCGTGCCCCATTTCTGTTTGAGCTGCATACGAGCCAAATTAGAGAGACCTTTGGTTTTCGCATCAAACCATTGATCAATTTTCTTCTCTGAGGTGATGTGTTGGTCAATATCGCGGGCTTCGTAGCGCAGATCCAGCACCACTTTGTCTTCAACCGCTTCATTAAATTTATAGGTATGAATATAAGGGCCAAACACCTCTAAGGATTTTTTCTTGTCCTTTTTCATCAACGGCGTACCGGTAAAACCGATAAATATCGCATCCGGCAAAAACTCTTTCATTGCCTCATGCAGTTTCCCGGATTGAGTACGGTGACACTCATCAACAAAAACAAACAAGTTACCTTTAGGCTTAAATCCTTTTGCCGCCGCTTTAATTTCATCGATAAAGCTCTTGGTCGCTTCATCGTTATCATCTTCGGTCAGAGACTCGCCATTGCGACCGAATTTATGCACGAGAGAACACACCAACCACGGATTTGGCTCAGCTAATGTACCCAAAAGATCAGCACCACTTTTGGTTCGGTAAATCGCTTCATCGACCCCAGTGAACACATTTTCAATCTGCTCATCCAGTTCAGTACGGTCAGTAATAATCAACACACGCGCATCCGTTACATGCTCACGAATCCATTTTGCTAACCACACCATAGTGAGGCTTTTACCTGACCCTTGGGTATGCCAGATAATGCCCCCTTTGTGATTTTGTACAAACTGCTTAGCAGCCTGAATACCGAAAAACTGATTATGACGACAGGTCTTTTTCACGCCCGAATCAAACACAATAAAATCGTGCAGAATCTGTAAAAAACGTTTTTTCTCACATAACTGAGCAATGTGAACATCAAGCAGCGTTTCCGTTTCAATTCCTTTGATCGGTAATGCCCCTTCAACATCCGCCTCTTTCCATTCAAGGTAATATTTTTCTGAGGTTTCAATGGTTCCGTAGCGCAGCCCCTGAGTATCATTTCCCGCCATAACCAACTGCATGGTAGTGAAAAAGTTGCGAATAAAAGACTTCTTCTGATTATCAAGGTTCTGGCGAATCCCCTCCGCAACAGAAACAGATGAACGCTTCAGTTCAATCACCCCAAGGGCAATACCGTTTACATACAGAACAATATCCGGTCTTTTCTTATTCTCACCTTTTACCGTCACTTCTTGAGCAATAGCAAAATCATTGTTCTCTGGATGCTTCCAATCGATTAACCACACAGTTTGGTTTTGCTTGCCCGCGCCTTCTTTTTCTTTCACGCCATAACGCAACAAGCGATACACTTCTTTATTGGAATCAAAGAGCTTTTTGCCTTCGCCTAAAGCAGCCGCTTTGTCCAATTTACGCAGCGCACGTGTCATCAAGGCGTTGGACACACCTTGTTTTTCTAACCACTGGGTTAATCGTTCTGTTTCTATATTTTTATTGGTTTCACGGTATTCCCAGTTACCTAAATAGTCATAACCCAGTTGATCCTGGAAAAAGGTGACTACCCGGTTTTGAGTAATGCGTTCTTTTTGTCCGACGTTATTCACTAATCAACTCCTGAACTTGGCTTTCTACCTTTGCCAAATATTGATTAAATTCTTGAATCATCTGTTGCTGATGACCTTCAATTTCTATTTTCTGCCATTGTGAATGAGCATAAATATCTTCCAGTTTTAAAGAAACACCTTGACCACGATGACGCTCTTCAAATTCTGCTTTTTTGATGCTGAACCCTTTGTTACTCATCTCCGAATTGAGGCTTCGTGTTACCAATGCCAAATTACCAAAGCAGTGCAAAAGATCAGCCGGAATACGGTCACTCTCCTTTTCTGGATTCTGTGGCGTGACATGTTCTACGGAGTTCTTCGCGGTCATTCGAAACCCTTCAACTGATGCTGAATTGTCCGCTTTTAGCTTGAGATATAGAACAAATTCCAATTTATAAAACCAGTAATGAGGATACTGTGTCCCATTGTCAAAATGCTGGTTGAGACTCATCTCGGCATCCAACACGATTTCTTTGTGCCAAGGCTCAACAAGATAGCGGCGAGTCCGCTCCACCAAAGAAGCATCTGCTTCACTGCACAGCAAATGATTATCAAGATGACATAAATACAGATAAGCCTGTTTCTCATCATGCTCTAACAAAAAATTGAGTAACGACGTTAACCAATATTGAGTGGTCATCTGTTGCGAGTGATACAACATGCTTTGCAACAACGCAAAATCGGGCTCTGCATCGCTCGATAAACGTTGCAAATAAGCGGTATTTCTTGCACTACTGCGATTCACGTACAAACGTCGAATAGCATGCACCCGCACATCTTCCACCGTAACCCATTTGATCACATGCTTATCAAACAGATAGCGCACTTGCCATAGTAGCTCGATAAAGGCTTTAACCTGTGCAGCAGAAGGTTTGAATTTCAACCAATGCAACTCAAACAACACCAGCAGATCTTTATCTGAAACCTTACTAATGTCTTGAGAGCCCACCTCTGCGTTTTTCTGGAGAAAGATCCTTAATACGTGTTGCAGCAACATGGAGAACGTGATGATACTGCTCGCTCGATCAGGCAGTTCAGCATCTTCGTTTGTATTGTTACCGATAGCAGTTGTGGTGAACTGTTCTGTTTTCGTCAAAATAGCCTCTAGGCTAGTCGGGGAACACTCGTCTTGATCTTTCAGTTCACCTAATGCCCTAATCACCGCACGAGCATCGGCCAACCGTTCTCTTTCAATCCCGGCATCATTGATAGGTGCCTTTACTTCATAGAGTGATACGGTATCAATTTTCGTGGTTTGGCGCAGGTTGCGCTCAACATACTCATCCATATTGGCGCACGCATCCCACAACTGCGCATAGGCTTCCCGCTCATGCTGACTGATTTTCTCCAACAATTTCGCCTTTAATATTTCATGGTGCTGCAACTGCACGCCACGGTTATTAATCACTTCAAACAGTTTATTGAGATCGGTATTGCTAGGCACTTTGGTTAAGATCAGTTGCACCTTATGGCGGATAAACTCAGCCAGTTCAACCTGATTCAGTATCTTTTGATTCTGAGTAGCGTAATTAACGAAATAGGAGCGGATGTCCACTAGCGCATCTTCCAGTTGTTTGGCTTGCGGCAGACTGGGCTGTTCGCCTTGACACACTTTTTCAAAAAAGGTGGTCACTTCAGGGCGAATGGCAAAACTGATGCGTGGTCGAACACCATTATCAGTCTCTACCTGCTGGTAATCTTTTAGCAAATCACCCAATACAACACTGATAAGCCACAAAGTGGTAAAGCGCTGCTGACCATCAATCAAATCAAATACAGGATAAGACAGCTTATTGCTGATTTCATGCTCACGTTCTATCACCAATGTACCACCGAGATAAAACGTACTTTTCTGCTCCTGACACGCTGAGACAATGTCATCCAGCAAGGTATGGATTTGTTCTTTACCCCACACGTATAAACGTTGGTAAATCGGAATATTAAACAAGTATCGGTTGTTTACCACATCATCAACAGTGATCAAATCGGAAGAAAACTCAGCCATGAGAAACCTCCCTTGATGCTTTTTCATCCATACACTGTGCGGTTTTCAATGTCAGATCAGACAATTGATAATACTGTGCCACGGCAAAGACATAACTTTCCTGCACTTTATTACCCTTCTCTTCTATCTGTTTCGACCAGCCGTCATTTTGCGCATAGACCTTATCGTCCTTCTCTTCTTGTAAGTAACGAATCACATCATCCCCTTCATAGGCATAAGCAATCACATCGAGTAAGTTGCGTTTGGCTTCACGCAAGAATTTCAGTGGTGTCTCGCGGCGGATGTCCGACTTAGATAAACGCAGCGCGCCAAGGCGGTGATCCAAGTGCAGCGCAAAGCGCAATAAACCAGCGCTACCAAGACGATCAAAATAGGTGAGCAGCGCTAGGCGGAATAAACTTTGTAAATAAGCCGATAACGTACTCACCACCGCTTTATAGAACTGCTGAGTGGCGTTAATTTCTGGGTCAAAGCTGGGAGAAAACAACAGTTGTTGCAGTAAATCGGCATATTTTTCGGCGTAAAGGAAAAAGCCAGCACCACGGCTAATGGGTTGTCGTAGCGAAAAAGGCAAATGCGCAGCCTGCTGTCCAAATTGCTGCGCAGCTGGCGTTAAACGGTAATCATTGGCGACAGTGAGTTGTAATGTTTGTCCCCATTGATTCGCGCCAGCAGGATAAAGCGCCACATGACCAATGGGTGATACCTTACTCTGCTGACCAAAATGGGTCAGCATATCATCACGACTTTCGAGCTCTTTAACATCTGAGCCGCGCCAATTACGACCGCGCCACAGATAGTAATGAAACAGATCCGGCGCAAAATCATAACGCTTACTTTTTTTAACCAAGTCACCCTTTTGCTGCACCTGTTCCCACTTTCTGGCACAGTGACTTTGCAGTTGTTCAACTAAGCTGACGTCCTCACTTTGAATCGCTCGTAGATGGTACGCTTTCAGTAAATCGGTGCTGCCTAAAGGAATACCACGGTTGTTTTGGGTATCAAAAAAGGTAAAAGCCAAATCTTCCCGCGTCACGGTAATCACCGTGAATCGTAACTGGTCGAAAAGTGCCTTCAACGTCGAGTGTATGTCCGTATGCTGGTTAAGCCATATTTGCATGGTCTGTTTCGCTTGTTGCACATTCACCCGCGACAGTGAAGAACGAAATTCAAACTGAATAAAGGGTGGCAATTCTCCTTTTAATAACCAATAGAGAACCGCCAATGTGGTCAGCCGTTGCTGACCATCAATCACACAGCAACACGCGTTACCTTGCTCTTCCTTTTGATGCACCAGTAAGGTGCCCAGATAATACTGGCTGGCTGCATTCGATGATTCAACCGAGACAAACTCAGCAAAATCCTCCAGCAACTGAACCACTTTTTCATCGGTCCAGACATAGGCACGTTGGTAGTTATCCAGCACCAAGGGTTGGGTTGGGCTGGCAAGCTCTGCAAAGCTGGCAAGCCGCACGGTCACATCCTGCGTTTGCGGTAATGCAAGGTCTTCCGTGACAGTATTCATCAGTCACCCGCCTTCACAGGCAAGCGAGTTTTCCCGGTCAGCAGTTCCTGCATCATACCCTGTTTAATCTGGCGCGTTTTGGCTAAGCGCTGTTCAAGTGCCTGAATTTCAGCATCCATATCGGAGAGGATATTGGCGATGGCGGTTTGTTCATGAATTTTAGGCAAGGCTAGTTGTAAGCTTTTATATTGATTACTATTAATTCCTGGCTGTCCACTTCTCATAGAGTTAACAGTAACCCAGTTCCAGTACTGATTTGTCTTTAGGAAATGAGATAAAAATTCTGAGCTTAAACGCTTTTGATCTGGAGATATTTTAATTAAAAATCCAGCAAAGACTAATTCCCCATCATTCTCCTGATATAAATACGACTTTCCGACACTAGCACCAGTCCTAGCTAAAACAATATCACCTGATTTAAGTTTATACATATCTGAAAAAGGGCTATTTACACCAACCTTTTTCGTCGGTTTAAAATAACCATCTTCACTAATATCGGTGATTCGTATGTAAACTGGTAAATTTCCAGATAAAGGAACAGCAGCAGCATTAATACCATACTTGGGATTGTCAGAAAGTAATGCTCCAAGAGGCTCAACCTCCCAATCCTCCGGTATTTCCCCTAGTTCACTGGGTTTCATCCCTTTGGGTTGACCTTTATGCTCGCCGTCGGTGTGGATAGTGAACTGTGGCAGGCGGGTTTTGCCAGTGAGTAGCTGCTGCATGGTAGCGGTTTTGATCGCCTGTTTTTTGGCAATCAGCTGTTCCAATTCGCTCAGCAGCGCATCCATATCCGATAGAGCATTGGCAATGGCGGTTTGTTCTGTAATATCTGCGGATATAGAGAAAGTTAACTGCCGTACTTGAGAAAAATTAAGTCCTTCTCTATTTCCTCCGGCTTGATAGCTATCGATCTGATTCTGCCCAATCGAAGAATTGATTAATTCAACGAGCAATTTAGGGAGCAGTTTTTTGTCATCAGTTCGAATAATACAAACATGCTGATTAACATTCCCTCCGATTATTCTTCTATCAGCTTTTGAGCATCTACCAATTGATGCCCCTGTTATATTTAAAAGAACATCATCTTCTTTCAACTCAGTTCCTATAAAAGTGCTATGAACAGCATCAGTTATAAAAGCGACATCTGATAAATCTAATTTACCCCTATCTACATTTTGACTTCTTATAAATGGTCGACCAGCGTCAACATAAACGGCTGCACCTCCTGTTGGCGTTTTACCACTACCTACCTTAACAGCACAATCATCAATAAACATAACAATCCAATCCTCAGGAATCACCCCAACTTCAGTTTGCTTATAGCCTTGTGGCACCGCCTGTTTTTCTGTTGCCATTACTGCCGCCTCACTCATAGCATCCACTCCAATCCCATGGCTTTCAGGTGGTTGGCGACTTTATCACTCAGTGCTACCACAGATTGGGTCAAGATTGGCAGTGGTGTGCTGTAGCGCTGTTCCAGCTCTTTAACGCGATTAGCCAATTGCTGGGTAACGCGCTCAATTTCTGCCTGAATATGGGTTTGCAGAGTGGCGAGCCATTTATCATCGACAATCAGTGTCTTGATGTCATCAAGGGTTAAAGTTGGGTAATGCTTAAAGACTGCCAGATCCAGCGCCTCTTGCGCTTCTTTGACCGCTTTTTTGGCGCTGACGTCAGCATTAAACAGTTTGTTGGCGTGTTTGAGGGCTTTCAGTTCTTCGGCATCCGTCGCGACTTTAGCGCACGCGGCAACACTGGCTTTGGTGAGCTTGTCTTTATCATTCATTGCATCCACCAGCAGCCCATCGTCACTACCCTGCTCTTCCAGGTAGTTTTCTAGCTCTTGCGTAGCGGCATCCTGTTTAGCTTGCAACTCATTGAGTTTGTCCTGCTTATCGGCGTAATAACGCGCCACAATCAGTGCAGGCGGGATCAGTTCGGCTTTGTATTTTTGTTTGTTGATGATGAGATCTGGCGTTTCTTTGAGTTTCTCGCCTTTCTTCACTTTTAGCTCACGCAGTAAGTTGCCCGATTGCCAGCCGTCCTGTGCCAGCACGTACACATCGTCCTGCATCACATCCGCCCAGTAATCCATCAGAATTTGGAAAATATCGTATTTGCTCAACAAATCGTTGTTGGCATAAGCCGCTAACAATGCATCAGAAAGTTCAACAATCAGCTCTTTCGGGCTATCGCCTTTGGCAATTTCTTTCAGTGCCGCCTGTTTCAGCCACTGCTTAAATGGCAATAAGCTGCGCACGGCAAAATCTTTAAATTCCTGATGCGCCAGAATGGTGGTTTTCACCTGACTTTCCGCCACCAACGGTTGGCTGTAACCGTCACGCAACGGCGCAAACAAGGTCTCACGCAGCGATGGGAACACGCGCCAGAACTCACCAAGGGCATCCACATCACTGTTGGGAATGCCTCCTTGCAGGTGCGCGGTTAAATCATGCAGATCTTCAGGTTCAGAAGAGTCGATATAACGAGGGATATTCAGGTTGTAGTCGTTGTCAGCAATTTCCTTCATTGGTACTAAGCGGCTGTAACGATCAATCTCCAGACCGTTATTAAAGACTTCCACTACTTTGTAGATATCCTGACTGCGCAGACGGTTTTTATTGCCGTCTTTCATAAAGCCTTTGCTGGCATCAATCATAAAGATCGGACGCCCTTCCACTTGACCATCAGCCGTCGTGGCAGCTTTTCTCGCATACTCTTTATCAATCACGATAATGCAGGCTGGAATACCGGTGCCATAAAACAGGTTGGCTGGCAGCCCAATAATGCCTTTGATGTAACCTTGTTTGATCAGGTTTTCACGAATATTGGCTTCCGCATTACCACGGAACAATACCCCATGTGGCAGGATCACTGCCCCTTTACCCGTGCTTTTCAAGCTGGTCAAAATATGCAGCAGGAAGGTGTAGTCACCATTTTTCTCTGGCGGAATACCCCAGGTAAAACGACCATAAACATCGTCGTTCGGGTTTAGACCACTGGTCCAGTTTTTATTGGAAAACGGCGGGTTGGCGACGGCAAAATCAAAGGTTTTTAGCTTGTTAGGCGCATCTTTCCAGTGGGGTTCAGATAAGGTGTTACCTTTAAAAATATTGGCGGTTTCGCAGCTGTGCAAAATCACGTTCATACGCGCTAATGCACTGGTGGCGTTATCCATTTCCTGTCCATAAAGCGACAGACCGCGCTGAGACTGATCATTAACTTTCAGCAATAGAGAACCAGAACCACAGGTCGGATCATACACGGTTGCGTCCTGCGGAGTTTCTTTGGTGATCCCCACTACGCTCGCCAAAATGCGTGACACTTCCGAAGGAGTATAGAACTGACCTTTTGATTTACCCGATTCAGTCGCGAAATGACGCATCAGGTATTCATACGCATCCCCCAGTAAATCATCCCCATCCGCACGGTTACCAGACAGATCTAGCCCTTCAAAGATACCCACCAACTTACTTAAGCGGTCGACCATCTCTTTACCTTTACCGAGTTTGTCTTCGTCGTTAAAGTCGGCCACGTCAATCACGCCTTTCAGATCATTCTCTTCTGCAAGTAGGCGAATAATTTTATTAATATCTTCCCCAATCTTCGTATGACCTTTTAATTTAACCATATCATCAAAGCTTGCACCTTTTGGCACAACGATCATCGGGTATTGATTGTCTTTTGCTTTATCTGACACATACTTCATAAACAGCATGGTCAGTACATAATCTTTGTACTGGCTGGCATCCATACCGCCACGCAATTCATCACAGCTTGCCCAAAGGGAGGAATATAGTTCGTTTTTCTTAATGGCCATTCTATTTAAACCTTAGGTGTTCATCTGAAATGGATTGGAACGTTACAGTTGTTCTGCATTTAAGCTGGCAGCTTTGAGGCGTACCGTTAAGTTGTGCATTTTGCCAAATTATCTAAGTTGGCGCATTGCCACAAGGAGATTCATCGCAAAGTCGTTGAACTGGCGAGTATTTATGCACGAAAACAGCGGTTCATTTACCGCGTTCATACACTTTTAAACTTGTCTTTTAAGCCACTGCGTAAAAACCGCCGTGGTTTCGGCTGGGTTATGGGTGATCAAAAAATACCCTGCGTTGGCCGAAATTGGTTGGAATGGGGAAACCAGCTTGCCGGTTGCTAATTCATTTTGCAGCAACATCGAACGCGCCATCGCAATACCGACATTCGCTTCTGCCGCTGACATTGCCATATCAGTACGGTTAAAGAAATGCCCTTTATGGGTGGATATTTCAATCCCCATTTCAGAAGCCCAATAAAGCCATTCATAATCTCTTGGCGCCTTTGCCCACGGCATTGCATCATGCAGTAAATTCACTTCATCCCAGTGATTTTTATGGTGACTAATATCCTGCAACCATGGGTGTGCTTTCAAATAAGAAGGGCTCATCACTGGCAATAGCGACTCAGCCATTAATAGCTCGGAGTCTTTCCGGTTGTAAGGGAAAGGACCGTAATCAATCGCAAGATCAAAGTCTTTTCTTTCACTGTCCACCAGCGCGCCTTCGGCAAATAATTGCACCTGTATCTCTGGATTTTGACGATAAAAATCTTCCAGTTTAGGTAGCAGCCATTTGAATGCTAACGAAGGCGTTAATTTCAAGCGGATCTCTTTACGGTTCTCGCGTTGCTGTAAATTATGCAGCGACTCTTCAATACCTTGAAAGCTACGCTGAACAACGGCTCTCAAAGTCTCTCCTGCTTCAGTTAATTTCACCCCACGCGAATGGCGTTCAAATAGACTAAAACCTATTTTCGATTCCAACTGAAGCAATTGCTGACTGATTGCCCCTGTCGTAATGTGCAACTCTTTCGCTGCCGCACTGAAACTTGGGTATTGTGCAACAAGCATAAAAGTATGTAATGCTGAAACTTGAGAACTCTTTAACATGGTTTTGCTTATAGTTTTACTAAACAGTGCTGATAATTTTTATCGATTGTTAATAAAAGGTAAAGCAAAGAAACTACTTCTATAACAAAGAAGGAGTATTCATATGGAAGTTATCGTTCTTGGAAGTGGTGTTGTCGGTTTAACATCAGCGTGGTATTTATCACAAGCGGGTCATAGTGTCACCGTTGTTGACCGTCAACCGCGTAGCGCTGAAGAAACCAGTTTTGCTAATGCTGGACAAATTTCTTACGGCTATTCCTCTCCTTGGGCTGCTCCAGGTATTCCTCAAAAAGCGATCAAATGGTTATTTGAAAAACACGCACCACTGAAAGTAAAGCCATCGCTTGATCCGCAAATGCTGCGGTGGATGATGCAAATGTTGGTCAACTGCCAACTTTCTCGTTACCAAATTAACAAGTCACGTATGCTTGCCATTGCAAACCATAGCCGTGAGTGTTTGCACGAACTGAAAAAGCAGCACAACGTAGAATACCAAGGTCGCCAAAAAGGTACTTTACAAGTTTTCCGTAATGAAAAGCAGCTGGTTTCAATCGAAAAAGATATGGAGCTTCTGCAACAAAGTGGTGTTCGTTTTGAACTGATGGATGTGGCTTCCTGTATCAAACAAGAGCCGGGGCTAGCTCCGGTGCAAGATAAACTGGTTGGCGGTCTCTACTTACCTGACGATGAAACAGGTGATTGCTACTTATTCTGCCAGCAGTTGACTGAACTGGCGAAAGCACAAGGCGTGCAATTTAAATTTGATACCCAGATCCAATCACTAGAGATGGAAGGCAAAAAGATCATGGGTGTCCAAACGGATCAAGGGCGATTAAAAGCAGATGCTTATGTGGTGGCTCTAGGTAGTTTCTCAAAACACATGCTCAAGCCATTAGGTATCGATGTACCGGTTTATCCGGTAAAAGGTTACTCATTAACCTTACCGATTGTGAATGAAGAACTGGCACCGACCTCTACGGTCATGGATGAAACCTATAAGGTTGCGCTAACGCGTTTTGATGACAGAATTCGTGTCGCAGGCACTGCAGAATTGGCAGGTTTTGATCCTGCTATACCAACAGCACGCAAAGCAACCATTGAGATGGTGGTTCGCGATCTGTTCCCACAAGGTGGTGATTTTAGTAAAGCGGAATTCTGGACCGGTTTCCGTCCAATGACACCAGACGGCACTCCAATTATCGGCGCGACACCGATTCAAAATTTATACACCAACACCGGACACGGAACGCTTGGCTGGACAATGGCCTGTGGCTCAGGGCAGATATTGTCTGACATCATTACTCATGGCGATGCGAAAGTAGATATTCGCGGGTTAGGTGTGTCTCGCTATTACAGTTGAAAACACTGGCAATAATGACGGATATTTAACTTAATGCCAGTCAGTTAAACTGACTGGCATTTTCTTATTGGGGTATTTTTGCCAACCAAAATACTTACTTAGCCAATAAACTCACCAGTTTTGATGGCGAGCCACTTCAAGATAATATTTCCTCCATTTAAACAAGGGGTTAGCGTATATTTACTCTAGTCTGTTTAAGTGAAATCCTTCTAAGGTAGTAATCATTTACTTATTTTCGCAAACAACCAATGAACGAGCACCAGGAGATGAAGTACTAGGTATAAAGCTAGAGGCGACATCGTTATAAGCTACACCAAAATTGTCATGAAATATGTCGTCCTCATCTACATCACCAGTCCAATATTGAGTATCATATGGCCAAAATTCAGCGGCTTTACCAGATACAGTTTCTCTATTCATAAAGTCAGAAAAATGAACGGCATCATGTATAGGGTCGAGTCCAGCTTCCTCACACGAAGATTCGTATGTTGATAAATCAACGTACGAATATTGCTTTGTTGCTAAGTTAGCATCAACAGTATTTCCGTTATCATCAACATATAACGTATGCTCATCGTCTTCAGTAATCGATGTTTGTTCAACAGTAAAAGGGGATGTGTAATATGGTATAATTTTTATAACATGGGTTTCTGTTTGCGCTTCACCTACAAAGTCGCCAGTGACTTCAGGTGTCGTCTCTCCATAATTTAAGCCGGTAATTTCACCAGCGTCACCATCTTCAGTAAAATTGGCGTAATCAGTATCGACAATATTCCAATTTAATCTTGGATCACTGGTTATATCGACGTTTTCAGTGCCATCAGTTAATGTTGTCGAAACCTTAAATTTTTGAGAACGCTCAACAACTACATGATCTGGATCGGCTGTTATTACAAAGCTAACTACATCAGTATCTCGTACACCAATAAATGCACTAGCTGTTGTAGCACCGGAACCGTCATTAATCACTACATCAACAATAGTATCACCATCACTAACAGCATGAACTAACCCACTACTATCAACTTGGGCTATAGTATCATCCTGACTTGACCACTGAACAATAGGTGAATTTGTGACAAATGAGTGAGAGTCATCAGAGAGTAGTACATCAACTTCTAACTGTCCCTCGTCGCCAGTCAGCAATGACAGTGACGTAGGATTAATGCTGATAGACTTGATATATAAACCACCATCTACTGTTAATTCAGCGGCACCTGAATACGTAACATCATCAATGATTTTTTTTGCACTTAATTCAGCAATACCAGCTTGCAGCCCGGTTGCAACTCCTCTAGTACCCACATCATTACTAATGGATGCAATATCCTCATTACTGGAACTCCAAGTTGACTGAGTTGTGATATCGATAGGCAAACCATCACTCATTACGGCGGTTGCTTTAAAAGCTTGAGTTAAACCAACTGACACCGTGGATTCTGTTGGCGTAACATTAATATGATCAATCGTCGTTGAATTTACATTCAATTCAACAGAATCCTTAAGTTGCTCTCCATCAGAAGTTTTCCCATAAAAAGTGATCATAACAAGTCCAGGACTTTTTCCAACGACTAATCCCTGTTTGTCAATGCTTGCTATATTCGAATCACTTGATACCCATGTAAAATCATCACTAGACGTAACATCTACAACTTTTTCACTCGACAACGTTGCTGTCGCATGCATTTGCTTCTCAAACCCTACAGGAAGGCTAACACTCTTAGGTGTTATGGATAATGAAAGGATTTTCTCCTCTACATCATCAGATCCCAGTAAGCCTGAATCACCATTGTTACAACCGCCAATCAGCAATGAACATAACAATAAAAGGTAAAAATGTATTCTTTTCATATATTCTACTCACCACTAACATAATCAGTTAATTGTACGGATTCTTCTTCAAACGAATCTAAACGGATCTCCACCCTACGATTCGCGGCTCGACCTTCACTTGTATCATTTGAAGCAACTGGTTCTGACGCCCCCCTGCCATCTATGGACAAGCGTTTTGCATCAATGCCTTGATCAACAATATAATTAGCAACACTTTGCGCCCGTTCCAAAGATAACTTGGTGTTATAAGATTCAGTACCTACGTTATCTGTATGACCTACAATTTCGATTATGTCGTCAGGATAGTTTTTCAACTGTTCGACCAATAAATCTAATTCAAAAGTATTTATAAGTTCAGAAGAGTCGAACTTAAACAAAGTTTGAGCAGTTATCGTCACTGGTTTCTGTATGGTTACATAACGAGGAGGAGGGCTGTCATCATGTTTAATATTATTTTTCTGTTGCCCAAAATGATAAGTTATTCCGATTGATGTGAAATGCTCATCAGCTTTATTGGTCTCACTAGAACCAATACCGTCAATAAATTGATATTCACCTCTTAACGACCAATATTTATTCAATCGATAATCTAAACCAAAGGAGTTAAGTAATCTAAGTGTATTACCATCCAAAGAATGGTTAGAACTCGATACTTTTTTATCAATGAATTGATATGAACCACCAACCCGAGAAAATAAGTCAATATTGTCAGTAATAGGAAGACTTAATTTTAAAGATAATTGACTATCATATATATTTACAGAAACATCACTTCCGTTTGAATAACGAGAGTCTGGTGAACCATAGAAAATAGCCCCACCTTCAAAAGCTAACCAAGAATTATATTGATAACCACCATATAAACCGAACCCTAAGGTGTCATCAGTACAACTAATCGAGTTTTCCTCACATGCACCATTAAAACTTGCCCAACCCAAGCGTCCACCAAAATAAAAGTGATCGATAATGTATTGAGGACTACTTTCTTCATCTGTTTTTTCACTCGCCATTGCGTCACCACAAATCACGAATATAAAAACGCCAATATAAATATACAAAAATTGAATATTACCACCATTTAATTAAATATAGTAACGTATTACCTAGAATTTGAAACTTGAGAAAAATCAATAGCTCTACACGTAACTAAACAACCTTTAATTTGTAAGAGAACTCCGAAGTAGTTGTTTAACAAATTGATATTAAGGCGAATAGATTCACTTTAATTTTGCGGACATAAAATACAAAACCACAAAATTAACATACTCAGTTTACTGGGTAACTTTTATGTACATTTCATTCCAAAATTAGTTTCGAAAGCTTGGTTTTAATTCTATTAACCACACCATGATTACTAATAAAATCAACCACTGAAAACCCGAACAATACCAGTAACGGATTTTCAGGATATAAAGCATTTTCTTTTGATACCAATATTTGACCATTAAACAGACTATTCATTTCGGTAACATTATCAATAAGCCATGAATTTATTACGACCTTTTTTACTTTTCGATGTGTTAATACTAAGAGTATGATTTCATCTAAAATATATTCGTTCCACTCTTTACAATAAGGGAAATTCACATGGATAAATAAAAAACATTCATTAGTGAGATCGGGAGGAGAAATATTATGACGATTTAATTTAGACTTCTGATATAAATCAATAAATTCATCCAGTTGCGAGAGCTCAATCAACGACATTGAACTATGAGTCTCCACCTCATTGCTTTTCATATTCAGATAAATAAAATGGAATAAGGCACCGCATTTTGCCCATTTTTTTCTATCATAAGCATCAAAACAATCATCTTCAGCAATGCCCAATACCTTAGCGCCATGCTTGGCTATTTTTTTGACCATCTCCTTATTATAAACCTCATCAATGCATCCGCCTTTCTGAGAATCAAACTTGATGATTTTCTTTTCACCGACACTGACCAAATTATAGCCAAATAATAAATTCCATCGACCAATCTGATGATACTTATCTAACCAAAAATCAAATGCCTTAATTCTTGATGTGGAAAGTTTAATATCGATACTTTTCACAAAACTCATCATTTCAACATTGAAATACTTACCAAGTAAAATGATTTTCTTTGCCGATGGAATCTTAACTCCTCTCTCCCAACGACCATAAGTGGCAATGGTTAGCTCTTTAAACTCAACATATCGACAAGAAAGTTCTTCAACCAATGCTAACTGAGTAAGACCAAGTTTCGTCCTATTCTCTTGTAAAAAATAACTAAGTTGACACACAGTTTATCTGCCTATTAAAAACACAGCATACGATATATAAATCTAAAATTATTATGAATACTACTGAAATGCCAAGCCCAATGTGAACATGCAAAAATCAATAATGTATTATGCGTCGAATATTTAATTATTCATCCTTTTTGAAGTGTTTTGATAGTTTAAATCCAACCCCATTTTTATAATGAATTTTTCTTTCAAGAAGCTCCAACTCCAATTTAGAGCAAGAAAAACAAATAAAGATAATACAACCAGCAACAAGGTCATTGTCACACAAATCCGTAACACTGGTATAAGAATGTGCAGTAATAATTTTAACTTTATTCATTATTAAGTATTAATCTGATATTCGTTGATAAAAATGATGAAATTTAAAATATTCAATAAATTAAAGCACCTACATCGCTTACCTATCATTCATTTCTGAAGAAAGATACTGATTCATTCATTTGATTGACAAGCTCTGAGCTTTCTTCGCATAAGCGTTCGGTATCATTAAACACAACCAAATTGTTGCTAACAATTTCATTAACACTATTAAGCTGAAAGGAAACATCCTGAATCACACTAGACTGTTCACAAGATGCCGTTGCCACCTGTGAGCTGATCACTGAAATATTTTGCATCTGTTCAGAGATGGCCCCAAACGCAGAAGTTAACTCGGCAGCAGCTTGAGTGGATTCATCGATCAAATGAATATTATCAGTCATGAGTTGATCGGCCATTTTAGATTGCTCTTGTAGGCGACCAATGATCTCTTGAATGGTGCCTGTCGATTGCTGAGTTTTACTAGCCAGGGTTCGCACTTCATCGGCAACCACAGCAAACCCTCGTCCTTGTTCACCCGCACGTGCAGCTTCAATCGCGGCATTAAGGGCAAGCAGATTGGTTTGCTCGGACACAGAATTAATCATTTCTAGCACAGTGCCAATTTCCTCAGAATAAGCACGAAGTTTGCTGACGGTTTCCGAAGTGTTCATCAGCGATTCACTTATTTTCGCCGAAATCGCTTCGCTTTTATCAAGCGTCATGAAACCATGTTGCACTGATTCTATCGCCTGACTGGTAGAGATTTCAGCATCAGAAGCATTCTTCGCCACCTCACTCGCTGTCGAGCTTAACTCGGTCGCCGCAGTGGCAACTTGTTCCACGGCGGAAAGTTCATCCTGCGCTCTTCTGGTCACATCTCCGATAATTTCTGTCACATTCGTTTGATTGGCTAATACACTTTGCAAGGTTTGATTACCAGTACTGATAACTGTATTAACATTAGTTTGCATTAATGTAAGCGAGTCAATAATGTCATCAATTTCACTATTACACTTCGTCATTTCAAACGGTGAAAAATTGCCATTCGCCATTGCACTAATGACCGTCACAATTTTAGGAATCTGAATTAATTCACGCTTTAAGACAAACCAGAGTATCGATAAACAAACCCCTCCACCCAATATAACCAAACCGATGATCAACGATACTAATCGAATAATGAGAGTTTCATCCTCCGCACTCATATGCTTAGGAAGAACATCCTCTATAATCAAATAAATAAACACCATATTGATTAATGATGTAAGAAACATAGCAATAACGCAGTTGATATAAACTTTACGTAAAACCTTAGGTTTAGATGAACTTTTCATTATATTCTCATTATTATTTCGACTAAAATCAATGTATCAATCGGTGTTTTTGAGTGATTAACGTGGGCTGCAACAAAATATAAAGATATCTATTTCATTAACGGTATAACTCATATAAAACCCGCAATTCATTGATCGTTTTATTTAACGGCGACAAGATATTTATATCATCAGGTAATTGCATTATTTTTTTATCTAGGTCATCGATAATCTTTTTTAAACACCTGAGAGTCAAATTAAACCCAGCAGTTTTACTACTTTCAGGAAAGCTTTTTCTAAAGATTCTTAAGCTCATCTCTGCATTAAATAAAATCTTCAGTAGCTCATAGCGTTTTAAATACTCGTTTTGATAAATTGAATACTCTTGAATGGATTCCAAACAATCATCACAAATTGTCGCCCTGCCAAGATCAACTACTTGCTCTGAATTCATTCGACAAATATTACAACTCTTCATGATATCGTTTTTGATTGAGTGGATTGTTTTTTTATTTTTGCATGCCGCATTTGCTTTATATGCATCACTTCATCAATTATTTTTTCAAAGTGATCTGGACAAATTGGCAATACAAATGTCCTTTTCAACTGACGCTTTATGAGCATAAACCAAGCTAAAACATACCAATAAACATCACTCTCTAATAAACACCACGCTCTAAAGATGAATGACCTTCGCTAGGCTAGTGGCACTTGAGCAGCGTTTCGTGCAAACAATCACACTAATAGCGTCCGACTGATAATTTAATTAACATCGAGATTACAAATGGTTATTATCAAATACACACAACAAACACAACTATCACTCAACAGGGAAAATACTCATGCAGTCATTTGTTGATTTTCTAAATGGAATTATCTGGAGCCCAGCACTGATTTATCTGTGTCTTGGTGCTGGTGTGTTCTATTCGATTCTTACTCGTTTCGTTCAGGTTCGTCATTTCTTTGAAATGTGGCGTTTATTGCTATCAGGCAAGAGCTCATCAAAAGGGATCTCTTCGTTCCAGGCTCTTGCCGTTTCACTATCAGGTCGTGTAGGTACTGGTAACATCGCGGGGGTTGCAGCGGCTATCGGTTTTGGTGGTCCCGGTGCTGTTTTCTGGATGTGGGTTGTCGCCTTCTTTGGCGCAGCCACCGCTTATGCAGAATCAACACTAGCACAGATCTACAAAGAAGAAGACAACCAAGAATTCCGTGGTGGTCCGGCTTATTACATCGAAAAAGCCATGGGTCAAAAATGGTACGCGTGGATCTTCGCTATCGCGACCATCTTTGCTTGTGGTGTTTTATTACCAGGCGTTCAATCGAACAGTATTGGTAATGCTGTTGAAACGGCTTTCGGTGCAGGTCCAATGGTGGATACCGCTATCGGTACGATCAGTTTCGCAAAAATCCTCACTGGTACCATTGTTTCCATCCTTCTTGCATTTATCATCTTTGGTGGTGTGAAACGTATCGCCAATTTCACTCAAATCGTGGTGCCATTTATGGCGCTAGCTTATGTGATCACCGCATTCGTCATCATCCTGCTTAACATTGGTGAAGTACCACGCATTTTTGGCCTAATCATTGGCGATGCATTTACACCTATGGCAGGTGTTGGAGCTGCGATTGGTTGGGGTGTGAAACGTGGTGTTTACTCTAACGAAGCGGGTCAAGGTACAGGCCCACACGCGGCGGCGGCGGCCAGTGTTGAACACCCGGCTCAGCAAGGTCTGGTACAAGCGTTCTCTATCTATATCGATACTCTGCTAGTCTGTTCTGCAACAGCGTTTATGATTCTTATCACTGGTGCGTACAACGTACACGGTGGTGCTGAAGGCTTGTTCCTTGTGCAGAACCTAGCAACAGATGTGGCAGCTAACGGCCCGGCGTTCACGCAAATCGCCATTGAAAGTGCTTTGCCAGGCGTTGGTAAGCCATTCGTTGCATTCGCCCTGTTCTTCTTCGCGTTCACAACCATTCTGGCTTACTACTACATTGCAGAAACCAATGTGGCTTACATTCGTCGCACTTTCAAAGTCGACGGTCTAATGTTCTTCCTAAAACTGATTATCATTTCCGCGGTATTCTATGGCACGGTAAGAACTGCGAACCTGGCATGGGCAATGGGTGACGTTGGTGTTGGTATGATGGCTTGGTTAAACATCGTAGGTATCGTCATTATTTTCTTCATGGCTAAACCAACAATGGCTGCATTGAAAGACTACGAAGAGCAGCAAAAACAAGGTGTCGAAGAATACCTGTTCAACCCTGTAAAACTAGGCATCAAGAATGCGACTTACTGGGAAGAAAAATACAAACGCAAGACAGGCAAAGCACCAACGGCTGATGCTGAAACTGAACAAGTTTCGAATTCTCCGGCAGAACAATCATCGCATTAAAATTAGCGTGTGATAAATAAGGGTTAGCTACATTGCTAACCCTTTTATTTTGTAGCAAAAGAAACCGTTAACTTTTCACCGTTTGCTGAACAATCTCTTCGTTAGCATTAGGGCGTTTAGCCCAATATCCCGCTAACAGAGAACCTGACAAATTATGCCAGATAGAGAAGATAGTGCCCGCGACGGCTGAGGCTGGTGTGAAAAACTTCATCGCCAGTGCTGTAGCTAAACCTGAGTTTTGTAAGCCGACTTCAAAGGCAACTGTCCGGCTGATGGTTTCATTGAAACCAAAAGCACGACAGATCCAATAACCGGAAGCCAAACCTACCCCGTTATGCAAAATCACCGCTAGAGCGACAATTGGACCGATAGTCGCCAGATTACCTGCATTCAATGCCACGACAATCGCAATAATCAAGACGATAGCAGCCATTGAAATGATTGGTAATACAGGCTCTAGTTTCTCAGTGACTGAACGTAAAAATACATTTAGTAGCACACCGCCAGCAACAGGTACTAGCACGATTTTCACCAAACTTATCAGCATGCTGGCTACGGGTACATCAACAGCTTTGCCCGCAAACAGTTCGACCAATAGCGGAGTCAGAACGACACCAAGCAAAGTAGAAATGGATGTCATGGTTATCGACAACGCCACATCGCCCTTGGCCAGATAGCACATCACATTTGATGACGTTCCACCAGCTACGCTGCCAACCAACACCATGCCGATCGTCAGCATAGGATCAAAGCCAAGCAGTAAACTAATTAATAGTGCAGCAATCGGCATAACTGAAAACTGCAAAATCAAGCCAACACCAATCGCCTTTTTGTTCTGAATAACATTGAGAAAATCTTTCGGTTTGAGGGTCAAGCCCATGGCTAACATGATGATGGTGAGTAATGGAACAATTTGCCCTTTGTGCTCGACGAATAATCCCGGTACAAAATAAGCACATAGAGAGAATAATATTGCCCATAAAGGGAACAGTTGCGTGATAATCCTTAACATAGTCATTCCTGTTTAATTTTATATTTATAAGCCTGATCCACTGATTGGCATTTGTGATGCGAGAACAATCAGGGACAAGGGATTACTAGGTTATCAGACCTAATATCAACAACACGTTACTCCACTCTGAGAGCAAAAGACAACCAGACATTTACTATGGGTAAAATTTAGCTCAAAAAAAAGGCCGACTCTACGGTCGACCTTGTTAGCAAAAAAAGTGAATTAAGCTGCAACTTCTTTAAGCTCAGCTTTCACTTCTTGTTTAATGAATGCTGGTTTACCAACTGGCAGAACTTCACGACCGTATTCAGCGTTAAGAACTTGAGCCATAGCGAAGTAGATTGCGCTTGCACCAACGAAGATACCTTCGAAACCGGCGATAGTGCCAATCAACTCACTGCCAGTGAAATCACGAAGAGCTAAAAGTGCAAACAGAATGGTTAGTGAACCAAATACCACTTGCTTAGCCACTGGGTAGCAACGTGAACCAATGTACATGAAACCGGTGAAGATGCCCCAAAGCGCCAGGTACCAACCCATGAAATGATGTGGGCTTGCAGGTAGACCCATTTCAGGCATAACAATTAGACCAACGAGAGTTAACCAGAATAAACCGTAAGAAGTAAATGCTGTGGTACCAAAAGTATCACCACGGTTATAACACATGATGCCTACAATAACCTGACCTAGACCGCCATAGAAAATACCCATAGCCAGAATCATAGAATCCATTGGGAAAAAACCTGCGTTATGGATGTTAAGCAGGATAGTCGTCATACCGAAACCCATTAGGCCTAATGGCGCTGGATTCGCTAATTTAGTAGACATTAAGTAATACCTTAAAAAAAGTGGATAAAATTTACGCGCGGATTTTAATGGAGAGGACTAACAAAAAGAAAGATATCATTACTAGAAAGTTATATTTCATTTTTATAGTTATTGAGCTATAGGTAACCCAAAACTACAATCGCTGAACAACTAAATAACAAACCAATATAAATCATAACGTTACAATAAAATCAATTTACCTATCGTAGGATAATTGCTTATTTATCGCACTTTGCAATAACTGCGAAATATTTTCTAACTTAAAAAAAGAAAGCCCCAGAACATATCTGAGGCTTGGTAAATCAGTCCTTCCAACGCTTTGTCACAGACGCCTATTCATATCAAATGATTGATATTTTTGAGCAACGGCAGTGTCTGTATACTCACCATCTACGGAATTTTCCATACTTTGACCGTCTAAACCACGAATACTATTTATAGATTCCATCCAAAGATCTCGATCTCGATTACCACCTATAAATTGACATAAGTAGTCATCCAAAAGCCCTTTTGATGGGGATTCAATTTCAGCGCTTAAGGCTATTAAGTAATCTGTTTTATTGGTTTTATGCCATTCAATTGAAAAGCCTGCTCGATGACAAAGCTCATTATGAATAATTAACATAGTACGACCGTTGCCATCAAGAAATGGATGCCCATACGCAAAAAAGCCCATAACCTCTCCAGGACGCTGACGCATAGACTCTGCATTTTGTCCGAGACGTAAGCCCTGCTCAATAGCTAATCGTGCATCATGAGGATGGCAAAACATCGTACCAGCTTTAGATACCGCATAATTAGGAGCAGTAATTGCACGATCTTGACCTGCCCACGGATAGAATGCTTCGAATAATATCCGATGAACTTCCAAGAAATCTTCGTAACGCAGGTCCTTTCTTCCCTCTAAATAAACTAAAGCTTCATCTAGGCCAGTACGAAACATGGTATGTTCAAGTTGACGAACAATTGCTAGGTCTTTTTCACCATGATAGTTACGTAAATACCCAACTTGCTCAAAATCATTAAATGGATCGAACACTTTGTTTTTGTTCCCGCAGATAATTGACCGACAACATAGCAACTTCTTGCTTGGTGATTTTCCCCGCACGTTTTAGAGCAACAAGAAGATCTTCGACAGTATTATGTACCACCTCATCACCAGCTAAGCGAGTTACAGCATCAGCCCACTGATCCATCGCATTGTAACAATAAGATACGTTGTAATAGCGAGCAAGCTCTGCTACATAACGAGCAACTCCTTGGGTTGGAAGTGTCTTTTCCAATTTGAATTCTGTATTTTTAGTACCAGACTTGCGTCTATAACTACGAAAGCAAATAGTCTGACCATTGATGATAAGCTTACGCTTGACTCTTGTTGCATCGACTTCAACAATAATTTCACCTCGTGAGGTATTATTTACCTTATCGAAGCTCAAGTCATTTTGACGAAGCTTGAAGCCTAATTTGTTGGCTACTTCACGAATAATAACATCAAGACTGCCCTGCGCTTTTATATCATTCCCCGATCTTTTGGCCTTAGCGTAAACTCCTTGGGAAAGGCGAAGAAGTTCACCATTTTTCACTAACACACTCAATGCATGTGTAACTTGAGTCTTGCTTCCCAATGGGGCCAAATCAGAACGAGATAGTACAACTCCACAACGGTGTTGAATCGACTGGCGCATACGAGTTTCGGTCTTCATATAAATACCCCCGCTAAATCACTAATAGATTTTAACAAAAAAATGTGAATTTCTCAATTTTCTCATTTATTTACAATCAATTAGATACCATTCAAGCACTTACTGACCTGCATCTATTGCTATAAATTATTGCAACTCATTGACCAGATATAACTAACTGTTTTAGTGACTATCTTAGATAAGATATTTATCCAAAAGCCCAACACTATAGTGACTTGCTTTCCCTATATAACAATCGAGTAGGGTGAGGCGTTACCGCCTCATCCCTCTCACAGAACCGTACGTACGGACCTCGTATACGGCTCATGCATACTTCCATTCAGCATAATTGCTAAACACATACCCTGTTCCTACTTGCTCAAGATTTACCAACCCCAGTTCGTTGAACCATTGGTTTGGCATCGCATAACTGGCTAGAGGACTTTGCGCATTTCTCCAACTACTCATTCGGATAAATCTAAACGGCGGCTTATATCCAAGCT
>NZ_JBKEBW010000051.1:0-5791 GCF_047973365.1 Vibrio sp. | reverse complement strand
TTGGATATAAGCCGCCGTTTAGATTTATCCGAATGAGTAGTTGGAGAAATGCGCAAAGTCCTCTAGCCAGTTATGCGATGCCAAACCAATGGTTCAACGAACTGGGGTTGGTAAATCTTGAGCAAGTAGGAACAGGGTATGTGTTTAGCAATTATGCTGAATGGAAGTATGCATGAGCCGTATACGAGGTCCGTACGTACGGTTCTGTGAGAGGGATGAGGCGGTAACGCCTCACCCTACTCGATTTTATTTTCGCAAAAGAGAAAGGAAGCGGAGGTTTACTTCACAATTGAGCGTATTTCGCCATCTTTTAAGCGAGTAACGATTAACTCACCTTGTTGCACATCACTGGCACCATGGATCACATCACCTTGAGCATTTTGCGTGATCGAATAGCCGCGCGATAACGTAGCCAGTGGGCTAACTGCATTCATTTTATCAGTCAAACGGGTGAAAGTATGACGGGAAGAGACCAGGTATCGCTTCATCGCTTCACTCATCTCTTTTTGTTTACTGGATAACAAATATTGCTGAGTACGCAGAATTTTTTCCGGTGATAGCAGTTGAAGCTGATGTTTTTGCTTATCAATATGTTGTTGTGTTTTGTTGAGACGCGCTTGAATCGCTCGTTCTAAACGCATGCTGTATTCATCGAGCTGCTGTTGTTGGCGTTGAAGACGATTGGCGGGATGCTGCCTGTCTAAGCGATGTTGCAACTGCTTCAATTCTACTTTTCGCTGCGCAAAATAATGACGCATAGCGCTAGCAATTTTATGCTGGTATGTCTGAAATGCTTGCTTTTTATTGGTGTTGTCGCGGCTGACCAATTCCGCGGCCGCTGATGGCGTCGGAGCGCGAACATCGGCAACGAAATCAGCAATGGTGACATCAATTTCATGCCCAACCGCACTAATGATTGGGATCTGGCTTGCGGCAATGGTGCGGGCAACAATTTCGTTGTTAAAACACCATAAGTCTTCCAATGAGCCACCGCCTCGTCCAACGATCAACACATCGCACTCTGCGCGGGAGTTAGCACAGCCAATCGCTTGGGCAATTTGAATCGCAGCCTCCTCACCTTGAACCAGAGTAGGGTAGATGATAACAGGCAAACTAGGGTCGCGACGTTTAAGAACTTGCAGGATATCGTGTAGAGCTGCGCCAGTTTTTGACGTAATGACCCCCACGCATCGTGGATGCTCCGGCAAACTTTTCTTTAATGTTTGAGCAAACAAACCTTCAGCAGCCAACCTCATTTTTAGTTGGTCGAACTCTTGTTGTAAGCGACCATCGCCTTCAGGCTGCATGCTTTCAATGATGATTTGATAATCTCCACGTGGTTCGTAGAGAGATAGCCGAGCTTTTACCAATACCTGCTGACCATTCTTCGGCTTAAAATTCACAAAGCGATTGTTGCCTTTGAACATGGCGCATTTAACTTGAGCACGTGAGTCTTTAAGGGTGAGATACCAGTGACCAGAAACAGGAGCAGAGAAGTTGGAGATTTCACCAAGTAACCAAACGATGCCCATTTCATTTTCTAGTAATAATCGGACTTCAGCATTAAGACGAGAAACGGTATAGATGTTTGGATTGGTATTGGAAGGCACTAATTTTTCAACCAGACGTGAGTATGGAAATTAGCGGCAATATAATACATATCAAGGGAGGAAATGCAAATTCAAATGAAAAAAATGTGTAGCCAAGCGATTGCGTCGGGCGTATAATCCGTTCGCAATATCTAATCCAAATGCAACTTTCCAACAAGATTCAAAGAATCGAGACGAACGAGCATTTGGATTGTTTTTTATATTTACCCTCTAAATTGTGAGATATTGCAAATGCTTAGAATTGCCAAAGAAGCGCTGACATTCGACGATGTTCTGCTCGTACCAGCACACTCCACCGTTCTCCCAAACACTGCTGATCTACATACGCAGCTAACTAAAAATATTACTTTAAATATTCCAATGATTTCTGCGTCTATGGACACAGTGACAGAGGCTCGTTTAGCTATCGCTCTTGCACAAGAAGGCGGTATCGGTTTTATTCACAAGAATATGTCAATCGAGCAGCAAGCAGCAGAAGTTCGTAAAGTTAAAAAATTCGAAGCAGGCGTTGTTGCTGATCCAGTGACAGTCAACCCTGAAGCAACAATCGCTGATGTGGTAGCCCTCACTGAAAAACACGGTTTTGCGGGTTTCCCTGTGGTAACCAAAAGCAACGAACTGGTGGGTATCATTACCGGCCGTGACGTTCGTTTCGTGACTGATTTATCGAAAAAAGTAGATTCAGTCATGACGCCTAAAGCGCGTTTAGCAGCGGTAAAAGAAGGTGCTACTCGCGCTGAAGTACAAGAGAAAATGCACGAAGCTCGTGTCGAGAAAGTACTGGTTGTTAACGATGAATTCCAACTTACCGGAATGATCACAGCAAAAGACTTCCATAAAGCAGAACGTAAACCAAACGCATGTAAAGATGCTCGTGGTCGCCTACGTGTAGGTGCAGCCGTTGGTGCTGGCGCTGGTAACGAAGAGCGCGTAGCTGCGCTAGTTGAAGCGGGTGTTGACGTGCTACTTATCGACTCTTCACACGGTCACTCAGAAGGTGTTCTAAACCGTATCCGAGAAACTCGCGCCGCATACCCAGATTTAGACATCATTGGCGGTAACGTAGCCACAGGTGCTGGTGCTAAAGCACTTATTGATGCTGGTGTTAGTGCAGTAAAAGTGGGTATCGGTCCTGGCTCTATCTGTACAACTCGTATCGTAACGGGCGTAGGGGTTCCTCAAATCACAGCGATTTCTGATGCTGCTGAAGTGGCAAATGAATACGGAATTCCAGTCATCGCTGACGGCGGTATCCGTTTCTCTGGTGACATCTGTAAAGCAATCGCCGCAGGCGCATCTTGTGTTATGGTCGGTTCAATGTTCGCAGGTACTGAAGAAGCTCCGGGTGAAATCATTCTATTCAACGGTCGTTCTTACAAATCTTACCGTGGTATGGGGTCTTTGGGTGCAATGTCTCAAGGTTCTTCAGATCGTTACTTCCAATCTGATAACGCAGCTGACAAGCTGGTTCCAGAAGGTATTGAAGGTCGTATCGCATACAAAGGTCGTCTGAAAGAGATTGTTCATCAACAGATGGGTGGTTTACGTTCAAGTATGGGGCTAACAGGTTCAGCTACGATTGAAGAAATGCGCACTAAAGCCGAATTTGTGCGTATTTCTGGCGCTGGTATGGCTGAGTCACACGTACACGACGTTCAAATCACGAAAGAAGCGCCAAACTATCGTTTGGGTTAATAACCGCGTTTGGGTTAATAATCGAGTTTAGCTTAGAAACGTTTGACCGTAGTGGCAAGTTTCCTCATCGAATATTTGCTCGACGTAAACGTTTGCTTTTTTACTTGATGACTTACAGAGAGGCGAGTAGACTCGCCTCCGATCCTCCATTTAGCTGATAAGATTGCTCAATATGACCAAGAACATTCATGATCAACGAATTCTGATCCTAGATTTCGGTTCTCAATATACCCAATTGGTTGCGCGCCGCGTACGTGAAATCGATGTTTACTGTGAACTGTGGAGCTGGGACGTAGAAGAAGCGGACATTCGCGAATTCAATCCTGACGGCATTATTCTTTCTGGTGGTCCAGAAAGTGTCACTGAACAAAACTCTCCTCGCGCACCTCAATACGTTTTTGACTCAGGTGTTCCTGTTTTCGGTGTCTGTTACGGCATGCAGACCATGGCAGAACAGCTAGGCGGCAAAGTGGCTAGCTCAGAAGAGCGCGAATTTGGTTACGCGCAAGTTAAAGTGTCTGGTGAATCTGCTCTATTCAAAGATCTTGCAGAAATTCAAGATGTTTGGATGAGTCACGGTGATAAAGTGGTTGAGATCCCAACTGACTTCGTAAAAACTGGTGAAACAGACACTTGTCCGTTTGCTGCTATGGCGAACGAAGAGAAGAAATACTACGGTGTTCAGTTCCACCCGGAAGTAACGCACACGAAACAAGGCCTGCAAATGCTTGAGAACTTCGTTCTTGGTGTGTGTGGTTGTGAGCGACTATGGACATCTGAATCGATCATTGAAGACGCTGTCGCTCGTATTAAAGAGCGAGTGGGTGATGACGAAGTCATTCTGGCTCTTTCTGGTGGTGTGGATTCATCTGTTGTTGCTATGCTTGTACAGCGTGCTATCGGTGACAAATTAACCTGTGTATTTGTGGATAATGGTCTGCTGCGTCTTAACGAAGGCAAGCAGGTAATGGACATGTTTGGTGATCACTTTGGTCTGAATATAATCAAAGTCGATGCTGAAGATCGCTTTATGAATGCGCTTAAAGGCGAATCAGATCCTGAGAAGAAGCGTAAGATTATCGGCCACGAGTTTATAAATATCTTTGATGAAGAGTCGAAGAAACTGTCCAGCGCTAAGTGGCTGGCACAAGGTACTATCTACCCTGACGTGATTGAGTCTGCAGCTTCTAAAACAGGTAAGGCGCACGTAATCAAGTCTCACCATAACGTTGGCGGTCTGCCAGACGATATGAAAATGGGTCTGGTTGAACCATTACGTGAACTGTTTAAAGATGAAGTTCGTAAGATTGGTCTAGAGCTTGGTCTTCCTTATAACATGCTCTATCGTCATCCATTCCCAGGGCCGGGTCTAGGTGTTCGTGTTCTTGGTGAGATCAAGAAAGAGTACTGTGATTTACTGCGTCGTGCGGATGCTATCTTTATTGAAGAGCTTCACGCAGCAGATCTATATAACAAAGTTTCTCAAGCATTTACTGTGTTCCTACCTGTACGCTCTGTGGGTGTAATGGGCGATGGTCGTAAATATGATTGGGTTGTTTCGCTACGTGCTGTGGAAACGATTGACTTCATGACTGCACATTGGGCTCACCTACCTTATGATTTCTTAGGTAAAGTGTCTAACCGCATCATCAACGAAGTGAACGGCATTTCTCGCGTTGTTTACGATATTTCTGGTAAGCCGCCAGCAACCATCGAGTGGGAATAATTGCACGTTAGGCATTAGCTGACACTAATAAGCATAAAATTATATATAAGCTCATGTTTACATGGGCTTTTTTGTTTGCCCAGCAAAGCTGGCAAACCCGTCCACTTGAAAGAAAGTGGAGTCACCCTGACTAAGGGGAATACAATCCGAATGGCAAGGGCGTCACGGGCTAACGGAGGGGTCTGAAGGAAGCCATAGGAAGTTAGAAGTAAACAACTAACCGTAAGCTGTTTCGGCGGTACAGGTGGGTAAGCGTCCAAAATAGCGCAATGACAAATACTTAGTCAGAACTATACTGTGATTGAGGTTGGGATATCTAACAGGGAGTCAGTGCAATAACTGGGGAAGCCTGACACCACATCCGGGCAAATGCCGGAAGCATCCATCAAGAGGTGACTCAAGGTGAATGATGGTGCGAGGAGGCAGATGAATCCGTAGAAGTAAGTAAGGCACGACCAGAGAAGCCCAGTAAAGGTGTGGAGGAGAAAACCGAGCTGACCATCTGCACTGCGTTTGGTGGGGCACTGACTAGCCAATATCTTATCAGTGTTGCGAAGGGAGGAAGCATACTTTAAGTCTTTGATGAGCTGATGTTTTTTTTTAGTGGTACACAAACAAACTCGATATTGGGGTATTCCGGTCTGGTGGGCTGTGGAAGTGGTGCACTGAAACGAGAAACCGTACATGGGAGTAACTTTGCCTAACTGTAGTAGATTGCCATTGAGCTAGAAGGCTACAAAGCAGAGTGAAGTAGACCGAC
>NZ_JBKEBW010000040.1:0-14207 GCF_047973365.1 Vibrio sp. | reverse complement strand
CTGTACATATAACAGATGATGAACATGACATGCTTATCGGTACAGATAGGACACAAAAAGGCTGCTCTGTTCGTGTTGATGAAGATTTTACAGGTACAGTGGAGTACGACTCAAATAGCTGCAAGGTTTCTATTATCAAGTAAGCCACGTAAATACAGCCTACTCGCAAATTAAAATAACAAAAAGGAGCCTAACAGCTTCTTTTTTATTATTAGTTGCGTTGTTTTTTTTGATTTCCGCGCGCTACAGCAAATCTCCATTGCCTTGTAGCAAGGACTGATTTCCATGGCGCGTTTTGGCGTAATCCGATGACCAATCAGGCCAAGACACACCACTAGGGGATTCTTTTTCATCAGCAATTCGTCTTCGGGTCTGGCTTTCGACAACACTACCGAGGGATTCAAGTAACTCAAACTTATGAGACGGATCCGCCAAGCGTTCAAGCAGCTCTTCATAGCGTCTCAGTTCCTCCGTTCCGCTGACGTCAATCGAGATACCCATTACAAGACATCTCTAAGTTTGTTGCGGGTAAATAGGCGTTCGTTATCTTGTACTGTAACCACTTTGCCAACACTACTTTCAGATGGCGGGTTAAAGACTGGTAACCCTAGTTCTCGTTTCCCATCAGCAATAGCTCTCAATGTCGACAACTGCATCTTGTAGCGTTCTTCCAACAAATTGGTGGCTTGCTGGTCACGGTCTGCCAGCCAGTAGAAAGCAATGGTGATGGCAATCTTATTCAACATACCTGGCACAGTGGGCAGTGGCAGCTCAAAGCGACGCGCTAGAAAAGAATCGATTTCTTCATCGGCTTGATCTAAGGCTTGGTTAATCCATGTGTCATTTAGCTCGTTGGTATTGCGATCAATGGCAAAATTCCAAAGCATTTGCTCATCGCGATCCATTAAGTCTTGTTTCGTTGCGTAGATTGCCATCGTTTTTCCTTAGCTCTTGTCTATTAATGGCTAGTCTTGAATGTCGATTACATCTTTAAGTTCGACAGTTTCAACCACTAAGCGAGGCTCATCGTGGACGCGTTTTGCCTTTTCAGTAGACATGAACACCACAAACTCAGGTGGGAAGTTTTTAACATCCACTGCCGCAGGCTGACCTTGCGGTTCTCCATCCACCACAAGCACCAATGTTTCTTGTAAGCGGTGAAATTTAACGCCACTGCGCCAAAAGCCAGCATCTGAGACAGAGCGAACTTTAAGGGCACCAAGCACACCAATAGGATCACCATCAGTGCTGAGAAGTGGCTCATCATCTTTTGCTTGTTTCGAAACATCGTCGAGTTCCTTCATTTGTTTTTGGGCTTTTGCCAAAGCTTCTGCGTTTGCTTTAGCCTGAGCTTCAGCTTCTTCTTTCGCTTTGGCTTCTGCTTCGGCCTTGGCTTTAGCTTCTTGTTCAGCTTTCGCTTTTGCCTCAGCATCGGCTTTTAGCTTGGCTTCTTCTGCTAACGCTTCCTGTTCGGCTTGCGCTTGGTCAGTGGGCTGAGCTTGTTCCACTGGTTGCTCAGTAGTTCCAGTGGTAGGTTGCTCGGGGCTGTTGGCATTCGTTGTCTGCTCATCAGCTTTTGCAGCTGCTTCTTTAGCCTTCTCTGCTGCCGTCTGTTTTGCAGTTGGCGTACCTGTTTTTTTAGCGGTTCCACTCACGGTGAACTCCTTTTAAATCGAGGTTAAAGTGACTTTAAACGTGGCGGTAACTGAATACCGCCAGCCCGTTATCGGTTTGCACCTGATAGGCGTTTACGTTTATTACGCGGTGATGTATGGGCTCACAACAATCTCTACATCGTTGTAGTAGATGTTGGAATCACCACCTTCTACCAACATGCGAGCCAATAGCTTTTTCGCTGCCGATTCATTTTTCGGGCCAACCACAATCTTGGTTGCGCGAGTACCAATTGGTGTGCCATCGGCTTTCTTCATGGTGCCTAATAGCTCTTTGGCTGCGGCATAAGTGTCTTCATCCAACACGCCTTTAGAGCCAATTGCTAATTGAGGGAATGAGAAGCCAACATTACAACGTCCATCGACACCAGCGGCATAGCGATTGTTGAACCAGGTGTATTCTTCATTTGGCTGCATGTTTTTAAACACGAACGGGCGACGCTCTTGATACACGATAGGTTTGAGCACCTTGGTGTCATCAATCAAGAACCACGGTTCGCCAATATCTGTGGTTGGATCACCAATCACATTCGAGAACGTTGTGGCAGGGTCTGATTCAATTGGGTGGTCGGTATCAAAGTAGTTCTGTCCGTCATAACAAAGTGTTGTGAAACCAGCGACCAATAAGCCGTAAGACAATTCATCAGGGAAGATGGCAACTTGATCACCATAGTTCTGTGCGATAACGGAGTAGTGACCGATTTGGTCATCATCGACATCTTCACGAGCAACAGAGATCGAGCTTTCCCATGTTTTGTTTTCAATTGAATAGCCGTGACGACCCATGTCAGCCAGCTGACGATCACCAACCCATTCTTTAATGCCTGGTAAGTCTTTTAGCCAACCGTAAAAGTTTGCCGCACCCGAGCTAGGTACTTTCGTCGCTACCATAGACCATTGCGGTTTTGCCGCTTGTAAACCACGGGTAAACGCCGCAGACATATTGACTTGAAGTGCTTCAAGTACTTGTGCTTCAGTCGCCATTATTTTGCTCCTTTATTCATAAGGGCTTTGGCCGCAAGGTATTCTTCTTCAGACGTACCCAACTTGCGACACATTGCAATTTCGTGTTCATCCAGCTTGCTGTTAGTCGCAAGGTCTGGTTTTTGTTTTTCTTTGCTATCAACCACCGCAGGGGCAGAGGCAATAAACGATTTGAACTGTTCGGCACCACCTTCAGAACGACATAGCGATACATACATGTCTTTGTTGGCAGGTGCGATCTTGCCGGCTTCAATCGCATCATCGACTAACGTCTCTAGCTCTTTATCGTGGATAGCTGCAAGCTTAGTCTCAGCTGTTTCAGCACGGTTAAGTGCAAGCTCATGCGTGGCTTTTGGAATGTACTTATTCAAGTCCACTGTAGAAGCACGGTTAAGTGCAACTTCTTTGTCTTGTTTAAGCGTATTGATAGCCACTTCGGCTTGTTCTGGTGTTGCATCTTCGGCAAGGCCAAGCGCATCCAAAACGATTTTTGGCAACGGCATATTGGCGTTCTCCATTCGGTTGTTTAATGCAGGGACATCAAGGTTGGGGTCATTAGTTAAAGCCGCACTCACAAGCGCCAGCACTTGGCCGTTCTTGTCGTACGTAAAGGAAGGCGAGTAGAAAGCGTATTTCTTCTCCGCAATCAGTTGAGCGCCATCATCGTTCCACTCGATAAAGCCCCAAATCACACCATCACGGTTTTCGGCTTTGGTAATCCAACCATAAGCTGGAGCTGGCTCACCTTTAGGGGCTTTGATATGGGTTGAGTGTTCAATATCGAATGGGCGCTTTTGCGTAAAGCGGGCAATGACTTGCTCAGGGTTGTTGTTTGTCCAGGAGCGGCTATCGACACCTGCAAATGTTCCAGCAGGGATCATCGGTAGCCAAACACCTTGTTCCGTTGCGTTCTTTGCAACCGAGGTAGGCTGTAAGGAAAAACATAATGCGGTTAAAGCTTGATTCATTACTCACTCCAAAATTGAAGATCACATAACAACCTCCTTGTGCTGGGTTGGTATGAAACATCTGGTGTGAAGTAAGCATGCAAAAAAGCAACCGACATGGATTAACGTCGGTTGCCTTAATTTAAAGGGGCTTGGTTGGATTCAGTCTTCGAGGCGTTTTACTCGTTCCCATTCATTCTTCAAAATAACTTTTGCATATGCTTTCACCGCATCAAGTAAATCTATGTATGTTTTATTCATATCAGCAATAGGCTCCAATAAAACATCAACATTTGATTCATTTTCAACAATCTCACGTATATCTGATAGCTGCTTTAATACTTTATTTAATGCATACGTTAATTCAACATCGAGATTTAATTCCGTTATGGATACCTTACCTTTTATTTTTTTATCATTTGGTTTGGGATTCAAAAGCAGCTCAATACGCTCCCTTATATTGAGTAGTTTATTGCTTAGTGCCACGGAGTTTAAAATAAAATCTCTTTGCCTTTCTTGTATAGGTGAATGATAAGTATTGTGATATGTCCCTATAATATAAGTGTGGTATTCAGATGCAGTAGATAGAAACTCAGACACTTCATTACGTAGCGTTTCAATCCATTCTCTTCGACTCTGCGCAATAAACTGTCTACGCCTTAAATCTTGCTCTGCTTCCAGCTGTTGCCTGGTCTGTTTAGCTACTTCCTTAGCCTGATAAACTTGAAACCAGGCCGCCGCCACTACAATGATGACAGTCACAATCATGCTACCAATCGCGATCCAATCCGTGGATGTGATAAGCGTTAACTCTGGCACTTCCTTTACATAAACACTCGATAACATAACTCCGCCTTCTATCGTTCATTCTGTGAAAACGAAATTCTACCGCTAACAAACACTTATAACCATGTTTAAACCCCGTTTAAATCGTACCAGAAACGTTTAAACAATTTCACGGGTAACTTTGTAGCCTAAATTCCATTAAAGCGGCTTAGAATACGTCTCACGCATTCGAGCCTCTTTTTTATTTAAGTCGGCTTGCATGGCTTGTTCACGTGCTTGACCTGGGTTGTAGTTCCATCCTGGTTCAATGCCTTCCGGTAGGGTTTCCACTTCACCCGTACGTTTGTTTACCCATTGCTTGGTTTTGCCTTGTGGCGCAACCGTTGAAACTTTGCCACTTTCAGTCAGTTTGCCATATTCATATTTTGATACCTGGCGAATCCAGCATTTACAGCCCCAACCATTGGGCGGCATGTGTTGTTGCCACCATTGATCGTCCACTGGTAACAGCAAGTCTTTCCACTTAACGTGATCAACGCGGTGTTCCACAGAAGGGCCAAGCTGATACAACAAATACGGCATGGCTCGCTTAGTGCGTTCAATGCGTTCCCACTGACCAGCGGCGCGAGCGGTACGCATGTTGGTACGATAAATGGTTTTGATTCGGCCTTCGCTACCAAGCTGTGCTATCTTGGTTTCTTTGGTGAGTGGGTCATCCATTTCTTGAATTCCCCACCAACCAGACTTAACCAACAAAGGTTTTAAGATGTCGCGGAACTGGGCAAAGGTTTGGCCTTGTTCAATGGCGTCTTCCACCAGGGCTTTCACATCCACCAACAAATCGGCATTGAGCATCTTGGCAACCGTAAAGGCATTGGTGTGCTCTTGCTTCCACACATCCTTGTAGTCAAAGCTAGGTTCAATACCTTTCTTTTTAAACCAGTTGAGCACATCCGTTGGTACGAAATCATACTTGGCTGAATCACTAGGCATCACGAACGTCTCCTAATGCGCGAGTCTCGAATAGGTACTTCGCCATTTGTTCGACAAAGTTCTCTGCACCTAATTGGTCTTGCAGTTCCGGCAGCTTAGCCAAGAACTCATCATAGCTGTTTACGCTATCGGCCAGTTGCATGATCGGGTTCATGAAGTCTTCCGCGACTTCTTCCCAATCGTCCATCGCATCGTCAGTCAGTTCGTCAATGATTTGATCAGACGTTTGCGTCACACGGTTAATCGAAACACGCTGCTTATTGCGGCCTAACTCAATATCCGCATTTTTCTCGCTATGGTTTAATGCGGTTGGTGGGGCAGCATTCATTGTAATGGTGGAGGTTGACACTAACAGTTCGTCATCATCTTCCGGTTCAGGTAAACCAAATTTTTCGCGCAGACTAGAGGCGGAAACTTTCATACCTCGATCAATCAGAGGTGTGATGCTATCCACGAGTACTTTCAAATCTTCTGGCTCTGGCACTTTAATGCGCACTTTCGGGTAGCGAGCTTGCACGCCCCAATTCAAAATAATGTAAGGCTTAACCAGGTATTCATTGATACAGGCTTCCAACTGGCGAGCATCCCATTTCGCAATATCCATACGCACTTCATTATGTACGTTGGCTTGCGATTGTGAGCTGCCATCATCGGCGGTCATGGTTTGGCCGAGTACCGCCTTACTGGTTTGTTCATCACACCAACGTGCCATGTTTTCAAATAAGGTATTGCCACCGTTGCCTTTGGCTGTCTCAATCAGCTCTAGCTTCATCGACTCAGGAATCACCGCACCCGCATCACTGGCAATTCGACTCACCGCATTCACCAGCGTGGTAATGTCATCTTTACTCGCGTTCGGGCCGTACTTACCCACACGCACCGGAATGCCAAACACTTCCGCAAAGGCCCACCAATCTCGCACCGTGAACGATTTCAGCATGTACATCACCGCGACTAAACGCGCTAGGCCGTTGCGCCATACGCTGCCCGATTTAGAACGAGGCGTGTGAACAATAAACTTATATGGCTCTAATGGCGCACCCATTGGATAGTCATTACTAATAAGAAGGATGTCTTCTAGTGTGTCTTGGTCAGAGCGTAAATAACGAGGATCGACCCACTTATAATCTTTTGGTTGCCAAGGTGAGCCTTTGGTATTCCACAAAATTTGCACTACAGACAATCCTTTGCCCAAGCCATCAAGCAAATCAAAGAACAGCTCTGGGATTTGGTCATCGTTCATCATGTCGCGAACTTTCTCGGCCAAGTCCACATCGTGCTTGTCTTCACTCGCGGCTTCAACATTGGGAGGAATGGCCGCAACGGCCAGCTTACGTGTGCGCAGCTGGGCGGCGTAATGCAAATCACGCTCTTCCATTTCTTCGGCCAGCGTCATGAAGGCTTCAAGATCTGTACCATCAACCACCGCACGCATTAAGGTGCCTAAGCGTTGTGGCGTTAATGTACTTGCCACACTGCTTGGGCGTGGGTTACGCACACTGGTTGTGTAGGCACGAGCAATGTCTTCAGACAAGACTTCTTGCTCAACTTTAAATGGCTTGCCATTGGCATCAACAATCATAATCGAATTCCTTTACCACGCAGGTCGGTACGGTCACCGAATGCGTCATCGTGTCGGTTGTTTTCTTCGGCACTGCCAAAGAATCGGCGGTGAGTTTCGTCACCTTTAGGGGAAATGGTATGCAGCTCGTAACGAGTTAGGTCTGCTTTGGAGGCTAAGAACGCCAAGAAAATCGCCACAGCGCTATCACCGTGACGCTTATTGCCATCGCTGCCTTTGGTGCGTGAATCATCAATGCCAGGCACACCACGAATCATTTTGATTTGCCCAAGGTCGGTGATCACATCTTCATGTTTTGGCAGCTCGATTTCATCGTCTTCAAACGCGGCTTTGAACTTCGGCATGTTCTCACGGTAGTAAGCGGTAGACAGCATGACCTCAACCACTTCTTCGCCGTATTTGTAGTGCGCTTGTTCAGCTAGGTACTGGCCGTTACCACGCGCATCGAGAAAGATGCCATCACGACGAGGCAGGCGATCACAAAGATAATACAGCGCTTGCTCTTGTTGTTTGAACGGCACGTTTTTCAGCTCGACTAGGAACGGTACTTTACGCTTGGTGTCATCATTGATCGTGATGGGCGCAAATACCGTTAAGTCACCACTACGGGCAAAGTCTTCACCAAGTGCGTGGCGCAAGTTCTTAGGCAAGGTTTTTAATACTGGGCCAGCATGCTCGACTAACCATTCTTGCATCTCTCGCATGCGTGCACCTTCACCAGCCTGGTTAAACGCATCAGAGCCAGTAAAGCGTAACACTGGTGCATCAAGCCTTGCCGCTCGCTCTCGCATTGAACGTGGAATATAAGCACCGCCACCCGATTTCGGCACACAGTAATATTCTTCCAGTGCGTCTTCTTCTGTCGCGGTGTCTTTGAGTAAGTTGGCTTTCCATTGTTCTTCTTTTTCAGGCGACCATTCTTGTTTCGTGACCTGACAAATACGCTGATATAACCCTTCAGCACAAGCATCATCCAGCGTGATGGTATGGATGGAATAGCGTTTTTTGCCTGCTCGGCTGTCTTGAATGAGTTGGTTGAATAGGTTTTCGACACCGTTGTGGGTAGAGATAAGTCGAACTTTCGACCCCCACATCGTCAAAGCAAGCGCCGCTTTTAATACTTCGGCTAAGCGTTCATGGAAGGCGGCTTCATCAATGATTACCGTGCCTTGCATACCACGCAGGTTAGAGGGGTTACTGGATAGCGCCTGAACTTTAAAACCAGATTCAAAGTAGATCACAAAGGTTAAGATGTCTTTGTCTTCATCGTTCAAGACATCTTCTTGCACTTCACCTGCGGCTTTATCAAATATCTTGGCCCACAACGCCACTGCATCAATGAACTCTCGCGCCATCTCTTTGTTGGAGCCAACGTAAAACACATTGTTGCCACCTTCGCCTTTGGCCGTACCTGCGCTAATGGCAGAGTCTGCCGCTTCAGCAAAAGTTAGACCTGTTCGGCGTGACTTCTCGGCGATCTTGAGTACCGAGTCATCGGCGATCCAACGCTTTTGATAGCCAAGTAAAAGCTCATCCTTATCAAATTTGACAAGGATGCCCTCAGTGGTTTTATTGACAGGTGGCAATGTCACGGCTTCGGCCATTATTCGATCCCCAATGTTAAATATCTCAACGGTGAATGCCTAGAATCTCGGATTTGAGCATCTTCACGGTGTCGGCAGTGAGGCCCGCTTTCTTGGCAACGGCTTCGGTTTTCTCAGCCGCATCTTCCAAGGCTTGCTTGCGAATTTCCGCTTCCAGTTTCACGCTACCTGTTTGCGCTTCTTGTAGGCGTTTAATTGCCAACGCCATTTGGCCCATGGTTTTCGGGTCGATGGTTTTATCGGCTTCAAGCGCGGCCATTTGAAAATCGAATATTTGCGACTTGCCAATCTCAATTAAGGATCGAGAAATATCCGTCTGCGGCATTTCACCAAACTGTTGTACCCATTGTTTGGTCATTGCCTGGGCGCGTTTGTAGTTTTCCATGCCTTTGTGAAACTGCTGGCTGTAGCGGCTTAATGCGTTGCGTTTGATGTATTCGTCATCGCCACGTTCTTCGGCAAGCAAGCCTTCCTTTTCAATCAGCTCATTAATCTGGCTGCGAATTTCTTCCTGCGTCATTTGGCCTTCGCGCAGTAGCATGTTGAGTTGCGACTTAATATCTTCCGGCAACTTATCAATTTTGCTGAGGCGGTTCTTTTTATGAGTCATAAGCTGGCCTCATTATTGAAAAGAACGATGCAAGCGATCTAACAACCGATACCAACCGCGACTTAAATACGTCCACACAAACTTTAACCAAGGGCGAATAATCGGCTCTTGTTTTTCAAAGTAGCGATAAACCGTCCAGCGTAAGGCCACTAAGAAGTAGATCATCAGAAGAATTTCAAACATATAAACTCCTATGGGCGCGGACGCTTCACACCTGGGTGCTGTGCTTGACCTTCGGCAACATCAACACCACGCTGGGTAATAGTGGCGACTAAGGTGCCAGACATATCCTTGCAAGTGATTAAGCCTTGCTCTTGCAGCCAGTACATTTCAGACAACACAAGATCCCGACTAATACGATGGCCGTACGCATCGAGTGAGGAATCAAGAATCGATTCATTAGCGGTGTACGCTGGCGACTCATTGAGTACCCGCAGCATCACCAGCCGACGGTCTTGCTGTAAAACTTCATGCATGCTCATGACTATTCCTTCATTTCTTTTTCAAGCAACAGCTTGGTAAGGTGATCAACTGGCTTTAATGCCGCCCGTAATTCTTTGATTTCGCCACGGGTTACTTCCATTTCAACACGCAGTCGGTTCACTTCATTTTGTGTGGGTAAACCGCCGACATGATTCTTTAACTCTTGATGGCTTAATTTCAGCTCATCAAACTGCACTTGCGAGACAAAGACCTTGCGTAAGCTGAGCAGAGCTAATGCAATAAATACGCTCACAAACGGAGCCATGACCTGCCAAATAGTGCGCAGTAAATCCATAACATCCTGCATTTCTTTCATCGTCTCTCCCGTGTTTCTAGTTGGCTTTTACATTCCACACACAAAGTCGCATGAGGGTTAAGTGCCAATCGTTTTAATGGAATCGGCATGCCACAACAGGCACACACAATAGTGTCACCATCAAAGGTTTGTGGCGTTCGATCAGCGACTTGGCGCGCTCTGGCGATAGCAGCATCACGGTGCTTTTGTTCTAATTTGGCGGCTCGGTCGATGATGTCCGTCATTCGTCACTCTCTTTTTTATTCAGAGGCTTTGTAGGGCAAATGGCCTCGTATGTTTGATTATGGTTTAACACCTGACGCTTAGTGTCCGTGGTGTCTTGTGGGCTGGCATAGATCAACCCAAAACTGGTGCAGCCGCTACTCGTTACGGAAATAACCCTTTTGGTGCATCCGCTCATCAAGCTCACTAGCGCTAAGCTGAGCATTATCAGCTTCAATTTTTTGCTTAATTTGCACATGCTTTATCTCCGTTTTCAGTTGAGCGTTCATCAAGTTCGCTTGCTCTAGCTGCCCAGCAAGGCGTTTGGATTTAGCCTTGTAGTAGTTCATTAGCCAGAACAGGAAAACAAAGGCAGCGGCAGCACCCGCAATCAAATATGTCATGATTGAAAAACTCATGAGCCCACCTTGGTCACTTTGGATTTGTAAGCAGAAACAGCGCCCTTGGTCACAACTGCGCCACCACTAAAAATGGCTAAGGTGGTGAACAGTTCCGGCACGTAGCTGCGGTCTAAATACACCGAATACAAAAGCACGGCCGAGAGAACGAAGAACCCAAGCACATGCAAAGTGCTAGTCGTACTGGTTCGATTGTCGTCGTTGGAAATGAGTTCTTTCAATGCGCTTGGTTTAGTTGCAGACATGGTCGTTCCTTGTTGAATGTTGTTTTAACACCCGCTCAATATGTGGATGCTTCGTTGATGACACTGCGCCTATATTGACGCTTGGTTTAATGGCTTTAGGTTGGTGCTTTTGTGCATAGCGGTAGCGGTACTGGGCTAAATCATTAGCGGTGACACTTTCAAAGCCACGACGAAATTGTGATTGCCAGGTCGCGTTATGGCTGTACAACGGCGCTTGGTGTAAACGCGGTTCAATGCCGTTTTGAAGGTCGTTTAACTCGCATTTAAAACGTACTTTACGACCGTCTTTGAATCGCTCAAACGCTTTGGTGTTTTTAAGATCAGGGTTGAGTTTGTAAAAAGACATCACACCAACTCCCAAGCCGCTTCTAAGCAATCACTTAGGCGGTTGTGCCAGCCCTCAATAAAGCGTGCCTGGCTTGGGTTCTTTTTCACAATGCGGGCATAGAATCGAGAGCGGCGCAGGTGATATGCAGAAAGTAGGTATTCATCATCTTTGGCGTAAACCGCTTCATGGGTTTTAGGACCGTAAATACCATCAGCCACCACACCAGCGACTTCTTGCAACATCTTAATGGCGGCACGAACGCCGTGTTGCACAGCAGCATCAAAGACGGCTAACGCAACCGGAACCGGTAAGTTTTCACACTGAGCTTCAAGGTAGTAATGCTGGTAATAAATATTGGCCGCATCATCAATGGTGAGGTCACTGATCGTAAGGTGAGGAAAGGCACGCTGACTAATGCCGAATTTAGTCTCGCCACCGTTATCGTTCGGGTCATCAACATAGCCGCCATCCGCTGTTAGGCCGCCTTCTTTTTCTAACACGAACATTAACGCATGGCAGAAAGAGAGCGAGTAATCACGAGTATTAAATGGAAAATCTTGAGACATAAAAAAAGCACCGCCGAGTAAGTTGTTTACTCGATTGTGCTTTTTATTAAGTGGGTAAGCGGATTAACGTTGGTTGTTGTTTATTTCTTCTGTAAAGCTTTAATCTCTTTAAGACCTGTACCAGAAAAACACATTTTATTTGTGCCTGCACCTTCTGGAGTCATACACACATTTCCATTATCTAGAAGAGTATCAACAATGCCTTGAGTTACATCAGGATTACTTGCGTATATGATGGATTTTTTCTTCCCTAGGCACTGCAATCTAAAGTCTTGCGGTTGACCTAAAACTAATATTTGCCCAAATGGTTTGGAATAATCTTCATCGACATAACACCCATCGTAAAGAAAGTAGATCCCAAAATTTAACGTACCATCAGCTTTAGGCTTAACCATTGCCGTCAATACTTGGCCTACAATATCGAAGCTCATATATGAACCAGGAAAGTCAGGACTCTCAAACCAGTCACCAAACTGAGTTTGTTTTATTTCTTCTTTTGGCTCGTCTTCATAGCTAACATCTAAATATGTATGACCATTCATGACAGATTTGATACCACAAAAATCCAAAGATTCTTGCTTTCCTTGAATGATAAATCCTGTTAAAGAATCTGGTTTTTGCCCACCAATATAGTACCAATGTACAAAACCGCTATTCATAGTAACTTTTAACTCGACATCAAAAGACCAATCATATTTTTCAGATTTATAGCCTAGATTAGATGATTGATAGTCCGCTTCTATTGAAGAAACATCATTACCTTTTATGCTCGGACACAATTGAGATAAGGTTGCAGCAGCATCCTTAATTGTTTCTGTGTATGGTTTATCATCCGCTTTCATCGTTAAACTAAAATCAGCAGCGTTTGCTGAAAATAAAATTCCAAAAAAGGATGCTGCTAATAGTAGAAACTTTAACTTCATTACATTTCTTCCTTAAAACAAATCATGTTGTCGTTTTTTCACTTCACGGTTACGCATCTTAGCAATAACTCGGTAAATGTGTTGCATACTCACATCATATTTACGAGATAACTCAGTAACATTGTTGCCTGTAAACTCGTTCCAAATGTGCAAGTGTTTAATCTCGTTTGCCAATTGGTTACCGCGTGGCAGGTAAAACTGCATGCCGCCAAAGGCTTTGCAAATACTGCTGAGTTGATGAATCGCCAGTTCGTCACTCACGCCAGCCTGTACCAGTTCGTGTTTTAAAATATCGTACATCTGACGCATCGCTTCAGGCCATCGGCAGTCTTCGGTGTCTAGGTCTTTGATGGCTTCAATCGATACATCATCAAAGCCCAGCATATCAAGATTTTGCTCTGACATTTTTTAACCTCGCTTATTCCCACTTAATATGGGAATTGTTAGCGGTGGTTAAAAACGCGTCAACCGAAATCGTATAGATGTTCCAGAATGGGAAATAATAAGGAAAGTCAGGCAATAAAAAAACGCCCGTTGTATTGGGCGTTTTGGTTAGTCGATAGGGTTATGTTTTCGTTGTTCTATTTCGTAATGCGCGCTCATTACGGCATGACTTGGTAAGTTCCCGTATTCATTTCGGCACTTACGCCAGCCGTTCGCAATACAGGCTTCATCCATTAAGCGCACATGCCAACGTTTTAACGCCTCTAACACATAAGCCGCTTGTTCTTGATTCATCCAGTTCGTGCGTTCTACGCCTTTGCCGTTAATCTGTTGGGTCATGCGTTTGCAGTAGGCGTCTATTGCTAGGTCTTTGGGATTACGCACAAAACCTTGTTGGTGCATGGTGATCCAAATAGCTCGAATAACCGTGACTTCTTCCGCTCTTGGGCGTGGCTTGCGCTTCACTTTGAAGCCTTTGGTTTTCATCCAATCGACCACTTGTTTTAGCTTGGCATCACTCAAGCCTTTGCTGCTTCGCTGGCCTGTGATTTGCTCTAGCATGTCACGGTAAACGTCATCATCTAGGTTCAACTGGCGCTTACCAATCTGCACCATTTTTAGCATTGCTGACATATCAATCTCCTTGGGCTGCTCATCAGTACCTAGCCACCACGCTAGACAGACAAGCAAGACATTACGCCTTGCTTGTTTCGCTTATTGTTCTGTGATTTTTGCAATGACTTGAAAAATTTCAGGTCGTACTTTTACTGCTTTTTGTTGTGCATAAAGCTGAATAATGGAAATACACTCTGACGCGAACTTAAGTTCTTCTTCTGGTGTCATTTCTTCTAACATCATGGGTTTTCTTTTCGCATAAAGCTCATCGAAAGAACCATTCCAATTTTTATTAAATAAGCTTGAAGGGTTATCCATTTTCACTCTCCCGTTTCCAGTTCATTTCTTTAAGTTTGTTGGCAATCGTGCTGTTCTCGCCAAGTGGGTCGATGCCCATTTTCACCATGCGATTAGCTTGCTCGATATACCACTGGCTATCATCAGGCTTGGTGGTTTGTACTGCTTCCGCTTTGCCTTGGTGAGCGTGG
>NZ_JBKEBW010000125.1:0-14393 GCF_047973365.1 Vibrio sp. | reverse complement strand
TCGAGAAAAGGAAACTGTTTAGATAATGCAGTGGCTGAAAACTTCTTCGCTTTACTCAAAACAGAGATGTATCACGGTCAAAGCTTCACTGATGCTGATGAACTGATTGCAAATATCGAAGAATATATAGAGTATTACAATACAAAACGGATTAAGGTGAAATTTAAAGGCCTGACTCCGATAGAATATCGAAATCAGGCCTTGCAAGCCGCTTAACAGAAATGTCCAACTTTATGGGGTCACTTCACTCCCCCGTGGGAACGAGGATTCTCTTAACTGATTGGCATTATCCCCGGATGCCTTCTCTTTTAATCAAAAGTACGAAATCAGCAGCCCCATCGCGACAACCATTCCTACATAGTTGTTGTTTAGGAAAGCCTGAAAACATGGTTGTCTTTCCCGGTGACGAATCAAGTGCTGTTGATAGACGAACAAACCGCCAGCAACCAATAATCCCCAATAGTAACTGGCGGTCAATTGATAGTAATGGCCTAACATTATCATCATCACAATGGTTAAAAGCTGTAAGCCACCGATGATCATTTTGTCATATCGACCAAAAAGGATGGCTGTCGATTTAATGCCAACGACTAAATCATCATCCCTATCAACCATCGCATATTGAGTATCGTAAGCGATCGTCCACACCACATTAATGGCAAAAACAAACCAAGCAATGAGCGGCAATTCATTGGCTTGTGCTGCCCAAGCCATCGGAATCGACCAGCTAAACGCTAAGCCTAAAAAAAGCTGAGGTAGATGAGTAAATCGCTTCATGAATGGATAGATGAAAGCCAGCACCAGCCCCATAAACGAAAGCTGGACGGTCAGAGGATTCATGGTCAACACCAACAGAAATGAAGCGATAGATAAAGCGAAGAACAATATCACCGCTTCAGCCGCAGTGACTCTTCCTGAAGGGAGAGGACGCTGAGAGGTACGTTTTACATGTCCATCAACGTTACGGTCGGCAAAATCATTGATCACACATCCAGCGGAACGCATCATAAATACCCCGAGGATAAACACGATAAGAACTTTGATATCAGGAATCCCCTGAGCTGATAAGATAAGAGCCCAAATGGTAGGCCACAATAGCAACAATGAACCAATCGGGCGATCCATTCGCATTAGCTGCCAATATGCCTTTGCCTTAACAGCACTCATTTATGCTTGCTCCTTTGAAAAATAAGCCGGCGAGTCACGGAGAAACAATTCCGCCACTAACATAGGCTTATTGTTCATCCATAAACGTGAACGACGCGCCAAAAACTTACTATCCGAAGTTTCAACCCAGCCAACCTGCAACGCATCGCGTTTTACATTATCAGCACTGAACACCGTCAAACCAAGGGGAATTTCACCCTGATGTTCGAGATTATGCGATTGATCCTGAACTGATGATTTTGGAATCAATGTTCTCCCGACTATCCAAGGCTTACCATCTCCTTGTAGAATAACGGTTCGTAGCAAACATGGCTCCAGTGGCAACAAATCGGTTTCACTCTTAGCTAAGAATGAAGATTCAACCCATTGGTTATTCAGCAGATCTACCGTCAGTTGGTGGCAATTTTCTGCTAGTCGGCGAGAGAGCGAACCTTTCTCTAGCAACCATGCTTTTGCATTGGCATCTGGGAATGTAAATTTTTCTGGCGATGACCAGTTCACTTGACTTAAAGCAGTCAGGTAGAGCGACGTTGATTGATTCATACTAATATTTAATACAGTGAGCAGTCATCACAAAAGAAAGTCCGCTCATGGTCTCAAATCAAATACATGAAACCCAATAGAGTATTTTTATTTACAAAAAGATGCTCTATTGTAACAAGACTCGGGCGATTCGAGTATCTTGAACAGAGAAAAGAATTAATAGACATATGCTTAGACAATACCTAGCTCCGATCATACTCGTATTTGGTCTTTTAATTTCGTGCTTAGTCAGCGCTGAAGAAGAGATACCAAAATTGGCTTATTTTACGCTTGAGCCAGATGTCACCACCAACTTTTACACTAAGGGCAAAAAACTTGGTTATATTCAGGTGCGTATTGATGTCATGGTCAGCAACAGCACTGATTTACCATTGATAGAAAAGCATCAACCTTTGATTCGAGACGCTGTTGTCGAATTACTCGGTAAACAAAATGAAGATGTGATTAAGTCTTTAGCTGGTCGCGAAGACTTACGTAAAACTCTGGTTGAACAGCTAAACAATACTCTTTTACCAGAAACAGGCCGTACTATTATCGCAGACCTGCTGTTTACCAAGTACCTTTACCAGTAGTGACCAAATTTTGAATAGAAAAAACGGCTTACGAGCCGTTTTTTTGTTTCTTGAGGGAATATCGATTTGCATCGGTAAATCCCAGTAAAACACCAACCACTAAACCCGCTAAGTGAGCACTGTTGGCAATCGCCATAAAAGGTTGTACAAAACCAAGAACCAGCCAAACCAGCATGAAAGCAACTAAAGGTTTATGGATAGCTAAACCAAGTTGAGGAGCGCGCCAGCCTAGCATCCACAAATAGCCAACTAACGCATAAACCACACCGGAAAGCCCGCCAAAGTTAGCTCCTTCGACCCAGTATTGCCCGGCTCCTGAAAATGCAGAAGCAATGACGAAAAGCTGCAACAATTTGAAGCTACCTAAACGCTTTTCGATGTCTCCGCCAAATTGCCACCACCACAACAGGTTGAACACGATATGCAACACGGAAAAATGCAGCAATGCATGGCTTACCCAACGCCATAACTGCCATTGTTGTCCACTTTCAGCCGGAAAATGCAGAGCAGAAAATACCGCATTGTTCATGCCCATTTGTTGAAAGGCAAAAATAACAACAGATACCAGCATGATGAACAGCGTTAATGGGCCAGCTTTCGCTTTCAGCATCGCCATCATACTTGGAGAATGATATTGGAATTGAGGCTTACGGCTCTCCGCCATATCCCAGGAAGCCGCCTGATACTTATCTTGGTTGGGATTAGTAAGAAACTGCTTTATTTCACTTTCTACTTCTAGCTGATGTTGATCATCCATCAACCACAATGCAAATTGACCACTCCCCTCTGGCATCATTTTTATCTCAATTTGCCGTGACGCCATGTAATCAATAAATGCTTGCGCCATTCGAGGGTTATTTAAAGTGATCAATCTAATCATCTGTCTTTTTAACTCGCTTCAACAGGTAAGTTGGCACGGTGCCAAGCTTCAAAACCACCATCCACACTATACACCTGTTCAAAGCCTTGGTTAACCAAGTATTGAGCTGCACTTTGGCTACTAATGCCGTGGTAACACATCACGAGTACAGGCTCATCAAACTCAGCCTGCTCCATAAATGACACAATACTGTCATTGGTTAAGTGGAATGCCGCTTTTGCGTGTGCTGTAGCAAACGACTGGGGATCTCGAATATCCACTAACTTGGCATTCTTTTGTTCGATGAGGGCTTGAGCTGCCGCTACATCTATATGCTGAAATTGATCCATGATTTACTCTCACTTTAATAATATTTTTCTAGCATCATTGTAACCTATCCAGTGGATGACAAGTAGAGAAGCAAAGTAAGGTTATCCACCAGCGATCATTTGTTCATCAATTGTGGATAATCCTGTGAATTGTGGTGATAAAGTGTTTTTCGTCAGATCGATCCACAACATCTAGTGATGATCCTGCTTTTTCTGTGTGTAGATCTAAACATATCCCCAAATAAAAAACAGCGTTCATACCTTTATTTACCCTAGTTGATGACAGTCAGTAAATAAATTTCTCACAGAGTTATCCACAGCCAGTTCATCTCAGTGTTGGACTGTTTTCGATCCGGCAAACAAAAAACCGAGATCAAATGATCTCGGTTTTTGCTGTTCATAGAAGTATTAGGGATATTACAGCTCGCCTACCGCTTCTTTTAATTTCTTCATCGCATTCTTTTCTAGCTGACGAATTCGTTCCGCAGAAACTTGGTACATATCCGCCAATTCTTGCAGCGTCGATTTTTGATCATCCAACCAACGTGAACGCACGATATGCTGACTACGTTCATCAAGGCTAGCAAGTGCAAAGCTCAAACGTTGAGTCGTGTGGTTTTCCCAGTTTTGCTCTTCCAGGTTATCCGCTAAATCTGAATTTTTGTCTTCAAGATAAAGCATAGGTGCTGCATAAGAGTTGCTGTTGTCTTCATCATCAGCGGAGAACTCAAATGTGGCATCTTGCGCAGCAAGGCGAGATTCCATTTCGCGAACATCTGAAGGCTCTACGCCTAATTCACGAGCGACTGTCTCAACTTCACCGTTGTTAAACCAACCTAAACGTTTTTTCGATTTACGTAAATTGAAGAACAGTTTGCGTTGCGCTTTGGTGGTCGCAATCTTCACAATACGCCAGTTACGTAATACGTATTCGTGAATTTCAGCTTTGATCCAGTGCACAGCAAAAGAGACCAGTCTTACCCCCACTTCAGGGTTGAAGCGTTTTACCGCTTTCATCAGACCAATGTTACCTTCCTGAACGAGATCCGCTAACGGCAAACCGTAGCCAGAATAACCACGAGCAACGTGAACAACGAAACGAAGATGTGACAAAATCAAGCCTTTAGCCGCTTCGATATCACCTTCATAATGCAACTTCTCTGCAAGCTCACGCTCTTCCTCTGCGGTCAGCATAGGGTAACTGTTCGCTGTGCGGATATAACTATCTAAGCTATCTTGCGAAACAAGTGCTAATTGATATGTCGAAGTAGTCATTCAATTCCTCATCAATCTCTGATCTGGAGCCAATTTAATCTAACAATCTTGAACCCAAAATGAACAGGATTCAAGACCGATTGGTTATTATGCATAAACAAATGTGAGTGACAAGTCAACTCGCCACTCAATGATTATTTTTACCTAATAATGACAAGGATTCGCTACACAGGTTCAATTTCTTTGAGATGGCGTTGGGCTGCACTTTTCGCCGCAACACAACCTAAGAAAGTCCCCAACATAAGTAGCAATAAAGATTCATCCCAGTTCAAGCCAATTAATCTGAACTGGCTGTCGTACAACTTAGCCAAGTTTTCAACCGCACCATTGAGCACAATGGTAATAAAAGCCGTGAGCAGCCAAGCCGATAGCGCACCTAAAACGCCAAACCACATGCCGACATATAAGTAGGGACGCAGAATAAAACTGTCGGTCGCACCGATAAGCTTCATGGTCTGAATTTCTTCTTTATTCGCCTGAACGTTGAAACGCAATGTGTTACCGATGATCAGAAATACTGAAACCAGCATCAGTACCGACAAACTGATCACCACAATCGTCGCCAAATTACGAATAGCATCCAAACGAGCCATCCAATCTTCATCTAAACGAACGTCAGTCACGCCTTCTTGACCACGAATCGATTCTGCAATCGCTTTAATTTCCTGGTCTGTTTCCACGTTGGGCGACACAATCAAAACGCTAGGCAGAGAATATTCATCCAGTAAGCTGATTGCCTGATCAAAGCCCGAATGCTGACTCAAGTCCTGTAGACCTTGTTGTGGCGAAATGAATTCCACTTTATCAACTTCTGCGCGGCTTTCGATTTCATCCTTGAGCACCATGATTCTTGGCTCAGGAGTATCCTCTTTGATGTAGACGCTGATCTGTGAAGGGCTGGCGACATTGTCTGCCACTGACGCAATATTCTTACTCAACAAATACAGACAGGTGGGCAGGGCTAATGCCATTGAGATAACTGCTAAGGTCAGAATGTTGCCCATCGGGCGCTGCCACAAGCTTGAGAAAGAGGCTTTCGCTTGCTTGATATGAACTTTGAGAAAACCATCGGTTTTCATTCTCTTCGCATCGCGGGATTGAGTGACTTTTTTATTCTTCGGCTTAACGGCCATAATCTTCAACCTCACTTAAAAAGCCCTGATTTAACTCCAAATGGCGATACTGAGGACGAGAATTCACTAAGTTATGATCGTGGGTAGCCAACAAAATCGTTACCCCTGCGCGATTGAACTCTTCAAACAGATGAAGAATACGGGTCGACAGTTCAGGATCCAGGTTACCTGTCGGTTCATCAGCCAATAATAAAGTTGGACGATTCACCACCGCACGAGCAATACCAACACGTTGCTGCTCACCACCGGATAATTGGCTAGGCAGACAGCGAGCTTTATCCAATAGTCCGGTTTTATCTAACGCTGCGGAAACACGGCGCTTGATTTCGTTTTCAGAGATGGATTCAATACGCATTGGCAATGCGACGTTATCAAAAACACTTCTATCCATCAAAAGGCGATGGTCTTGAAAAACAATGCCGATATTACGACGCAAAAAAGGAATATCTTTATTAGGAATGCGAGTCACATCATGACCATTGAAACTGATTTTTCCGTCGCTAGGTCGTTCGATAGCGCAAATGAGCTTGAGCAAAGTGCTTTTGCCGGCGCCAGAGTGGCCGCCCAGAAAGGTCATCTCACCACGACGTAAATGAAAGTCGACTTTCTGCAGAGCTTGTCGCCCGCCTCGATAAACCTTACTCACCTGTTGAAACTTGATCACGCATCATTCCTTTTTTGCCGTGAGATAGCCAAACGGATATCTCTCTAGGGTATGTTACTGTTCGTTTTATTTTTAGCTATTACTCGTCACGACTAAACAGTGCATCGATAAACTGTTGCGTTTCGAATGGGCGCAGATCTTCAATACCTTCACCGACACCGATAAAGCGAATTGGAATTTGGAACTGATCGGCAATGGCGAAAATCACACCACCTTTCGCCGTACCATCAAGCTTGGTCAGCGTAATACCGGTAATGGGCGCAACATCGCTAAACAGTTTTGCCTGGCTAATCGCATTCTGCCCCGTCCCCGCGTCCAGAGTCAGCATGATTTCATGCGGCGCTGAATCATCGATTTTCTTCATCACACGAACGATTTTACGCAGCTCTTCCATTAGGTTTGCTTTGTTTTGTAGGCGGCCTGCCGTATCTGCTATCACCACATCCACACCACGCGCTTTGGCAGCTTCAATCGCATCGTAAATTACGGATGCACTGTCAGCGCCAGTATGTTGAGCGATAACCGGTACTTTATTCCGCTCACCCCATACTTGAAGCTGTTCAACGGCCGCAGCTCGGAATGTATCACCCGCAGCCAGCATCACTTTCTTACCTTGCGATTGGAACTGTTTCGCCAGCTTGCCGATCGTTGTCGTTTTACCAACCCCGTTCACCCCAACCATTAAAATCACATAAGGTGTTTTTGCTGTATCAACGACTAGAGGTTGTTCAACCGTAGACAGAATTTCTGCCAACTCACCTTTTAGTAGATCGTACAGTGCTTCACCATCTTTTAACTGTTGGCGCGATGCTTTTTCTGTCAGGTTTTCAATGATTTTCAATGTGGTATCCATCCCCACATCCGCAATCAATAGTTGTTCTTCTAGTTCTTCAAACAGATCACTATCAATTTTTTTACCTTTGAACAGACCAAAGAAACCAGCACCAATATTCGCCTTTGTACGACTTAAACTGCGTTTAAGGCGAGCGAAAAAGCTTTCCGTTGGCTTTTCTTGCTCCTCAATTCGCGGCTGTTGAACTTGAAGTTCTTCATCTTCAATAATTTCTTCTGCTTCTGCTTCTGCTTCTGCTTCTGCTTCTGCTTCTGCTTTTTCAGTCTCGACTTCCTCGACTGGCTCTTCAACCGTTTGTTCTGGTTCTGTTTGTTCTACCTGCTCTTCGGTTGCTTTTGTTTGGCTTGGTTCTTCATCACCAAAGCCAAGCCATGACAGTAAGCCACGCTTCTTTTTTTCCGTCATCTGAGAATATCCTAGATTTTCTTAACTGATTATTTTTCTAAACTATGACTCTTTTCTTAAAGAATTATCCTTAAAAAGAAAAGAAAAATGACAAAGCAGTGATAACTTTGTTCTTCACTTGGTAAACTTTGCCATATAGTAACACTTAATTTGCGGTCAAAAAATCTATGGTAAGACGTCGCCAACAAAACCCATCACAAAATCGTGCTCCAAGTGGGCAAGTTCGTATTATCAGCGGCTTATGGCGCGGAAGAAAACTACCCGTTCACGATGCTGAAGGTCTGCGCCCAACCACAGATAGAGTCAAAGAAACTCTATTTAACTGGATTGCTCAAGACGTGCCGAATGCTAAATGCCTTGATCTATTCGCAGGCTCTGGCGGTTTAGGCTTTGAATGTGCTTCACGTCAGGCACAAAGCGTGACTATGTTGGAGCTAAACCCCCAGGTATTCAACCAGTTAAAAACCAATATTGGTACTTTAAAAGCCACTAACATTGAAGCGATTAATAGCGACTCTTTAGCCTATCTAAAGCAAAGCGGTTCTCCTTTTGATCTGGTATTCATCGACCCGCCATTTCGTAAAGGCTTGTTAGATGAAACACTACAACTGTTGGAACAAAATGGCTGGCTCGCTAATAACGCTCTGATTTACATTGAAAGCGAAAAAGAATTATCGTTACCTGAGTTACCAGAAAGCTGGCGACTATACCGAGAAAAAAGTGCTGGCCAAGTCTGTTACCGCTTATTTGAAAAAGACGTTTGAAAGGACCACAGAATGAAAGCCCTATTAGTTTTAGCCAAAGCAGCCATCGCATTTGTCTGGATAGTATTACTGCTCAACATCTTCATGCCATTTCCCGGTAAAGCAGCCATCGCGCTTTACATCATGACTGCATTCCTCTTCATGATGCATGCTCTGCAAATGCTGATATTTGTCGGCGCATTTGGTGACAAAGTCAAAACCAGCGCTTGGGAAAAATGGTCAATACTGATTTTCGGCATCTTCGCCCTGTTGGATATTCGCCGTAAACATATGATGTGATGAGAGATATGAAAAGAGCCCGAATGGGCTCTTTTATTAGATTAGAAATCGTAACTTGCTGAAATAACGAAAGTTCGCGGCGCCCCTTGCACTAAGTAGTTACTGCCTGGATAACCACCTGCAGATGCCCAATAGCTCTTATCTGTCACGTTGTTGACACGAGCGCGTATGCTTAAGCCATGGTCGCTAATTTTAGTCGTATAACGAGCACCTAAGTCGAAACGTGTCCATGATGGGAGTTCAAGTGAGTTATCTGCATTTGCGTATTGTGACCCCGTATAAACAGTGCGACCTTCCAGAGTCAGACCTTCTACAAATGGAGTTGCCCATTCTAGATTAAGATTAGCTTGAACTTCCGGAACACCAATTGCCTGTTTACCTTCTGCAGATGTCGTTGCACTTTTAACAATATCAGCATCAATCAAAGTGATACCCGCAATGACGGTTACCCGGTCAATCGGCTGACCAAAGGCAGTAAATTCAATACCACGGTGACGCTGTTCGCCATTATCAGTATAAGTATTATTGCTGTCATACATATAAGTTGGTTTGCTAATCTGGAAAACGGCTACAGTAGCGCCATAGCTGCCCTCATCATATTTCGCACCCATTTCGTACTGCTGAGTCTTACTCGGTTCAAGAACTTCACCAGCATTAGTAACGGCTTGACCATTATTTTGTGCATCTACTATTTCGCCAGGTAGCAACGCTTCTGAATAATTTGCATATAAAGAGATATCGAATCTTGGTTGGTACACCACACCAAGAGAAGGCGTTAATGCATTACTACTATAACTGCCCGTGTTTTCGCCTGTGTCACCCTTAAAGCTCTTGGTTTCCACCCGCTGTAAACGAGCCCCCAGCATTACCTTAACCTGATCTTCGAACATAGAAAGACTGTCAGCAAGGGCCAGACTAGCAAAACTAATACGTTCAGTCTCTTTAGGATCGTCCATATCACCGCTGGCAATAGCACCACTAGTAATGCTCACTTGACTATAATCATAGAGAGACCCTACGCTAACTCTTGGCCAATCATAAGCATAAGCATTTTTTGAACGAGATTCATATAAAGAACCCGAGAAAACCACTGTGTGACCAACACTACCAGTTTCGAATTGATGACGAATGCCGCTATCAGCAGAAACGATAGTATCTTCACGCACATTATCAAACATATACGCAGTGAGATTACCGTCAGCATCCGTGGTTGGATTAGCCAAAACATTATGCTCTTTACCTTTACGAGCCCCGCCAGCTAACCAAACCGTGGTGGAAGCTGTAAGATCGTATTCACCTCGTATAGCACCAAATATCTGTTTGTCATCGGTATATGTCCAATCTTGTGCGTAATTGCTGCTGGCGTCAGGTACTGAAGGGATGGAATCACCATTCGGTGTCACCGCCGGGCGTGGAGAATCAATGTGGTGATCCTGATACCCCATATCTGCTGACATACGGAACTTTTCGCCTTTATGGTCAAAACCAACAGTTAATACACCGAGCTGGGTATCTTGCTCATTAATCCCATCTTCGCCATCTCGCGCTACTAAATTAACACGTAAACCATTTTCCTGATTGTCACCAAAACGGCGGCCTACATCAATCGCAGCATAACCTTGACCACCCGTTTGAGTCCCAACAGTTACACGAGTTAATGGCTCACTACCTGCGCGTTTTGGCACTAAGTTAATAGCACCGCCAATACCACCACCAGCAACACCTCCAGGCGAAGCACCATTAAGAAATGAGTTAGCCCCTCGCAGAACTTCAACTCGCTCTAACATTTCTGCCGCCACATATTGACGAGGCAAAATACCGTAAACGCCATTTAAGGTCATATCATCAGAAAAGACTGGAAATCCACGCATCATGTACAGTTCTTGAAAGTTTCCGAAACCAGTAGCTACTCGTACTGTTGGGTCATTTTGCAATACATCACCAACGCTAGCAGCCTGCTGGTTTTCAATCAGTTCAGCAGTGTAATTCGTTGAAGAAAATGGAGCGTCCATGATGTCTTGAGCACCAAACATCCCCGCACGACCACTACGAGCAACTTGTCCTCCTTGATATTCACCACCGAGATCAACCTGAGAACCAACAATAGTGATCACTTCATCGGCATTACTATCCGACATCGATGACTCTTCTGCCAATGCGTAGCCAACTTGCGCAATCGTTAATGCGGCAATCACCCCAATCCCAACGGGAGACAAACGGAACAAACTCATAGATACCCCTGCTTAAATTTATAAATAATCATTAATTCATAACGCAAATGATATTGGTAATGAGAATGATTTACAATAAGTTATAAGCAAAAATATTGAGATGATAAGAAATTCGGGGGAAGTCGCGAGAGATCCCCCCTAATGGTAAGACCGTTATCGGCGATATCGCCGATTAAAAATCAACAGTCCAAGGAAATAAATCGCACCTAATATTGCCACCAAAGTCCCGGCAGCGACCTGATTTGGATAGAGCAAGCTTTGCCCCAGCCAGTCAGCCCAAAGCATTGCCGTTCCGCCGATTAAACTACCGAGTAATAACTGTGATTTGACTTGTGCAGCACCTAGCATTCGCGCCAGATGGGAGGCAATAAGACCAACAAACGATACGGGTCCCATCGTTGCGGTAACAACCGAACATAACATTGCGACAAGAACCAACAACCCTAATGACATTAAAGTGCTATTAAGCCCTCTCGCCTGAGCAAAACTGCGGCTAATTGAGATCAGCGTTAAACCTCGTGAGCCAACAAGGCTCATCACTAACATTAGAGCCACAAGTCCTAATAACAACAGTGATTGTTCAGCAGTGACTCGATAAGTAGAACCGGCTAACCACTGAATGATTTTGTAACTATCCTGATTACCTTTTGCCAGACAAAACTGAACAAAAGCCTGTAGTAAAGCGGTCATTGCGATACCGGTTAAAACCACACTTGAAGGAGCGAATTGATTTTTACGACCTAAAGCGATAAGAATCGCCAGCACAACTGTACTGCCGAACAGTGCCGTTCCCCATTGCGTAGAACCTAACGATTGTCCTAAAAACAGGCTAGAAAAGACTAAGGCGAAAGTTGCCCCCGATGAAACACCGAGAATATCAGGGCTCGCCAGAGGGTTATAGATAAGACGTTGTAAAATGGTTCCAGCTAAAGCAAGACCGACACCAGCACACAAAGAGGTTAACGCTCTCGGCCAACGTAATGTCCACTGATATTCAGTCGGAATAGCAAGAGAAAACCCATCCACATCGGGCTGATAAAAAAAGTACAACGCCGCACCAGCAGCAAATAACAAACCTATACTACAGGTCAGCTTACTGCTCATACGTTGCCGAGAGCCCGGCAAAGCGATGGCAATATTATCCTGCGCTTTAAGCTGGCGACGACTAAACCAGATTAAAGCCGGAGCGCCAATCGCGGCAGCAGTCACACCACTTGGTACGACTTGCCCCATCCATAATGTCAGAGACTGGGCTAATAAATCGGTAAACAGGAGTAGCAATGCGCCAAAGACAAAACTGGCAATTAACTCCATTCTTGGTGTTCGAGCACCGAGTGCCCGGACAATATTGGGGGTCAGTAATCCAATAAAGCCTATCAACCCAACACTGGTTATAGATACGGATACCAACCAAATGCCTATCACCATCAACAGAAAGAAAGCAGGAATAACCGATAAACCTCGAGCCTGTGCTCCCTGATGGCCTAAACGCAGCAGAGTTAAAATTCGCGGGGCGAATAACATCAACAACAGAAGTGGTGATAGACGAGGAATTAACCATTCGACAGCTTCCCAACCATTCTGCGCTAAATCGCCAGCCCCCCACATAAATACATTCTGAGCATAATCCTGATGGAGCAATATAATCGCACTGGCTATCGCACCAAGCAAAATGTTGATCACCATACCAGAAATGACCATTGGTAAACCCGTCATATTATCCACACCGGCGATCAATAATATCAGGCCAAACGCTATCAACGCCCCCAACATGGCAGCTAACGCACTGTGATCACCAATGGCGTCTGGCCACCAGATACTCATAATAATCAAGGCTAACCAAGCACCAGATGACGTCCCCATAGTTAGAGGGGATGTCAGTGAGTTTTGTGTTAATTGCTGCATCAAGCTACCGACTACCCCCAGCATTGAGCCAACAATCAAGGTCATTATCAAACGGGGCAGTTGAGCATAAGCAAAATTAAACTCATCAAATGATTCCGCTAAATGTGGGCTGCCAATCAACGTCCATTGAGTCGTTAAAGGAACCGGTTGATGAAACTGTAACCCCAAAAATGCGGTAATGGCTAACAAAGCAACCATCATACTTAGGTGCTTTACATTCATGAGGCAGGAGCCATTTCCAGTAAACTGTCAGTGATTGCTTCTGCGGTGTACATTAACGACATGGCGCCGCCATAGCTCCATACTGAAGCCACAGAATTCACACGTTGCTGGCGGACAAAAGGCATGGCTTTCCACAGTATGGAACTTTTTAGTTTTTCCTCTTCGTTGAAAGGCTCAATATATAAGACATAGCCATCTTTTATATCACGCAAATCAGGAAGTGGCTTTTGCACGATCCCCCAATGTTTAGGCGCTTCTTCCATAGTAGGCTGCAAACCCAATTTTTTGACGACGTAATACACCATGGAATCTTGAGTGTAGATAAACGTTGATTTGGTATCGGCAAATCGCATCACCAGTGTCGTCGGTAAGGGGGTTCCAAAATGGTTATCTAACTGCTGTCTGAGTTCGGAAAAACGCTTATCCATTTGAAGCAGTTTTTGCTCTGCAACATCTTCTTTCGCAAACACATGAGCCAATTGTTTAAAATGCCGAATCGCTACCTCTGCCTGTTTATCATCAGCACTAAAATTGGTGTACAAAAGCACTGGAGCTATCTGCTCCAAACGCGGCTTTAAATCTTTCTGAGAACCGCCAATTAAAATGATATCTGGTTTTAAAGCTGCAATTCTCTCCAAATTAGGTTCAGATCGTGTTCCCACATTCTCTACCTGCTCTGGGATAGCCGGCTTTACCACCCAATCTTTATAAGATTCCGCATCCGTCACCGCTATTGGTGTAATACCCAATTCTATGACCTGTTCTAGTAAGCTCCAGTCTAAAACTGCAGCGCGTGAAGGGACGCCTGATAATTGTTGCTCACCAAGGGAATCAACCACCGTCAGAGCAGCGAAAACAGATTGTGTATAACTCAATAACAATCCAGATAAAAATAGAAATGTCGTTATTTTTTTTAAAATTAGGCGCATACAATCGCTACCTTATTCGTAGTCATTCCATCTTGAATATTCGGATGGTCAATTAAAGAGATGGGTGTTTGATAAAGCTCTGACAGGCGTTGTTCATCAACGAGTGTTGACGCTGGGCCATCAAAAGCGATTTTGCCTTGCTTCAGGGCGACAATATGAGTGGCGTAGCGCAGAGCAAGATTAAGATCATGTAAGATGACGATAACACCACACCCTTGTTGCTGATTAAGCTGTGCAAGCAGAGCCATTAATTGATATTGATG
>NZ_JBKEBW010000028.1:0-5814 GCF_047973365.1 Vibrio sp. | reverse complement strand
CAAAAGAATTTAGCCGCACTCAACGTGTGTCTCAACAATTACAAAAAGAACTCGCCATGATCCTTCAGCGCTAAGTTCGTGACTCTCGTTTAGGAATGGTGACCATTTCTGATGTGGAAGTTTCTCGAGACTTAGCCTACGCTAAAGTATTTGTCACTTTCCTATGTGTGGGTGAGCAAACGCCAGAGTCTTGTTTAAAAGCGCTACGTGAACACGAAGCTCATATCCGTATGATGCTTGGTAAGCGTATTCGTCTACGTCTAACGCCAGAAATTCGTTTCCACTACGACAGCACCTTAGTTGAAGGTATGCGTATGTCGAACCTAGTTTCTGAAGTCGTCAATAGCGACAAGCAAAGTCAAAAAGAAGCTGGTCGTGATGACGAAGAGTAATGGCTCGTCGTCGTAAAGGGCGTCCGATTAATGGTGTGGTGCTGATTGATAAACCAACCGGCATCTCATCTAATGACACCTTACAAAAAGTTAAACGCCTTTTCTTTGCTGAAAAAGCAGGGCATACCGGAGCACTAGATCCTCTGGCAACGGGTATGCTGCCTATTTGTTTAGGCGAAGCAACTAAGTTTTCGCAGTTTCTGCTTGATTCCGATAAGCGTTATCGCGTGATTGCAAAGCTGGGTGAGCGTACTGATACCTCAGATTCAGACGGTGAAGTGGTTGAAACGCGTGAGGTGAATGTCGACCATGATACGCTGTTCAGTTGTATCGAAAAATTCCGCGGTGAAACCGACCAAGTACCATCAATGTTTTCCGCATTGAAATACCAAGGTCGTCCACTGTACGAATATGCTCGCCAAGGTATCGAAGTACCACGCGAATCGCGCAAAATCACCGTTTACGACATTGTTCTGTATCGTTTTGAAAACGATGAAGTTGAGATGGAAGTACATTGCTCAAAAGGCACTTACATTCGCACTATCGTCGATGATCTAGGTGAAATGCTTGGCTGTGGCGCGCATGTCACTATGCTTCGTCGTACGGGGGTGGCGAAATACCCATATGAGAATATGGTAACGCTTGAGCAGCTCAACCAACTTATTGAGCAAGCCCACCGCGAAGAACGTTCACCTTACGATGTGCTTGATGCATTGCTGTTACCAATGGATACCGCAGTACAAGACTTACCAGAGGTCAATCTGATCCCTGAGCTGGTTGATATGGTTCAGCACGGTCAAGCGGTTCAAGTCTTTGGTGCTCCGACAGACGGTATAGTTCGCATGACGGGTGGCGAAGAGAAGCTATTCCTTGGCGTTGCTGAAATCGATAACGATGGCAAAGTAGCGCCGAAGCGTTTAGTGGTTTATCCACCGCGTACTTGATGCTGCAAGGTCAATGACTGATTTATAGCGCTAAGTTACACATTCTATTTCGTGAAATAGCGCTTGTGTGGTTACAGGTTATTCCCTATAATCCCCGCTCCCCGTGTCGGCTGAATCAGAGATTGGCGACACAAATATAAACTTAACTCTTTAGGAGAGAATTATGTCTCTGAATGCAGAAACTAAAGCAGCAATCGTTGCAGAATACGCACGTGGCGAAGGCGACACTGGTTCACCAGAAGTTCAAGTAGCTCTACTTACCGCTTCTATCAACCACCTACAAGGTCACTTCAAAGAACACAAAGGCGATCACCACAGCCGTCGTGGTCTTCTACGTATGGTTTCTAGCCGTCGTAAACTTCTAGACTACCTAAAAGGTAAAGATCTAGAGCGTTACCACGCACTAATCGCCCGTCTAGGTCTACGTCGCTAATTGACGTCTGCCAAGCAGGTTTAAGAAAAAGGGGCTTTATGCCCCTTTTTTGTGTCTGCCGATCACTCGTCATGCTGAAAAATGCGTAGCATTTATTCAGGATCTAGTTTCAGCTCTCGCGATGATTAGATTCCAGCCTTCGCTGGAATGACAGAAAATACCTTAATTTCTACCGGAATTAGCATCTTGTCGCAAGCAGGTATATACTATGCGCGTCGAAATCCTTAGATAAGGTTAGGCATTCAAACTCACTACATTACAGTCAACCACGTCGACCAAACGGTCGCGGCTATCCAAAGCGTGTTTGCCGAACATTCTTAAATACAGAATAAAAGCACGTTTTTACTAGTCGCGATTCGTAATGTGTGAGATTCATTTATTAAATCTGGGCATTAGCTCAGAGCAAGGAATATTTACATGTTCGAAAAACCAGTTGTTAAAACGTTCCAGTATGGCAACCACACTGTCACGCTAGAAACAGGTGTTATTGCTCGTCAAGCAACATCTGCAGTCATGGTGACTATGGATGACACCGCAGTATTCGTTTCTGTTGTTGGTAAGAAAGAAGCGGTAGAAGGTCAAGACTTCTTCCCTCTAACCGTCAACTACCAAGAGCGTACTTACGCGGCAGGTAAAATCCCTGGTGGCTTCTTCAAACGTGAAGGCCGTCCTTCAGAAGGCGAAACGCTTACCGCTCGTTTGATTGACCGTCCAATTCGCCCACTGTTCCCAGATGGTTTCACTAACGAAGTTCAAGTTATCGCGACAGTCATGTCTGTGAACCCTGATGTTCAACCAGACATCGTGACTATGATTGGTACTTCTGCGGCGCTTGCGATTTCAGGTATCCCATTCAATGGTCCTATCGGTGCAGCACGCGTTGGTCATATCAATGGTCAACTTGTTCTAAACCCAAGCGAAAAAGAACTTGCGACTTCTCGTCTAGATCTTGTTGTTGCTGGTACTGATTCTGCGGTACTGATGGTTGAATCAGAAGCTGACAACCTAACAGAAGAAGAGATGCTTTCTGCGGTTGTATTTGGTCACGACCAACAACAAACCGTTATCAACGCCATCAACGAATTCGCAGCGGAAGTAGCTACTCCTGCATGGAACTGGACGGCTCCTGCTGAAAACACAGAGCTTAAAGCGAAAATCGCTGAGCTAGCGGAAGCGAAACTGGTTGAAGCTTACCAAATCACTGAAAAAATGGCGCGTTATGACCGTATCCATGAAATCAGTGCCGAAGTCAGTGACAAACTACTTGCTGAAAACGAAGAGCTGAATCCAAAAGAGATCCACACTATTTTCCACGATCTAGAGAAAGTCGTGGTACGTCGTAGCATCATCGCCGGTAACCCACGTATTGATGGTCGTGAAAAAGACATGGTTCGTGCACTTGATGTACGTACTGGTGTTCTGCCACGTACTCACGGTTCTGCACTATTCACTCGTGGTGAAACTCAGGCGCTAGTAACGGCGACTCTTGGTACTCAACGTGATGCTCAAATCATTGATGAGCTAACTGGCGAGAAAAAAGATTACTTCCTACTACACTACAACTTCCCTCCATACTGTGTGGGTGAGACTGGTTTTGTAGGTTCTCCTAAGCGTCGTGAAATCGGTCACGGTAAACTGGCTAAACGCGGTATCGCAGCAGTCATGCCTTCTCCAGAAGAATTCCCGTACACAGTACGTGTGGTTTCAGAAATCACTGAATCAAACGGTTCTTCGTCAATGGCTTCTGTTTGTGGTACTTCTCTGGCTCTGATGGATGCGGGTGTGCCAATCAAGTCTTCCGTTGCAGGTATCGCAATGGGTCTGGTTAAAGAAGGTGACGATTTCGTTGTTCTTTCAGACATCCTTGGTGACGAAGACCACCTAGGTGATATGGACTTTAAAGTAGCAGGTACTAACACTGGTATCACTGCACTGCAAATGGACATCAAGATTGAAGGTATCACTAAAGAGATCATGCAAATTGCCCTTAACCAAGCGCAAGGTGCACGTAAGCACATCCTATCTGTAATGGATCAAGCTATCTCTGGCGCTCGTGCAGACATCTCTCAATTTGCTCCACGTATCCACACTATGAAGATCAACGCTGAGAAGATCAAAGACGTTATCGGTAAAGGTGGTGCAGTTATCCGTGCTCTGACTGAAGAGACGGGTACAACTATCGAAATCGAAGATGACGGTACCATCAAGATCGCAGCAACTTCTGGTGAGCAAGCGCAAGACGCGATTCGTCGTATCGAGCAGATCACGGCTGAAGTTGAAGTCGGTAAGATCTACACTGGTAAAGTTGCACGTCTGGCTGACTTCGGTGCATTCGTCACTGTGCTTCCGGGTAAAGACGGTCTGGTTCATATTTCTCAAATCGCTGATCAACGCGTAGAGAAAGTGTCTGACTTCCTGACTGAAGGCCAAGAAGTTCAAGTTAAAGTACTTGAAATTGACCGCCAGGGTCGTGTTCGTCTGAGCATGAAAGAAGCAGTAGAAAAGCCAGCAGAAGCGGCAGCAACTGATTCAGCTCCAGAAGCTTAATCCGTTTACGTAGAGTTAATTTACGTAAAAGATAAAAATACGTGTTATAAAGGGAGCTAGATTCGCTCCCTTTTTTCTTTTTTATCATAGTGGCAGGGCATACAGGAGTATCTATTTGTGAAATGGTTTAAAACCGCGACCGTCACTGCGGCGTTAGCGCTCTTAGCCGGATGTGCGAGCAACTCTTCCGAGTCTGCCAATACGGTACCATGGGTTTATCCACCAATGGCTATTCCTCTACAAGCCAGTGTGCAGCAGGAAGTGCAAATCGCGCGTTTGACGCAGCTATTGCAGCGACCTGATTTAGCCGATGAAGTACGAGCAAAAATGCTTTATGAACGAGGCAATGCTTATGACAGTGTTGGCTTACGTGATTTAGCTCGCTTGGATTTCACGCAATCATTAGCGCTTAATCCCGCTCAACCCGATATCTTTAACTTGTTAGGTGTGTATTACACCGAAACCGGTGAATTTGACGCAGCTTATGAATCGTTTGATTCAACGCTAGAGCTTGATCCTAGTAATGAATACGCCATGCGTAACCGTGCCGTTGCGTTATATTACGGTGAGCGTCCACAGCTTGCATTTGATGAAGCGGATAAACATTATCAGATGGATCCGAATGATCCCTTCCGCGCTTTGTGGCGCTATATCATCAAAATGGAACTTGACCCTCAAGCGGCAACAACAGAGCTTAGCGAGCAGTTCAAATCTTATAGCGACAAAGCCAGTGACCAAGAGTGGGGCTGGTTATTGGCTGCCATGATGTTGGATGAAATATCTGAAGAGCAACTGTTTAAAGTGGTACTGGCAAGCACTCGCGATAACAACTTGCTAGCGCAGCGTTTAACCGAAGCTTATTTTTATCTTGGTAAGCGCTATCAAATGCAAGGTAACTACGCCCATGCGGTATCGCTGTATAAGTTGGCCATTTCCTTTAATGTTTACGAATACGTAGAGCACCGCTATGCGTTTGTTGAGATGGCACGCATCTACAAAGATGTCCGTGAAGCTCAGCAAGCGAAAGAGAAAGCTGCTGACCTTACAGCGGGTGAGTGATTCATACTTTGAAACTCAATAAACTCTTAGTTCGATTTATACCCGTTATTCCAACGTTTATGCCCGTCATCCCGGAAAATACGTAGTATTTATCCGGGCTCTCGCTTTTGTGCATGATGCTGAGATTTTGATTCCTGCCTTTACAGGAATGACGGGTACACAAACTCAATCCAGTGTTTAAGCACTGGATTTTTGTTTGCCCAGCAAAGCTGGCAAACCCGTCCACTTGAAAGAAAGTGGAGTCACCCTGACTAAGGGGAAGACAATCCGAATGGCAAGGGCGTCACGGGCTAACGGTGGGGTCTGAAGGAAGCCATAGGAAGTTAGATGTACACAACTAACCGTAATCTGTTTCGGCGGTACTGGTGGGTAAGCGTCCAAAATAGCGCAAAGCCCAATACTTAGTCAGACCAATACTGTGATTGAGGGTGGGATATCT
>NZ_JBKEBW010000038.1:0-7486 GCF_047973365.1 Vibrio sp. | reverse complement strand
TGAATAACCAGAGGTACCTTTTCAACAAATTGCCAAAGAAACAATATGATGATTGAAGGCTCATAACCACCTAGTTCCAATCAGGTTATACCAAGGGCTCATTGAAGCCGCGACGAATGATATGAAAGCTAGGTTCGGATATCCATCAAGGCGGGTAATCTGATACCCAAAGCCGAATATATGGGAGCAATTGAGTATCAGAAATTATCATGATTGTCTCTTGCAATAAGAGAGGGTCCATATATGGTATAATCCAATTAGCATAAAAAACCTTGGTAGTGATACCAAGGTTTTTTATGCATGAAGAACAGAGTCTGAATGTTCTATTTATTCAGATGGTGACGGTGGCATGATTTGACCAGTGGTGAGTGGCTCTAAATCCACTTCAATCACCTCTTCGATAAAGTCACCAACTAGTTGTTCAACCATATCGTCATTTTGAGTAAAGTAAGCAAGGTGGAAAACGGCATCCCCTTCATTCACGAGTGGTAGTGTTTGTTGACCGATAACGATACCGCCTTTATTCGCTTTGACTTCAACTTCAATGTTACCTAGTGGTGAGTTGATATAAGCCAAGACTTGCCCTTTTTCAACACGATCACCGAGTGAAACTACGGTACGTAAAATACCATCAGCTTCAGCACGCAACCAACTGGTTGATTTAGCGATCACTGAGTTTGGCAATTTCTTACGGCTTGAACGTAGCATGCCAATTGCCTGCATTACACGTTTCACGCCAACCACACCGGCACTGATTGCGATAGGTTCGAAGCGAAGCGCTTCGCCTGCTTCATAGGTTAATACAGTAATACCCGATTTCTCCGCTTCACTGCGCAGCGAGCCCATTCTTAATGGTGAATCGAGAATTACAGGGGTCGCAAAGGATTGAGCGATACGCAGCGTTTCTGGATTGCTGAGATCGGCGCGAATTTGTGGCAAGTTTGTTCGATGAATCGCACCAGTGTGTAGATCGATAATGTAATCACACTTCAAAGCAACTTGAGAGAAGAAGATGTGTGCCATTCGTGAGGCCAGTGAGCCAGTGTCACTGCCAGGGAAGCAGCGGTTGAGATCGCGTCTGTCTGGCAGGTAGCGTGATTTATGAATGAAGCCGAATACGTTAACAATAGGCACGGTAATCAGAGTGCCTTTAAGCTTTTGCGGATCGATGGAATTGATCAGTTGTCTTACGATCTCAACACCGTTGAGTTCATCACCGTGAATGGCTGCGTTAACCATAAGGACTGGACCTGGGGACGCGCCATGAATGATTTCAATCGGGATGGAAAGTGGCGAGTGGGTGTATAGCTTCGCCCCTTCCAGTTCTATGACTTGTTTGGTTGCTGGGGGAATTTTCTCCCCCAGAAATTCGTATGCTACGTTCTTATATTTTCTAGCCTTTACCACGTGTTCTAGTCCTTTTACTTGCCGCATTTTTCTCTAGAAATTCGACAATCATACCGGCGATATCTTTGCCGGTCGCAGCTTCAATGCCTTCTAAGCCAGGTGAGGAGTTGACTTCCATAACCAACGGTCCTCTCGCTGAGCGAAGTAAATCCACACCAGCAACATTAAGCCCCATGATTTTAGCAGCTTCAATAGCGGTTCTTCGTTCTTGCGGTGTGATCTTAACCAGTGATGCTGAACCACCACGGTGAAGGTTAGAACGGAACTCGCCCTCGGCCCCTTGTCGTTTCATTGCGGCGATAACTTTATCACCAATGACGAAACAGCGAATATCCGCACCGCCGGCTTCTTTAATGTATTCCTGAACCATGATGTTTGCTTTCAGGCCCATAAACGCTTCGATCACACTCTCTGCTGCCTTACGAGTTTCGGCAAGAACAACACCGATACCCTGAGTACCTTCCAGCAGTTTAATCACAACTGGCGCACCGCCAACCATGTCTAGCAGGTCTTTAACATCGTCAGGCTTACTGGCAAAACCAGTAATTGGCATACCAATCCCTTTACGAGAAAGCAACTGCATTGAGCGCAGCTTATCTCTTGAGCGGCTGATAGCGACAGATTCGTTAGCTGGATAAACACCCATCATTTCAAATTGACGTAATACCGCTGTGCCATAAAAGGTAACTGACGCGCCAATTCGCGGGATAACCGCATCAAATCCAGCCAGTTCTTCACCCTTGAAATGGATTTCAGGTTTGTCTGAATTGATATTCATGTAACAACGTAAAGCATCAATCACTTTTACTTCGTGTCCACGCTGCTTACAAGCTTCGATTAATCGCTTGGTTGAATATAGCGAAGAGTTGCGTGACAGAATACCAATTTTCATAACTTGGGTGCCTCAAAAGGAATTAAAAACGATGCGGTTGGATCAACAATGATCCTATGATGCATCGCGGTGCGACCTAAAAGCATGCGGAATGCCATATTTTCTCTATTTGTTAATGTTATTTCCACCGGCCACGTTTGTCCGCCTAAACAGATATCGGACTTAATAACGTAGCGAGACTCTTCATGACCACCTGAGTCTCGTACTGTTCTCTCTGCTATTACTTCAGTCTCACAAACGACTTCTGTATCCACGTCGTGTTGATTCGGGTGGATCCAGAAACGTACCCAAAGTTTCCCTTCTTTAGTAAAGCTTTCTAACTTAAATGCGTGTAAGCAAGATGTGCGGGCGCCGGTATCGATTTTCGCTTTAATTTTCTCAATACCTAACCCGGGAAGGCTAAGTCTTTCTCGCCATCCGACCGTCATTTTTTCTTTCATCGCAGTATCTTAGTGTTTTGTTTGGAATTTATTTAAGGCTGAAATGGAGTACAGCCCACATATGCGTCGTGACGACGTAATGCCTTGAATAGAGTGTGGAGAACTTCTCTGGGAACTTCAAGGACGCGCACTCTAACAGCAGTGTTTATTCTCTCGCTAATGAAAAAAAATGGTCGTATCGACAAAAAATATTTGTTCAAAATGAAATAAGCCGAAGCGATTAGCTTCGGCTTAGTATCAGGCTTTTTTGTCGAAAAACTTAAGATTTAGCTGGGATATTTTCCAATAGCGCAACCATTTGTTCCCAGAATAGTTCGACAGTATCAATCTTCACTTTTTCATCAGGAGAGTGTGGGAATTTGATGGTAGGACCAAACGAAACCATGTCCATATTTGGATAAGGTTTCTTAAACAGACCACATTCCAAGCCGGCGTGAATCACCATGATGTTTGGCTTATTGCCATAGATACCTTGGTACATATCACGGAAGATATGCATGATTTCAGAGTCAGCATCTGGTTTCCAGCCTGGATAAGCTCCAGAAAACTGAATAGACGCACCTGCAAGTTCAGCTACAGAAGCTAACATGCCTTCTACTTGGCTACGGCCAGAATCGATCAGTGAGCGAATCAGGCACAGTACCGTGATTTGGTTCTCTTCCGTTTTAATCACACCCACGTTTAATGATGTTTCTACCACGCCTTCAATCTCATCGCTCATACGGATAACACCGTTTGGACAAGCATTCAGTGCGGCAATGAAACGTTTCTGATCAGCAAGTGCGAACATGTTTGAAGAGACTTCTTGGGATTCATTGAACGTGACGATGTTCGTTTCTACTTTTCCGAGCTCTGATTTGATTAAATCAGTATAGAAATTATAAAGCTCGGTCAGCTTAGCTTCATTTTCGGCAGGAAGTGCCACGGTAACAAATGCTTCGCGCGGAATGGCATTGCGTAAACTACCACCACGGAACTCCACTAAGCGCAGATCCAACTCGTTTGTGTGTCCCGCTAAGAAACGTGCAAGCAATTTATTTGCGTTGCCACGACCGGTATGGATATCACAACCTGAGTGGCCACCTTTGAGACCTTTTAGAACAAGTTGACGAGTGACAAAGTTTGACGGAATGGCTTCGCGTTTGATGTCGAACTTGATTGAAGCATCGACACCACCCGCACAACCCATGTAGACTTCACCTTCTTGCTCTGAATCGGTATTAAGAAGAATTTCACCTTCTAACCAGCCGGCTTCAAGACCAAATGCGCCAGTCATACCGGCTTCTTCATCAATAGTCAGTAGCACTTCCAGTGGACCATGTTTAATCTCAGTAGACGCTAATACGGCTAAGCAAGTGGCCATCCCCATACCATTATCAGCACCAAGTGTTGTACCTTTGGCAGTAACCCATTCGCCGTCAATATAAGGTTGGATAGGATCTTTAGTGAAGTCGTGATCGGTATCTTCGTTCTTCTGTGGAACCATATCAATATGAGCTTGCAGTACCACACCTTTCTTATTCTCCATTCCCGGAGTCGCTGGCTTCTTAATAAATACGTTGCCTGTCGCATCACGGCGCACGTCTAAGCCAAGTTCTGTTACCCAACCAATAATGGCTTGAGCTAGTGCTTCTTCATGCTTTGAAGGGTGAGGGATTGAACAGATTTTATCGAAAAACTGCCAAACGGGAGCTGGAGATAGGTTGCTAATTTCAGAATGGAACTCAGACATAGATGACTCCTTTATTTATCTATACCCCGATTAAATAGTGGCGAGAGGTTGTAAATTTAGAGAAATAACCTGTCTGGCGGGGCTGTATTTGGCTGACAGCATACCATTGAGTCGTTGAATCGAGTAGTGGTATGGATGGGTAATTTGCGATAGATGTCCCCTTGCTACCTACAATGCCAAGTAATTTGGGGATAGGAGGTGAAATTACGAAGTGACTCGTAAGTTAAATTCTAATTACTCAATAAGTTGCACTATTTTTGCAATGTGGATCTAAAATAAAACGTCATTTCTGTAATTTTATTACCAATTGTTCTGATTATTTTGTCGGATTTATAAACATTTTGTGATTTTACTCACCATTAAATTGTAATATTTTTTCTTTGTGGTATATTAATGATCAATTCGCAAACGAGAGTTTAGAAACAAGAGTTTCGAAGCAAGTTTACCCTCGTAACGTTATAGAAAGATGTTATGTCTCTCTGCAACGCTACACCCCACACGCTTTTGGTGAGTGAGACCAAATGCATGTGATTTGAACAGTAATGTTCACCCCTATATTGGAATGTGTTTTTGACCGCTATTTGTTAAAGTGGTCAGTATGATTCACCGCCATCTGTTTTCAGATGGCGTTTTTTTTGCCCTTGATTTGTGTTTTACATAATTTTAACAAATATTCGTTTTGTTAGTGAAAAATGCCAATTTTTATGAAGGACCATGCATAATTGATGGTTGGTACTTTTAAAATCAAAATAAATTCGGTCTGGAATTTGTGAACTGATGTCTTTATAATTTGCGCCCAATCGTTTACGCAACCGTTTACTTTACCTTTATTAGGATTCGATCATGCTGGAAAGGCTCTTTAAACTCAGTGAAAACAGCACAACTGTGCGTACTGAGATCATCGCAGGTGTAACTACATTCCTGACAATGGCTTACATTATTTTTGTGAACCCTGCCATTTTATCTGCAACTGGCATGGATCAAGGCTCAGTATTTGTGGCGACCTGTTTAGCTGCGGCTATTGGCTGTTTCATTATGGGTTTTGTTGCTAACTATCCAATCGCCCAAGCGCCAGGTATGGGCTTAAACGCATTCTTCACTTATTCTGTTGTTCTTGGTATGGGGTATACATGGCAAGTGGCGCTAGCAGCCGTATTCTGCTCTGGTGTACTTTTCATTATGTTGAGCCTGTTTAAGATCCGTGAATGGATCATTAACTCAATTCCCATGTCTCTAAGAACAGGTATCTCTGCGGGTATCGGTCTGTTCTTAGCATTTATTGCACTACAAAACGCAAAAATCGTGGTAGATAACCCAGCAACACTGGTATCAGTCGGTGATTTTACTAGCCTTTCGCCTGTACTTGCTGCAGTAAGTTTCTTTTTGACCATCGGTTTGGTTAATCGTGGTATTAAAGGTGCAGTACTGATTGCTATTCTGCTTACTACTGGTCTAGGTATTATTTTTGGTGACGTTCAATGGCACGGCATTATGTCAACGCCACCAAGCATTGCTCCTACGTTCCTACAACTTGATTTTGCTGGTGTTTTCAACATCGGTATGGTTTCGGTTGTTTTCGCATTCTTGTTTGTTGACCTCTTTGATACGGCTGGCACGCTAGTTGGCGTTGCAACTAAAGCTAACTTAATCGGTAAAGACGGTAAGATTCCTCGCCTGAACAAAGCACTACTTGCCGACTCAACGGCAACCTCTATTGGTGCCTTGCTTGGTACTTCAAATACCACCTCTTTCGTGGAGAGTACTGCCGGTGTTGCTGTTGGTGGACGTACAGGTTTAACCGCAGTTGTCGTTGGCATTTTGTTCCTTCTTGCATTATTCTTCTCGCCATTAGCAGGGATGATTCCAGCTTACGCAACAGCAGGTGCTCTTTTCTATGTTGCTATTTTGATGATGTCAGGTCTTGTCAGCGTTGACTGGCGTGATTTATCAGAAGCGGCTCCAGTAGTGGTAACTTGCTTGCTTATGCCTCTAACTTACTCCATCGCTGAAGGTATTGTATTAGGCTTCATCTCTTATACATCAATTAAAGTATTGAGCGGTAAAGGTCGTGAGATCTCCGTAAGTGTGTGGTTTATGACCGCTATCTTCTTGGCTAAGTTGATTTTCGCTTAAGATATTAATGGCATGGTGAAGCTTACAAGGCAGCACATGTATTAAATTCGGTTTATTACAATTAAGTTTACTAGAATTAGGTTTACTAGAATGAGCAAAAAATTCGTTATCACTTGGGACAATATGCAGAACTATTGTCGTGAACTTGCTGAACGTCAAATGCCTGCAGAACAATGGAAAGGTATCCTGGGTGTTAGCCGCGGTGGTTTAGTACCAGCAGCTATTCTTGCTCGTGAATTGGGGATTCGCTACGTAGATACAGTATGTATCTCTAGTTACGACCACGATCACCAGCGTGATATGAAAGTACTAAAAGCACCAGAGCATGACGGAGAAGGTTTCCTAATTGTTGATGATTTGGTTGATAGCGGTGATACAGCACGTAAAATTCGTGAAATGTATCCAAAAGCTAAGTTGGTTACTGTATGTGCAAAACCAGCAGGTAAAGCGTTAGTCGACGAGTACATTGTCGATATCGAACAAGATACTTGGATTGAACAGCCATGGGATATGCAACTCTCTTTTGTCGAACCTGTGAACCGTAAGCGTAAATAAACCCCTATCGTTGGTGTTTAACAACAACCGCTTTATTGAAAAATAGTATTTACTTAAAATGACCCAATCTTGGGTCATTTTTGTTTGCCCAGCAAAGCTGGCAAACCCGTCCACTTGAAAGAAAGTGGAGTCACCCTGACTAAGGGGAAGACAATCCGAATGGCAAGGGCGTCACGGGCTAACGGTGGGGTCTGAAGGAAGCCATAGGAAGTTAGATGTACACAACTAACCGTAATCTGTTTCGGCGGTACTGGTGGGTAAGCGTCCAAAATAGCGCAAAGCCCAATACTTAGTCAGACCAATACTGTGATTGAGGGTGGGATATCT
>NZ_JBKEBW010000100.1:0-46243 GCF_047973365.1 Vibrio sp. | reverse complement strand
TGTCTTACCGAGAAGCGAAGAACATCCGCTAGCCTTTGGTTACAGACAAGCTGAAAGAGGCAATAGACAAGCTTGATAAGGGAACCTCTCATATTGTCCATAGCGACCAGGGTTGGCAATACCAGCACAAGACTTACCAAAAGCTCCTTGTAGATAATGGGCTTCAACAAAGTATGTCGAGAAAAGGAAACTGTTTAGATAATTCAGTGGCTGAAAACTTCTTCGCTTTACTCAAAACAGAGATGTATCACGGTCAAAGCTTCACTGATGCTGATGAACTGATTGCAAATATCGAAGAATATATAGAGTATTACAATACAAAACGGATTAAGGTGAAATTTAAAGGCCTGACTCCGATAGAATATCGAAATCAGGCCTTGCAAGCCGCTTAACAGAAATGTCCAACTTTATGGGGTCACTTCAGACCGTGGGAACGAGAACTCTGTCTTTTTGAGCTTAACTGACAGACATTACAGCATCCGCTGACCCTTTACTTTTAAATTCAATTTGTTTTAAACAGGAGCAATTAAGCTTTGTTTTGTTGCAAATAGTTTAAAACTACTTGGTGATGATCTTTGGTTTTGAATTTATCAAACACGTGTTCAATCATGCCGTTTTCATCAATCAGAAAGCTGATACGGTGCAAGCCGTCATACACTTTCCCCAGAAACTTCTTACTTCCCCACACACCAAATTGCTCTGCTACTTGATGATCTTCGTCTGAAAGCAAAATGAAGTTGAGGTTATCACGAGCGATGAATTTACCGAGGCGAGCAACTGGGTCGATACTAACACCTAGCACGACAACATTCAGTGCGTTAAGTTCGGTTTGAATATCACGCATGCCTTGAGCCTGAACAGTACAACCCGGTGTCATTGCTTTTGGGTAAAAATAAAACAGGATTTTTTTGCCAGCAAAGTCAGACAGGGTAACTTGCTTGCCATCCTGATCTAAAAGTGAAAACGCCGGAGCCGGAGAACCGGCTTTTAAAGTGTTCATTATTCTTCCTTATTGACTGCTTTTTATAAAGTTAAGAGAACCTTGTACATCAAGTGTTGTGCAAAGTGCATCAAACTCTTCTTGAAGCTGCATCAGGTTATATTCCGCATCGACATGTGCGGTAATCGCAATGTGGAATTGATTCTTCTTGCGCTGCAATTTTTCTTTACTGATGGTTTGTGCACTGAGTGATGCTAAGCCAATATTACGCACGGCAAAAAACTGGGTGAATTGTTCGGTTAAGCCAATGCGGTCATCCGATTCCACATAAACTTCTACCACATAGTCATTCGATTGCTGATCTGGCGGCGAGGTTCTTTTCATCATAGTGATCAAATCTTGTTCCTGCCCGAGTAAAGGCAAAATTGTTTCCACTCGGGTAATGCTGTTCGCATTGCCTGATAACAGCATGATCAATGTGAATTCCTTTCCAAATAACGCAATGCGACTGTCTACGATATTACAGCCTGCCTGCGTGACTAGTTTCGCCACTTGGTTACAGATACCAGGGCGGTCAGTTCCTACTGCGGTGATCACAAGATGTTGAGTCATATTGATAATTCGCGTTGTTATTTTTTGGCATGTTAGCACAACTTTTCATTAAGTAACCCTATGTTGTGATGACTGTTTGATAGGTTAGTTGCAGTATAGAGACAATCTCCGCCAATATTGGCTAATTAAATATGACCGACCTCTAACAAGAGGAAGGATTGCTTATATACAATAGTCGATAAGACATAGAGTGGGCGAAAGCTCCAACATGTGATGAATATTCACTGATAAGCGGCATTTAGGCATTGTTAGCCTCTTGTGTTTTTCAACTGCCATGCAGTACCATGCAGGAAGCATTTATTTATGGAGATAGACATGTTTTCAGGAAGTATCGTAGCGTTAATTACACCTTTTACCCAAGATGGCGAAGTCGACTTTGTAAGTCTGAAAAAGCTTGTCGACTACCATGTTGATGCAGGTACCGATGCTATCGTTGCCGTGGGTACGACAGGTGAATCATCCACACTGACTATCGAAGAGCATGTTAAAGTTGTTGAAAAAGTGCTTGAGTACGCAGCGGGACGTATTCCTGTTATTGCTGGCACAGGAGCGAATGCGACTCATGAATCAATTACCTTCAGTCGTTTATTAAATAACACGGGTATTGCTGGCGTATTGAGTGTGACGCCATACTACAATAAGCCGACACAAGAAGGTCTTTACCAACATTACAAAGCGATTTCTGAACAGACGGAAGTTCCTATTATCCTTTACAACGTACCTGGACGTACTGCGGTTGATTTGAAACCTGAGACTGTTGCTCGTCTAGCGAAGTTGGACAACATCGTTGCACTGAAAGATGCGACTGGTGATTTAAGCCGTGTTGCACTTCATCGCGAACTTTGTGGTGATGATTTTGTTCTGCTCAGTGGTGATGATGCGACAGGTTTAGAGTTTATCAAACTTGGTGGTAAGGGGGTTATTTCTGTAACCAATAACGTCGCAGCGGCTGACATGGCCAATATGACTCACCTTGCGTTAGAAGGCAAATTTGACCAAGCAGAGGAAATTAACCAACGTTTGATGCCTTTGCATAAAAATCTGTTTGTCGAATCAAGCCCAATCCCTGTGAAATGGGCTGCTCACAAGTTAGGTTTGATCTCTTTTGGTGATCTACGTCTACCTTTAACACCTCTTTCTGAACAAGCTCGCCCAGTTGTTGCCCAAGCGATGACCGAAGCCTGTATTTTTTAAGGCGCTTTCCATACAATGCCGGGGTGTGTATACACCTCGGTGCATTTTAGGAGTTTCAATGAAGTTTACGCGTCAGCTAGTTATAAGTTCACTAGCTGTTTTGGTTTTAAGTGCATGTTCCAATTCAACTCATCGCCGCCAAGCCAAAGATGATTTTACCTACCTAGAGACGAAAAGCTTCAGTGAGTGGCAGCTAACCGAAGGAGCTGCTCCAGAGTTTTACCCAAATTTTGAAATCCCACAAGGCAACTATCACGGTGGTGTAGGCTCTGCTGTTGATGTTCGCCCGCCGCAACAAGTTTTGGAATTAATTCCTGGTGCACGAGCAGAACGTCAAAAAGGTGAAATTTCACTGTGGATGGTTCGTAAAGAAGAAGCGGATAAAGTTTGGGATACGGTTTTAAAGGTTATTGCTGAACGCAAAATCAAAACGGTTTCTCAAACCTCTGATCGAGTTGAAACTGACTGGGTGTCTTGGGTTACAGAAGATGAAGATGTTGAATTAGGTGCCCGTTACCAAGTAATACGTGTTGAAGCCAATAACCGCTATGGATTTAAGGTCTCACTGATCGATTGGCGTGAAGATGGCAAACAGATGCCAGTTTCAACCACCAATAAAGAGCGTTACAACGCGCTGATGACCAATTTAGTGACAACTCGCTATGATCTTGACGCGCGAGAAGAAGCTGCTCGTAAAGCGCAGGAGTTAGTGAAACAAATCCCTATTTCTATGGGTGCAGACCGTAGTGGTCTACCGGTTATCATTGCTCGTTCACCGTACGATGTGCTTTGGCCTCGTCTACCGAATATCTTGCCTCGTATGGGCTTCACGATCGAAGAACGTAGTCAGTCGCAAGGTACTGTCAAAGCGAAATATGCAGCTCCGGATGATGACTTCTGGCAAGAGATCGGCGTACAACCGATTGAGCTTAAATCAGGCACTTATACTTTCTTATTTGGTGACTTGGGTAACCGTACATCGATTAACGTTACGGACTCGTCAGGTAAACCAGTAGAAGAAGAACTGTTGAAAGATATGGTGCCAGTGCTGGCTGCTGTTATTGATAAAAAATAATATCAATTGGATAAAATAAAGGACGCATGTGCGTCCTTTATTGTTTGTGGTGTTCTTCGTTGTGGTGTTGCTTATCAAGCTCATTCAGTTTATCTAAATCGCTTTTCTTCTTCTCTTGACCGTATTTCATATTTGCCGTGTATTTCAACGCAGCGATATTACCGATCACGACACTGATAATGATTATTGAGATGACCCAAGGGTTAAAAAGAAACTCTATCATGCTGGTTGCCGTTAGCGTGTACTGATATTAATGACGTATTGATTGTAAATCTTAGGCAGCAGTTGCTGCACGCACTCTTTACCCAAAATGGGCGCAGTATCCAGTTGTGCCGCAAGTTGCTCCAAAGTCAGCGCTTGCAGGCAACTTTTAGCGGTACTTTGGTGGCTAATATGCCATGGTTCAAAAGCCACGCCAGAGCCATTTGAAGGGTACGGAAAGAAAAAGCCAAATTCAGCTAAGTGATCTTTTAGCCAAAGATAGAAGTTATGCTGGTGGTCTTGTAAGTATTCCCAAGGTTCAAGTTGCAAGCCGCCTTCTTTGGGCAGCGAGTTTCTATCAAACACATCAAAATCTGTCCCCCAATGATGACGACTCGCACCAGGCAGCGCTGACCAACGCAAAATAGCCAGCACTTTTTGCTCGTCACTTAACGTGTCTGTTGAGATTGGTCGGCTGTTTTGATCAAGAACGGCAGCTTCACCAGACATTTTTCTATTCCAAATATCTAGCTGGCGTCCAAAGGAACGAAAGCCGCTGGCAATATTTAGGTTAAAGCCATCTCTATCTGCTGCCTCTTTGAGTGACAGCAAATCATCCCTAACTCCTGGATGAACGAAAAACATTTTTTGCCCAATCAGAACTTCGGTTAAATGGGATTGGTGTTTGCCTGTTAATTGCTCAGCGGTCATGCTCACGCGAATTGTTTCTCCATCACGCAAAAAGATTCTCCATCACGCAAAAAGATTCTCCATCACGCAAAAAGATTCTCCATCACGCAAAAAGATTCTCCATCACGCTAAAAGATTCTCCAGCGTTTTTTGGTACATGTCGCTCAACAGCTCAAGATCATGGACGCTAACGCATTCGTTCACTTTGTGGATTGTCGCGTTGACGGGGCCAAGCTCTACCACTTGTGCGCCCATTTGAGCAATAAAACGACCATCAGAAGTCCCCCCCGTCGTCAGTAGTTGCGGTTGTTGATGATTCACTTCGTTTACTGCTTTAACTACCGCATCGAGTAGTTCACCGGCATCGGTTAAAAATGGCAGGCCATTCAGTGTCCAGCGTAAATTGTAATCTAAGCCGTGAGCATCAAGCGTTGAGTGAACTCGGCGTTGAATTTCTTCAGCGGTTAATTCTGTACTAAAGCGCAAATTGAATTGGACATTAAACTCACCGGGAATGACATTCGATGCTCCCGTTCCTGCACTCACGTTCGGAATTTGAAAGCTGGTTGGCGGGAAGTAGTCGTTACCGTCATCCCATTTCATCGATGCAAGTTCAGCAAGAGCGGGAAGAGCTTGATGCACTGGGTTATTGGCGAGGTGAGGGTAGGCAACATGGCCTTGAACACCCTTAATCGTGATGTCACCAGTAATGGATCCTCGACGACCATTTTTCACCACATCGCCGACTTTTAATGTGCTTGATGGCTCGCCCACAATACACATATCAATCATTTCATTGCGCTCGACTAAGGTATCGACAACGCGAGTGGTACCATTAATGAACGGCCCTTCTTCATCGGAAGTAATCAAAAAGCCGATTGAACCTTTGTGGTTCGGGTTTTCAGCAAGAAAGCGTTCAACAGCCACAATCATACAAGCCAAAGAACCTTTCATATCGGCTGCTCCGCGACCATGCAGGTGGTCATCGATAACCGTAGGTTCAAAAGGTGGTGTATGCCATTGTTCCATTTTGCCTGCGGGAACGACATCCGTGTGCCCTGCGAAGGTAAACAGTGGTGCTTGCGTACCTTTGCGAGCCCAGAAGTTAGTTGTGTCTTCGAACACCATCGATTCGATTTCAAACCCCAATGCTTTTAAGCGCTGAATCATCAAATCTTGGCAACCTGCATCTAAAGGCGTTACTGATTGGCGGCTGATTAAATCTTTTGCGAGAGCCAAAACAGGGCTATCTGTCATCCTTGAAATCCTTGTTAAAAAAGAAATTGTGTAAAATTATTTGCAGAAAATAGCCGCGTAGTTTGCTGCGCTGAAACCTATTTCTAGTTTGTCGTTATAGCGAATAATAGGACGTTTTATCATCGCAGGTTGTTCTACCAGCAAAGCAATTGCGTTTTGTTGATTCAAACTGTCTTTTTGCTCTTGGCCAAGCTGGCGATAGGTGGTTCCTCGTTTGTTTAATACGTTTTCCCAGCCAAGAAATTGGCAAAACTCTGTGACCAATTCAGCATCAATACCTTGTTTGCGGTAATCATGAAACTGGTATGCGACACCTTCGGCTTCCAGCCATCGCCGAGCTTTCTTAATCGTGTCGCAGTTTGGTATGCCATACATCATTATCATTATTTTTCCCTTACTTTCCCTCTGCCCTGAACCGTCCAGTTTATTGGAGATAGCTTTTTTGCTAACGATAGTTTTTTGCTAATGATAGCTTTTCGCGGTTCGAAAAATGGCTGAATTATTTATTGTTTGCCAAATCCTAACAGGAAGACACTGTCGTGACAAAAGGCTTCGTAAGAATAAAAAGCGGTTTGATTTGGATTGTATTGAAAAGTTATTGATCAAACGCAACACGTTGCGAGGTAAAAAAGAAATAATGAGCCTTGTATTGATGAGGAGGTATCAATGGAATTGAGTCCTGTTTTTGCAAGGCGCTTATATTTAGCTTTGTTAGTGGAAAGCATTGAACGGCCGAATGTGCCGAAACTTATTGAGAAAACGGGCTGGCCTCGTCGCACTATTCAGGATGTGATTAAAGCACTTCCGGGCATAGGTATTGAACTCATGTTTGTTCAAGACGGTAGACGTCACAATGATGGTTACTACCAATTATCCGACTGGGGACCATTCGACAGCCAATGGGTTTTTGACCGCAAAAATGATATTGCGGCAAGTTTAGGATTTTAAAGCCAGCTTTGCTGGCTTTTTCTCTATCTATTCGTTAGTAAATAAGCAGTTAGTAAATAAACCAATAGGCGATGAATCCTATCCAGCTTATTGCTAGTAGTATCCAGGGTAATCGGTTTGAAGTGTTGTCCACTGTTTCAAAATCATTAAACTGTTGTGAGTTTTGCATTTCTGAACCGGATTGCTTAGTTTTCAAAACCTTTTTACGCGCTTTATCTGCTTGACGACTTTTCTCTTTCTGCTGTTTTTTGTATAGCGCAATGCCTTTTTCTATGCCTTGAGCAATGAGTTTTGTTTGTTCTTTGGTTTGTCCTGGTTTCTGTACAGCTTTGGCCATTGCCATCGCTTGTTGTTGTGTTTGTTGTGAAGGAATTATTTTCTGGGTCATAAGCAATAAATCTGTATTGATCAATGTTATTTATAGGGTAACACGATAGACTTTTTATGCATTGTGATAAGCGAAAGGAATGTTAAATCGATGAAATCATTACTTGCTGTTGCACTTATCGTTTCTGTTCCTGTTTATGGTTGGTTGCTAGGTGACAAGCCACAACCAACCGTGGCTGAACATGTCAAACTAAAATCTTCCGCTGACATTATGACAGAGTTGCAACAGCAGTTAAGAGCTGACCCAAATCAAGCTGATTTGTGGTTTCAATTGGGGCAAGGATATCTTTTTGAACAAGATTTTTCTGCCGCAACAACATGCTTTGACTACGCGATTCGATTATCTGAGTCGCCGAGCGCAAATCAGTTGTCGGGTAAAGCCAGCGCTATATATTACCAAAATAAGCAGCGTTTGACACCTGAAATAGAAGCCTTATTGACTCGAGCTTTATCGTTGGACGCAAACAATTTGGCCGCATTAACGCTTTTGGCGAGTGACCATTTTATTAGTTTTCGTTATCAGCAAGCTATCGATCTTTGGGTACAAATACTGGATTCAAATCAACCTGAGGTTGATCGCCGTAAAACCGTTGTTTTATTAAATCAAGCAAAGGCCTTACTTGAAGGTCGTCGCTCTTAAAATATGATTTTTTCTCCTTGATGGGAGTCTTGCTGCAAATAAAAATGCCGACCTGTTGTGGTCGGCATTTGTCATTTTCAGAGGCGTGCAAGCTTAGTACTGCGCTTCACGTTTCTTAGCGGCTTCATCCCATTGTGGAACAAGTGTTTTAAGGAAATGTTCTTTCTCTTGACGCATTTGCTCTGGATCGAGTCCTACCGCTTTTTGCGCTGCTTCTTTGGTTGAGATATCAGGAATCTTCACCGGTTCTGTAATGCCTTTTGTCGCAAGTAGGCGAGCAAGTTTGGTACGAGCATCCGCTGCTCGGTCAATTGCTGTTCCTAGAACTTCAAGAGCGACTTCTGGTGCATGCATGTGTACACCGTGAGAAGCAATGGCATAGTCCCAACGCCATTGTGCGTGACGGATATCTTGCAGGATATCTTTCATTTCAGCTTCTGTCGCACCTGCTTTCCAAGCTGCTCCGGCTTCAAAATGAGCGGCTACAATTTGTTTCTCTGCGGTTAGCTTCATCTTTTGAACTTGTTGTTTACGGCTAGAAACAATATCACGCAGTTGTTGTTTTGTTTGTGTATGACATTGTGCACAGGTGTCTTCAAAACGGTCAAATGGGTTGCCCACTTTATGATCGGTGAATACTGTGCCATCTTCGTTGGTCACTTTCGGCATATGACAGTCTACACAAGTAATGTTGTTTTTACCGTGGATGCCTTCACGCCAAGTTTCATATCCAGGGTGCTGAGCTTTAAGCATTGGTGCTTTAGAGATATTATGTGTCCAATCACTAAAACCGATTGAGTCGTAATATTGCTCCATTTCGTCAACCGTTGTGCCTTCGTCCCAAGGGAACTTCACCGCATTGTTCTTATCTTTAACGAAATAGTATTCAACGTGACATTGACCACAAACAGATGCCTGTTTATCCAGGCGAGACTGATTCTCGAAAGGTTTATCGATAGCATCAAATGCACGTTTAACATGCGGACGAGTTTGAGCCAGAGCCGGTTCGCCGTTTTTGAACTCTTCACTTGCCGTATTATGACAGTCTGAACAACCAATAGGATTGACGATTTCAGCGCCTAGGCGAGCCCATTTACCGGCAAAATAACCATCTTCACCGCGCTCATCAATAACGCGTGCTACGTCAGGACCTTTACAGGTCCAGCAAGCCATTGGCATCGGACCTGAGTTTTCGTCAGTTGGACCACCGGTACGCAGGATGTTACGCACATCTTCCACCGCGTAAAAGTGACCGCGTGCTTTGTTGTATTCTCTTGAAAAACCGTACCCACCCCACAATACAACCATATTTGGGTCTTCAGCTAGTGCATCTGTGTTATCTGTACTTTCAGAAGTTGCTTTCCAAGTTTTGTATTGATCAGGGTTATTCTGCTCAAACACTTGGTTGCGTGGTTCGATTCTCTGTTTTTCAGGTGCAGCTATGCTTGCGGTACTCCAGGTTGAGCCCACAGTTAATAGTAAAGCTGCAGCGGAACCTAATATCCAGTGCATATTTTTCACAATATTATCTCCATAATTCTGTTTTTATAGACAGCGTTGTGAACTGGCTTTTTTAAAAAATAAGAATTAGAGAACTTGATTTATTTTAGATGAGCTTAATCAGTGGTGTAACTCAGGGTTAAATAATTATTGTCTTAGATCAATTTATACTGGTGATCTAGATCTCGCCACATCATTAATACCTCTTTGGTGGTATTTTTGTATTTATTTATAATTGGTAATTATTATCATTAATTATTTTTTTTGTTTTAAATAGAGTGATTTATATCAACTTTTATTTAAAATTAGACTTCCTTAGGACAAATCTGAATATATAATACCCCTTATAGCGTTGTGGCTTTCTAATTAATAAGAATTGAATTCATTGAGTGTTGTTTTTATTAAACAATACAATAAATTTATTTTTAGCCTTTATTTATCTATTTGGTGAATAATGGGTTTAAGGAAAGAATAATATGGGCAATTTCAAATTGGCCATAGTCATAATGCTGAAATCCGTTCTCGCATTTTGTCTCTATGGTTATTCTCTTTATGCTGTTGCTGACGATCCGGTTATTGAAAAGTCAGTTACACGCCATGAAGTGACATTTATCCGTGATAAAGATTACAAATGTACTCAATGTCACAAAGACTCCAAAGAAACCTTATTGGGTTCTCATGGTGAAGACTCGCACCAAACTTTAGGTCGAGATATCAACTGTACTGAATGCCACAATAATATTGGTCCAGATCACCGCGACGGCGCTCCTCTTGTTACTAAATTTTCTAGCGCACAATCTCAACAAGGGACAGAAAAAGTTCAGCTAAGTCCAGAGGCTATATTGCAAGCGAATAGTCAATGTACGGATTGTCATACCCCTGAAGATTTACGCAAAAATAGTTGGACACATGACGTTCACGCGAAGAATTTGACCTGTTCGAATTGTCACAATGTGCATGATGTCAAAGGCAAAGTGTTGGGGCTTGATCATAAGAGTCAAATTCAACTGTGTGTGGACTGCCACTCTGACTTTAACTACTTAAAAGAGGAGAGGTAACATGAGTTGTTCAAGACGCAGTTTTTTAACCAACACGAGTGCACTGATCTTCACTACTGGTGTTGTTGGTAGTGCCACTTTGCATAGTGGGAAAACACTTGCCAAGGTTGAGGATGTAGGCAATAAGCGTTATGGCATGCTACATGATGAGACCGCATGTATTGGTTGTACGGCGTGTACTGAGGCCTGCCGTGAAGTAAACAAAGTGCCCGAGGGTGTTACCCGCTTAGCCATTATACGTAGTGAGCCACAAGGACAATTTCCAGACGTGGATTACCGCTTTACCCGTAAATCTTGTCAACATTGTGATAATGCACCGTGTACTTATGTGTGCCCAACAGGTGCTGCATATAAAGATGAAAAAACGGGTATTGTTGAAGTCAACGGAGACAAATGCGTTGGTTGTGGTTACTGTTTGGCTGCTTGTCCTTACCAAGTTCGCTTCTTTAACCCAGTAACGAAATCCGCCGATAAGTGTAACTTCTGCCGAGACACCAATTTGGCGCAAGGAAAACAGCCTGCGTGTGTTGAATCTTGTCCAACCAAAGCTTTGGTATTTGGCGATCTTAACGATCCGCAAAGTGAAATTAACCAAATGATTAACACGCATACCGTTTATCGCGACAAAGTGCATTTGGGTACTGAACCTAAGTTGTACAAAGTGCCACACCAGAAAGGGGAGATTTAATTATGAGTGGATGGGAAAATGCGTTCCATTTTGACTCGCTGGTCTGGGATTGGATTATTGCTATTTACCTATTTCTGGCGGGTATGTCAGCAGGCGCTGTGATGATTTCACTTTATTTAAAGCGTAAAGTGATTGAAGGCGACCCTGCTAATAACGGCATTTTGAAAGCGACGGCATGGCTAGCACCATTCGGCATTATTGCTGGTTTGACCATCTTGATTTTCCACTTAACCAAGCCTTGGGCATTCTGGAAAATCATGTTGTTCTATAACACCACATCAGTCATGTCTATGGGGGTTATCCTGTTCCAGGTTTACATGGTGGTGCTGTTTATTTGGATTGGTATTTTATTCCGCAATCCGATAATCCATTTTGCCGAAGGAAAACTCAAACTGCCAGGTAAGTTGTTGAATTGGGTTGATGGTTTGCTGCTTAAGTTCGGTAAAGTGAGCAATGGCATAGAATTAGTGCTCGGCATACTGGCTATTATGCTCGCCGCTTATACTGGATTCTTATTGTCGGCGCTGAAAACGTATCCGATGTTGAACAACCCTGTGCTGCCAATTCTGTTTTTATTCTCTAGTTTGTCATCAGGCGCTGCTGCTTGCTTGTTGTTTGGCATATTAGTGTTTAAAGAATCGGCGCATAGCACGAGTGTCAGTTGGATTCACAACTTTGAACGCCCTGTGGTTTTGTTTGAACTTTTTGTATTAGTGACGTTTTTCACCGGTCTTATTTTTGGCGGTGGTCAAGGTCAAGCTGCGGCCTGGAATGCAATCGGAAGTGGTTTCTGGGCTACTTGGTTTTGGTTTGGTGTGATCACTATGGGGATGCTGTTGCCATTGGTGTTAAATGCGTTGGTTCCTAAGAGCTTAAAACATTCTGCTGTGTTCATTTTCGCTGTTACCGCGTTAAGTTTGATTGGTGTGTTGATGTTGCGTACCTTTATCTTATATGCAGGACAAATGACGGTTGTATAAATGAGTTGGATAGGTGAATTGGGGCTAGCTAGCGTTATTTTTGCGGTCGTTTTAGCCTCGTTACAAAGCATCTACTACGTCTACTCTCGCTGGTATCGTCATCTTGGCGATACTAGCATTACTTTATCAACGCGTTTAATTGCCTTTCTCTCACTCATTAGTTTTTCTGCTTTAGCGGTTTGTTTTTTAACCGATCAATTTACTTTTGCCTATGTAGCAGCAAATTCCAACTCTCAGTTGCCAACTCCTTATAAACTGGCAGCAGCTTGGGGCGGGCATCAGGGGTCAATGCTGTTCTGGGTTGTCACTCTGAGTTCGTGGTCTGCAATGATGAGTTTTGCTAAAGGTTGGCGAAAAAGCTACCAGCAAGATGTGTTGTGGATTATGGGGCTGCTGACCATGGCATTTGGTTGGTTTACTCTACTTGGGTCGAATCCATTTGAGTATGCTTCTCTATATGTTGAAGAAGGGCGTGATTTAAATCCTATGCTGCAAGATATAGGGCTTATTGTTCATCCGCCATTACTTTATTTAGGTTATATCGGTTACTCAACCGTGTTAGCTTTTGCTTGTGCAGCGTTATTACAACAAGAGTATTTTGATGATTGGGTTGTACTCGCTAAGCCTTGGGCAATCAGTGCTTGGATATTTTTGAGCTCGGGCATTATTTTAGGTTCTTGGTGGGCATATAAAGAGCTAGGTTGGGGCGGCTGGTGGTTTTGGGATCCAGTAGAAAATGCTTCACTGCTTCCTTGGTTGACTGGAACCGCATTACTTCACTCATTAGTGGCTACTGAGCGTTTTCGTTTGTTTCCTCAATGGTCGATTTCTCTGTCATTTATATCTTTCAGCCTGAGTATTCTTGGTACGTTTATTGTTCGGTCTGGCATTTTAACCTCCGTTCATGCTTTTTCCGTTAGCCCTGGTAAAGGTATTGCTCTGCTAGGCATTTTCTCACTTTTGCTTTTTGGCTGCTTTTTATTGTTGATCTTTCGTGGTGAAAAAATTGAAAAGGCCAATCTTGTTACACCGTTAAGTCGTGGCTATCTGCTATTGGTTGCTCTCGGTGTGTTTACTCTTACGGCTTTTATTGTATTCCTCGGTACTTTTTATCCTATGGTTTATGAGCTGCTGAAATTAGGCAACATTTCAGTCGGCGCTCCTTATTTCAATACATTTATTGCGCCCATTGCCTCTATCAGCTTGTTGTTTATCGGTATGGTTCCGCTACTGAAGTGGCGTAAAGGGGCGCTGGTTAACAGACGCCAAATCGCGATGTTCATTGTGTTATCGGTATTTATCAGTAGCTTGCTGTATCACCTTCAAATTGATGATTTCAATATTTCAATCTGGTTAGTATGGTGTTTGGCGAGCTGGGTTGCTGTTACTCACATTCGGTATGTTTGGCATAAAAAGCAACGCGCCTTATTTATGGCATTGGCGCATATTGGGTTTACTGTTAGTGTCGTTGGTGCAGTGATGAATGCTGAGTACTCCTTTGAGATGAACCGACGTTTAGAGCCGGGAAGTGTTGTACAGTTTTCGGGCTGGAAATTGTCGTACCTGGATACACATTGGTATAACGGTGCAAACTACACCGCTGAACAAGGTGAGATGGAGTTTAGCAATACAAAAGGTCAACGCTTCGTGTTAACACCCGAGCGTAGGCATTACCCAGTTCGCGTTATGAATATGAGTGAACCCGCGATCCAAACCTTCTGGCATGGTGATTATTACGTTACATTAGGTGAAAAAGTTTCTCACACGGCTTATGCGGTGAAAATTCAATATAAGGCTTATATCTGGTGGGTTTGGCTTGGTGTTTTTATTGCAATGACGGGAGGTGCTGTTCAACTTATGTTTTCTATTGGTTCAAAAGTAGCTAACGATGATTAATGAAGTAAAAGCTAATAAAACAAAAATTCGTCGCTTGTGTTTGCTGTTTATCCTCGTGGTGGTTTTTGTCGGCGTACTTATCTCGGGGCTTATAAATCAGAGCGTGCCATCAGAACAAGTGAGTACGGTGCAAGCTTTCCCGACATTTTCTATTCAGAGCTTATTACAGCCAGAGCAAAAGTTGGACTTGTCGGTATTCTCAGCGCCTTACCAACTGGTTAATGTGTGGGCATCATGGTGTGGCATCTGTAAGGGTGAGAATGCGTTTTTACTTTCGTTGCAAAAACAAGGTGTCCCGATTATTGGATTGAATTATCGCGATAGTGTTGGATCTGCAACACAATACCTAGCTCATTTAGGCAACCCATATCAACACGTTATCTATGATGCTAATGGTGCTTTGGCGTTAGATATCGGAGTGATAGGGACCCCGGAAACTTATCTGGTAAACAGCCAGGGAAGCATAATTAAAAAGTTTTCAGGGGAGTTAACCGATTCGGTTTGGCAAGCGTCCTTTTCTGACTACTTTATTCATTCGGAGCAATAACGTGGGATTTCATCATCTGTTAAGTATGGCGGTTTTGGTTCTTGCCGTTCTGTTAACAAACATGACGCCAGCACAAGCAAATGTTCAGAGTGAGTTTATCTCTGCCGATAAACAGCGAGTAGCAGAAGTTGAGTTATTTGAATTCGATGACCCTCTGGTACAAAAAAAAGCGATTTCTTTAGCCAAACAGTTGCGTTGTCCGCAATGCCAAAATCAAAATTTAGTCGAGTCTAACTCACCGATTGCCCAAGATCTGAAGTTAGTGGTATTTAAGATGATGAATGAGGGAAAAAGTGAGCAACAGGTGATTGACTATATGACTGAACGATTTGGTGATTTTGTCCTTTATAAACCCAAATTATCATTGGCAAATGCTCTTCTCTGGGGGCTGCCTTTCCTCTGTGCGGTGATCTTTTTTCTGCTATCATTGCTGCGTATTAGACGTTCAACCGCTAATTAAACTTGCTTTCAAGTGCCTGTTTTGTATCGGTCATAATCGTTATTAACTCATGATCATGGTCAACATGGATAATTTATTTTAAATTACACTAAGCCCATAACCACTGAGCATAAATGAATAGTGAGGACTTTTTATGTCAATGTCACAGACTGCAATTCTGCCGGAAGCAGGTCCATTTGCACTCTATACCCTTTTGAAAATTCACCAGAATCACGCTCGTGTTCTAAAGCAGCTTCAAGCGTTACCCGCAAAAATTGCCGACCTTAACGCGAATCAACCAGGGGCTGCGTTAACTCTCTCTGTGTCTTTTACTAAAGCTTTCTGGCAACAGCTTGATGCATCTATGCCGGAAGAGCTGATCGATTTTCAACCACTGGGTGAAGGCAAAATTGTTGCGCCAAGTACCGATGTCGATGTGCTTATTCATTGTCATTCAACTCGCCACGATCTGCTGTTCTACGTTTTACGCACATTCCTAGCTGAAACGGTTGAAGATGTGACAGTGGTTGATGAGACTTACAGCTTCCGTTATCTGGATGCGCGTGATATGACGGGCTTTATTGATGGAACTGAAAATCCGAAAGATGAAAAACGTCAAGAAGTTGCACTTATCGCTGATGGTGAATTCGCTGGTGGTAGCTATGTGTTGCTACAACGTTTTGTGCATGATCTGCCGGCGTGGAATCGGTTGAATATTTCAGCTCAAGAAAAAGTGATTGGTCGTACCAAACCCGATTCTATTGAATTGGATGATGTGCCCGCCGCTTCTCACGTCGGTCGTGTTGATATCAAAGAACAAGGTAAAGGCTTGAAGATCCTCCGTCACAGTTTACCTTATGGTACGGTGAGTGGTGAACATGGTTTACTCTTTATCTCGTATTGTCATACATTGCATAACATGAAAGTGATGTTAGAAAGCATGTACGGTGTGACCGATGGTAAAACAGATCAACTGCTTCGTTTCACTCATGCCGTGACTGGGGCGTACTTCTTTGCTCCTTCTCAAAAAATGCTGGCGAGCCTGTCACTAAAGGCATAAATCACTAAACAGTATTAAAAGCACTAAATTTCAAAGCCGGACACTATGTCCGGTTTTTGTTATGTCCGGTTTTTGTTTTTAGTCAAACGGTGACTAAAGAAAATCCACACGCCACCGATATAGCTAACAGAATGATTCAGCAATAGGTGATCACGTCTGTATGGCGATAACGGTAAACACAAATGTTTCAGCTTTAGTTGCCCAGAGACATTTGAGCTCAGCAACAGAAATGCTTAGCCAATCTTTAGAGCGTTTGTCTTCGGGTAAGAAGATAAACAGTGCTAAAGATGATGCGGCAGGATTGCAAATATCGAATCGTCTGGAAACTCAGATGCGCGGACTTGATGTCGCTGTGCGCAATGCCAATGATGGTGTTTCCATCATGCAGACCGCGGAAGGTGCAATGCAAGAAAGCACTAACTTACTGCAACGTATGCGTGACTTATCCCTTCAATCGGCCAATGGCTCCAACAGCAAAGCGGAGAGAAGTGCTTTACAAGAAGAAATGGTCGCTTTGAACGATGAATTGAACAGAATTGCTGAAACAACCTCTTTTGGTGGTCGAAAACTACTCAATGGTAGCTTTGGTAAATCTTCTTTTCAGATAGGTGCAAGTTCTGGTGAAGCGGTTCAGTTGTCGCTGAAAAACATGCGTTCTGACAGTGTTGATATGGGTGGCTTTAGCTATGTGGGGCGTCGTGTACTTGATGAACAATGGCAAGTTACGAGCGGCAATAGTCAATTAGTCATTCATTACCTTGATACCAGTGGTCAAGATGCTTCAATCCAAATTCATGCCAAACAGGGTGATGATATCGAAGAGCTGGCAACTTACATCAATGGGCAGACGGATGCAGTATCAGCATCGGTCAATGAAAATGGTCAATTGCAGATCTTTATGGCCGGAAAAGAGACGTCAGGCACTTTATCATTCAGTGGCAATTTAGCCGATGAGCTTCAAATGGATCTCAAAGGCTATGAATCAGTCAATGACTTAGATATTGGTAGTGTCGGTGGTGCTCAACGAGCTGTCTCGGTGTTAGATACTGCATTGCAATATGTTGATAGCCATCGCGCCGAGTTAGGTGCTCTGCAAAATCGTTTTTCACACGCAATCAATAACCTGGATAACGTGCATGAAAATTTGGCTGCTTCTAATAGTCGGATTAAAGATGCCGACTACGCGAAAGAAACAACGCAAATGATTAAGCAGCAGATCCTGCAACAAGTGAGTACATCGATTTTGGCTCAAGCGAAGAAGCAGCCTAATTTGGCTTTATCTTTATTGGGTTAAGCTTGCAATCAAAGCCTAATCAACCTAAGCAAAAAGAAAACTGAGGTTTATCGACGTGGTTGGGTAAATCTTTAATAAGAAAATAACTTAATTTACATTTTTAACGCTTTCGTTACGTTTAAGTCGCCAAACGAAGTTTTTTTAAAAAAATGAAAAAATTTTCTAAAGGTTTTCGAATAAGAGCCGTTATAGAAAGTAACTTTGAGAGAACTACTTGGTTTTCCGAGACGTCGGAAACCTGAATTACCGGAAAATCAATTGGAGAAATAATCATGGCAGTGAATGTAAATACAAACGTATCAGCAATGACAGCTCAACGTTACCTAAACGGTGCAACTAGCGCACAACAAACGTCTATGGAGCGTCTATCGTCTGGTTCAAAAATCAACAGCGCAAAAGATGATGCAGCTGGTCTACAAATCTCTAACCGTTTGAACGTTCAAAGCCGTGGCTTAGACGTAGCAGTACGCAACGCGAATGATGGTATTTCGATTGCTCAAACTGCTGAAGGTGCGATGAATGAAACCACTAACATTCTACAACGTATGCGTGACTTGTCACTACAATCAACTAACGGTTCAAACTCTAAGTCTGAGCGCGTAGCGATTCAAGAAGAAGTATCTGCACTTAACGACGAACTAAACCGTATCGCAGAAACCACTTCTTTCGGTGGTAACAAGCTACTAAACGGCACGTTCGCAACTAAGTCATTCCAAATCGGTGCTGACTCAGGTGAAGCGGTAATGTTGAGCTTAAACAACATGCGTAGCGACAACGCTAAGATGGGTGGTGTTAGCTACCAAGCTACTGAAGGCAAAGATAAGAACTGGGGCGTACAATCAGGTGCAAATGACCTAACTATGTCTTTCACTGATAAAGCTGGTCAAGAGCAAACTATCAGCATCACAGCAAAAACTGGTGATGATATCGAAGAACTTGCAACTTACATCAACGGTCAAACAGACACAGTTAAAGCGTCTGTAAGCGAAGATGGTAAACTACAAGTATTCGCAGGTACTGACAAGTTAGATGGCGAAGTTGCATTTGGTGGCTCTCTTGCTGGTGAATTAGGTTTAGGTTCTGCTGAAGGTAAAGCGGTAACAGTTAATGCTATCGACGTAACATCAGTAGGTGGCGCTCAAGAATCTGTTGCTATCATCGACTCAGCGTTGAAATTTGTAGATAGCCACCGTGCACAACTAGGTGCTTTCCAAAACCGTTTCAACCATGCAATCAGTAACTTAGACAACATTAACGAAAACGTGAATGCTTCTAAGGGTCGTATCAAAGACACTGACTTCGCGAAAGAAACAACGGCACTAACTAAGTCGCAAATTCTTTCTCAAGCATCGAGCACAGTGTTGGCACAAGCTAAACAAGCTCCAAACGCAGCGCTTAGCCTATTAGGTTAATCCGCTTCCAGATGAAAAAATCCAGCTTAGGCTGGATTTTTTTCATTTTAATTTATTGATTTGCTTATTAATTCTTCATTTGTTTAATTGTTTTGCGTAAAAGTTATATTTTTTCTCTAAAGGTTATTAATTCTTCGCCGTTACAGATTACGAGAGAAATGAGGTGTACCGGAGAGAGGTGAGAGACTCGAAGGTATATCAACAATCTGCCTAAGGAGATCAATATGGCAATAAGTGTGAACACGAATGTCGCGGGGATGACTGCGCAGCGATATTTGAACAATGCAGCAGACGGTACGCAAAAATCGATGGAGCGTTTGTCTTCGGGTTACCGAATCAACAGCGCAAAAGATGATGCCGCAGGTCTACAAATTTCAAACCGTTTAACTTCTCAAAGCCGTGGTTTAGACATGGCGGTAAGAAATGCGAACGATGGTATCTCTATTGCACAAACGGCTGAAGGTGCAATGAATGAAACTACCAATATCCTTCAACGTATGCGTGACCTTTCTTTGCAATCTTCTAATGGCTCTAACTCTCGTTCTGAGCGTTTAGCGATTCAAGAAGAAGTGTCTGCACTTAATGACGAATTAAACCGTATTGCTGAAACAACATCATTTGGTGGTAATAAACTACTGAATGGTTCTTTCGGCAGCAAATCTTTCCAAATTGGTGCCGATTCAGGTGAAGCAGTCGCTTTATCTATGAGTAACATGCGTTCAGATACGACCGACATGGGTGGTAAAGCTTACCGTGCTCAAGAAGGTAAAGCGGCAGATTGGAAAGTAGGCGAAGCGAAAGATTTAACGCTAAACTACACCGATAAACAAGGTGATGCTCGTGAGGTGACTATCTCCGCAAGAGCTGGTGATGACCTTGAAGAAGTTGCCACTTACATTAACGGTCAAAATGACGATATCAGAGCATCAGTCGGAGAAGGTGGCAAACTACAACTTTTTGCAGCAACGCAGAAAGTTCAAGGCGACGTGACTATCGGCGGTGATCTTGGTGCTGAGATCGGTTTTGGTGAAGCTCAAGCGATGACCGTAAAAGACATTGATGTATCAACGGTTGGTGGCTCTCAAGAAGCCATTTCTGTTATCGACGGTGCGTTGAAAGCAGTGGATAGCGAGCGTGCTTCACTAGGTGCATTCCAAAACCGTTTTGGTCATGCAATCAGCAACCTAGAGAACATTAACGAAAACGTGAATGCATCACGTAGTCGAATTAAAGATACTGACTACGCGCGCGAAACCACTGCAATGACAAAATCGCAAATTTTACAACAAGCGAGTACGTCGGTATTGGCGCAAGCGAAGCAGTCACCATCTGCGGCTCTTAGCTTATTAGGCTAACCCATTTAGCTATTTGAGCTTTATAGGTAGCATAATTTAGAACCTCTAAGGTGGAAGGGAGATTGTTATGGAAGTACCATTATACACATCGAACGTCCAGCCTTTCGGCTCACAAAGTGGCATCAAATTTGCTTCAAAAAATGAAAGCGTAAGTAACGTTTCTACTTTGAAAAAGGAAGAACGACCAGTCGAAAGCTCAGAGAAAATCAATGAGCGTATTTCGGATCAACTGGAGAAGACCAAGCAACAGTCGGTCGAGGCAGCAATAGAGCGTTCTCGAGAACGTGAAAAGCTGAATGAAGAACGACGAGCTAAAATGGTAGAACAAGTTAGCAATTTCGTTAACTCTATCAATAAAGGGTTATCTTTCAGAGTTGATGAAGAATCGGGTCGGGATGTTGTAACGGTGTATGAAGCCTCAACAGGTGACATTATCCGTCAAATTCCTGAAGAAGAAATGCTTGAAGTATTACGGCGTCTTTCCCGACAGCAGGACCATAAATCGGGCTTATTGTCGGCTAAGGTGTAAATGTATTTTTGAGGTGGTTGAATGAGTTTAGGCCCAATGGGTATGAACACTGGCTTTGATATCAATTCAATGGTCAGCAAAATTGTTAATTCAGAGCGTGTTCCCAAACAGCAACGAATTGACAATGAGCGCGTTGGTATTGATACCAGTATTAGTGCCTATGGTCGACTCAGAGAGTCGTTGGATACGATGAAAAATCTGATGGCGAGTTTTCGTCAGGAGAAAGCATTTGCAGTTCGTTCTGTGGATACTTCTGATGATAAATCTGTTGTCGCGACAGCAACCACTGATGCCATTGCTGGTAAATACTCAGTAGATGTGTTGCAGCTTGCCCAAAGCCATAAAATTGCGTCGAACGTGCTTCCACAAGACGCAAAATTTGGCCCGGGTAAGCTGCAAATTTCTTTGGGTAACAAAAGCTTTAATGTTGAAGTAAAACCCCAGTCCAAACTTATCGATATTGTTCGCGGTATTAACGGTGAAAAAAGTAACCCAGGCGTCCGTGCGTCGGTCATCAACGATGTGGACGGTCCGCGTTTAATCGTTGCATCTAACCTTTCTGGTGAAGAAAACCGAGTCACGATCTCGGCACAAGCTCAGGAGGGAGATGCTCTTAAATCTCTCGAATACAAAACATTAGAAGACCGTGTAAAAGATCTTGAAAAGGCGCGATCTTCAGCACAGCAATTGATTGCCCCTCTCACCCCTGAGCAGCAAAAAGTTGCCGCTAAAGTGGCGGAAAAAATTGGCAATGCGGCGAGAGAAATCGATGAATCCGTTGCCGCTCAAGTTCAGCAAGTGGCGCAAGACAGTAATCAACCTGTTGGCGATAGCAATGAACTGTCCGATTCTGCGGTGAAAGCTGCGGCAAAAGCAGGGGCCGATGCTAACAAATACTTGAAACCAGAAGAGCGTATTCCTGGTTGGACAGAAACGGCATCCGGTACTTTGCTCGATTCTTACTATGAGCCTGAAGCAGAACTTGATGATAAAGCGATAGATAAATCCAAAGACGTTCCGGGTTGGACAAATACCGCGTCAGGGACTCTGGTTGATTCCTATGTGACCCCAAAAGAAGCGCAAGAAGCGCTTGATCGCAAATTGGCGCAAGAGAAAGCAAATATTCGTTCTGCGGTGCAAAATGGCGACATGACACCGGACGAAGCTAAAGCGCTTGAACGTGCCAAGCTGACTGCAGAAGAGCGCGAATTACTCGAGAAAGTTGAATCGGTGAACGACCAACTGAAAGCGGCGCAAGATTCGTTTGATGCCTATACCGGTATGACAGAGGTGCAAGCGGCGCAAGACTCATTGGTTATGCTCGATGGTGTTGCCAAACTATCAAGCAAAAACAATGTGATTGAAAATGCGATTGAAGGTGTCGACTTAACTTTAAAAGGTAAGACTGACCGAAATCAGCAGCCTACTGAAATTGATATCCAATACGACCGAAACAGTGTTCGTCAAGATATTGAGCAATTCGTGAACGCATATAACCAGTTTTATCAGGTCGCCAAAGAACTTTCGGGGGTTGATCCTCGGACGGGGGAGGCTGGTCCTCTGGCTGGAGATAGTGTGGTTCGCAGTGCTGATTCTCGTCTGAAGTCGGTATTTTCTAGCAAAATAGAGCAGGCCCCTGAAACGTTACAAAGCTTGACGGAATTTGGGATTACCACCACACGCCAAGGGACGATGGAAATCAATTATGATATGCTCGATCGTCAATTAAATAACAACTTCACTAAACTGGGCGACTTTTTTGGTGGTAATCAAGGCTTTGCGAAAAAAGTTGAAGATGCTATTCAAGGTATGACGGGTGTTACTGGTGTTATTCGTAACCGTGAGAAGACACTTACAGAGCGAAATTACCGTCTTAATGATGACCAAGAAGCCCTCGATCGCAGAATGGATAGCTTGGAGAAACGTACTTTTGACAAGTTTTCTGCAATGCAAGATGTCACAGGTAAAATGCAGTCTCAGTTAGCTGGGATGATGAATGCTCTAGGCTAATATGATGGAAGAGCAATTGAAAGAACTCAGTGATGTTGATAATCAAATTAAAGATTTATTGGCACCTGACGATATAGATATTGAAGAAGTTATTCAACTTGTCGATATTAGAGAGCGACTGTTGCAGGTGCTATTGACTCAAGTGTCAGAAAATCCAGCATTAGGGCGCACTCAACATTGGCAAGAGGCAATTAAAGATACACAACAACTTGTTGAACTGATGCAGTCAAAAATCCTGCTAATCGGTAAAAATTTACAGAAATTCCGTCACGGTAATAAATCAGTTCAGCAATACAAAAAGTTTTTATAAAGAGGAAGACTATGCGTGGTTCTTTGCAGGCGTACAAAAAAGTATCAGTGGATAGCCAGCTAAGTGCGGCCTCACCGCATAAAATTGTACAGATGTTAATGGCTGGCGCGATTGAACGTTTGATTCAAGGCAAGGCAGCAATGCTACAGGGCAATATCCCTGTTAAAGGCGAGCGCTTCGGCAAAGCTTTGGATATCATTATTAGCTTACGTAGCTGCTTATCAATGGATGACGGTGGCGATATTGCACAGAACCTCGATCAGTTGTATGAATTTATGATCACGCAAATTGCGGCTGCGAACCATCAAAACGATCCACAAATTGTGGATGATGTTATCGATATTATTCGTGAAATTAAATCGGCTTGGGATCAAATTCCTGCGGAATACCATAATCTGACATCAAATGACGTAGGTTTGTAAGTTAACTCTGAAAGTTTTAACAGAGCTCACACCTCCTAATTGCTTGGTTGCCTTATTTTTTTTATCACATAAAATAGAAGCCATTAGATAGCCTAATGGCTTTTTTTGTTGCTGATTTTTACAAATTGACTATCGTATATTTAGCGCTACTTAAAAGACTAATTCAGATGAATAACGATTTTATTGTGTAAAACATCCAACTTTCCAGATTGAAGGCAAATATTCTCACCTATGCAAGGTTTAACAAAATTGCTTGTGATTGAAGACGACCCGTCAGTTCGTCTTAATCTCAGTATCATATTAGAATTTGTAGGAGAGCAGTGTGAGGTAATTGAGTCTTCGCTGGCTGATCAAATTAATTGGTCGGCAACGTGGACAGGATGCATTCTTGGGTCGTTGAAAGATCGCAAGTTATCAGAATCATTATCTGCAGTGCTGGCCAGCGCAAATCACATTCCGCTTTTATTGGCCGATAAACAGCCTTATTCTTTGGAAGAATTTCCTCAGTTTGTGGGTGAGTTGGAGTTCCCGCTCAACTATCAACAATTAAGTGAAGCTCTTCGTCACTGTAAAGCGTTTTTAGGTCGTCAGGGCATTAACGTTGTTGCCTCTGATCGTAAGAATACCTTATTTCGCAGCTTAGTCGGGCAGAGTAACGGTATCCAAGAAGTTCGCCATTTGATTGAACAAGTTTCTGCTACAGAAGCTAACGTATTGATCTTAGGTGAGTCGGGGACCGGTAAAGAAGTTGTCGCAAGAAACATTCATTACCATTCACCGCGTAGAAGTGGGCCATTTGTACCGATTAACTGTGGTGCAATTCCTGCCGATCTATTGGAAAGTGAACTGTTTGGTCACGAAAAGGGTGCATTTACTGGAGCCATCACTGCTCGTAAAGGTCGCTTTGAACTGGCTGAAGGCGGTACATTGTTCCTCGATGAAATCGGTGACATGCCGATGGCGATGCAGGTTAAATTGCTGCGTGTGCTGCAGGAGCGTTGCTTTGAACGTGTTGGCGGCAACAGCACTATTAAAGCGAATGTGCGAATTATTGCTGCGACACATCGTAATTTGGAAAGCATGATTGACGAACAGCGTTTCCGTGAAGACCTGTATTATCGCCTCAATGTTTTTCCAATCGAAATGCCTTCGCTTAAAGAGCGCAAAGAAGACATTCCTCTGTTGCTACGAGAATTAATGACTCGTATGGAAGCGGAAGGGGCTCAGCCTATCTGTTATACACCCAGAGCAATCAACTCCCTGATGGAACATGATTGGCCTGGTAACGTACGTGAACTAGCAAACCTCGTTGAGCGTATGGTTATCCTATACCCAAACAGCCTAGTGGATGTAAACCATCTGCCTACTAAGTATCGTTATAGCGATATTCCTGAGTTTCAACCTGAGCCAAGTCGTTTTAGTTCTGTGGAAGATCAGGAGCGTGATGCTTTGGACAGTATATTCTCCGAAGATTTTTGCATGGAGGATAGAGATAACTTTTCTGATGTGGATGTGCCGCAAGCTTTACCACCAGAAGGGGTTAATCTGAAAGAGCTATTGGCTGACCTGGAAGTAAGTCTGATTAACCAAGCGTTAGAAGCGCAGAGCGGTGTCGTTGCACGCGCCGCAGATATGCTAGGTATGCGCAGAACCACCCTGGTTGAGAAGATGCGTAAATACAATATGCAGCGTTAATCAATGATAAGTTGAGTGATACCATTCAGAAAAACTTTCTGATCAGTGAATGGGTGTCGATAAGCAAACCCTTCGAGCCATGGATGGCTCGACGGAGCCCCATGGAAGGTCGCTCTTATAAAAAATAAGGGCGTGTTTGCGTTCGATAGCCATTTGCTGTTCCACCGATGTTCAATTTGATCATATTTTTATCTAGGATAGTATGAGTCAATTTATTGTCATTGAACTAACTTGTTGAAAAATAAATTAAATAGCCTGGCATGCATTTTGCATGACAGGCTATTGTTGTATTTGACGGCAGATTCTCGACGATGGTAGACCAAGTGCAAGAGCAGCATTCACATTTAGATTCATTAGAAGACCAAGTAGAACGTTATAAACAGGTTCTTGATGTCATGCCGGCAGGTGTGATTTTGCTGGATACCCAAGGCGTTGTACGCGAAGCCAACCCAGAAGCACAGCGAATCTTGGATATTCCGCTATTGGGCGAGCGTTGGTACTCGATCATTCAAATTGCCTTTGCACCGCGTGAAGATGACGGTCATGAAATCTCACTGCGCAATGGTCGCAAGGTTCGTTTGGCCATTTCTGCGTCCAATACAGGCCAATTAATTTTAATTACGGATTTAACCGAAACGCGTTTGTTACAGGCTCGAGTGAGTGATTTGCAACGTTTATCGTCTTTAGGGCGCATGGTGGCTTCACTTGCTCACCAAGTGAGAACCCCGTTATCCAGTGCCATGCTCTATGCTTCTAATCTTGGAGCACCCAATTTACCCACGACAACTCGTGAGCGCTTTCAAAGTAAATTGATGGATCGATTGTATGACTTGGAAAAACAAGTCAATGATATGTTGTTGTTTGCTAAAGGTGGTGACAACAAAGTGGTTAAACCTTTTTCAATTGCTGATCTGGTCGCAGAGTTTTCTCCTATGGTGGAAACTGCATTGAAAAATAACCACATTGATTTTTGTCTCGAAGTGGAAGAGCAAGAGACAATGCTGCTGGGCAATGCAAATGCAATAGCTTCAGCATTAAGTAATTTAGTGATGAATGCGATCCAAATTGCTGGCAAAGAAGCACAAATTGACGTCTTCTTCAGACCTGTAAATGGAGAGCTAAAAATTTCCGTTCAAGACAATGGTCCCGGCGTGCCTTTAGAGTTGCAAAGTAAGATCATGGAACCGTTCTTTACCACTCGTTCTCAGGGGACGGGGTTAGGTCTCGCGGTGGTACAAATGGTTTGCCGAGCACACGACGGACGATTGGAACTGATTTCAGAACAGGGGGATGGGGCGTGTTTTACCGTTTGTATTCCTTTACAAAATCAAACTGACCCCACTCATAGAGAAACTGGAGAATGATGATGGCACAAAGCAAAGTCTTAATCGTTGAAGATGATGAAGGCCTACGTGAAGCCTTAGTGGACACTTTAGCGCTTGCCGGATATGAATGGTTGGAAGCGGATAGTGCTGAAGATGCTTTGGTAAAACTCAAAAACAATTCGGTGGATATTGTGGTTTCGGACGTGCAAATGGGCGGCATGGGTGGCCTTGCTCTACTGCGCAACATTAAACAGCATTGGCCAAATCTGCCTGTGCTGCTAATGACCGCTTATGCCAATATCGAGGATGCCGTTTCTGCGATGAAAGACGGTGCCATTGACTACATGGCTAAGCCATTTGCACCAGAAGTTCTGTTGAATATGGTGAGTCGTTATGCACCGGTAAAGTCAGACGATAATGGTGATGCGGTTGTCGCTGATGAGAAAAGTCTTAAGCTGCTTGCGCTGGCTGATAAAGTAGCGAAAACCGATGCCAACGTGATGATCTTAGGTCCAAGTGGTTCTGGTAAAGAGGTAATGTCTCGCTACATTCATAATGGGTCATTGCGCAAAGATGGTCCTTTTATCGCCATCAACTGTGCAGCTATCCCTGATAATATGCTTGAAGCCACACTTTTTGGTTACGAAAAAGGCGCGTTTACGGGCGCGGTACAAGCGTGCCCGGGGAAGTTTGAACAGGCTCAGGGGGGGACTATCTTGCTAGATGAAATCAGTGAGATGGATTTAAACCTTCAAGCTAAGTTGTTGCGTGTGCTGCAAGAGCGTGAAGTCGAGCGTCTAGGCAGCCGTAAAAGCATTAAACTGGACGTGCGTGTTTTGGCTACCAGTAACCGTGATCTGAAACAATATGTGCAAGAAGGTAACTTCCGTGAAGACTTGTACTACCGTCTGAATGTTTTCCCAATCTCTTGGCCAGCTCTGAAAGACCGTAAAGCGGATATCGAACCGTTGGCTAATCACTTAGTCGAGCGCAACTGCAAAAAGTTGGGGATGCCTGTGCCTAAATTGTCAGCCTCTGCGATAGCTAAGCTGAACGTTTATTCTTGGCCCGGTAACGTGCGTGAGTTGGACAACGTGGTACAACGTGCCCTGATCCTGAGTGAGCATGGCCATATCGATCAAGAGCATATTTTGCTCGAAGGTTTGGATTGGCAAGATGCGTCGAGTTTGCAGGCGTTGGTTGAAGGTGGCGAAATGGTCGTAACACCAGAAATCAAACCCGTTGCTCAGGTGGATGTAGCCAAAATCGCCAATAGCAGTGCTGGTCTGGGGGGAGAGCTACGTGATCAAGAGTTCGCCATCATTATGGAAACGCTAGTCGAGTGTAATGGTCGTCGCAAAGAGATGGCTGAGAAGTTAGGTATTAGCCCACGTACCTTGCGCTATAAGCTAGCAAAAATGCGTGATGCCGGTATGGACATTCCGGGCTAAATCAGCCTTGTTTCAGAGTGGCACACTAATTGCTGCATTACTGAACAGAGATGAAGTTTAGTCAAAGTTCTGGCTTTTGAGGTAGTAATGAATATAAACGGTTTACAAAGCGAAATGCAGGCGATGATGGTAGAAGCTGCCAATTCCCGCCCTGCGCCAACAGGACAAAAAATTGGCGCTGATTTTGGCGATATGCTGTCACAAGCTATCAACAACGTAAATGGTTTACAGAAAACCTCAAGTGACTTGCAAATGCGCTTTGACCGAGGTGATGAAGATGTGTCTCTTTCCGATGTCATGATTGCTCGTAATAAATCGAGTGTGGCATTTGAAGCCACTATTCAGGTACGCAACAAGCTTGTTGATGCGTACAAAGAACTGATGAACATGCCCGTTTAATAAAGGTGTGAATTGTGGCTGATAATAAGCAAACAACCGATCTTACTTTAAGCAATGGCGCGGGTGAACATGCTCTGATGTCGAGATCTGATATCGACATGGACACGCAAAACTTAGACGCTGAAGAAAAAAGCTCGTCAAAAATGGACTTCTCTATGGGGGACTTGGATTTACTACGCCAAGTCGTTCTAGTTCTCTCTATCTCTATCTGTGTCGCTTTGATCGTAATGCTGTTTTTCTGGGTTAAAGAACCAGAAATGCGTCCATTGGGGGCTTACGAAACCCAAGAGCTTATTCCTGTCCTTGATTATCTGGATCAACAAAAGCAAGACTATAAGTTAGATGGAAACACGATTTTGGTGCCGACATCCGACTACAACAGCCTAAAACTGAACATGGTTCGTGCGGGTATGAATCAAGAGCGTCAAGCGGGCGATGATATTTTATTGCAAGATATGGGGTTCGGTGTTTCGCAACGTCTTGAGCAAGAGCGTTTGAAACTCAGCCGGGAGCTCCAGCTTGCAAAAGGCATTGAAGAGATGCGCCAAGTGAACAAAGCACGTGTCCTGCTTGCTCTGCCAAAACAAAGTGTGTTTGTACGCCAGAATCAAGAGGCTTCTGCTTCGGTATTTTTGACGCTGCGTACCGGTACCGATCTAAAACAAGAAGAAGTCGATTCAATCGTCGACATGGTCGCCAGTGCGGTTCCAGGTATGAAACCGACACGTGTAACCGTGACCGACCAACATGGTCGCCTTCTAAGCTCAGGCTCTCAAGATCCAGTGACGGCTGCCCGTCGTAAAGAGCAGGAAGCGGAACGTAAGAACGAACAAAGCTTACGAGAAAAAATTGACTCAGTATTGATTCCAATTTTAGGTTTGGGTAATTACACCGCTCAAGTAGACGTTGAACTTGACTTCAGCGCGATTGAACAAACTCGTAAGCGTTTCGACCCAAATACTCCCTCAACTCGTAGTGAATACACCCTAGAAGATTACAACAACGGTAATGTGGTTGCCGGTGTACCGGGCGCGTTGAGTAATCAACCACCTGCGGATGCGTCAATCCCGCAAGATGTGGCGCAAATGAAAGATGGTTCGCTGATGGGGCAGGGCTCTGTTCACAAAGAAGCAACACGTAATTTTGAGTTGGATACCACGATCAGCCATGAGCGCCGTCAAACTGGTGTCGTTAATCGTCAAACCGTGGCGGTTGCAGTGAAAAACCGTAGCCAAGTCAATCCTGAAACCGGTGAAGTGACATATACGCCTGTCAGTGACAGTGAACTACAAGCGATTCGTCAGGTACTGGTTGGCGCTGTGGGGTATAGCGAAAGCCGTGGTGACTTACTCAATGTATTAAGCATGAATTTTGCTGAACCAGAAGTTGCAACCATTGCTGATGTGCCAATCTGGGAACACCCGAACTTCAATGATTGGATTCGTTGGTTAGCAAGTGCTTTGGTTATCATGGTTATCGTACTGGTTCTTGTTCGTCCGGCAATGAAGAAACTGCTTAACCCAGCCGCAGACGATGATGATCAACTATACGGACCAGATGGTTTACCTATCGGTATTGATGGGGAAACCAGCCTAATTGGTAGTGATATTGACGGTGGTGAATTGTTCGAGTTTGGCTCAGGCATTGACTTACCTAACTTACATAAAGATGAGGATGTACTCAAAGCAGTACGTGCTCTAGTGGCTAACGAGCCAGAGCTAGCAGCTCAGGTAGTGAAGAACTGGGTGACTAACGATGCCTAATGAAATTGCAAAACAAAATAGCCGTGAGCTGACTGAGTTAGAAAAAGAAATTGCAGAAATTCCCGGTGAGGAACGTGCGGCGATTTTGCTGCTGAGTCTTAACGAAGCGGATGCAGCGGCGATTATTCGTCACCTTGAGCCTAAGCAGGTTCAACGTGTAGGTAGTGCCATGGCGCGAGTAAAAGACTTGAGTCATGGCAAAGTAACGGCGGTACACCGTGCGTTTTTGGAAGATATTCAGAAATACACCAATATCGGCATGGGCAGTGAAGACTTCATGCGTAAAGCGCTCGTCACGGCTCTTGGTGAAGATAAGGCCAATAACCTTGTTGATCAGATTTTATTAGGTACCGGCTCGAAAGGTCTCGATTCATTGAAATGGATGGATCCGCGTCAAGTCGCGAGCATTATTGTCAACGAACACCCACAAATTCAAACCATCGTGTTGTCTTACTTAGATCCAGACCAGTCGGCGGAGATTTTAGCCCAGTTTGCAGAACGTGACCGTCTCGATTTAATGATGCGTATTGCTAACCTTGAAGAAGTTCAACCATCGGCACTGGCAGAACTTAACGAAATCATGGAGAAACAGTTCGCAGGTCAAGCGGGTGCTCAAGCGGCGAAAATTGGTGGCTTAAAAGCAGCGGCAAATATTATGAACTACCTCGACAACAACATCGAGGGTGCTCTTATGGATCAGTTACGCGACCAGGACGAAGATTTGGCTACTCAAATTCAAGACCTGATGTTCGTCTTCGAGAATTTGGTGGAAGTGGACGATCAGAGCATTCAGAAATTGCTGCGCGATGTTCCACAAGATGTTCTGCAGAAAGCACTGAAAGGTGCTGACGATATGCTACGTGATAAGATCTTCAAGAACATGTCAAAACGTGCTGCTGAACTGATGAAAGATGACTTGGAGGCAATGCCACCAATTAAAGTTTCTGATGTGGAAACGGCGCAGAAAGAGATCTTGGCTATTGCACGACGTATGGCTGATAACGGCGAGCTAGTTCTAGGTGGTGGCGCAGACGAGTTCTTATAAACCTAATGGTTGTTGAAATACCATTAATTAAAATATCGGTTTTGTAAAAACAGGTCTTTTCAATTTAGGACTGTTGTTCAGACAAGATAACAGCCCATAAGGCCAGCTTAATCAGCCGGCCTTTTTTATCTTTAGATAGGAAATATGATGTCAGGTGAAAGAAAGCGCGGTTTTATCCGCCTCGATTCTGATGAAACGGTTGAACAGGCGAAAAAGTGGGGTCTGCCGGACTACACGTCTGAATCTCATAAAGGTGCTAAGCAGACAGCGCTCAACTATGATCCGAGCTGGATGCCAAATTTCGATGAGCCTGAAGCAGAAGAACCGGTTGCCCTTACTGAAGAAGAAATTGAATTAATCAAACAGACGGCTTATCACGAAGGTCTTGAACAAGGTAAAGCGGAAGGTTATCAAGAAGGCTTTCAGCTAGGTCAGGAAGCGGGTCATAAAGTCGGTCAGGAAGAAGGCTTTCAATCCGGTAACGAAGAGGGTTTACAAGCTGGGCAGCAAATTATTCAAGAGCATGTGCAAGTCTTCATGAGTTTGGCGAACCAGTTCGCACAACCGCTTGAATTGATGAATGCTCAAGTTGAAAAGCAACTGGTGGATATGGTGCTTTCACTGGTCAAAGAGGTGGTGCATGTCGAGGTTAATACCAATCCACAAATCATTCTTGATACAGTGAAGACTTCTGTGGAAGCACTGCCTATAGCGGGTCATGCCATTACTCTAAAATTGCACCCAGCAGACTGCGACATTATCAAGCAAGCCTATGGTGAAAAGGAACTGGATACGCGCAATTGGACATTAGTCAGTGAACCGGCGTTAAGTCGGGGCGATGTGCAAATTGAAGCGGGTGAATCGAGTGTCAATTACCGTATGGAAGAACGGGTGCGTAATGTGTTGCAAAGCTTTTGTGGTACCAACCGTCATCAACAGGGTCATGAATAATGCTTCAACTGGCTGACAGACTATCACAATATAAGGTTCACGGACTTACAAGCCGGCCGATTGCGTCAGGCAAATTGGTACGTGTGGTTGGACTTACGCTGGAAGCCACAGGGTGCCGTGCACCTATAGGTAGTTTGTGTAATGTTGAGACCATGTCAGGTTCAATGGAGGCTGAAGTGGTTGGTTTCTCTGGTGATCGCCTGTTTTTAATGCCGAGTGAGCAAATCACTGGTGTGCTCCCGGGAGCAAAAGTGACCCCGTTGACAGAAGAAACCGGTTTACCTGTTGGTATGGAACTGCTTGGTCGCGTTATTGACGGTGTGGGAACGCCTCTCGATGGGTTAGGGCCGATTTATACCGACCAAAAAGCCTCATTTAGCGCAGAGCCTATAAATCCGTTGGCACGTAAGCCGATCAGTGAGCCACTGGATGTTGGCATCAAAGCCATTAACGGTCTTTTGACGGTGGGTAAAGGTCAGCGTATTGGTTTGTTTGCCGGTTCTGGTGTCGGTAAATCGGTGACCTTGGGCATGATGACCCGAGGTACCACGGCTCAGGTCGTGGTGGTGGGACTTATCGGTGAACGTGGTCGCGAAGTAAAAGAATTTATTGAAGAAATTTTAGGGGTTGATGGCAGACAACGTTCTGTGGTTGTTGCAGCGCCTGCGGACTCATCACCACTAATGCGTTTAAAAGGGTGTCAAACTGCGCTGACGATTGCGGAATACTTCCGTGACCAAGGTTTGGATGTATTACTATTGATGGACTCATTAACTCGTTTTGCGCAAGCTCAACGTGAAATAGCCTTGTCAGTGGGTGAACCACCGGCAACCAAAGGCTATCCACCGTCGGTGTTTGCTAAGCTACCTGCGCTGGTTGAACGGGCGGGTAACGGTGGTCCTCATCAGGGATCGATCACCGCATTCTTTACCGTTTTAACCGAAGGCGATGATTTACAAGATCCTATTGCCGATGCTTCACGAGCAATTCTCGATGGTCACATTGTGTTGTCTCGTGAAATGGCAGATGCTGGTCATTATCCAGCGATTGATGTTGAGAAATCCGTCAGTCGTGTCATGCCACAAATTACCACTGACGAGCATATTTTGATGTCAAAGGCAGTGCGTCAGATACTATCGACTTGTCGTAAAAACCAAGATTTGGTTTCTATTGGTGCTTATAAGCCGGGAACTGATCCCGCGATTGATAGTGCCTTTACGTTGAAACCCAAACTCGATGTTTTTTTACAGCAAACCATGAAAGAGTCAGTGCCTTATGACATGTGTGTCAGTATGTTAAAAAATGTGCTCAATGTGGGGTAGTGACTAAATGGATAACGCTCTTGAATTCCTGCTTGAACAGGCAAAAAGCAAAGAAGATAAAGCCGTGATAGCGCTAGGGAAAGCACGTAGCGAACTTGAAGGTTACTATCAACAGCTTAAGCAGATTGAGCAGTATCGTTTGGATTATTGTCAGCAATTGGTTACACGGGGTCAAGCAGGGTTAACGGCCAGTCAGTACGGACACTTGAATCGTTTCTTAACTCAGCTTGATGAAACCTTATCTAAGCAGCGCCAGGCTGAGCAACACTTTAAATCTCAGGTCGAGAGTTGCGAAGCTTACTGGCTAGACGTTCGTAAGCAACGTCGATCTTATGAATGGTTGATTGAAAAAAAACAGACTGAGCGTCTACGTTTACAGGAAAAACGTGAACAGAAAATGATGGATGAGTTTTCAACGCTCAGTTTTAATCGTCGCCGGACTAACTCGCTTTAGTCCGATGTTAGCCGTTTTAGTTTAATATTGACGATTTAGTTTAATATTGACTGATAGCTAAATAACCGGTTGGCTCGCTTTTTGCAGTTATCTATATAATTTTAATGCGAATAGATTCGCAACCCTTTGTTAATGGACGCTTCAAGTTCTAAGCGGCAAAGGTTTGCAGTGATTAAAGCGAGTGAGCTGTTTATGAATGTCAATTTAACTTCGGCAGTAGAGTCTCCTAAAGTCACCAACGTAACTAAGTCTTCGTTATCGCAAGATTTGGTGAGTGGTGAAAGTGGCGAGTCCAAAGGCTTTTTAGACAAACTGGTTTCGTTACTGTTGGGTAAAAGTGAACCTTCGGCTAGTGATAGTGCGACCGTAGCAACAGACACTAAATCAATGGTTAGCGCAGACGTCGAAGCCACTAGTGTTGACGAGTTGTTAGTTAAAGATGATGAAGCAACAGCTAAAGCGGACGTTGTGTCGGACGATGAGATTGCTGAAATCCCGGAAAACCTAAAACAATTTGTTCAATCTGAGCAAGATGAAGATGCGGATTTGCAAGCCAAAGCAGTAAAAGCGATGGACGATGGCGACAAGCTGTTAGGTCGTTTGCAAGAGGCAAACCAAACGCTGAACGGTAATGGCAAAGCTTTGCCTCTTGATAAAGGTGAAGAGCTTCAGTCAGAGCAGGCGGATGCAATACTCCCTTATGTGCAACAACAAGTCGTGACACAGCAGACGGCTCAACCGAATAAGTTAGATGACGCAAATGGTGAAAACCAAGAGTTAAACCAACAAGCATCAATGACAACAGCACCCGCCGCGATTGCGTGGGGAGTAAAGAGCGACAAAGCGCAAGTAGCAGAAGAGGCAGCTTATATCGCTAATGAACAAGATGGCAAAATAGTCGCCAAAAATGCAGCGCACGCAACGCAAACGCCTCAGACTGTGTTGAGTCAAGCTGATAAAGCGATGTTGGTACAATCTCTACAAGCTTCGCAATCTCAACAGCCTCAACATTTAGAAGCACAAGTGCCGTTACAGCAAGCTGCTAGTGCTCAAGCTAATCCTCTGTTAACCAGCACTATGGCAAACCAGATTGAACCGACAGGCAATCAGGCGGCACTCCAAGCTGGGCTTGGGGCAAAAGCATTAAGCTCTCTGATGGGAGGCAATAAACGAGCGGAAGGTTCGGCAGATTCGCCTCTTGCGCAACAGCTTTCCGCCGCGATGGGTCAGCAGGGATTAAACAGCCCTCAAGCTTTACGCAGTGAGCCGCTGCAAGTGGCTCAACAGAATATGCCTTTGCAGTTATCTCGCGGTGATATGGCTGCGGAGCAGATGGCCGAACGTGTGCAAGTTATGCTGTCTAAAAATTTGAAAAACATTGATATTCGATTGGATCCACCTGAGCTGGGACGTATGCATATTCGTATGAACATGAATGGGGATGGTGCGACAGTACACTTTACGGTGGCAAACCAACAGGCTCGTGATGCGTTAGAACAATCAATGCCGCGACTGCGCGAAATGTTGAATAACCAAGGTGTCCAATTGGGTGATACCTCAGTTCAGCAACAAAGTTCTGGCCAGCAACAGCGTTATGCGGCAAGTGGGGATGGTTCTGGTGCTCAATCAGTGAGCGGTGACCATCTACAAAGTGAAGAAAATCTTGATACAAACGTCAAACTTGATTTGAATGTGGCAGCAAAGCGTGATGGAATCAGTTATTACGCTTAAACTATATAAATCTTAATTAAAAAATAACAACATAGAGAACGTTATGGCTGTTGAAGAACTCCCCTCAGAACAATCAAAAGGAAAGAAGAAGTTACTGATCATCATTATTGCTGTGGTTGTGTTGTTACTAGGTGGTGGTGCAGCCTTCTTTTTTATGGGGTCAGGTGAGTCAGCTCAAAAGAGCGACGTGAGTGTTAACCAGACTGAAAATCAGGTCGATCCTGTTTCTTATGTAGACATCGCTCAGCCATTCGTATTTAACGTGACCGGTGATAGCCGTAACCGCGTTGTGCAAATTAAAGTGCAGCTTATGGTTAGAGGCAGTGATAACGATAACTTAGCTCGTTATCACTCTCCTTTGATTGAAAGCACATTGCTGGCAACCTTTGCTTCGGCAACGGTTGAGCAATTACGAGAAGCAACAGGGCGTACTGAATTACGTGATAAAGCGACCGACGACATAAAAGCAGTGATGACGAAAGTGGTCGGTAAGCCTGTCATTGAACGTGTGTTGTTTACTGATTTTGTAATGCAGTAGGTGAAGAGTGACCGATCTATTAAGCCAAGACGAAATTGATGCGCTACTCCACGGGGTTGATAGCGTTGACGAAGTAGAAGAAAATCTCGACGCTGCGGATGAGAGTGCTATCTCGTTCGATTTCTCGTCACAAGATCGTATTGTTCGTGGTCGAATGCCGACTCTTGAGTTGATCAACGAGCGTTTTGCCCGTCATATGCGTATCAGCTTATTCAACATGTTGCGAAAAACCGCTGAAGTGTCGATCAACGGCGTGCAAATGATGAAGTTCGGTGAATATCAAAACACCCTTTATGTTCCTACTAGTTTGAACATGGTTCGTTTCCGTCCACTTAAAGGTACGGCTCTTGTCACCATGGAAGCGCGTCTGGTTTTTATCTTGGTAGAAAACTTCTTTGGCGGTGATGGACGCTATCATGCTCGTATCGAAGGGCGTGAATTTACACCTACTGAGCGTCGTGTTACTCAGTTACTGCTTAAAATCGTCTTTGGTGATTACAAAGAAGCATGGTCTCCGGTGATGGGGGTAGAATTTGAGTACCTGGATTCAGAAGTGAACCCAAGTATGGCGAACATTGTCAGCCCGACAGAAGTGATTGTCGTCAGTTCATTCCATATTGAAGTTGATGGTGGCGGCGGTGATTTTCACGTGGTGATGCCTTACTCTATGGTAGAACCTATTCGCGAACTTCTTGATGCGGGTGTTCAGTCGGACAAAATGGAAACCGACGTTCGTTGGAGTTCGGCATTGCGCGAAGAGATCATGGATGTGCCAGTTAACTTCCGCGTTAACTTATTAGAGCAAGATATCGCGTTACGCGATCTTATGGAACTTCAGGCCGGAGATATTATCCCAATTAAAATGCCTGAACACGCCGTTATGTTTGTTGAAGAATTGCCAACCTATCGCGTCAAAATGGGACGTTCTGGTGAAAAATTGGCAGTTCAGATTTCAGAAAAAATTAGACGTCCTGATGTGGTCAAAACTGACCTCGCATTTCTTGGCAAAGACATTATTGCTGAGTTAGATGACGAGGAAGATGAAGACGACGAAGAGTTGATTGATTAATAAAATAGGTAGCCTAGATGTCAAAGTCAGATGATCAAAAGCTTGCAGATGAGTGGGCAGCAGCCCTTGGCGAAGATCCGAGCGCGCCGGATATAGATGTTGATGAAATTTTAGCGGCACCTTTGGAAGAGTTAAAAGACACCAATTCACCCATCACGGATGATGAACGTCGTAAGCTTGATACCATCATGGATATTCCCGTGACTATTTCAATGGAAGTCGGGCGTTCTAAAATCAGTATCCGTAACTTACTGCAACTTAACCAGGGTTCTGTTGTGGAGCTTGACCGTATTGCTGGTGAGTCATTAGATGTCATGGTTAATGGCACTTTGATTGCGCATGGTGAAGTGGTGGTGGTCAACGACAAATTCGGTATTCGTTTAACCGACGTCATCAGTCAAACAGAACGTATTAAGAAATTGAGATAACATTATGCGTTATTTCATAATGTTATTTTTGGTTACCAGCCCTGCGTTTGCAGCGCAAAGCGATCAGTTCGATATAGCGACTACATTAGGGTCGCTATTGTTCGTTATAGCCATCATCATTGGTATGGCCTGGTTACTTAAACGGATGCGAGTTCCTGCATTTGGTCAGCAAAAAGGTTTGAGCATTGTGCGCCAACTCCCGCTAGGCACCAAAGAGCGTTTGATGATAGTGCAAGCAGGAGAGGAACAATTTCTGATTGGCGTTACATCTCAGTCAGTGAATTTGATCTCCAAATTGGAAACTCCATTGACTCAGGAGGAGCGAGAGTCGGTACCTTTTTCTAACACTTTGACTCAGCTACTAAAAAAGAATGATAAAAACACACCTGTTTGATGTGTTGCGCAATGTTTGGACTCACCTAACGTTGGTTTTTTGGGTGAGTGCTTTAGTTTTTACTCCGTTAGCTTACGCGCAACAAGAGCTGGAAACCCCTGTATCTTCTAATGCCGCCGGTGCACAAAATGTCACGGTAACCTCAATGCAACAAGAACAGGGTGCTTCGCGTACTGTTGCGATGGGTAGCAGCACTGGTGGTGCTGGAATTCCGGCTTTTACCATGACCACCAATCCTGATGGTAGCGAAGATTATTCGGTCAACTTACAAATATTAGCTTTAATGACCATGTTGGGCTTTTTGCCTGCCATGGTTATTTTGATGACTTCATTTACCCGAATCGTAGTGGTGATGTCGATACTTCGACAGGCAATGGGTTTGCAACAAACGCCATCTAACCAAGTCATCATTGGTATCGCGATATTTTTGACCTTCTTTATTATGTCTCCGGTGATTAATAAGATTAATGAAGAAGCGGTACAACCTTATCTTAATGAACAAATGACCGCGAGAGAGGCGTTTGATACGGCGCAAATTCCGATGAAAGACTTTATGCTCAAGCAGACTCGTGTCAAAGATTTGGAAACCTTTGTTAACATCTCAGGTTCAGATGCACAGAACCCAGAAGATGTTTCCATGGCAGTGTTGATTCCGGCATTCATTACTTCTGAGTTAAAGACGGCATTCCAGAGTGGTTTTATGCTGTTTTTGCCATTTTTGATTATCGACCTTGTGGTGGCTTCGGTGTTAATGGCGATGGGTATGATGATGTTGTCGCCGATGATCGTATCGCTGCCATTTAAATTGATGTTGTTCGTGTTGGTTGATGGATGGAACTTGATTCTGTCCACGCTCGCCGGCAGCTTTGCATTGTAGCGAGGGGGAATCATGACTCCAGAGGTATTTGTCGAACTCTTCCGTGATGCATTATGGATGGTACTCATCATGGTGTGTGCCATCATTATCCCTAGTTTGCTGGTGGGTTTGATCGTTGCAATCTTCCAGGCTGCGACATCCATCAACGAACAGACGTTGAGCTTTTTACCGCGTCTTATCGTCACACTGCTGGCTCTGATGGCATTTGCCCACTGGATGGTGCAAATGCAGATGGACTTCTTTTATTCCATGATTGAACGCCTGCCTCAGGTTCTGTATTAGGAGCCAGTATGGAGTACCCAGCCACCGTCGTCCTTGATTTTATCGCCAACTATTTTTGGCCATATGTTCGCATTTCAGCCATGTTGATGGTGATGACGGTAACGGGCGCTCGATTCGTTTCTGCGCGTATCCGGCTCTATTTTGGTTTAGCCTTAACCTTTGCGCTTATGCCTGCTATTCCCGCCGTACCCGATGATATCCCACTACTGTCACTTCAGGGTTTTATGATCACACTGGAACAGTTGCTGATAGGAGTATCTATGGGAATGGTGACACAGTTTATTATCCAGACCTTTGTTATGCTCGGTCAAATACTGGGTATGCAGTCGAGTCTAGGTTTTGCCTCTATGGTAGACCCTGCCAATGGTCAGAACACGCCGTTGCTTGGTCAGCTATTTATGTTTTTAGCCACTATGTTTTTTCTTGCCAGTGATGGTCATTTAAAGATGATTCAGTTACTGGCGTTCAGCTTTAAAAGCCTGCCAATTGGTGGGCAAGGCTTAACTAGCGTTGATTTTCAACAATTGGCGCTATGGTTCAGTACTATATTTAAAGTGGCGCTGAGTATGTCCCTGTCGGGTATCATTGCCTTGCTGACGGTGAACTTATCGTTTGGTGTGATGACCCGTGCTGCACCTCAATTAAATATTTTCTCATTGGGTTTTGCATTTGCGTTGATGGTCGGCTTGCTACTTTGTTGGTTTATCATCAGCGGACTGTACACTCACTATGAACTTTATTGGTTACAAGGCGAGCAACAGGTTTGCAGCCTTATCCGATTAGATTGTTAGCTTTATCGCTGTAGGAGACTGAGTTGGCAGAATCAGACGGTCAAGAAAGGACCGAAGAAGCCACGCCCCGAAGGCTGCAACAGGCAAGAGAAAAAGGTCAGGTTGCGCGTTCGAAGGAGCTGGCTTCTGTATCAGTATTAGTGGTGGGTGCTGTATCTCTGATGTGGTTCGGAGAGGCGTTAGCAAGCGGGCTTTTTGCCTCAATGCGGCGTCTGTTCAGTTTGAGTCGGGAGGAAATTTTTGATCTCGAAAAACTGTTCGATATTGCTTCATCTGCTTTAGTTAATCTGATTCTTCCTCTTTTGCTGGTGCTGATTACGCTGTTCATTGCTGCTTTTATCGGTGCGGCAGGTATCGGTGGTCTGAACTTCTCGATGGAAGCGGCAATGCCAAAATTTTCGAAATTGAATCCGCTTAGTGGTTTCAAGCGAATGTTTGGTTTGCAAAGCTGGGTTGAGCTTGTTAAGTCCATAATGAAAGTATCTCTCGTTGCTGGTGTCGCCTTTGCTTTGATCAATAAATCAAAGCACGATTTATTTCAGCTCAGTTTAGATGTATTCCCGCAGAATATTTTCCATGCACTGGATATATTGCTTAACTTCGTGCTGCTGATTAGCTGCTCATTGCTGGTGGTTGTGGCGATTGATATTCCTTTCCAGATTTGGCAACACGCCAATCAACTGAAAATGACCAAACAAGAAGTGAAAGATGAATACAAAGATACGGAAGGTAAACCTGAAGTTAAAGGTCGTATCCGAATGCTGCAACGTGAGGCTGCTCAGCGCCGTATGATGGCAGAAGTACCTCAGGCTGACGTTATCATCACCAACCCGGATCACTTCTCTGTAGCATTGCGATATAAGCAAAACACCGATAGAGCTCCCGTTGTGGTCGCCAAAGGTGTTGACCATATCGCTCTGAAAATTCGTGAAGTGGCACGAGAGCACAACATCATGATTGTTCCGGCTCCGCCTTTAGCGCGTGCGCTTTACCACACTACGGAGTTAGAGCAGGAAATTCCAGACGGTTTGTTCGTTGCTGTGGCACAGGTTCTGGCGTACATCTTCCAGCTTAAACAATATCGTCGTAAAGGTGGTCAGCGTCCGATACTGCAAGAAGAGAAGATACCAATTCCACCGGATATGCGTTATTAGCGGGATGGAAACCTCAATGTGATTACTTTTCAGGGATAGAAATCAAAACCAGCAGCGCGCCATCACCGCCAAACTCTAACGGTGCCTGATGGAAGGCCATTACGTCAGGGTGCTGAGCGAGCCATAGCGGCACTTTCTGCTTCAGAATATGTTTGCCGATGCCGTGCTGTACACAAGCCGTGTGAACATTTTCTTTTACGCAGTATGCGATCATCGCTCCCAGCTCACGCTTAGCTTCTTGTTGAGTCATCCCATGCATATCTAAGAACACATCCGGTATATAGATACCCCGGCGCAGTTTCTTTACTTCATATTTAGAAACATCGTCACGAGCGTAGCGCGTTGGGCCTTCTTCGCTGAGTCGTGGCACGAACTCGTCAGAGAAATAAAAATGACTGTCGCTTGCTTCACGTGAACCTTTGATGATTTCTTTTTGTTTAGCATTTCTGTTTGGCTGCTGGACTATGGTATCCTGCGTTAACTTTTTTACGCCCTTTACTGCATCGCGAAACATTGCAAAATCGTCGTCAGCGTCTAAATAATCATGGTCGTTGAAATCGGTGTCTTTTTTGCTCATTAGGATTGGATAATTTATAACTAATCAATTTTCGCAGTATTGTAGCGCTTTTTGGAGGCAATTTTGGATAAGATTTTTGTAGAAGAAGCCGTTTCGGAACTTCACACCCTTCAGGACATGATTCGTTGGACGGTTAGCCGTTTTAATGCAGCCAATTTATTTTATGGTCATGGAACGGATAATGCGTGGGACGAAGCGGTGCAACTTGTACTGCCAACCCTATATCTACCCATTGATGTGCCTCCTCATGCTTTGAACTCTCGTTTGACGTCTAGTGAGCGTTTACGTGTTGTTGAGCGTGTTATTGCACGTATTAAAGAGCGTACTCCGACCGCTTATTTAACCAATAAAGCCTGGTTTTGTGGTTTAGAGTTTTTTGTTGATGAGCGTGTACTTGTTCCGCGCTCGCCAATCGGTGAACTGATTCAAGCGCAATTTTCGCCCTGGCTAGTTGAAGAACCTACTCGCATTATGGATCTCTGCACTGGTAGCGGTTGTATTGCGGTTGCTTGTGCGTACGCATTCCCTGAAGCGGAAGTGGACGCGATTGATATTTCAACCGACGCCTTAGCGGTAGCAGAACAAAATATTCAGGATCATGGTCTTGAGCAGCAAGTGTTCCCAATTCGTTCTGATCTGTTCCGTGATTTACCAGAGTCACAATACGACATTATTGTCACTAACCCACCGTATGTGGATCAGGAAGATATGGACAGCTTGCCTGAAGAGTTCAAGCATGAACCTGCTTTGGGTCTTGCTGCCGGCACCGATGGCTTGAAACTGGCGCGCCGTATTCTTGCCAACGCGCCCCGTTACTTGTCAGAAAACGGTATCCTGATTTGTGAAGTGGGTAACTCCATGATTCATATGATGGAGCAGTATCCACATATTCCGTTTACCTGGTTAGAGTTTGAAAACGGCGGTCATGGCGTATTCATGTTAACACGCCAACAATTGTTGGACTGCGCGCAAGACTTTACGCTTTACGTCGATTAGTTTCGAACACTCGCCAAGCGCCGACCTTAGTGTCGGCGTTTTCGTTTTCGGCTGATTATTTTTGTCTAAATTGATGCGGTTAAGGGCTTTACATCAAAACGTAATAAAGCCACTATGAATTCACGAAGAATAGCTATCAGTACGTTGGAAGTGGTTCGTTACGACTTTCAGCGCACTATTTTGAGGAAGTAATGGCAGGAAACAGTATCGGACAACATTTCCGAGTAACCACATTCGGAGAAAGTCACGGTATCGCACTAGGATGTATCGTAGACGGATGTCCTCCGGGACTAGAAATTAGTGAGGCGGATTTACAATTCGATCTCGATCGCCGTCGTCCGGGCACATCGCGTTATACCACTGCGCGTCGTGAACCAGATGAAGTGAAAATTCTTTCCGGGGTTTTTGAAGGCAAAACCACAGGCACGTCTATCGGATTACTGATTGAAAACACCGATCAGCGTTCAAAAGACTATTCCGAGATCAAAGATAAATTTCGTCCTGGGCATGCCGATTATACCTACCATCAGAAATATGGTATCCGCGATTATCGTGGCGGTGGTCGTTCATCGGCTCGTGAAACGGCAATGCGTGTGGCTGCTGGTGGTATTGCGAAGAAATACCTTAAGCAAGAGTTTGGGGTTGATATTCGTGCTTATTTATCACAAATGGGTGACATCTCGATTGATAAAGTCGATTGGAATGAAATCGAAAACAACGCTTTCTTCTGTCCAGATGTCGATAAAGTCGATGCGTTTGACCAGCTTATCCGTGACCTGAAAAAAGAAGGCGACTCTATCGGTGCCAAAATTCAGGTGGTCGCCACCAACCTTCCTGTTGGATTAGGCGAGCCGGTATTTGACCGTTTAGATGCGGACATTGCGCATGCATTGATGAGCATTAACGCGGTGAAAGGTGTTGAAATCGGTGATGGCTTTGATGTAGTGAATCAACGGGGTAGTGAGCACCGCGATCCACTGACTCCTGAAGGTTTCAGAAGTAATCATGCTGGTGGTATCTTGGGTGGCATTTCAACTGGTCAAGATATTGTGGCAAATATTGCCCTTAAACCAACATCGAGCATTACGGTATCGGGAGATACCATTACCCGTACTGGTGAGGCTACTCAGCTGATTACCAAAGGTCGTCATGATCCATGCGTTGGTATTCGCGCAGTGCCAATTGCTGAAGCTATGCTAGCCATTGTGTTGATGGATCATCTGTTACGTCATCGCGGTCAAAACCACGGAGTGACCACAGAGACGCCACACATCTAGTTTCAGATGTATCAGTGACAAACGCCCTCATGTGAGGGCGTTATCTTTGGTCTCGAATATAGAACTAATGAATAGTGCTAACTGGCATCAGTGAATAGTGCTTTCACTTTCAAGGTGAAATGAAGGCAGACGCCATTTGAACCTTACTGCCGCCATACGCATTAGGTAGCCAACGATCAAAGTGATGATAGTACTGCTCACGTCATTCACGCCAAATTTTAATAGTGTTAAATAGAGTACCGAAGCGATAAGTGCGACAGAGGCATACAGTTCATCATGCAGAACTAGCGGTTGCTGACGACAGATAAGATCGCGCAATAAGCCGCCGAATACCCCTGTAACTAACGCCGCGACGACACAAATAACTTCGTGCAGTCCCATGCTCATTGCTACTTTGGTGCCGATAATACTGAACACAATTAGCCCCAGAGCGTCCAAGCGGATGAAAAGCCCTTTAAGTTTGATTACCCACGGGTAAATACCGGTTGTCACTACACCAGCAACGCAGGTTATGACTAAATATTCAGGATTTTTAACCCAGCCTAGCGGGTAGTGCCCTAAAAGAATATCACGTACTGTACCGCCACCTATGGCAGTTGCACTCGATACTAACATAACGCCAAACCAATCCATTTTTTTGCGTCCAGCACTCAGGGCTCCTGTCATGGCCTCTGCGGTAATTCCGATAATATACAAAATGCTAAGCAGCATAGTCTTAGACCTATCAATGATTGTTGGATGATGAGCATGGGAGCGAAGAAAGGTGCGCAGTGTAGTCTCAGATTTATCAGAGTACGACCACTTTTTGATATTTTGACAGCAGTTTGACAGATAAATACAACAACTTGACAGATAAATAAAGTTAATAGGTCATTTCCTACACTTTACCTCAGGGCAAAAAGCCGCGAAAATGCAGCTGCTGTCCATTTATTAAATATTGGCCATTTATTAAACATTGCCCATTAAAACATTGCCCATTAAGACAAAGTTGTTATGTCTCACCAATACACTGATTTGATCGACATCTTTAACCAGACTTTTTTTCAGTCGTTTAACACCAAGCTAGAATTAGGCGGGGATGAGCCTATCTACCTACCCGCAGATGAAACGGTGGCTCACCATAGAATTATCTTCGCTCGAGGCTTCTATGCTTCTGCTTTGCATGAGATTGCGCACTGGTGTGTTGCGGGGCCTGAGCGGCGTTTACTCGAGGATTTTGGTTACTGGTATCATCCCGATGGTCGTTCAGAGCAAGTTCAGGCGGAGTTTGAGAAAGTCGAGATTCGTCCTCAAGCTTACGAGTGGATATTGTCGCGCAGTGCAGGGTTTCCTTTTACGGTGAGTTGTGACAACCTTAGCGGCGATTTTGAACCAGATCGTCTGGCATTCATGGCAAAAGTTCATCAAGAAGTATTGAGTATTTTGCGACATGGGCTACCTGAACGAGTGAAGATGCTTTCACAGGCGTTACAGTTGTTTTATCAGACAGCAGAATTAACTGCCGAACAGTTTGAGATTAAATAGATTCTCGTAATTAAACGGCAGCGAGAAAACCAGATAACTAGGCATTGATAGACATGATTATTGAATTTGAAGAAAAACTTTTACAACTGATTGATGCACGTATTGCGACAGCGTCTGATGATGAACTGTTTGCTGGTGGCTATCTACGCGGCCATATCTCTCTGTCTGCGGCGGCGTGTGAAGAAGACGGTATTGAAGATATCTCGGAACTAAAAGCTCGCATTGAAAAAAGCTTGGAAGAGGCTCGCACTGAGTTGTCTCCGGCAGACCGCATGATTGTTGCTGATTTATGGAACGAGTTAGCAAACCAAGCGTAAAGCATAAATATACTCTTCCTACTTGAAATTGCAGCGCTTTATGTTTTGGTATGGGGGCCGCGCTCGCTCACCCCAATCACGCATGGTAATCTGTGGTCATGGGGATTCACTCACTTACCGCCTATCTGCAACTTCAAGTAGTTTGAGTATAGAAAGCAACAAAGCAAAGATGGCAGCGATAACGCTGCTATTTTGTTTGCCCAGCAAAGCTGGCAAACCCGTCCACTTGAAAGAAAGTGGAGTCACCCTGACTAAGGGGAAGACAATCCGAATGGCAAGGGCGTCACGGGCTAACGGTGGGGTCTGAAGGAAGCCATAGGAAGTTAGATGTACACAACTAACCGTAATCTGTTTCGGCGGTACTGGTGGGTAAGCGTCCAAAATAGCGCAAAGCCCAATACTTAGTCAGACCAATACTGTGATTGAGGGTGGGATATCT
>NZ_JBKEBW010000054.1:0-55692 GCF_047973365.1 Vibrio sp. | reverse complement strand
CCCACCCTCAATCACAGTATTGGTCTGACTAAGTATTGGGCTTTGCGCTATTTTGGACGCTTACCCACCAGTACCGCCGAAACAGATTACGGTTAGTTGTGTACATCTAACTTCCTATGGCTTCCTTCAGACCCCACCGTTAGCCCGTGACGCCCTTGCCATTCGGATTGTCTTCCCCTTAGTCAGGGTGACTCCACTTTCTTTCAAGTGGACGGGTTTGCCAGCTTTGCTGGGCAAACAAAAAAGAGCAAGTTTTTCAACCTGCTCTTTTGCTCATTAATCTACGTCGCTTTCAGACTAAATTAGTCTCGTAGGCTAGCGCCAAACTGTTCAGATACTGCTTTAACAATCGCTTCTACTGCTGCTGCAATGTCTGCTTCTTCTAGCGTACGTTCAACGGATTGTAGGATCAGTGCAATAGCAAGGCTTTTCTTACCTTCTTCAACACCTTTACCGACGTATACGTCGAACAGTTTTGCATCTTTAAGAAGTTCACCACCAGAGGCATAACATGCCGCTACGATATCACCAGAAGCAATGTTTTCGTCAACAACGACGGCAATGTCACGACGGTTTGAAGGGAACTTCGATACTGAAGCTGCTTCAGGAATCACACGTGAGTTAATGGCATTCCACTCGATTTCGAACACAACGGTGCGACCGTTCAGACCAAATTTACGTTCAAGCTCTGGGTGAACAGTACCAATCACACCGACTTGTTTGCCATCTACGATAATCGCTGCAGATTGACCTGGGTGAAGCGCTGGATGACGAGTCGCAACAAAGCTGTACGCTTTTTCGTTCACAGAAAGCTCAAGAATAGCTTCTAGATCGCCTTTCAGATCGAAGAAATCAACCGTTGTTGTTTCCATACCCCAGTGTTCTTCACCGCGAGTACCCGCAATAACACCTGCAAGCATCGACTCTTGGCGCATACCGTTTTCTGCTGTCTCACATGGAATGAAACGCAGACCATATTCGAATAGGCGAACACGTGGTTGTTGACGTTTCTGGTTGTGAACCACAGTGTTTAGCAGACCTTGGATAAGGCCTAAACGCATTGCTGACATATCCGCAGAAATTGGGAATGGCAGAATTAGAGGTTCAACATCGTTAACGATCAGTTTTTGTTGCTCAGGCTCAACGAAGCTGTATGTGATTGCTTCGTGGTAACCACGGTCAACAAGAAGGTCACGAACACGCTTAAGCGGAAGGTTCGCTTCATTTTGAGCGTTCATGTTTAGTGCTGCAATCGGCGCTTGGTTTGGAATCTTGTTGTAACCGTAGATACGGCCAACTTCTTCAATCAAATCTTGCTCAATCGCAATATCAAAACGCCATGTTGGTGCAGTTGCAGTCCAACCTGCCTCTGTTGCTTCAACAGACATACCAAGACGCTCTAGGATCTCAACCACTTCTGCATCCGCAATGTGGTGGCCCAGCAGGCTATCAAGCTTAGTACGACGTAGTGATACTGTATTTGGTTTAGGTAGGTCCGCTTCAGACTCAACAGCAACAACAGGTGCGACTTCACCACCACAGATCTCAACAAGAAGCTGAGTTGCACGTTCCATTGCGTTTACTTGTAGTGCGAAATCCACACCGCGTTCAAAACGCATTGAAGAATCAGTGTGCAGACCGTAGCTACGAGCGCGACCACGGATATGGTCTGGAGCAAAGAATGCACATTCTAGTAGAACGTCTTTAGTCTCAGCGTTTACACCAGAACCTTCACCACCGAAGATACCAGCAATAGCTAGCGCTTGTTTGTGGTCAGCAACAACCAGTGTATTCGCATTAAGTTCTGCTTCTGTGCCATCTAGCAGAGTTAGCTTTTCACCTTGCTCAGCAAGACGAACAACAATACCACCTTCAATTTTCGCTAGGTCGAATGCGTGCATTGGCTGACCTTGCTCAAGAAGAATGTAGTTTGTGATGTCTACAACTGGATCGATTGAACGAATACCACAACGACGTAGCTTTTCTTGCATCCAAAGTGGTGTTTCAGCTTGAACGTTTACGTTCTTGATTACACGACCAAGGTAACGTGGACATGCCTCTGGTGCTTTCACTTCGATTGATACAACATCGTCGATTGAAGGTGCAACTGGCGCTACTGAAGGTTCAGTGACGTCTGCGCGGTTTAGAACACCGACTTCACGAGCCATACCACGAATGCTGAAACAGTCAGCACGGTTTGCAGTCAGGTCAACATCAACCGTTACGTCATCTAGGCTTAGGAACTGACGGAAATCAGTGCCGATAACCGCATCTTCCGCCAACTCCATGATGCCTTCTGACTCAACGTCGATACCTAGCTCAGAGAATGAACAAAGCATGCCGTGCGAAGGTTGACCACGTAGTTTTGCTTTTTTGATTTTGAAATCGCCCGGAAGTACAGCACCTACAGTTGCTACAGCAACTTTAAGGCCTTGACGGCAGTTTGGTGCGCCACAAACGATGTCTAATAGTTCTTCTTCACCCACGTCAACTTTAGTCACGCGCAGTTTGTCTGCATCTGGATGCTGACCACACTCAACAACGTAACCGACTTTTACGCCAGTGAATTCGCCAGCTACTGGAAGTACGTCATCGACTTCTAGACCAGCCATAGTTATTTGGTGCGTTAGTTCGTCAGTAGTAACCGCTGGGTTTACCCACTCACGAAGCCATGATTCGCTGAATTTCATTGTGTATTTACCCTTGAATTACTTGAACTGTTTAAGGAAACGAAGATCGTTTTCGAAGAACGCTCGTAGGTCGTTAACGCCGTAACGAAGCATAGTTAAACGCTCTACGCCCATACCGAATGCGAAACCAGAGTATTTTTCAGGGTCGATACCAACACTGCGCAGTACGTTAGGATGAACCATGCCACAACCTAGTACTTCTAGCCATTTGCCATTTTTGCCTTTCACGTCAACTTCTGCTGAAGGTTCAGTGAATGGGAAGTAAGAAGGACGGAAACGGACTTCGACTTCTTCTTCGAAGAAATTGCATAGGAAATCGTTCAAGATGCCTTTTAGCTGAGCGAAGTTTACGTTCTCATCAACCAACATACCTTCCACTTGGTGGAACATTGGCGTATGTGTTTGGTCGTAGTCATTACGGTATACGCGGCCCGGAGCGATGAAACGGAATGGTGGCTTACCATTTTCCATGGTACGGATTTGTACACCTGAAGTGTGAGTACGCAACATCAAATCTGGGTTGAAGAAGAATGTATCGTGGTCAGTACGAGCTGGGTGATCTTCTGCAATGTTAAGCGCATCAAAGTTATGGAATGCATCTTCGATTTCAGGGCCAGACTCAGTGCTAAAGCCTAGTTCGCCGAAGAACTTCTCAATACGCTCAACAGTGCGAGTCACTGGGTGAAGACCACCATTTTCGATACGACGACCAGGTAGCGTCACATCAATAGTTTCTGCCGCTAGCTTAGCTTCTAGTTCTGCGCTTTGCAGAGCGTCTTTACGCAATGCGATCGCTTTTTGAACTTCTGCCTTAGCCACGTTGATTTCTTGGCCAGCTGTACGACGTTCTTCTGGTGGTAGCTTACCTAGGCTTTGAAGTTGAACCGTTAATTCACCTTTCTTACCCAGATACTGAACACGCACTTCATCAAGTGCAACTAACGACGACGCAGCTTCAATCGCTGTTGTCGCATTAGCAATAATATCTTGTAGATGTTGCATCGTTTCCTCGTCTGCTGATTAGCAGTTTCCATAACGAGCCCAAAAGGGTTCCTTCGACTCTCAAAAAGGGAGTCATAAAGAGTGACCGTATGGGTTTCTTGGGATATATCAAATAGCTGTACATAGTATCGAAAGCTGGCGTCAAAGCCAAATTGAAATACGCTTTCATATCATTCTAGGTAAAAATATACTCAGATTGAGCGTCGGTGGAACGGCGAATGAGCGTCGAACACAAACACCATGAATTCGTCCCTGAAGCTCCGCCGAGCCATCCATGGCTCGGCGGGTTTGCTTATCGATGCCCATTCACTGATCAGAAAGTTTTCCAGACTGGTATTATTTGGAGCGACACACGAGGTTCCCATTCTTTTAAACAAAAAGGCGTGACCTCAACCTTGGCAAGGTTGCGCTCTATCAACTGAGATTGTGTCCTCTGAATTTCAGGCATAAAAAAACCTCGATATAATCGAGGCTTTCTTATTTGGAGCGACACACGAGGTTCGAACTCGTGACCTCAACCTTGGCAAGGTTGCGCTCTAACAACTGAGCTAGTGTCGCAATTTTTATGGTGCCCCGGGCCGGACTTGAACCGGCACGACTCGAAAGTCGAGGGATTTTAAATCCCTTGTGTCTACCAATTTCACCACCAGGGCACACAATTCTTTTTGATGACTTTTTGTCATCTTGATACCGCATTATGCCATATCAATTTAATTTGGAGTGACACACGAGGTTCCCATCTCTTAACAAAAGGCGTGACCTCAACCTTGACAAGCTTGCGCTCTAAAGGGTGCAACTCTCTAAAAACTGGAGCGACACACGAGGTTCGAACTCGTGACCTCAACCTTGGCAAGGTTGCGCTCTACCAACTGAGCTAGTGTCGCAATGGAGGCGCGTACCGGAATCGAACCGATGTACACGGATTTGCAATCCGGTGCATAACCACTCTGCTAACGCGCCTTCAACTTCAAGAAACCCACATTATTTCGCGTTCCTCTTGAGTACGGGATGCATTCTACGGATTCGATGCAACGAGTCAACACAATTTTTTTGATTTTAAATCGTTTGTCTATTTTGCGTTCAAAAAGCACCAATTTGGTCAATTTATTAGCAAAAAAGCTTATGTTTTCCACAACATAACTGCATTTAACAACCACTAAACTATCGTTTACATCGCCTGATATCACGAAAGGTGAAATACTAAGCATTAAAAAATGGGCTTACGCCCATTTCTATCAAATTAGTGGTTTTCTTCGTTGAGAAGATCATCTTTGGCCGCCATCAAATACTGCGCCATCGACCAGTAAGTTAGCAACGTTGCAATATACAATGCGCCATAACCGAGCCAAATCATCCAATCATCATAACGCCAGATAAGCACCCACAGTGCGAACATTTGCGTTAATGTTTTTACTTTACCGATCCAAGAAACCGCAACACTTGCGCGTTTACCAATCTCCGCCATCCACTCACGCAGTGCTGAAATAATGATTTCACGAGCAATCATGGTCACAGCAGGAATGGTAATCCAGATATTGTGGTAGTACTCAGTAATTAAGATTAAAGCTGTTGCTACAAGTACTTTATCAGCCACTGGATCAATAAATGCGCCGAAACGCGAAGTTTGACCGAGTTTACGTGCCAACATCCCATCTAACCAGTCGGTAAAACCCGCGACCCAGAACACCATTGCGGCAGCAAAAGGAGCCCATTGATAGGGAAGATAGAACACGACAACAAATACTGGGATCAGAAAAAGTCGTAGTAAAGACAGAATGTTGGGAATATTAAAACGCATATTATAAGGCTCTTGTCGACTGCAGCTTAATGGTGCTGCATTTTTGTTATTGTTTCAATGCCTGATAAATATTTTCTGCCAAAGAATTACTGATTCCTGGCACTTTGGCAATTTCTTCGACAGTCGCTCGTTTCAACTCCTGAAGCCCACCCATATATTTGAGCAAAGCTTGACGACGTTTTGGACCTACACCTTCAATACCTTCCAACGCACTGGTGCGGCGAGTTTTACCTCGTTTTGCTCTGTGTCCGGCAATAGCATGGTTATGGCTTTCGTCGCGAATGTGCTGAATCAAATGTAGCGCAGGCGCATCGCTTGGCAAGTTAAATTCATAACCTTCGACAGTAATAAGAGTCTCTAAACCCGGTTTGCGAGTAACCCCTTTGGCAATACCAATCAGTCTTGGTCGTTTTGGCCAATCTGCCCAACATTTGCCAATCACTTCGTGAGCACGATTAAGCTGACCTTTACCACCATCAATAAAGATAATGTCCGGAATTTTTTCAACATCTAACTGTTTTGAATACCGACGCTCTAACACCTGCCCCATCGCGGCATAATCATCACCACCAGTAATCCCAGTAATGTTATAACGACGATACTCTTGCTTAACCGGACCTTCCTGATTAAACACAACACACGACGCAATGGTGCTTTCACCCATAGTGTGAGAAATATCGAAACACTCCATGCGGCTGATATTATCCATATCTAACTCATCTTGCAGCGCTTTGAAACGCTGATTGATGGTCATTTTATGGTTAATCTTAGTCGTAATCGCCGTTAAAGCGTTGGTATTTGATAGCTTCAAATAACGAGCCCGGGTTCCAGTAGGATTGACATGGAAAGTGATCTTCCTACCCGCCACTTGCTGCAGAGCATCACGCAAAGGCTCTGAATCTTCAAGCAAACCTTCATTAAGGATGATTCGAGTCGGAATGGTACGCGCTTCGTTGTGATTCAAATAATATTGGCTCAAGAAGCTCTCAAACACTTCTTCTTGAGAAGTGTTATTGGGAATGCGAGGAAAATGACTGCGACTACCGAGAATTTTTCCCTGACGAATCATTAAAATATGGATACAGGCAATGCCATTTTCCTGCGCAAAGCCAAGCACATCCATATCATCCATGCTGTCTTCAGAAACAAACTGCTGCTCTTGCACACGACGGATAGCCTGAATTTGATCGCGATATTTCGCTGCCTGTTCAAACCTTAACTGCTGGCTGGCGTTTTCCATTTTTTCAATGAGAATTTCGAGCACTTGCTTATCTTTCCCTTGCAGGAAGAAGCGCACATACTCCACCAGCTCAGCGTACTCTTGATCGGAAATGATATTTTTAACGCATGGGGCAGCACAGCGACCAATCTGATACATCAAACATGGACGAGTTCGGTTGCTATAAACCGTGTCTTCACACTGACGTACAGGGAATATCTTCTGCATCAGGTGCAACGTTTCACGCACCGCACCCGCATCCGGATAAGGCCCGAAGTACTCACCTTTACGTTTTTTAGCACCACGATGTAATGATAGTCGCGGATGTTTGTGCCCACTGATGAAGATAAAAGGATATGACTTATCATCTCGCAGCAACACGTTGTATTTAGGTAAATACTGCTTGATGTAGTTGTGCTCGAGGATCAACGCTTCCGTTTCGGTATGAGTAACCGTCACGTCAATCTTGGCAATGTTACTGACCAGAGCGCGCGTTTTCTCACTGTCGATTTTTTTACGGAAATAGCTGGAAAGGCGTTTTTTAAGATCCTTTGCTTTACCAACATAAATAACATCAGCATCGGCGTTATACATACGATAAACGCCGGGCTGATCCGTTACTGTCTTTAGAAAAGAGACTGAGTCGAACACATCTGACACTAGAGTTTCTCTGTGTCTAGCATTCCATGTCGAATAGCTAAGTGGGTTAACTCAACATCACCGCCAATATCCAGCTTGGCAAACAAGCGGTAGCGGTAACTGTTAACGGTTTTAGGACTCAGATTCAACTGCTCAGAAATATCGGTCACTTTTTGTCCTTTGGTGATCATCATCATGATCTGAAGTTCACGTTCAGACAAATCGGCAAATGGGTTTTCAGAAGCAGGTGAAAATTGACTTAAAGCCATTTGCTGCGCTATTTCTGGAGAGATATAACGTTGGCCACTGTTCACAACACGAATAGCGTTAACCATTTCGTCTGGAGCGGCACCTTTTGTTAAATAGCCCGCTGCCCCAGCCTGCATGACTTTTGTTGGGAACGGGTTTTCAGTATGTACTGTTAATACGATGATTTTTACGTCTGGATTCACGCGTAAAATTTTCTTGGTAGCCTCTAACCCACCAATGCCCGGCATGTTCATATCCATCAACACGACATCAGCATGGTTGTTACGACACCATTTTACCGCATCTTCACCGCTATCAGCTTCCCCTGCTATGTTCATTCCACGGACGTCTTCAATAATACGTCGTATCCCTGTGCGAACCAGCTCGTGATCATCTACAAGGAAAACACTAATCACTCTTGTATCTCCACACTTATCTATTTGGCTCTGCACCCACCGCAGTAGTGGATAACAGCTTGGCTGCCTACTCTAACTCAAAATTGGAATTTTTTCTCGCACTGAATATGTGCTCAAACCCGAACTTTAGCAAGCACTTATTTCTAGGCGTTGCCACAAATTGAGAATTTATAAAAATATCAGTTCTTTGAACAACCTGACAAACATATCAGGCTATTCTTACATTAAAAGTGACTTTTATAGGAAGTTTGAGCGAGCTCTTGTTCTGCTCAAAAGATCGTTACCTTATCGCATACGTTTTAAGCAAGACGCATCGATTCTGCTATTTAGTTAACTTTTTGCTATTATGCCCACCAAGATAAACCGGAGGCTCACTCTCTCGCTCGGAACAACCATTTGACGATTCAACAAGGCTTTCTGCTTACAAGGCAATCACGAGACATACAAGGTCAAACGCACATCGAGCTTTGGCTTGCTACGGACTCGGGACCGACTCAATTAATCATCAAAGATGAAAAGCCGGTGTTTTTTCTTCAGCAAGCGTCTGTAGCCCAAGCCAACGAACTATTAGCTTCAAGTTCACTCACCGCAACTATTCGCAATCTCGAAATGATGTCTTTTGATCAGCAACCCTTAGCGGCTTGCTATTGTGACACCATACAACAATCTAATGCTCTAAAAACCTTGTTTGAACAAGCCGACATTCTGATTCTGGAGTCAGACATAAAACTAGCTGACCGATTTCTGATGGAGCGATTTATCCAAGGCAGCATGGCATTTACCGGAGATTTTACCCGTTATTCGAGCTATCAAAAGGTGCTGAATGCGAAGTGTAAAACTGGTGATTACACGCCTAAATTGAAAGTGGTTTCGTTAGATTTGGAGTGCTCAGAGAAAGGCATTTTATATTCGATTGGTCTCGATAGCCTGATGGATAGCCGCGTTATTATGATTGGTGAACCGGAAGAAGCGGAAACGAACATTCAGTGGGTTTCCAATGAGTATGATTTGTTACAAGCGTTATGTGCATGGTTTGAAAAGTTCGACCCAGACGTCATTGTGGGCTGGAGTGTTATCGACTTTGATTTCCGATTACTACACAAACGCTCAGAGTGGCACAAAATTAAATTAATGCTCGGTAGAGGCAATCAACCTAGCTTTTTCCGTAGCGCAAATCAAACTCAGCAAGGCTTCATCACTATTCCGGGACGCGTGGTTTTGGATGGCATCGATACGCTGAAAACAGCCACTTATCAGTTCCGTTCGTGGTCGCTAGAATCCGTATCGCAACAATTGCTTGGTGAAGGTAAAGACATTCACAATGTTCACGGTCGTATGGATGAAATTAACCGTATGTATCGTCACGATAAACCCTCACTAGCGAAATACAACTTACAGGACTGTGTGTTGGTGAATAAAATTTTCCGGCATACGCACTTGCTCGATTTCGCCATTGAACGTTCTAAACTGACCGGTGTAGAACTTGACCGAGTTGGCGGTTCGGTGGCGGCTTTTACCAACCTATATTTACCTCAGCTACATCGTGCGGGCTACGTTGCGCCGAATCTACATTCGGAAAACTGGCTAGCTAGCCCCGGTGGGTACGTTATGGACTCTATTCCAGGATTGTATGACTCAGTATTGGTACTGGACTTTAAAAGCCTCTACCCATCAATTATTCGTTCATTCCTCATCGATCCTTTAGGTTTAATCGAAGGTTTAAAATTAGAAATAGGTAACGGCGATAACCAGGCTGTACCGGGTTTTCGTGGCGGTCAGTTCCACCGCAGCAAACATTTTCTTCCCCAGATGATTGAAAACCTCTGGGCGGCCAGAGATATCGCTAAGAAGAACAACGACAAAGCTTTTTCTCAAGCGATTAAGATCATCATGAACTCTTTTTATGGGGTATTGGGTTCGTCCGGTTGCCGTTTCTTCGATACTCGACTTGCTTCTAGCATTACTATGCGTGGTCATGAAATCATGAAACAGACCAAGCTTCTGGTTGAAGAACATGGATACCAAGTGATTTATGGCGATACCGACTCAACCTTTGTCTCACTTGGACATGAACACAGCCAAGCTGATGCGGATACGATAGGTAGAAAGTTAGCCACTCATATCAACCAATGGTGGACAACTCATCTAAAACAGACCTATGCGCTTAGCTCAAATTTAGAAATCGAATACGAAACTCATTATCGCAAGTTCTTAATGCCAACCATTCGTGGTTCTGAAACGGGATCTAAAAAGCGTTATGCAGGACTGATTGGAGAGGGCGAGCAAGAACGAATGGTATTCAAAGGACTTGAAAGTGCCAGAACCGATTGGACGCCACTGGCACAGCGCTTTCAACACACCTTGTATTCAATGATTTTTCACGGTGAAAGCCCTGACAGCTATGTTCGCCAAGTCGTTGAAGATACCCTTGCGGGGAAATTTGATGATGAACTGGTCTATCAGAAGCGGTTGCGCAGAAAGCTGCATGAGTATCAGAAAAACGTCCCGCCCCAAGTACGCGCGGCCCGTATGGCTGATGAAATCAATGCGCAGTTAGGCAGACCGTTGCAGTATCAAACCCGTGGACGTATCGAATATCTGATGACACTAAATGGCCCGGAACCAAAAGAGTACCTGAAAAGTCGCATTGATTATCAGCACTACATTGATAAGCAACTAAAGCCTGTTGCCGACGCCATTTTACCTTTCGTTGGTTTGCAGTTTGAGTCGATCAGTTTGCCACAATTGGGACTGTTTTAACCATCAACCGATGCGGAACTCCGTTTTTTGGTATTGCTGAATAAGCCAAGGTCCGAAACTATCGACTAAACCAATTACCGAACGTTTAGGAATGATTTTATCTTTCAGCAGCAACCCTAAACGATCAACTTCAAGCTGCATTTCAGGATGGTAGCGCAGGAAGTGACGCCCGCACTCAACGGGGTCATCAAACCACTGTTTATCTTTGTACATCACCAGAGAATAACTTGCTCTGAGCAGTTTTTTCGCCATCTGCTTTTGTGCTTTTAATTGCTCCTGTGACGTATTGGCTTTGACAATACGGTCACGCAGAACGGGAACCACATCAGAGATATCCATATTCCAGTGTTTGGCGATTTCCCAACTCGGTTCAAAATCGCCAAAACATTCCGCCAAGTTGTCGCCGTAAACACAGACACAGCAGTGTCTGAGCATAAAACCCCAAGTAAAAATGCTGTCTAAGATGGCAATCTCGTCGACCAGAGCCGTCTTGATATTGACATCGGTTATAAACGGGAAGCTCTTTTGGAATCGCCAGCGAATCGTATTAAGCAGAGTCACTTTGCGATCTTCAAAAGGTCGTTTGGTAACAATCACCACGTCCATATTTGACTGACCCGCCACGGCTGTTTTCCTCGCAACACTGCCGTACAGGTAGATACTGTGCAATGCGTCCCCCACTCCGGCACGTAAGAAACGAACTAAGTCGTCAACAGCGGGTTGGAACTCAGGTTGAAAAGGCTGTTTAGGGTCAATAACCATAAGCGTCATGAACGGGTGTTAGCTCCATAGAGTGAAGAGGCTGTTTATGTTCCCTTAAGCACGGGCGTGAATCAATAGCTTAGACAGTTTATGAAGCGTGAAATACACATTTAATGCATTATTCTTATCTCAAGTTGCAGTCAGATATTCCTTTTCTAGCTTGGCTAACTGTATAATGCGCCGAAACGAAAAACGAAGGATAAGACTCCATGCCAAAGGCAAGTGAACTTAAAAAAGGTTTTGCGATCGTATCAAACGGCAAAACATTACTAATCAAAGATATCGAAGTGACAACACCGGGTGGCCGTGGTGGTTCTAAGATCTACAAACTACGTTGTACAGATCTAAACACTGGTGCTCGTGTTGATGAGCGTTACAAGTCAGACGACTTCCTAGATACCGTTGACATGAACAAACGTAACATATCTTTCTCTTACGTTGATGGCGACGAGTACATCTTCATGGACAATGAAGATTACTCTCAATTCAACTTCAAGAAAGCAGACATCGAAGAAGAGTGCTTGTTCATCACTGAAGAAATTCAGGGTATGCAAGTTGTGCTTGTTGATGGCAAACCTGTTGCTATCGAACTGCCGTCTTCTGTTGAAATGGTTATCGAAGAAACTGACCCTTCAATCAAAGGTGCTTCAGCTTCAGCTCGTTCTAAACCAGCACGTTTTGCTACTGGTTTAACTGTTCAAGTTCCAGAATACATCGCTAGTGGCGAGCGCGTTGTTATCAACACGACTGAACGTAAGTTCATGAGCCGAGCGTAATATGTCTGAATTGATCTCATTAGACGACGCCATCGAAGCTGCCTACGACATTTTCTTAGAAATGGCTCCAGACAATCTGGAACCCGTTGATGTGATTCTGTTCACCGCTCAATTTGATGATCGCGGTGCAGCAGAAGTCGTAGAAATTGGCGACGACTGGGTAGAACAAGTAGGTTTTGAATTTGATAAAGAAACTTACGCGGAAGTCCGTATTGGCCTCGTCAATGAAGACAATGATCAACTGGATGACGTATTCGCACGAATGCTCATCAGTCTCGATCCAGACCATAAAGCTTGTCATATGATGTGGAAACGCGATTAATCGCAATCTCCGTATCATCAAGTGTCAAACGCCAACCTTCGGGTTGGCGTTATTTTTTGAAACTGATTGGACCATTAAAAAAACTTTAGCAGTTATAATCCTCGCAGTTTTTATGAATAGCGTAAATTATGTATCTAACTCCATACTTCTCAAGCCAAGATAAAAAATTCCAATTCACTCGCGAACAGGCTAGCCATTTTGCGAAGAAAGTGGCGGGTGACTACAACCCAATTCACGACGAAGACAGCAAACGCTTCTGTGTGCCGGGTGATCTTCTATTTGCAGTGTTGCTACAACAAGAAGGCATCAGCAAAAAAATGCGCTTCAAGTTTTCAGGCATGGTGAACGACGGGATCTCTCTACACATTGAAAACAAATGCGACAAAGAGAGTGCTGTGGTTGATGAAGCAGGTAAAGAATATTTGCATATGATCCGCGAAGGTGAAGTTAGCCACGATTCAGCGTTTATTGAGCATGTCGTGACCAATTATGTGCAGTTCTCTGGTATGAACTTCCCTCACATAATGGTCCCGCTCATGGAAGAACAACAGATGATGATTAATCCTCAACGTCCGTTGGTTATCTATGAGAGCATGGAAGTCGAGTTTGATCGTCTAGACATGACGCACCCAGAAGTTGAATACACAGGCGCAACGTTCGATGTGGACGGCAAGCGTGGTGTAGTCACTATGACGTTTGCATTCAAAGAGGAAGGCGTCGTTGTGGGTCATGGCTTGAAACGTATGGTTGCAAGTGGCCTGAAACCTTACGAACAAAGTGAGATTGACGATCTGGTCAATCGCTTTAACGAACGCAAAGAGACCTTTTTAGCGAAACTCGCAGCTTAATCGTTGTAAAGAATAACTGAGCCTTACTCCATTGAGTGGGGCTTTTTATTTACCTCACAAGCAGATTTGCTTTAAATCCAGCGCCGAACACGGGTTTTATAGTCAACATAAGGCTGACCAAAAATCTGAATTAAGGTACGTTCCTCAGGAACTATCTGAAAGCGGTTCATGTACCAAACGAAGCCAATACAGGTAAACAAACTCAATATATTCTGTTGCCAGTACGCAAAACCAATCAGTAGCAACAACAGCCCTAAATACATTGGATTTCGTGAATAGTGAAAGATACCACTTTCTACAATAGTCGTTGCCCGATGGGGTTTGGTCGGATTTACCGTTGTTTTCGCTTTACGGAACTCAAATAGGCCTGCGATACCAATAAAACCAGAAAGCACAAAACAGATGCTCCAGATCATGCCGACATAAGGTAAAGAGACATGGGCAAAGGTGAAAATATGCGCCAAGCGATTGATCAGCACCATAGCAATAACAAACACCGCTACTGGTGGAATTTTGAGTTCCAGTCGATGCATTGATTTTCTCCGTTGCCACACACTCAATTGATAATTCTAATGGTCTAATAATGAACGATAAAGTTAAGCCCGACAACGTCGGGCTTTATTCTTCAACAATTCAAATTAGCTGCAATAACGCTTGCAATGGATGTTTAGGCTTTATGTGCTCAAAACGTTTTACCTGGCTGCGACATGAGTAACCGGTGATCAAACAGCGTTCTTTGGGCAATTTTTCTAAGCTTGGCTTCCAGCTAAGTCCGTAAATATCTTTCGACATTTGCAGCTTATCAAGCTCGTGACCAAAAGTACCCGCCATACCACAACAGCCCACAGGCACTGTTTTTAGCAATCCCCCAAAGTGTGCAAAAATTTCGCCCCACTCTTTTTCAGCATTTGGCAGTTTGGTTTTCTCAGTACAGTGCGCAAGTAAATACCAAGCTTCACCGCTTGTGGTTTCCGAGGTAACAAACTCGGACAAACGCGGTTTCAGCCACTCATGAACCGTTAACACAGTGAAATCGCCACGCTTGTCGCCAAGCACTTCTGCGTATTCATCGCGATAGCAAAGTACCAAGGCTGGATCAACGCCAACCATAGCTATCTTGAGATCAGCAACTTTCTCAAGAAAAGCGGCGGTGCTTTCAGCCGTGGCTTTAAACTGTCTCAAGAAACCTTTGATATGCTGCGCTTTACCGTTTGGCTTAAACGGTAGCAACACCGGCTTTTTACCTAATTTGATGACTAACGCGATGAAATCTTCCACCACATCAGCATCGTAGTAGCTAGTGAACGGATCCTGAACAATGATGACATGTTGTTCACGCTCATCTTTTGAAATGCCAGCCAAATACTGCATATCAAAAGTAGCGACCGGATGACGACGAATACGCTGAGCGAGCGTAGGAACGGTCAGTAACGGAGTATCAACATAGCCAACGGTTTTTTCGGTTAAACTCTGAACCCATTTCTGCTCCAACATGCCGTTTACCAATCTCGGCGCTTTACCCATCAACGGTAACATGGTTTCGATATTTGCGACTAAATAGTCTTTCACCGGACGCTGGTAGCGAGAGTGATAGATATTTAAGAAACGAGAACGGAAACTTGGAACGTCAACTTTGATTGGACACTGACTGGCACACGCTTTACACGCTAAGCAACCGTTCATCGCTTCGTAGACTTCATGTGAGAAATCATACTCATGACGTTGATTAATACGATTGCGAATGCGGTCAATCATGGTTTTGATCGTCGGTGTTTTAGTCAGGGTTTGCTGTTCTAAATCGAGAATATCAATGCCCTGCTCAGTTAGTTGGCGTAGCCATTCACGCACCAATCCAGCTCGACCTTTTGGCGAGTGGCGACGGTCAGCGGTCACTTTCATCGACGGGCACATTGGCGAGCTGGTTTCGTAGTTAAAACACAAGCCATTGCCGTTACATTCCATCGCTTGTTTAAAGCTGTCACGGACTTGCACATCAATTTGGCGATCGTAATAACCACGTTTTTTATCTGACACTTTAACCAGTTCAAAATTGGTATTAAGCGGCGTACAGATCTTCCCTGGGTTCATCTTGTTGTGTGGGTCAAAAGCTTCTTTCACGCGGCGTAATTCGGCAAACAGCTCTTCACCAAAGAATGCCGGACCATACTCTGAGCGGAAACCTTTTCCGTGCTCACCCCACATCAAACCGCCATATTTCGCCACCAGCTTGACTACTTCATCCGAGATTTCGTGCATCATCAGCTCTTGCTTAGGATCGCACATATCTAAAGCCGGACGAACATGCAACACACCCGCATCCACATGACCAAACATGCCATAGGCAAGTTGTTTCGAATCAAGTAGTTCACGGAATTCAGCAATAAAGTCAGCTAAATTTTCTGGCGGAACACAAGTATCTTCGGTAAACGGAACAGGCTTAGCGCGCCCTTTAGCAGCACCCAGTAGGCCTACGGCTTTCTTACGCATGTTGTAAATACGGTTAATGCTGGCTAAATCAGTACACACTTGATAACCGATAATGCCGCTTTGCTGATTCGCCAAAGCTTCATCTAAACTGGCTGTCAGCTTTGCGACCAACTCTTCAACTGCTTTTTCATCCTGATCGGCAAACTCAACGATGTTGATCCCTTGCATCTCTTTGCCCGGAACGTCGGTGATCAAGTCACTGACGCTATGCCAAACAATATCTTCTTTAGCTAGGTTCAGAACTTTTGAGTCAACGGTTTCTACAGACAAAGCATTGGCTTCAACCATCAATGGCGCATTACGCAATGCTGAGTCAAAACTGTCGTATTTTACATTTACTAGGGTACGCGCCTTAGGAATTCGAGTCAGATTAAGCTTTGCTTCAGTGATAAATGCTAATGAACCTTCAGCGCCACACAGAACTCGAGTAATGTTGAACGCACCCGTTTCCTCGCTGATAGCATTTTTTAGATCATAACCGGTAAGAAAACGGTTCAGTGGTGGAAATTTATCAACAATCTGCTGACGTTTGTCGCGGCATACCGCCTCCGTCACCTGCATGGCTTTGAAAGCATAATTGCCTTCATCTGGCGTACCGTGTGACATGTCGGTTTCAAGAATGGAGCCATCGGCGAAAACGGCTTGCAGAGACAAAACATGATCCGAGGTTTTGCCGTATTTCAATGAGCCCTGACCAGAAGCGTCAGTGTTTACCATACCGCCGATAGTCGCACGGTTACTGGTTGAAAGATCGGGAGAGAAAAAATAGCCGTATGGGCGAACTGCATCGTTTAGCTGATCTTTGATCACGCCGCTTTGTACCCGAATCCAGCCCTCTTCAGCATTAATTTCAATAACTTGGTTCATGTAACGCGAAAGATCGACCACAACACCTTTCGTCAACGCCTGACCGTTTGTGCCCGTACCACCACCGCGAGGAGAAAAAGTCACTCGCTCAAATTCTGGTTTGGAACTCATTTTACCGATGAGTGCCACATCTTCAGTAGATTTAGGCAAAATCACAGCTTGTGGAAGTTGTTGGTATACACTGTTATCAGTGGCTACCGCTAAACGGCTTGAATATTGAGTTTCGATATCGCCAGTAAAACCGGCAGCTTCTAGTTCATGTAAAAAGGTTAAAACAACCGGATCGACATCAGATTGAAGGTGAAGTCTTGGTAACATTTGCTTCCTGCCCGTAAGTCGCTGATCCAATCAGCTATGGGTTATAGGTTAATTATATGAATTCGGTCACTTTACAACATTTGAAAAGGTGATCAAATCAGAATCTCGTTGACAGAGCGAATCAAATCCATTTTTCTATCGGTTCTATTTCGTTTCGCTTGAAAGCATAGAGCCACAGTCATGCAAACGTTTGCTTGATAAACGTCTGCTTAATGGGCGATTCTTAAAGTCGTTATGCATTATCAAGGTCAATTGACCTTCACGGAAATAACTAACTTACGGTAACACCATGAGAAAAAACAAAATCGTAACCACAGAAGATATCCTGCTAAAGTTGTGCCAGTCTGTATCTTCAGTACTCACTGCAGCAACCAATTCCAGTATCAACTATTCAGCGATGGTTCAGAAAATAAACAAAACCTCTCTTAAGCCTGATTTTGGTTGTTTTGTACTTTTTGACGGCGGATTTTCAGGGTTAGTTGTTATCAACTTTACCGCAAAGGCAGCGCTAGAGGTTTATACCAACTACATGCGCAACATGGGGATGCCAGCAGAAGAACTGGCGATTTTACATACCTCTGATGAAGTAGGTGACGTTCTGGGTGAACTCATGAACCAATTGGTCGGCGATTTCACCAATAAGATCCGTAAAGAATTACAAACTAACATTACGCAAAACCAACCTAAAATGTTGTCTCTCAACAAACAGGTTATTTTGTCGGTTGATACCAATCTCGACCGTCCTCAAGTACGACGAGTGACCTTCTCCACCGAGAAAAACAACATCTTCTACTTAGAGCTTGCAATGGATAAAACCGAATTTATCCAACTTGAAGATTTCGAGGTGAGTGAAGATGAAAGCCCTGATGCCATTTTAGAAAATGCGCAAAAAGGAATGTCCGCACACAAAGAGACTAAGCAAGATGAAGACCTAGCGTCCGACCTATTAGACGAACTCGGTATATAAGCCTTCATATGATTGTTCAAAGTTGCAGCTAGCTAGCTGCAACTCTCACATCTTTCCTTCCCCTGATGCTGCAAAAACGTTAAAATGTCTGACTTTTCTAATCTCGGTAACAGGTTTTTGGCCTAAAATTTTTGAATGTCGATTGATAAAAAGAAAGCCCTGAAAAAAATCGCTAAGTGTTTAGAACTTGGTAACTCAGCAAACGTAAACGAAGCGGCGAACGCGATTAAAATGGCTCATCGTTTGATGCTGAAATATGGTCTCGATAAAGACGATATCGAATTCATTAAACTGGGCAAAACACAATCGAGCCATTTACTACCGACCTCTATCAGTTCAGGCATTTTGCGCATCATTCGTGGTATCAATACCAAGTTTGGCGTTGAAGCGGTACTCGTCAATCACAAAGGTTTAAAACGTGTAGAGTTCATCGGAGAAGCGGACCGTGCCATCTTCGCAGCTTTTGCTTTTGATATTGTGTACCGAGAGATGAACGAACATACCGGTCAGTTCCGCAACAGTTTTGCGGGAAGTGGCACATCCACTGCAGAAGTTAACCGTCGGGTCAGTTCGTTTGTATCTGGATGGATTGAAGGTGCGTTAGAAAAGCTTCCGGTTATCTCTCCCGACGAAGATTCTGCCAATAAAATTAACGATTACATCGACAAAGAGTTCAAGAACATCGATCGGGAAACCTTTAAACAACAACTTCGTGAAGCGATGAAAAACCTGACTGCGGACTACGAAATCGGTTTGAAGAAAGGTCGCAGAGTCTCTGTCAATCGTCCAATAAATGGCGCTCAAGCTCCTAAACTACTAAAGTAATACTTTCGAATGAAGTTTTTGGTCAGCCCTAGGTCAAATCCGACTTGTCCTAGTTGATCTTCTTCTTCTAATCTCGTCTTATGCATGCGACAACAAAAAAATAAGACATGGAGTAGCTACTTTGAAAAAAATCACATTAGCCCTAGCAGTGGCAATTACATTATCTGGCTGTCAGGCGACTCAACGCCAAAATGCGACGACAGGCGAAACCGAAACCAACTCTGCAACGAAAGGCGCGCTACTCGGTGCGCTAGCTGGTGCCGCAGCAGGCTTAGCAACTGGCGATGATGCCAAAGAACGTCGCAAATATGCACTGATTGGCGCGGCAGGCGGTGCGGCAGTAGGTGGTGGCGTTGGTTACTACTTTGACCAACAAGAAGCAGCTCTGCGCCAAGAACTTTTAAACTCAGGTGTTCAGGTAGAACGTGTGGGTGAAAACCAACTCCTTCTTCGTCTAGAAAACGGTATCGGTTTCTCAAGTAGCTCATATCAACTTGATTCAAGTATTCACAACACACTACGTGGTGTAGCACGTATTCTTGTTGAATATCCAGATACAAGCCTGGTAATAGATGGTCACACTGACAGCACGGGCAGCGACAACACCAACCAAATCCTATCAGAGCGTCGTGCTGAATCTGTTCGCTCATTCTTAATCTCTCAGGGTGTTGCAACGGGTCGCGCAATCGCTCGTGGTAACGGAGAACGTTACCCACTTTGCTCAAACGACACGACGCAAGGTCGCTCGTGCAACCGACGTGTAGAAATCCAGATCCTACCGCTAAAATAATCTTAAGCAGCTCATTGCTTATCAACATAAGCGGAGTTTGATTAACTTCAAAAGATAACTCCGTTTATTTCGCAACAAGTGAGCGTTAAGATAGACTGACTTGAATTCCCAGCCCTAAGGCTGGGAATATTCTCCGAAGTAGAATATGGAAGGTCACCTTGATTCGACTGCTAATTGGGCTTATTTCTCTCTGCTGGGCTTTCTTTTTATACGCAGATACAGCCGCAGATCCTCAAATAGCTGAATTACTGCGTAAAGCCAATAACAACGATGCTGAGGCACAGTATCAATTAGCCCTTCGCTACCAATCTGGCAATGGCATTCCTCAAGATCTAAGCGAAGCTTTCTACTGGTTTAAACAATCCTCTGAAAGAAATCAACCTCAGGCAATGCATCAACTGGCAAAGATGTATTTACAGGGCCAAGGCATCGAAATAAATACTGCTGAAGGCATTTACTGGCTAACCAAACTGGCTACACAAGGGAACCCTGAGGCGCAGTTTGAGCTAGGCAAGCAGTATCAGACATTGAAAAACTCCCCGACTTCGCAACAGATGGCAGAAATTTGGTTCCGTACAGTTGCCCAATCACTTCCTGAAGCCGAACAAGCATACAGTCAAATCCTGGAAGATAAGTTCAACCGGCAGAGAGCAAAGCAGGTATCGGCGATCGATCAGCTCGACAACGAAGCCACCGTTCAGCAAGAGACAAGTCCTGCATCTTCCAGTTTAGACTTAAACAAGCTGAATTGGGTCTATGTCGTGATACTGGCATCGATTGCTCTGCTCATGCTTGTTGCTTCACTCTATCAGCGCCAAAAAAGACATAAGAAAGAGACAAATGCGTTAGATCAGTTAACAGAGCAACAACAGCTAGAGCAAAAGCTAGCTGACAATATCGTTGTTATTAAGAAACAAAAAAGACAACTTGAAGTTCTTTATCAGGAGTTAAAACGGTCACAAAAAAACCAGGCGAATTCAAACCAAGAGCAGAAGTTTCAACTCGCCTGCGCGATATTCGGCTATCATCCGAGCCAACTGCCTGATGAGAAAACAATAAAGATTCGTTATAAGCAGTTGTCCAAAATTTATCATCCCGATATGAAAGGCAACGATGAGGAAATGAAACGGCTCAATGGCGCTCTCAAAACTATCTTAGATGTCGTTAACAATTAGTTACACTCAGTCATGCAGATAAATCTAATCCTTTTAAACAGTTAGACCACGTTATCTACACCCTCACCGATATTACAACATTTCATTAACTTTCTTTGTTTTTGTGTGGCATAATCCGCGCGAAATTAGCGCCTAACCGATACAGCAGTAAGGAGAAGATATGTTTACTATTGAAGGCGTGTGTGACTGGTGCAAAAGACCCAGTTTACTACTGACAAAACACGAATACATAGACGGCAAGACACATCGTTCATGTGAGCACTGTAATGCCTTTGCTCGCATGGATGTACGACAATTCAATATTGCTGAACAAGCAATGCGAGAACGACAACAGCCTCACTCGCTATAGTCGTTCTGCTAAACCGAATAAATTCCATTTCTTATATAAACCATTCTTTATATAAACCATTCTTTATATAAACCAAGGTGCTTCAGTCGCGCCTTGGTTGTGCATTGGTTTACTACCATTTTGAAAAATTACCCACAAAATTTTAAATTATTTCTTGATCAGTATTTAGTTTGACACTACTGTATGCGCATACAGCATGTATAAAAGGACAGTGTTATGCTAAATAATGAATTGCTAGTGAACAAATCATTCGCTGTGGAAACCAACGCAACCCGTTTTGGAAAACCAGTATTTAATCATTTACATTCCGCAGTGAAAGGTACAGAAGTGAAAGGTAAAGATATGTTAACCCGCCTTTCAAGTCTTTCTCAGTATAAACAATGGATACTGTTTACTGGCGAATGCCCTCGTCCTCAGTGTAATGAATTGGCAGTCCATCAAATACATTGCAATAGAATCATTCATATGAAACCATCTCAGTCACAGTCGGAAATCACTATCGTGATGAAAGCCATTCAGTCGGGTAACGCGAGCGCCATCGTCGCTTCAGGTAATATCGACATTGTTAGCCAAAAATTATTAACACAAATGGCTTCTGAACATAACTGCGAAGTGTTTTTCTTAGAACCAACAGCGCCACAATTTCACTAATCGCTATCACTGTCTTTTGCCCTCTGCCTTAGAGGGCTTCGTTATTGTCGTTACCGCCACATCTTGTTCGCTTATTCCCTATCCAACTTTTGTTTTGGTGATTTTTGTTTTGTTGATGTTTCCAGCACTCGGTTTATTGCGCCATCTCAACCCATAAAAAGATAATTAGGCAAACGTTTGCTTTTTATCTGGCGACATAAAATAGTTCTGGTATGATGCGCGCAGTAATTGATATCTCACCGTGCTTAGATATCTTCTTTCTATACCCAAACAATTTGCACAACTGTGTTTAAGTAACAAGGGTATATGACGTTTGAAATAAGATAGGAATGCCTTCATGAGCCTTGCTGACCAAGTTCTTGCCGTCAATGACGATCTCCCAATTCGTACCCACCAGCCTGTTCATAGCGGAAAAGTTCGCTCTGTATACTGGCTGACTGAAGAAGACAGCCGTCGCCTTATTCAACAAAAAGGCTATGACGTTGCTCAAGATGCCCCACTTGCCATCATGGTAATCAGTGATCGCATATCTGCATTCGATTGTATTTGGCACGCGGAAGGCGGTATTGCAGGTGTTCCGGGCAAAGGTGCGGCTCTTAATGCTATCTCTAACCATTGGTTCAAACTATTTAAAGACAGCGGTCTTGCTGATAGCCACATTCTGGATATTCCTCATCCATTTGTTTGGATTGTACAAAAAGCGAAACCCATTAAGATTGAAGCCATCTGTCGTCAGTACATCACAGGTTCAATGTGGCGTGCATACGCAAAAGGAGAGCGTGAGTTCTGCGGTATCAAGCTTCCAGAAGGTCTAAAAAAAGACAAAGCGCTACCTGAATTGCTGATGACTCCTTCAACCAAAGGTATTTTGCAAGGCATCCCAGGAGTTCCGGAAGCCGACGATGTAAACATTACTCGTAAAAATATCGAAGATAGCTTTGCGGCATTCAACTTCAGCAAGGTAGAAGACATTGCTCTATACGAAAAACTGCTGAAAGACGGCTTTGGTGTTATCAGCCAAGCTCTAAAAGAAATTGGTCAGATTTTTGTCGATACTAAATTTGAATTTGGTTATGTGACTGATGCTAATGGTACAGAAAAGCTGATTTACATGGATGAAGTAGGCACGCCAGATTCGTCTCGTATCTGGGATGAAACTGAATACTTACAAGGTAACATCGTAGAAAACTCGAAAGAAGGTTTCCGTCAGTTCCTATTAAACTACTTCCCTGATCCAGATATCTTATTGAACAAAGATCGCATGCCTGAGCGCGAAGCGCTCGCCCGTGACAACGCTCTGCCACTAGAAGCACTGATGGATATTTCTCGCACTTACTTAGGTATCGCAGAAAAGATTGTTGGCCACAAAATCGAACTGAGTGACAACCCTAAGCAAGAGATCATCAAGATCCTTGACGAGCAATATGGTTTGATTGATTAATCATCTGATCAGCCAAAAGGGCGCTTAACTATTTGTTTTGTTTCTAAGAAGATGGTTTCCAAAAGAAACTTATTAGTTAAGCGCCCTTTTCATTTCTGAATAAATCATCACAGAGTGATAATAAACTCGTCTTGCTTACCCTCTTTAATATGAGCTTCACAGTGAGATTGAATAGACTCAATCTGTTGTTGATCTAACGCATAAGGCATAACAAGTTTAATTTCTTCGATACCTTCATGTTTAGCCAGTTTCACCAGCTCGATCAGATTTGATTCATCACTGTGATTACTTGATAAACGCTTGAGAGCCGTTTCCCAAAGTCTCTCTTCAGGACTTCTGCTCTCTTTTACAGATTCGTTCCAAACAATACCAAAAACCGGAGCAAACGATTTAAACGCTTCAGAGAAACTCCATTTCTTGGAACTTGAGGTCCCTAAAAAAGAGGTATAATCAAACACTGCGCAAATTCGCTGTTTATCCATTCTGTTCCCCGACATAATTGGTAATACAGTATAGATAATATTAGACATAGCTAACTTTATAGCAATACGATATAAAAAAACGTTCTTTTATACTCTTATTTTGAGTTGCACTGATATATAAAAACCAAACCAATAACAAAAAGTAGTGATAATGAGCAACAACCCGCGTCTTAATGATTAATATTTTACGATTCAAACATATTTATAAGGAATCAACACCTTTGCTCGCTTTGCGACGGTAGCCTGCGATCGACTTCAGGTCATTCGCTTCAGACAAATCACCTCAGGTAATTCACGTCAAACAATCCACAATAATGTAGCATAATGTTCTGAACTCAACGGGTTGTCTATTTACAAGACAGTCACCAAGCCGTTATCATTTTTATGTCAATCTTCTCACATAAAATCCATAGGCTAACAATGAATAACGACAAACGCCCTCTGTATATTTCCTATGCTGGGCCAGCTCTATTGAGCACACCTCTGCTGAATAAAGGTAGCGGTTTCTCAGCGGAAGAACGCGCACAATTCAATTTGGAAGGACTGTTGCCTGAAACAACCGAAACCATACAAGAACAAGTGGTTCGCGCCTACCAACAATATTGTAGCTTCGTCAACGATATGGATAAGCACATCTACCTGCGTAATATCCAGGACACAAACGAAACCTTATTTTACCGATTAGTGCAAAACCACATTTCTGAGATGATGCCAATCATCTATACGCCGACCGTTGGCGCTGCATGTGAAAACTTTTCAAATATCTATCGTCGTGGTCGTGGCCTTTTTATCTCCTACTCTAACCGAGACCGTATTGACGACCTACTAAACAACGCCGCAAACCACAACGTTAAAGTTATTGTTGTTACCGATGGCGAACGAATCCTAGGTTTGGGCGACCAAGGTATCGGGGGGATGGGCATTCCAATCGGCAAGCTTTCTCTGTATACCGCATGTGGTGGTATCAGCCCTGCTTATACTTTGCCAATCGTGCTTGATGTGGGTACAAACAACCCACAACGCCTGGCAGACCCAATGTATATGGGCTGGCGCCATCCACGAATTACCGGACCTGATTACGATAATTTCGTCGATGAGTTCATCCAAGCCGTTCAACACCGCTGGCCAGACGCGCTTATCCAGTTTGAAGATTTCGCCCAGAAAAATGCGATGCCATTACTCGAGCGTTACAAAAACCGTATTTGCTGCTTCAATGATGATATTCAAGGTACTGCCGCGATTACTGTCGGCTCACTATTGGCAGCATGTAAAGCCGCAGGCACGCAGTTGTGTGAACAACGAATAACCTTCCTCGGTGCAGGTTCTGCAGGTTGTGGTATTGCCGAAGCGATCATTGCTCAAATGGTGTCGGAGGGTATCTCTGATCAACAAGCCCGTTCGCAAGTTTACATGGTTGACCGTTGGGGCTTATTGGAAGAAGGCATGCCTAACCTGCTTGATTTCCAACAAAAACTTGTGCAGAAAAAGTCCAACACCAAAGACTGGATTTCTGAAAATAATGGTTATTCATTGTTGGAAGTTGTTCGTAATGCAAAACCAACGGTGCTTGTCGGTGTTTCTGGTGCTCCAGGCTTATTCAGTGAAGAAGTGATCAAAGAGATGCACCTACACTGCCCTCGCCCGATTGTGTTCCCACTATCGAACCCAACTAGCCGCGTAGAAGCAACACCAAGTGATATTATCCGATGGACAAATGGGGAAGCATTAGTTGCTACGGGTAGCCCATTTGAACCCGTGGTACATGAAGGTAAAACTTACCCAATCGTACAATGCAACAACAGCTATATCTTCCCTGGTATTGGTTTAGGTGTTCTGGCGGTAGGTGCAAAACGGGTTACTGATGCAATGTTGATGGAATCAAGCCGTGCACTAGCCACTTGTTCACCATTAGCCATTAATGGTCACGGTCCATTGCTACCACCATTAGAAGCGATTCATTCAGTTTCCAAGAAAATTGCTTTTGCTGTGGCGAAAAAAGCGATTGAACAAGGTGTAGCGCTAGAAATTACCGATGAAGCATTAGAACTGGCGATCGAAAACCACTTTTGGCAACCAACCTATCGCCGATACAAACGCACAGCGTTCTAATGAGATAAGCTTAAGCCCCCATAACGATATACGGGGGCTTTTTGTACCATAAAACTATTTACCCAATAAATAACTTTTGTCCAATAAATAACTTTTTATTTAGTTAATAACTTTCTGCTTGGTAAATCAATATGTTGAGTTTTTTTGCTCCCGCAGGGCATTACATTGCACCGTATCTTAGTGACATTTCAGTTGCGTTAATCGCCTGTCTACTGGTAATGCTTGGCGGTGAAATTAATGCTTTATTGCGCCGTATTATGGGCAATCAGCACTTTATTTTTAGAACCATCGCCTTTATCTTAGTCAATGCGTTTGGTTACGGATTAATCATCATCAAAGCTAGCCCTTACTTAGCTCGGACACTCGCTAACTTAGAACAGGGCATGATGTTTTGCTTAGTCACAGGAAGCTTCGTTGTAATTGGATTATGGGCTCAAAAACATCGTCATATCTAAAATTGAATACCTTAACTATGAGCATGCGTAAGTTGATGAACTGTAGACCTAAAAACAGGTCTTGGCTTAAGCGTGGGCTTCGACTTATTCCTATTTTGACAATTCTCTGTGCGTTGTCTATTTATGGTATTGATCGCTGGGTAAGCTTGAAAAGCGAAGATCACATCATCAGCGATATCACACAGGTCCCTGAGTTTCAGGTAGCTGTAGTTTTGGGCACCAGTAAGTATTTAGGAAAGACGCTCAACGAGTATTACTCTTATCGCATCAATGCTGCTATTTCACTGTACAACATGGGTAAAGTGAGTCGATTTTTGTTAAGTGGTGACAACGCCCACCGCTCATACAACGAACCCTGGACAATGAAACGTGACTTGCTAAAAGCAGGCATTCCCGATGACAGTATTTTTCTTGATTACGCAGGGTTTCGAACTTTAGATTCGATTGTTCGTGCCAAAAGAATTTTTGATACCGATAACTTCTTGATCATCACACAACGTTTTCACTGTGAGCGAGCACTGTTTATCGCTCAATATCATGATATCAATGCCACATGCTTAGCCGTTTCAGATCCTATTAATCATTCCGGTATCAAGACTCGTACTCGTGAAGTGTTCGCGCGCACAAAGGCGTTTTTCGATCTGTATGTTTTTAACACTCAACCGAAATTCTTAGGTCCGAAAGAGCCGATTGTCATCAAACCAACCGATCCGACACCTATTGGCGAAATAGTGGAAGAACAAACTGAGCCGTCAGATAACAACGACTCTAAATAGGTTTTTCCTTTCAATTATTCCTTTTTATCGCCAATATTTTTGTTAAAGTTGACATAAACTAATAGAAAATGAGTAATGTCATGTCTGTCATCGCATCTGGCGTATTAAACAAAATGCGCGCCAAACTGGGCGAAACTGTCCACTATCAACTGCCTGTCGGAGAAGGTTTTATCGACCTGAATCCTTTTATCAATAAATCACTCACGCTTAAACATACAGGTAATATTTTCTGCTGTTCATACGGTCAAAAGACTGAGAAAAGTTACTTTCAGGGGCACTGCTTCGTTTGCATGACAAAGTTAGCGAGCTGTGACATGTGCATCATGAAACCAGAAACCTACTTGCTGGTTTGACTAGGGGTCAACCCAAGGATTACCTATCTACAAGGTAGAAACTCGCTATGTTACTGGTCTGATTGGAGTAGAAATCGCAGAGATAAAGCAATGGTTTGGTTATGATGCGATTGAAGAAGTAAGCGAAAAAATTACGGCGATTCAATCGCCTTGTCGTACAATTTCCAAGTTCCAAGCAAAATCACTTCACATAATTTAGATAAAGAATCAGTGGTTAGCGGTATCTTGCAACGTATTACAGGCCAATACCTTATCCTCGAAGCTGGTGTTATTAACATTCGTAAATTCACCTCTTATGAAGTTGAAGTGAGTGCTGAATAGACTCAAAAAAATAGAAAGAATCGTAATAATGAACTGTCATCAATAATTAATGTTTACTTGTTGAAATTCAGTTCATTTAAATGTGAGTACAACGTCATAGATTTTTTATTAATACGCTGTTTTATTGTTATTTAATAATTATCTTACATTTAATAATGCGTACTAATTTTCCAATTCCAAACATTTACAACAAATAAATTGAAAGCAAACAACAAGACAGAACTGGTTGCCATTAATATGGATAATTCAAGAGTATTCACTTGCTCTGATAACACATATTTCACTTTTTTCTAGGTTATCGTTGGTCAATGAATGATATTGTATTTTCGTAAAATTTCTCACCAAATTTCCCACTGATAGAACGTTCCCTTCCCTTTATAGGAAAAAACAAATGAGTTTTGTGAAGCCAGACATGAATAGTAGAAATCTGTGAGCAATCTCTAGCTATCATTTTCACTCATGAAATACGCCCTTTCACTGATGCTGTTCTGGAAAATTAAGAGAGGAGTAAAGTTGAGCAGAACTAAGAAATAAAGAGGCGTTAAACAATGCTTAAAAAAGAGATTTTATCGCCGGACCAGGCGGTATCTCATCTAAAAGATGGGATGACCGTTATGGTCGGAGGATTTATGACTGTCGGTACTCCGGAAAGTTTAGTTAATGCTGTTGCAAAGACTGGAGTAAAAAACTTAACCATCATTTGCAACGACGCTGGATTACCGGGAAAAGGCGTTGGAAAACTGATCGAAAACGGCCAGGTTTCAAAACTGATCGCTTCACATATCGGCCTTAACCGCGTTGCTGGCGAGAAAATGAACACGGGTGAAATGGTGGTAGATCTTATACCACAAGGCACTTTAGCCGAAAGAATTCGCGCTGCAGGTGCTGGGCTCGGAGGCATTCTAACCAAAACGGGCCTAAATACCCTGGTGGAACAAGGTAAGCAGAAAGTCTCAGTAAATGGTGAAGATTATCTTTTAGAAGAGCCACTAAAGGCTGATATTTCATTGCTTAAATCATCAATCACAGATGTCTTTGGTAACACCGCATTCAAAAAAACCACTGCCAATTTTAACCCCGTAATGGCCACAGCAAGCGAGTTAGTCTTTGTGGAACCTGATGTTTTAGTTGAAGCAAATGAGGTTGACCCTCAGATATTTACGCTCCCTTCTGTTCTTATTGACTACATAGTGAGGTAAGAAAAATGTCGATGAAAGATCTTATCGCTAAACGTGTCGCAGAAGAACTTAATACCGGAGATCTAGTGAACCTAGGAATAGGGATGCCAACTTCTGTTGCTGATTATGTTCCCATCGAAAAACACATCGTTTTCCAGTCTGAAAACGGAATGGTAGGCCTGGATTCAACTCCAAAGCAAGGGGAAGAAGACTGGGATCTCACCAACGCCGGAGGTACACCTGTCACGGCTGTAGAAGGGGCAGCATACTTCGACTCTACACTTTCTTTCTCTTTGATTCGTGGTGGTCACGTTGACGCAACGGTTCTGGGCGCAATGGAAGTAGACCGACTAGGTAACTTAGCAAACTACATGATTCCTGAAAAAATGGTCGCCGGTATGGGTGGCGCGATGGATCTCGTAAACGGAGCTAAAAAAGTCATCATCATGATGAGTCATTGCAACAAAAACGGTGCTCCCAAGATTTTGGACGAATGTACTCTACCCCTGACAGCAACTCAATGTGTTGACCTGATTGTTACTGAACTAGCCGTTATCCAACCAACCGAAAGTGGTTTGTTACTTAAAGAAATTGCTTACAACACAACTGTTGAAGATGTTCTTGAAAAAACAGGCACTGAGTTAATTGTATCCGACTCATTAAAAGTATTTGGAGAAGAAAAATGAAAAATGTTGTTATTGTTAGTGCCAAAAGAACAGCAATAGGTACTTTTCTCGGTTCGTTTGCAAATGTATCAGCAATCGATTTAGGTGTAACAGCGGTTAAAGCTGCAATTAAAGAAGCGGGAATTCAACCAGAGCAAGTAGACAATGTCATCCTGGGCAACGTGTTATCTGGTGGTTTAGGGCAAAATCCAGCACGTCAGGTTGCAAAATTTGCAGGGATTCCAGATGAGAAAACAGCAAATGTTGTCTCTATGGTTTGTGGGTCAGGGCTAAAAGCTGTAATGGATGCAGCTAACCAAATCCGTCTGGGTGAAGCAGAAATCGTGGTAGCGGGAGGAATGGAATCGATGTCTAACGCAGCTTACGTTCTTCAATCACATCGTACTGGCGTAAAAATGGGTCACTCACAACTGACTGACACCATGCTAAATGATGGATTAACCGATGCATTTGGTGGTTTCCATATGGGGATTACTGCCGAAAACCTAGCGAAGCAATACGCATTAACCCGTGAAGCACAAGATCTATTTGCGGTTCAATCACAGAACCGTGCACAAGCAGCCATTGAAGGCGGCCGCTTTATCGCAGAAATAGCACCACACACGATTTCAAGTCGACGCGGCGATGTTGTTGTGGACACCGATGAGTTCCCCAAATTTGGCGCTACAATGGAAAGCGTATCAAAACCAAAACCAGCATTTATTCAAGATGGTAGCGGAACCGTAACAGCAGCAAATGCTTCCGGACTCAACGATGGTGCCGCTGCATTAGTACTTATGAGTGAAGAAAAAGCCAAAGAGCTTGGTTTAAACCCGATGGCCACCATCCTTTCCCAGGGTGCTGCTGGTGTTGATCCTGAAATCATGGGATACGCTCCGGTCCCAGCTTCAATACAAGCACTGGCACGCGCTGACCTGACTATTTCGGATATCGATTTAATTGAGGCGAATGAAGCATTTGCTTCTCAAGCACTCGCAGTTTGTAGTGGACTTGATCTCGATCCAGCAATCACCAATGTCAATGGTGGGGCCATTGCACTGGGCCATCCGATAGGTGCATCTGGTGCCCGAATTCTGGTAACTCTGGTGCACGAGTTAACAAAACGTGAAGGTCGGTACGGCCTGGCAACACTGTGCATTGGTGGTGGCCAAGGTGTCGCTGTTGTCATTCAGCGCAACTAAATACAAGAACCATCAACATTTAAGTCAATCTCATACGATAGAGAGATATGGCAGATCAAGGTGAATAACCTAAAGAGAAATATACACAAGAGGTGACTTATCATGTCTCTAGCAAATAAACGAATTCTAACTGTTGCATGTACTGGTGCTTGGCCGAAGAAAGAAATGTTTCCAGATGTTCCGGTGACACCACGCGAACAAGCAGACGAAATCATTGCATGTCATGCAGCTGGTGCATCCATTGCCCACATTCATGTTCGTGATGATGAACAAAACGCGACAATGGACATCCACAAATTCCGTGAAACGGTAAACTACATCCGTGAAGCTGAATGCGACATTGTTATTAACCTGACAACATCCGGCGGTTTAGGTTTAGCCGATGAAGTTCGCATGCTTCCTTTTCAGGAATTACGCCCAGAAATCGCAACATTTGATGCTGGCACCATGAACTGGGCCCATTCAACTGTATTCGAAAATACACCAGTTTTCCTTGGTAAACTGGCAAAAGAAATGCCCTTAGTAAATGTGACACCTGAAATCGAAATATTCGATATTGGTATGATTCACAACGTTCTTTTCTACCGCAACTCAATTGAAAAGACGAATGCCAAAGCACGTGAAGCTGGGGAACCTGAAGTTCATAACCCGTTCACACGTCCCCACTTCCAGTTTGTACTAGGTGCACCAGGAGGCTCTCCTGCTGAAGTACATATTCTAATGCAAATGCTAGATGAAGTGCGTCGTTACTGGGGAAATAACTTTACATGGGGTGGTCTCGGTATTGGCCGTGGTCACCTACCCATCATTAACGCCTGTATTGCACTTGGTGGCCATATACGAGTTGGTATGGAAGACAATGTATATTACCGTCGTGGACAGATTGCAACGAGCAACGTTGAGTTTGTGGAAAGAACTAAACGCATGCTGGAATGTAACGATCTAGAAATCGCTACCCCTGACGAAGCAAGACAAATACTAAGCTTAAATAAAGCAAACTTTCCTAGCTGGAAAACTTACGATTAAATGAGCTGAACTCGTTAGTCCCATCCTTGCCAAAGCCAGTAGCCACACGCTACTGGCTTTTTTTCGATAGTTATTGGATAAACTTAAATAAATTTGTACGTAAGGCACTCTATAAATAGCAGTTTTGATTTTTATGCAAATTCCTACAATCAACATCTCATACTGAAAAACCCAGAACAGTTACACTACTCTTTCAAAACTGAATACAAATTAAATATCTCGGGATAAGTTGATGACTAACTTGGAAATCAGAAACACAATCAAAGCTAACGGTGCAAACGGAATTGACCCACATCAGTTGGTCAGAATGTTGTTTTTTATAGAACTGATCACTTCAGGTTCAATAACCAAAGCGTCTGAGTCTATGGGCATTTCGACCAGCACTGGCTCGAGATGGCTAAGTGATCTTGAAGAAGATTTAGGTATCGCTCTCTATCAGAGAAACAACCCAAATGAACGTCTCACAGAAGCAGGGGCATTTCTATACAGTAAATTTTCAGAAATTGCAGGCGATATTCACCTGATGATCAATGAACTTACCGGCTTTTCAACTGAAACTCGTGGCAATATTAAGATCTGTTGCACACCAATGTATGCAGAAGATGTGATGCTTCCTATTATTGGGGAGTTTCTGGAAGCCAATCCAATGGTTAATATTCAATTAATGTTAAGCCCTACAGGGTTAGAACATTATAAAGATCACGATTTTGTTATTTCCGCAGTTGCTGGTTACGCAGCTAATAAAGATTCAGAGTTGCTTCTCGTACGTCGAAACCTACTGACTCAAAAATTTGTTACTGTTGCATGCCCTAAATATATAAATAAAAATGGAGAACCTTTGGTTCCCCAGGACCTAAGCCACCACCGATGCTTATATTCCAAAGCACTACAAACTCAAAATCAATGGGTTTATAAAAAAGATGGTGAAAGCATTCCAATTAGAATTTCAAAAACCATAGAAGTCTCCGATGCTAAAATGATGCTTAAAGGTGCGTTGGATTCAATTGGCATTACTTATTTACCAGAATTTTTTGTAAAGAGCTATATTCAAGATGGCACACTAATAACCTTGCTAGATGAATATGAAACTGATGACTGGCATTTAAATATATATTACCTACCACAAAAGTTTATGACACATTGTATTCGTTCATTTAAAGATTTTTTCTTATTGAATCATCAAATAAAAGTAAACCAGATTAAATAACAAGATCTTAAATAGAGTGCCCGAACCTTTTTTGTCTTATTTTTCACAAAAACTCATTAGCGTTTCACTGATGAAAATCGGGTTCCTATAAATGAAATTTATTTCTTCATCAATGTTGAAGAGTATCCAATTTTTCATTTCATTCAAAATATAATATTAAGACCTCAACGACGTAAATTTATACGCAGAGGTTTTATATGAAAAATATATCTGTCATTGGTGCTGGCACTATGGGACACGGAATAGCAGAAGCCTTTGCTATTCACGGATACCAGGTGAAACTGTTTGACATATCATCAGACATGTTAAAAAGTGCAATACTTTCAATAAATAAAGAACTACAATTTCTAGCTAATGAAGGTGTTATCGAAAAAAAATATATTAAACTGATTGAATCAAGAATAACGACATTTGATGATCTGGAACTCGCAGTAAAAGATGCAGATTATGTAATTGAATCAATTGTTGAAAATTTAAAAATAAAACAAAAACTATTTTTTGATCTAGATAAATTTTGTAAACCCGACGCTATTCTTTCCAGTAACACATCAAGTTTATGCCTATCAGACATGATAGAAGGCGTAAATGAATCCAGAAAGAAAAATTGTATTATCACTCATTTCTACAACCCATCCAATATAATGCCAATTGTTGAGGTAACTTATTTTGGCGATACTTCAGAGGACACGTATCTTGCTGTGGAAGCAATGTATAAGAGTATAAAAAAACAAGTTGTAAAAGTACTTAAAGAAGTACCTGGATTAATTGCAAACCGAATCCAACAAGCTGTTGCTCGTGAAGTATTCTCACTAATAGAGCTTGGTGTCGGTACTCCTAAAGACATTGATAATGCACTTAAGTTTGGTCCTGCTTTTAGATATTGCAGCACCGGTCAACTTGAAATAGCAGATTTCGGAGGGATAGATATCTGGAAAATTGTTGGCGACAACTTATTACCAGAAATGGATAACAGCACTGCTGCAAATCCATTACTTACAGAAAAAGTAAATGATGGAAAACTCGGAGTTAAAAGCCTAGAAGGATTTTACAAATATAACGCTGAAACTATTGATGAAGTTAAAACTCAGTACATGAAAAAACTAATCATTCAATTAAAAACATCAGAAAACTATATTTAAAATAATCTGATGGAGGAAACCCTATGTACCAAGAAACAATAACAAAAGAAACAAAAGAGTCTAAAGGTAGCTTCCTGTGGAATTTTTCTAAAAAGTTCCAGTTTGCCGCTGATAGATACATCCCGGATTCATTTGTGTTCTGTCTTATCCTTAGTATCGTAATATTTGGCTTTGGCATGTTGTCCGGTAGTACACCTGTCGAACTCATTGACGGTTGGTATAGCCAAGTCTGGGCCATGAATGGCTTTGCTTTCCAAATGTCATTGATGGTCATGGTATGCGGTGCGGCAGCAAAATCTCCACTAATATCTTCAGCGCTGGAAAAAGTTGCCCTCAAGATCAAAAGCAGGACGGCAGCTATCGTTGTTCTGCTGGTCTTTGGTCTGGCTTCAAGTGTAATTAACTGGTCATTTTCTCTTATTTTAACTCCTATCTTGGCTATGTATCTATCCAGAAGCGTAAAAGGACTGCATTTCCCTTTACTTATCGCTGCGGGTTACTCAACCATGCTACTAGGTCAATCATGGTGTCCTAGTGCTTCTGCTTATGCACTGCTTGCGGGTTCAGACCATTTCTTGGTCGATAAGGTAGGTGTTATACCTCAAAGTGAAACGACTTATAATCCCGTAAATACCATACTATTTTTCATTCTCGCGGCAGTAACTATCGCCATTACTCTGATGACCCGAGCGCCTGACTCAGAAATTATTAGCTATAACGGAGATATAAAAGTAGGCAAAGAAGAAGCAGAACCAGATGAAACACCAGCGGATAAGATGAATAATAACCGTTTCATTATGTACTTTCTTGGTGCTATTGGTCTGTTTGTTGTTGGTCAGTCTATCTTTACTAAAGGTTTCTTAAACTCGTTGAATTTCAACTTCGTTATTTTCATGTTTTTAATCTTAAACGTGTTTTTATATAGCACTCCGGTTAAATTCACGAAAGCATTTGGCGACTCAATAAAATCTGCAGCACCAGTAATGCTTCAATTCCCTTTCTACAGTGGAATTATGGGACTAATGATGGCTTCTGGCTTGGCAACTGATATGGCAAACTACCTTATCCAGTCAGCTACCCCTGCAACAATGCCATTGTTCTCTTATCTGTCAGCATCCATTGTAAACTTATTTATTCCTTCTCAAGGTGGACAGTGGATTATTCAGGGACCAATCCTAATAGAAGCTGCGCAAAGCGTTGGCGCTCATGTTCCAACAGTGGTAAATGCTTTCATCTTCGGTGATGAAGCAACTAACTTAATTCAGCCACTGTATGTGATCCCAGCCCTCGCGCTAATTGGCATGAAATTGAAAGATGTTTGGGGTTTCATGGCATTTATCTGGTTTATCTGGACAGTGATCACATCGATCGGATTACTGGTGTTACCTCAGATAATTTAAATTAATCGCTCTATGTACTGCACCCCTATAAACCGTATATGGTTTATAGGGGTTAAGCTTTCATAGCCCAAACCGCGTCTTCAATACTTAGAAATACAATTTTAGTAATACAAACTTGAGCAGCGTTAAATTCATGTTTTTGAATCAGTTGAGTGATTTCATCAAGAGTGTAAATTTTCCTGCTTGCTACAAATCGAATCCGGTTTTGTTCATCTTCCTCAATAACAAACGCATGACCCTGACTATCGATGAGATGGTCGCCATTGCTTAATATGAACTCTTTTACTTCGTGCACACACTCTTGTTCTGAACCGAAATAAAACAATTCATCATCGCCTTCCAATTTCAATAAAGCAGGCCATTCAACCATGTTAAACACTCCATTTCTTTATACTTCAAACACATAACATGCGATGGGTTTACAAGCATGATTAAGATCCTGCATGGTGAAATCGAAATCAGCAGGATAAAAAAACAGCAAACTGCAAATCCCTTTTAAAAACAAGGAATTCAAAGCACGACATAATTCTATTCTATAACTATTTATTACACTGATTCCCCTTGTTTTACCTTTAATTCATCACCACTATTCCCTACAATCAAGTTAACTTTTCGATCACTGACAGATTGGAGCAATAATGAGCGACGTTAAACATTGCAAACTTCTTATTTTAGGTTCGGGGCCGGCTGGTTATACCGCAGCGGTATACGCAGCACGCGCAAATTTGAACCCGGTATTAGTGACTGGCATGCAACAAGGCGGTCAGTTAACAACTACAACGGAAGTAGAAAACTGGCCAGGTGACGCAGAAGGTCTTACCGGCCCAGCGCTGATGGAGCGCATGAAAGAGCACGCAGAGCGATTTGAAACAGAGATCGTATTTGATCACATCAACGAAGTAGATTTCAACCAACGTCCATTCCGTTTAAAAGGTGATTCAAGCGAATACACTTGTGATGCGTTGATCATTTCAACAGGTGCGTCGGCAAAATATCTGGGCTTGGACTCTGAAGAAGCGTTCAAAGGTCGTGGCGTATCTGCCTGCGCGACATGTGACGGGTTTTTCTACCGCAACCAAAAAGTTGCCGTTGTCGGTGGTGGCAATACTGCCGTTGAAGAAGCGTTGTATCTTTCGAACATCGCATCTGAAGTGCATCTAATTCATCGTCGCGATAGCTTCCGTGCCGAGAAAATCCTTATCAACCGCCTGATGGACAAAGTTGAAAACGGAAATATCGTGTTGCACATCGACCGCATTCTGGATGAAGTTCTCGGTGATGATATGGGCGTAACAGGTGTTCGTCTTAAAGAGACTCATTCAGACAAAACTGAAGATTTACAAGTGATGGGCACATTCATTGCGATTGGTCACCAACCCAATACCGCGATCTTCCAGGACAAGCTTGAAATGAAAAACGGCTACATTGTCGTTAAATCAGGACTTGAAGGAAATGCCACTCAAACCAGTATTGAAGGTATCTTCGCTGCGGGAGACGTAATGGACCATAACTATCGTCAAGCAATTACCTCTGCGGGTACAGGTTGCATGGCTGCATTAGATGCAGAACGCTATCTAGACAGTCTGAATGACTGATAAGTATACGAATTTGCAATATTAATATCCCACACATAAAACCCAGCGGTATATCCGCTGGGTTTTCTTTTGTATACTACCTGACCTCAACATATAAAAAGAAATATCATTAAGCCTTTAATAATGGATAAGAAAAAACAACGTAGCTTGAATGTATGGCTCAAGCAGCAAAGTAAATTAGCCAAGCGTTGGCTTATGATTGCTGTTGGACTTGGAGTACTGTCAAGTGTATTTCTGCTTGGTCAAGCGGCGCTTCTCGCCACCATTCTACATCAGTTAATTATTGAACATGCAGATAAGTACTCTCTAATCCCCTGCTTCTTGGGGTTAATCGCAACGGTAGCCGCTCGCGCTGCCTGTACTTGGGGACGAGAGATTGCTGGCTTTAAAGCCGGTAAAGAGATCCGTATTTATATCCGCCAGTTAATCTTCGACAAACTGCGTGAATTAGGTCCTGCTTATATCAAAGGTAAACCTGCGGGGGCATGGGCCACCCTGACTTTGGAACAGGTTGAAAACATGCACGACTTCTTTGCCCGTTATCTGCCGCAAATGTCGCTTTCTGTATTAATCCCGTTTGTCATTCTGATTGTTGTTTTCCCTGTAAACTGGGCTGCAGGCCTAATTTTTCTTATTACCGCCCCTCTTGTACCGCTGTTTATGGCACTTGTTGGCATCAAAGCAGCAGACGCAGGTAGAAAGAACTTCAAAGCACTGCAACGTCTCTCTGGTCACTTTTACGACCGCCTTCAGTCTATGACCACGATTCGTCTGTTTGACCGCACTGCGGCAGAAACGGAGCATATGCGCGGAGCGTCTGAGGTGTTCCGCAAGCGCACCATGGATGTTTTACGTATCGCATTCTTATCTTCTGCTGTGCTTGAGTTTTTCACCTCTATTTCGATTGCGATCACCGCAGTTTACTTTGGCTTCAGCTTTATTGGTGAATTAGAGTTTGGCTACTATGGTACAGAGGTAACTCTCTTTTCCGGTCTATTCATTCTTATTCTGGCGCCAGAGTTCTACCAACCTTTGCGTGAGCTTGGTACCTATTACCATGCAAAACAACAAGCCGTTGGTGCCGCTGAAAGCATTGTAGAATTTCTCCAGACCGACGTTAGCAAAGTAGCCTCAGGTACTACTGCGCTTGCTGTTGATGAAGATTCGAATCACAATTCAATTGAAATTGTTGCTCGTCATTTGGAAGTGCTTAGCCCTGAAGGTAAGCGCTTAGTTGGGCCCATCTCTTTCACATTAAATAACCGTGAGACGACGGCTCTTGTTGGCCCAAGTGGCGCAGGTAAAACAAGCCTAATTAACGCCATTCTAGGATTTATGCCATACCAAGGCAGCTTGACCATTAACGGCGTAGAACTTAGCCAACTGGATCATGCAAGCTGGCGTAAAGCGATCAGTTGGGTCGGACAAAACCCTTTACTCGTACACGGCACTATTCGTGACAATGTAACCTTAGGTAAGAATAATATTGCCGATAGCACAGTTCAAGAAGTATTGGATAATGCCTATGCCGCTGAGTTTGTGAACAAACATGGCTTGGATTACATGATCAGTGACCGTTCCGGCGGTTTATCTGTCGGTCAGGCGCAGCGTTTAGCATTGGCTCGCGCTATGCTGCAGAAAGGCCGGTTCTGGTTGCTCGATGAACCCACCGCGAGTCTGGATGCTCGCAGCGAACAGCTAGTCATGCAAGGTCTAACGACGCAAATCGCAGATAAAACCGCACTGCTGGTTACGCACCAATTGCTACCGTTAAAATCGGTACATCAAATTCTCGTCATGCGCGATGGTAAGCTTGAACAATCCGGAGACTTCAACAGCCTAAGCCAACAAGAAGGTCTGTTTGCCTCAATGTTAGCGTCTAATCAAGCCGTAGAAGCAACTGATAAGGGGAATTTAGATGCGTGATTTAGTGCCATATCTAAAACTGTATAAGAAACATTGGTTTGGTCTATCGTTGGGCATGCTACTAGCATTTCTAACCTTATTAGCATCAATAGGTCTGCTGACGCTTTCAGGTTGGTTCTTATCGGCTGCAGCGGTCGCTGGCTTAACAGTTGCTCGCGAAACATTCAACTACATGTTACCGGGGGCGTTTGTTCGCGGCTTTGCTATGGGCCGTACCGCTGGTCGTTGGGGTGAACGTGTCGTCAGTCACAATGCAACATTTAAGCTGCTCACTGACTTGCGTATTTTCTTCTTTGAAAAGCTCGCACCTATGATCCCAGGTCGCATTTCAAATCTTCGCGATGCCGATCTTCTGAATCGTCTTGTGGCTGACATTGACGCGATGGACCATGTTTACTTACGTCTTGTCAGTCCGGTAACCGTTGGCGTTTTAGGCATTGCCGCCATTACCGCCCTACTTTGCTGGTTCGATTCAAGTCTTGGTTTAGTATTGGGATCGGTACTCTTTGTACTCCTGCTACTGTGGCCTGTTTTGTTCTATAAGTTAGGCAAACGTAACGGTGCAGAACTTACCCAAAACAAAGCAGACATGCGTATTGCCACCATGGATTGGCTACAAGGCTATAGTGAACTCACCATTTTTGGTGCTGAGTCACGCTATCGTGAGGCTATTTATACCGCTCAAGAAAAACTGCTTACCAATCAAAAGGTCAATGCAAGTTTTACTGGCCTTGCTCAGGCTTTGCTGCTATTAGCAAACGGTTGGACACTGGTATTGATGCTTTGGCTAGCTGCTGATGGTGTGAATGGCCAAGCGCCAGATCCGATGATTGCCCTGATGATCTTTGCAACCATGGCGAGTTTTGAATTATTGATGCCAATAGCCGGTGCTTTCCAGCATTTGGGGCAAACACTGACCTCCGCACGCCGCTTAAATGAAGTCATTCTAAGCGAGCCAGATGTTGTATTCCCTAAACAAAACGCACCACATTCAGGTGAGTTTTCTGTTGAATTTGATAACGTTGCTTTCCAATATCCAGATAGTGATCAGCAAGTTCTAGACAACGTGAGTGTTTCAATTCCAGCAGGACATAAGCTGGCGATTGTTGGTCAAACTGGGTCAGGCAAATCAACACTGATTCAACTGTTATGCCGCTACTGGGATACAAACCTAGGTGAGATTCGAATCGCTGGTACACCGTTAAAAAATTGGAGCGAAAACGACTTACGCTCTTCCATCAGCGTGGTGAGCCAACGGGTTGATATTCTAAATGGCAGTTTGCGCGATAACTTATTGATGGCAAAACCAGATGCCAGTGACGAAGAGCTTTGCGAAATACTCGAACGCGTGGGCTTAGGAAAACTACTTGAAGCTCCGGGGTTAGATGCTTGGCTGGGTGACGGCGGGCGCCAGTTGTCCGGTGGAGAAAAGCGCCGTATCGGCATTTCTCGTGCTATTTTGCATAACGCACCTATTTTGCTGTTGGATGAACCTACAGAAGGTTTGGATAAACAAACTGAGCAGCAAATTATGACTCTATTTAAATCTCACTTCTCTGGCAAAACAGTACTGTTTATTACTCACCGTCTTATCAATTTGGACGAGATGGATGGTATTTGCTTGCTTGAACAAGGTAAAGTGGTCGAACATGGCAGCCATGAAGAACTCATCGCGAAACAAGGGCGTTATTATCAACTCAATCAGACGCTATAAAGTTCAAAGCCCTTTCTCTAAGGGCTTTTTATTATCTGCTTTCTCCCTGCCATTTCAGCCAACAGATGAATGGCAATACCTACCAATAAATCAAGGTTGTATGTCTTCTCGACTTTCGCCACGAACAACGTTACGATAATAAACGACCTGAGTTGGCATAACTTCAGTGTTATGCGCCTGCTTGTATCTCGATATGTATGAGCGATAAACACCGTACTTAAAATACACCTGATCTTTTTCTATCGTTTGACCATTAAATGCAGCTTTCTGCACGCCATCTATCCAAACATCAAAAAAGCCATCGCTTTGTTTTGACCACTTTGCATGCACTTCAATACGATGCCATTTACCTCGAAGTTCCTCTTCACTAATCAATTGCCAAAAGCCTTTACTCTTTTGATTTGAATGCCAATCTAAATGATAGCCGCCTGAATAGACATCTTTGTTTCCTTTAACGCTGTGAGTCTGGTTTTGAAACATAAACATCGGCTTCCCATTCGCTTGATGAAACTGCCCCAACGCCGTTTTTGCCGGATAGACACTGGGATAATCGATTGGAAAATAGATTTCCCATGCATACCAATATGTTTCACCAACCTTCTGACGATTGGTTTGCTGTGAAAGCTCGCTTCGCTCTCTGTCTGTTTCACAATCATTCCATCCCGTCTGGAAACCGCAATCACCGTTGCGAATTTCAAAGCGCTCCACCCACTTTAAATTGTTGGTATCAATAGGATCACTGACTTTCTGATAGCCATATTGCTTATCGTTAAGCGAACGTTTAAATACTCCAAAGTTATCTGACGCTGCCAAAGAATTTGCCCAAAGAGCACAAGCTAACCACACCCCTACCAGCTTAAGTTTCATAGAGATACCCTAAAAATGAGATAAAGAATTTTACGCACATTAGAATCGAAAAATCCCAAGCTAAGCTCGGGATTTTTTAAATTTGAGAATAGGGCTATCTCATAAAGAGATAAGAACTATATGCGGGTGCGAGGTGTACCCTTTGCTGCTGGCTTTCCACCCGTTCTACCTTTACCGCCCGCTTTACCAGTTGTTTGACCTTTGCCAGTTGCTTGCCCTTTACCAGCAGTGCCTGCTTTTGCTCGAGAGCCATGCTCGCCAGAAGAAGGTTTATTCGTAGCCGCGGTTGGCTTACGACGGCCTTTCGGTGCCGGTGCTGTTACGCGCTCTTCATGGCGGCGTACTGCACGACGGATTTTCTGGCTACGAGAACGCTCACGTTTGCGCGAAGTATTATCTTTCGATTCGTCAAGCAGAGTTTCATCTTCAGGCCGTAGTTCAACCAATTCACGCAAGTAGTTTACTTGCTTAAGATCGAGCTCCATCCAACCGCCACGAGGCAATTTTTTATCAAGGAAGATATCACCATAACGTACACGTTTAAGACGGCTTACTGTGGTATCTTGAGATTCCCACAGACGACGAACTTCGCGGTTACGACCTTCGTTAATCACCACATAAAAAGTATGATTAATACCTTCACCACCTGCGTAAACCACGTCTTCAAAACGTGCTAAACCATCATCCAACTGTACACCGCGGACAAGGTTGCGAACTTTATCTTCAGTTACTTCACCGAAAACACGCACCAAATATTCACGCTCAACTTGACGGCTTGGGTGCATCAAGCGGTTCGCCAGTTCACCATCAGTGGTAAACAAAAGCAGACCAGAGGTGTTTGCATCCAAACGACCGACTGAAATCCAGCGTGAACCACGAATTTTCGGTAAACGGTCAAAAACCGTACGGCGACCATCAGGGTCATGGCGAGTACATAACTCACCTTCTGGTTTGTAATACGCTAGTACGCGACACACAACTTCTTCTTGTGCTTTTGCAGATACGGTATGCCCGTCAATACGTACAACTGCGCTTTCATCTTCTAAGCGCTCACCCAACGCAGCTACCTTGCCATTAACACTAACACGTCCAGCTCTGATCAGAGCTTCTAACTCACGACGAGAACCATGACCGGCGCGTGCTAAAACCTTTTGTAACTTTTCGCTCATTTATCTACCTTTGTGTCGTCTTCTCAGACGTCGAAATATAAATATGCGACCTAAAAATCGCGGTCGAGTAGTATCGCAGATTACGCTGGCAAAATCATCCAATTTATCTGCTATTCAAACGGTACAGGATCCCCTGCACCAACACGAACGACTTGCGGTTCGTCTTCACTAAAATCAATCACAGTGGTCGGCTGTTCACCTAAATATCCACCATTTAGGATCACATCCACAGCGTGTTCTAGACAGTCACGAATTTCATCTGGGTCTGATTCTGTCGTTTCTTTACCCGGAAGAATAAGCGATGTTGACATCAAAGGTTCGCCCAGAGCTTCTAGAAGATCCAATGCAATTTTATTGTTCGGCACACGAATACCTATGGTTTTACGCTTAGGATTCATTAGGCGTCGAGGTACTTCTTTCGTTCCTTTGAAAATAAAAGTGTATGGTCCGGGAGTGTTATTTTTCAACAAACGAAATGCCGTATTATCAACACGAGCATAAAGAGAAATTTCAGACAGATCGCGACACAACAGTGTGAAATTGTGCTTATCATCTAAGCGACGGATCTGACAAATACGCTCTAGCGCCTGTTTGTTTTCTAACTGGCAGCCTAACGCATAACCGGAATCGGTTGGATAAACCACTACGCCACCGTTGCGAATAATTGCCACTGCTTGATTGATTAAGCGCGTTTGCGGGTTTTCTGGATGAACATAAAAAAACTGGCTCATTATAGGTCCTCGTTATTGAGTCTCTCGACTCTATCTTGGGAAGAGATTCCCCAGTCTTTCCAGACTGGTTCCACGCCAGAAGGCAGCCACAAATTACGACCTAACTCCATCCACGGAGACGGGTAATGAAAATCACTGCCTTGAGAAGCTAATAGATTGTATTGTATAGCATAATCAGCCAAAGTGCGCCTTTCTTGTGGCGCTTGTTGTGGTTGAGCAACTTCCATTGCATCACCACCAGCTTCGACAAACGCTGTCATTAAGCGCTTAAGCCACTTTGCCGTCAAGTCATATCGTGCCGGATGCGCAAGCACCGCCTGCCCTCCTGCAGCATGAATCGCACTAATCGCATCCGCCATTGAACACCAGTTAGGTGGCACATACCCCGGGTTGTCGCGCGTTAAAAATTTCTTAAAGACCTGCTGAAGATTTTTCGCGTAACCCGCGTCCACAAGCCATTTTGCAAAATGCGCACGAGTGATTGGTGCATCACCAGCGATGGCTTTCACTTCTTCCAAAACTCCTTCCCGGGTCGACTTTTGCAAACGATGCGCAATCAACTCCGCTCGCTCAACACGGTACTGCTTCTGTTGTTCAATGAGTGCTTGAAGCTGTGGGTTCACAGGATCAATGTTCAAACCGACTATGTGGATGTCTTTATTTTGCCAAACTGTCGAAATTTCGATGCCATTGATAAGCGTGATAGGATGCTGCTTCTCTTCTATATAAGCTCGCGCAGGTGCAAGGGCTTCAATCGTGTCATGGTCAGTGATCGCCAAAACATCCAGATTAAAGCCGATAGCACGTTCAATAAGCTCTTGGTGAGACATACGTCCATCAGACGCTGTCGTGTGACTATGTAAGTCTATTTTCATATTTTTTAATTTTGCCTGTTTTTAAGGCTTGACTTTCACCCCTCGCACTAGTTTACTAGTACACAAATACGAGAGCACAAATTAAGGCTTGCTATGTTACAAGAAATCAACACAAACCCATATTCTAATTTAAGCACAGCTTCTGCTGAGCTTAATATTAATTGGTGGCGTATGTGGTCAGATTCATGGCGGGCAAACGTGCACTTCTAATTCAGAGAAACGCATTCATAAAGCCCGCAATTAGCGGGCTTTTATTTTATCAGTTGACATATCGCATCCTCACTTTCAACTGGTTAGAGAACAAATTCAGACGATTTAATAAGGAGGTCTTGTGAACAAGGCCATTGAAATTAAAAACCTTGCACAGTTAGAAGTCATCAAGACCTCTATCCCTTATACGCAAGATCCTACAGCACTATTTCACGCACTGTGCGAAGGCAAAACCGACTGTTTATTGCTTGAGTCTGCTGAAATTGATTCAAAGCAGAATCTCAAAAGCTTGCTGCTGATTGACGCTGCCGTGCGAATCACTTGTTTAGGTCATAAAGTGACTTTCCAAGCTTTAACTGATAACGGCATGCAACTGATTAAAATTTTGAAGCAGAATGTTGTTGATGCCATTCCATCAACACTGGAAGGCTCGCTCCTCACTCTAAACTTTGAAGCACCGTGCGATACGCTAGATGAAGATTCGCGTTTAAAAGAAGCGTCTTCATTTGATGCATTACGCCTTGTTCAGCACAGTTTTGATCTCAGCAAACAAGACAAACACGCCATTTTCATTGGTGGTTTGTTTGCTTACGACCTAGTTGCCAACTTTGAACCGCTCGGTGATGCGATTCAAAGTAACCAATGCCCTGATTACGTTTTTTATGTGGCCGAGACATTAATGGTTGTCGACCACCAGACTGAGACTTGCCAACTTCAAGCCACGGCATTTTCTCGTACTACGCAAACTCACACAGCCCTAATCAATCGCCTTGCTGTGATCACTGAACAAGCAGCTATTCCTCAGTTACAGCCAGAAGCAACCAAAATTGCCAACGTAGCTGTGAACACGAACATCAGTGATGAAGATTTCTGCGATATCGTTAGAGACTTAAAAGACTACGTAGTTAAAGGCGACATTTTCCAGGTTGTACCGTCACGTCGTTTTACTCTGCCTTGCCCTTCACCGCTTGCGGCTTATGAGCAACTTAAGAAGAGCAACCCTAGTCCATACATGTTCTACATGCAGGATGAACGATTCACGCTGTTTGGCGCGTCTCCGGAAAGTGCACTGAAGTACGAAAAAGAAACCAACCAAATTGAAATTTACCCGATTGCTGGAACTCGTCGCCGTGGAAAACGAGCAAATGGCAGCATCGATTTTGACCTAGACAGCCGTATCGAACTTGAACTGCGTCTGGATAAAAAAGAAAACGCGGAACACATGATGTTGGTGGATTTAGCGCGTAACGACGTTGCTCGTATTGCTCAGGCGGGTACTCGCCATGTCGCAGACCTACTTAAAGTAGACCGTTATAGCCATGTCATGCATTTGGTTTCGCGCGTTGTTGGACAGCTTCGTCAAGACTTAGATGCTCTGCACGCTTACCAAGCATGTATGAACATGGGCACGCTGACTGGCGCACCAAAAATCCGCGCGATGCAGTTGATTCGTACGGTGGAGAAAGAGCGTCGTGGCAGCTACGGTGGCGCAGTGGGTTACCTGACAGGTGAAGGCGATTTGGATACTTGTATCGTGATTCGCTCTGCTTATGTTGAGAATGGTATTGCTCAGGTGCAGGCAGGTGCGGGTGTTGTTTTCGATTCTGATCCACAAGCAGAAGCAGATGAAACTCGCGGTAAAGCTCAAGCCGTTATTTCAGCCATTCAACACGCTCACCAAGCGCAAGCTTCTTTAAATAAAGCGTAAGTAGGAGGAATAACTCATGGCGAATATCGTATTCATCGACAACTTTGATTCATTCACCTACAACCTGGTTGATCAGTTCCGTTCACTCGGTCACAAGGTCACTATCTATCGCAACCATATTGCAGCAGACACTATCCAAAACGCAGTGGAAGCTCTAGAGCAGCCAGTGATTGTTCTGTCTCCGGGGCCGGGCACACCCTCTGCAGCGGGTGTCATGCCAGAAATACTAAAGCGCATGAAAGGTAAAGTGCCAATGATTGGTATCTGCCTTGGTCATCAGGCGATTGTTGAAGCTTATGGCGGTACGGTTGCTGGCGCTGGTGAAATCGTTCACGGCAAAGTATCCATGATGGAACATCAAAACCACGCGCTTTATCAAGGACTACCGTCGCCACTGGCAATTGCTCGTTATCACTCACTGGTCGCGACGCATGTGAGCGAAGAGTTAACTGTAACCGCTGAAGTTGATGGATTAGTCATGTCGGTTGTACATGAACAAGACAAGGTGTGTGGATTCCAGTTTCATCCTGAATCCATCATGACCACGCAAGGAGCAACATTGTTAGAAAACGCTATTGATTGGGCTCTTAGTTAATCATCTCAAGCACATTCAACGAAATAACTAGAGCCTCAAAGAGAGTGGCGATAAAGGAAAGGAACAGAATCATGCAAAACATCATCAACAAACTTTACGAACAGCAGTCATTAACCCAAAGCGAAAGCCAAGAGCTATTCGACCATATCATTCGTGGTGAAATGGACCCTATTCTGATGTCTGCTGTACTGACAGCTTTGAAAATTAAAGGCGAAACACCCGATGAAATTGCAGGCGCTGCGAAAGCTTTACTGGCAAACGCCAATCCTTTCCCTCGCCCAGATTATGATTTCGCAGACATTGTTGGTACTGGAGGTGATGGTTCAAACACAATTAACATTTCCACCACGTCAGCATTTGTTGCTGCGGCTTGTGGAGTAAAAGTGGCCAAACACGGTAACCGTGGTGTCTCAAGTAAATCAGGCTCTTCAGACCTTTTAGATTCTTTCGGTATCGATCTGGCAATGAGTGCTGATGATACTCTTCAAGCACTGGATGATTTAGGCGTAGCCTTCCTGTTTGCACCTCAATATCACGGAGGTGTTCGACACGCTATGCCAGTCCGCCAAACCATGAAAACTCGCACAATTTTCAACATTTTAGGTCCTCTTATTAACCCGGCTCGACCTAACATCGAATTAATGGGCGTATATAGCTTAGATTTGGTTCGTCCTATTGCTGAAACCATGTTACAAATGGGTCTCAAAAGAGCCGCTGTAGTTCATGGCTCAGGATTAGATGAAGTGGCAGTACATGGTGAAACTCACGTAGCAGAAATCAAAGAAGGCAAAATCGTGGAATACACGCTCACGCCGCAAGACTTCGGCTTAGAAACTTACCCACTTGATGCGATCAGAGGCGGTGAGCCTGAAGAGAACCGCGCTATCATCACTAATATCCTCAATGGCAAAGGAACGCCTGCACAGCTCGCTGCTGTTGCTGTCAACGTTGCTCTTCTTTTACGACTATTTGGAAAAGAAGACCTCAAAGCGAACGCGGCGCAAGCCATTGACGTTATGAACTCAGGTAAAGCTTACGAATTAGTTCAACAATTAGCGAATCGAGGTTAACGTCGACATGTCTAACAAAACCAACGTCAATAACGAACTTCTTGCTAACAAGAAAGCGCAGAGCAGACAACCACAACAACTCTCTGAGCATATTTCCGTTGAAAATACGAAAATGGCGCAAGTGTTAGCCAAGATAGTCAAAGACAAAGCGGTATGGGTTGAAGAGCGCCAGAAAGAGCAACCTATTGAAAGCTTTAAACACTTATTGACCGCTTCAGACCGAGATTTCTACAGTGCTCTGGATAATGGCAAAACAGCGTTCATTCTCGAATGCAAAAAGGCATCTCCTTCAAAAGGTTTGATTCGTCAGCATTTTGATTTGGACTACATCGCATCGGTATACAACCAATACGCGAACGCAATTTCTGTTCTGACTGACGAAAAGTACTTTCAGGGTAACTTTGAGTTTCTGCCACGCATTCGTACCCAGGTAACACAACCTGTATTGTGCAAAGATTTTATGATCAGCACCTATCAGGTCTATTTGGCTCGCCATTACGGGGCAGACGCAATTCTGCTGATGCTATCTGTTCTCAATGATGAGCAATATAAAGAACTGGCTGCTGTGGCTCATGAACTCGGTATGGGCATTCTGACTGAGACCAGCAACGAAGAAGAAATTCACAGAGCTGTTGCGCTAGAAGCAAAAGTAATCGGCATCAACAACCGAAACTTACGCGACCTATCCACTGATTTAAACCGTACTAAAGAACTCGCACCGCTGCTACCGAAAGGTACGATCGTGATTTCTGAATCAGGTATTTATACCCATCAGCAAGTTCGCGACTTAACACCCTACGCCAATGGTTTTCTCATCGGCAGCGCGCTAATGGCACAGGAAAACCTTGAGCTGGCGGTACGTAAAGTGGTTCTGGGCGAAAACAAAGTGTGTGGATTAACTCATCCTGATGATGCCGTCAAAGCATACCAAGCAGGGGCGGCTTTCGGCGGTCTGATTTTTATCTCTAAATCAATACGTTATGTTGATATCGAAGCAGCACGTATAACCATGACTGGGGCACCTTTGCATTATGTGGGGGTATTTCAGAATCACTCCGTGAAAGAAGTGGCAGACACCGCCGCTCAGCTCGGGTTGTTCGCAGTACAATTGCACGGTGATGAATCGCAAGCATTTATTGATGAGTTGAAAAGTGCTCTGCCCGAACAGGTAGAAATCTGGAAAGCCTACGGGGTTACCAACAAATTGCCTGCATTTATTGAAAACCATGTAGACCGCCATTTACTGGATGCCAAAGTTGGCACACAAAGCGGTGGCACCGGAACTTCCTTTGATTGGTCATTATTGGCAAAAGCATCGGTTTTCAATGTCATGTTGGCAGGCGGACTTTCTCCAGAGAATGCACAACATGCAGCAACACTGGGATGTATGGGATTAGACCTCAACTCTGGTGTTGAAAATGAACCCGGTAAAAAAGACGCAGCCAAATTACAACAAGCGTTCAGCGCTATCAGAGATTACTAAAAGGAATAATAACATGGCAAAACTTAACGCCTATTTTGGAGAGTACGGTGGTCAATTCGTACCACAGATTCTGGTACCAGCTCTCGACCAACTTGAACAAGCTTTTATTGATGCTCAAGAAGATCCAAGCTTCCGCTCGGAATTTATGACTCTGCTTCAGGAATACGCTGGACGCCCGACAGCACTGACACTAACTCGCAACATCACCAAAGGGACAAAAACCAAGTTGTACCTTAAGCGTGAAGACCTGCTGCACGGTGGTGCACATAAAACCAACCAGGTTCTAGGTCAGGCGCTTTTAGCCAAACGCATGGGTAAAACTGAAATCATCGCTGAAACGGGCGCAGGCCAACATGGTGTGGCTACAGCTCTGGCTTGTGCGTTGTTAGGTTTAAAATGTCGTGTGTATATGGGCGCAAAAGATGTAGAACGTCAAAGCCCGAACGTATTTCGCATGCGATTAATGGGCGCTGAAGTGATTCCTGTCCACTCAGGTTCATCTACATTAAAAGATGCTTGCAATGAAGCGATGCGTGACTGGTCTGCAAGCTATGAAACCACCCACTACTTGCTAGGCACTGCGGCAGGCCCTCATCCATTCCCAACCATAGTACGTGAATTCCAGCACATCATTGGTGAAGAAACCAAGAATCAGATCCTAGCGCGCGAAGGTCGCCTACCTGACGCGGTAATTGCGTGTGTAGGTGGTGGTTCTAACGCCATTGGTATGTTTGCTGACTTTATCGCAGAAGAATCGGTACGTCTGATTGGTGTTGAGCCAGCAGGCAAAGGTATCGATACCGATCAGCACGGCGCACCACTGAAACATGGCAAAACAGGTATCTACTTAGGTATGAAAGCGCCATTGATGCAAGACGAGTATGGACAAGTGGAAGAGTCTTATTCTGTATCAGCAGGTTTGGATTTCCCATCAGTGGGTCCACAACACGCTTACCTGAACTCGATTGGTCGCGCGGAATACGACAGCATTACCGATGACGAAGCACTGGATGCATTCCAGTTGCTCGCTCGTAAAGAAGGCATCATTCCGGCTCTTGAATCTTCGCACGCTCTAGCACATGCAGTGAAAATGGCGTTTGCTGAGCCAGATAAAGAACAATTACTGATAGTTAACCTGTCTGGTCGTGGAGATAAAGATATCTTCACTGTTGATAAAATCTTACAAGAGAAAGGAGTGCTGTAATGGATCGTTATCAATCTCTTTTTCAGCGCTTAGCTGATAAAAACCAAGGTGCGTTTGTTCCGTTTGTGACGATTGGCGATCCTTCTTCAGAGCTTTCTCTACAAATTATGCAGACGTTGATTGACGCGGGTGCTGACGCCCTTGAGCTTGGATTCCCATTTTCCGACCCATTGGCCGATGGACCAACGATTCAGGGTGCTAACAACCGAGCGCTGATCGCAGGTACAACGCCTGATATCTGTTTTGACCTTATCAAACAGATTCGGGCAAAGAACCCGGACATTCCAATTGGTTTGTTGATGTATGCAAACCTAGTCTTCGCTCGCGGCATTGAAAACTTCTATCAACGTTGTCAGCAAGCAGGTATTGATTCTGTGCTTGTAGCGGATGTACCAACCACTGAAAGCGCGGATTTCGTTGCGGCGGCGGAAAAATTTGCCATCAAACCTATCTTTATCGCACCACCAACGGCGAGTGACGAAACGTTGAAATCCGTAGCGTCATTGAGCCAAGGTTATACTTACCTACTTTCGCGAGCAGGGGTTACAGGTGCTGAAACTAAGGCTAATATGCCAGTTCATGAACTGTTAGAACGTTTGAATAGATTTGATGCACCACCAGCACTGCTCGGCTTTGGTATTTCGCAACCTGAACAAGTAAAACAGGCAATCTCAGCAGGCGCGGCAGGTGCGATTTCTGGTTCAGCAGTGGTGAAAATCATCGAAACCCATCGAGACAATCCACAAGCATTATTGAAAGCACTGGCAGATTTCATTACGCCGATGAAACAAGCCACGATTAAGTAGCTTTAACGATTAAGCTACCAAACATCCAATCACAATATTTTAGGGTCTTTTGACCCTAAAATTCATTTCAAGTGACCAATTTTTAGTTCATTTTGTTAAATTAAATCACCAACAACCAGAAAAGCGCTCACTGATTGTTATTACATTCCATTTTGCCATCATCATAAATCCCCTAGCTTAAGAAATCATTTTTCTCGCCATCAAAACCTTTAGCAAACGTTTTCCAACATCTCAAAATCACCATTTCATCAACAAAAATGAGCTTATACGTCAAATCCGACTTAAATGCATATTGCCAATTGTGAAATATAAGTGTAAAAACTCCGGCAACATAATTTCCCACTAATCGAGGACTGGTTAGTGGTTATGTCTGAATATTTACACATTATTAGCACAGGGGTTAAGGAAGTGTTAAAACAAAAGAATTTACTACAGAACATTGGTGTACAAGTTGTGATCGCCATGATACTCGGTACCCTTATCGGTGCTGTCATGGGCCACGATGCTACAGTGTTCTCTCCATTGGGTGCCATCTTTATTAACTTAATTAAGATGTTAGTTATTCCTCTAGTTGCCGTTGCTCTAATTTCAGGTGCAGCGGGTCTGGGTAATAGTCATTCTGCAGGTAAAGTTGGTTTTGTTACTTTAGGTTACTTCGCAGTGACTTCTGCACTAGCAGTTGTTCTTGCACTCGTCATGGGTGAAGTATTCCAACCGGGTATGGGTATTGATGTCTCTGGTGTTGAAGGCATGTTCTCAGCAGAATACGCATCAAAAGGCGAACTACCTACGTTCTGGGCAACAGTTATCGGTATGATCCCGACTAACGTGTTCCAATCTTTGAACGAAGCAAATATTTTACAAATCCTTGTTTTCTGCTTGTTCCTAGGTATTGCTATCTCTAAACAGAGCCCAGAGAAACGCAATCCAGTTATCAATGGTGTAAACACTATCGTTGATTCAATGGTGTGGATGATCAACAAAGTTATGATTATCGCTCCAATCGGCGTATTCGGCCTGATGGCAGAAGCCGTTGGTACATTCGGTTTTGGCGCTCTAATGGTGGTATTCAAACTGTTTGTTGTTTACACCGCCGCTATCCTGATTTTCGGCTTCATTGTTTATCCGGTGATGATTCATTTCTTCAGCAAAACTTCAGCGAAGAAATTCATCAGCGCAATGAAGAAACCACAAGCGGTTGCTCTTTCAACAGCTTCATCAATGGCAACACTGCCAGTAACTATGGATACCGTAGAGAAAGAACTTGGTGTTCGTAACTCGACAGCCTCATTCGTTCTACCTCTGGGTGCAACGATCAACATGTCTGGTAACGCGATTTACTACGCTTTAGTCGCTGTTTTCTTTGCTCAATTGTTCCACATTGATCTGTCTATCGGTGCTTATATTGCAATCATCGTAACTGCAACTCTGGGTGCTGTTGGTCAAGCAGGTGTTCCTGGCCCTTCATTCCTAGTTGTAGCGGTTCTTCTAGCGGCGGGGATTCCAATTGAAGGCCTACCACTATTGTTCGCTCTAGACCGTATCTTCGATATGATCCGTACTGCACTGAACATCACGGGCGATGCTGCGTGTGCTGTAATTGTTGACTCTTTGATTGAAGAGCCTGAGGAAGAAAAAGTTTATCAAGATCAACAAGCTTAATTGCTGATTTTGAACGTAAAGCCGTCCCCATGGGCGGCTTTTTGCTTTCTATAACAAAATCGCCAATTTGTAACTAAATTGCTAATAGCTATTCAGATGACGGTACAAATTGAGTAGACTGTCGGCAACAAAAAGTTTGGACGTACCTATATAATGAAACAACTGATTGAGTTTATTCCTCTAATTATCTTCTTTGCTCTTTTTAAGCTTTACGACATCTATGTTGCTACTGCGGCTTTGATTGCAGCGACCGCGATTCAAGTCGCTATCTCCTACTTTGTTTATAAGAAAGTCGAAAAAATGCAGTTGATCACCTTCGTGGTCGTTGCTGTGTTTGGTGGCATGACCATCTTCTTACACGATGACAATTTCATTAAATGGAAAGTGACCATTGTTTACACCGTGTTCGCTTTGGGTCTAACCATCAGCCATTTACTTGGTAAGTCAGCCATCAAAGGCATGCTAGGCAAAGAAATTACCCTACCAGATAGTGTATGGTCGAAAGTGAACTGGGCATGGGTTACGTTCTTTTCAGTGTGTGCTGTCGTCAATATCTATATCGCATACCAACTACCATTAGATGTATGGGTTAATTTCAAAGTGTTCGGCCTTCTTGTCGCGACCTTTGTCTATACCCTGTTGACAGGTATCTATATCTACAAACATCTACCTAAAGAGCAGAAAAATTCTAACCAGTAGGCAATCCTCTACCCCATTTAGGGTTAAATCAGATCAGTATTTACTGCTATAATGGCTATCTTTTAACAGCGACTGTGATGATCAAGTCGCTGTTTTGTTTACTACGGAAATTGAAATGAGTCAGGAAGTCAGTTCCCCTAAAGGTCAACTATTACTTAGAACCCTCGCTATGCCAGCCGACACCAATGCAAATGGTGATATTTTCGGTGGCTGGATTATGTCGCAACTTGATTTAGCTGGTGGCATTTTAGCGAAAGAGATTTCTTCTGGTCGTATTGTGACCGTATCGGTTTCGAGTATCGCGTTTAAAAAACCAGTAAAAGTCGGTGATGTTGTTTGCTGTTACGGTGAATGCACAAAAATTGGTCGTACGTCTATGTCGATCAATTTGGAAGTATGGGTAAAGCCAATCAGAGTCGACGGTATCGGCGACCGGTTCCAAGTTTGTGAAGCGACCTTTAACTACGTTGCGGTTGATTCCGATGGCCGCCCTCGCCCGATTAACGCAGGGAACTGATCACAGAAATATCAACCCCAAGGTTTAATCGTCGCCAAGTTTCAGTACATTAACTTCTGTTAACATTCACCAAGGTGAATTTAAGCAACGGCTAACTGGCTTTTCAGTCATCAATAAGGATATGGATTATGTGGTATGTCATTTTTTCGCAAGACGTTGAAAACTCATTAGAAAAACGTATGGGCGTTCGTGCCGCGCATTTGCAACGCTTACAAGCACTGCAAGATGAAGGTCGTTTACTGACGGCGGGACCAATGCCTGCCATTGATTCAGAAAACCCGGGTGAAGCGGGTTTCACTGGCTCAACGGTTATTGCCGATTTTAATTCGCTAGAAGAAGCAAAAGCTTGGGCAGACGCTGACCCTTACGTTGCGGCAGGCGTTTATGCTAATGTCATCATTAAACCGTTCAAGAAAGTATTTTAATATGAAGAAAAGTATTGCTGGTTTTATTGCTTTCGGCTTAGTTCTGCTATCTGGTTGTAGTGCTAATTCTGACAACCAAAGAAACCTTGAGCTGCTTGCAGATAATAGAGCTAGCCTGCTTAGTGCTGAGTTGCCTTTGGAATATGGTCCACTCAACATCATGCGTGCAAACGCCAAAGGTAGCACCATTGAAATGATGATGGTGTATAACGCTGATGACAAAAATGCCAAACCCGTTACTCAGATTTTGCAAACTAGCATCAAAGCCTTTTGTTCAGATAAAAACATCAAAGCCAATTTGGAAGTGGGTTTAAGCTATCGCATTAAAATGCGTAACACTCGCGGACAACTGATGGTGGATGAACTTATCACGCAACAGACTTGCGCTTCACAATAGTGTTGTTCTCTATAAATACTTTGTTCTACAAACAAGGAGCTCATATGAGCCCCTTCAGACTGATGACAAACCCAATATCGTCATTCCAGAATTTCGGAACGAAATATCTGGAATCTAGTCTCAACGCACGCTAGAACTAGATTCCTGCCTTCGCACTGAGGGATCCCCATTTATTGGAGTGGTCGACTTATTATTGAAGGGTAACCTATCGATAAAGCGGCCACTCCATTTCGAAACCATTGAAGTACACGCCTCAAAGGCGTGTCTTTTAAAATATTCTTCGCCAAGCTAAGGAATGATAAAACCCTCTTTGTTTTTAGTGAGTTAGCCTGATATCTATAGTGCTGATTCTGTCTTTCTGCTTCAAAACCAACT
>NZ_JBKEBW010000077.1:0-17852 GCF_047973365.1 Vibrio sp. | reverse complement strand
TGCAGTGGCTGAAAACTTCTTCGCTTTACTCAAAACAGAGATGTATCACGGTCAAAGCTTCACTGATGCTGATGAACTGATTGCAAATATCGAAGAATATATAGAGTATTACAATACAAAACGGATTAAGGTGAAATTTAAAGGCCTGACTCCGATAGAATATCGAAATCAGGCCTTGCAAGCCGCTTAACAGAAATGTCCAACTTTATGGGGTCACTTCACTCTGCGTGGGAATGCATATTTGACTAACAAAAAGTCAGATTAACTGCCTATTTTGGCTTTGGTATGCATTCCCACGGGGGACCGTGGGAACGATAACTCTGTCTTTTTGAGCTTAACTGACAGACATTAACCGCGATTGCCTGCGATCCTTTTGATTTTTAAAATGATTTACACGCCCAAGTAATCCAAAATACCATCAGCAGCTTTGCGACCTTCATCGATGGCGGTAACCACTAGGTCTGAGCCTCGAACAGCGTCACCACCAGCAAAGATCTTCTCGTTGGTAGTCTGGAACTTAAATGATTGCTCGGCAGGGGCTTTGATTCGCCCCCATTGATCCAGTTCTACGCCGTGTGGTTCTAACCAGCTCATTTGATGAGGTTGGAAACCAAATGCCATAATGACAGCATCTGCTTCAAGTACATGTTCACTGCCAGCTACAGGCTCAGGGCGACGACGACCTGCATCATCTGGCTCACCTAACGCTGTCTGAACCACTTTTACACCGGTAACGATGCCTGATGCGTCGACTTCAATGCCAAGAGGCTGAAGGTTGAACATGAATTCCACACCTTCTTCTTTGGCATTTTTCACTTCACGGCGCGAGCCTGGCATGTTCTCTTCATCACGACGGTAGGCACAGATAACACGTGAAGCGTTTTGACGAATGGAAGTGCGTACACAGTCCATCGCCGTATCGCCACCACCCAGAACCACGACTTTCTTACCTTGCATATCGATAAATGGAGCAGGGTTTTCTAAGTTCATCACTTTGTAAGTGTTTGAAATCAGAAAAGGCAATGCGTCAAATACGCCTTGTGCGTCTTCGTTCTCCAGACCGGCACGCATGTATTTGTATGTGCCTACGCCAAGGAATACGGCATCGTATTGATTGATCAGATCTTGCAACTGAACATCTTTACCGACTTCCACATTCAAGCGGAACTCAACACCCATGTCAGTGAATACACGGCGACGGTTTTCCATCACCCCTTTTTCCAGTTTGAAAGAAGGGATACCGAAAGTCAGCAAGCCACCGATTTCAGGGTAACGGTCAAACACCACAGGTTTAACGCCGTTACGCACCAAGATATCAGCAGCGGCAAGGCCTGCCGGACCTGCACCGATAATGGCTACTTTTTTATCCGTCCACTCAACCTGCGACATATCCGGTTTCCAGCCCATTTCAAATGCTGTATCGGTAATGTATTTTTCAATATTACCGATAGTGACTGCGCCGAAATCCGCATTGAGAGTACATGAACCTTCACATAAACGGTCTTGAGGGCATACGCGACCACACACTTCAGGCAAGCTGTTGGTTTGGTGCGCAAGATCAGCCGCTTCCATAATGCGACCTTCATTGGCCAATTTCAGCCATTGCGGAATGTAGTTGTGTACCGGACATTTCCATTCACAATATGGGTTACCACAATCCAAGCAGCGGTCAGCTTGCGCTGTCGCCTGCTGCTTAGTGAAAGGTTCGTAAATTTCTACGAATTCAATTTTACGAATGTTGAGCGGCTTCTTCGCCGGATCAACACGGTTAACATCAATAAATTGGTATACGTTCTGGCTCATAAATCGGGCTCCTTCCAATTATTGTGCTTGAACACGTAGTTCTGCAGCGCTACGGCTTTGGTGACCCAATAGGGTTTGTAGATCCGCAGCCTGTGGTTTGATTAAATAGAACTTTGGAATCCATTGGTCAAAGTTGGCTAAAATGTTTTCTGCGTGAGCAGAACCTGTCTCTTCCAGGTGCTCTGCGATAAGTCCACGCAGATGCTCCTGATGGATGTAGAGATCTTTTAGCGATAATGCTTCAACCGATTCTTCGTTGACACGACCCTGGAAATCACCGTTCTCATCAAGAACGTAGGCAAAACCGCCGGTCATACCTGCGCCAAAGTTCACGCCAGTGGCGCCTAGAATCGCGACGATACCGCCAGTCATATATTCACAAGCGTTATCACCGGCACCTTCAATCACGCTAATAGTGCCTGAGTTACGTACGCCAAAACGCTCGCCAGCTTTACCCGCCGCAAACAGTTTGCCGCCTGTCGCGCCATATAAACAGGTGTTACCGATAATCGTAGCTTCGTTACAGCTAAAAGCCGTGCCTAAATGCGGTTTGATGACAATTTTACCGCCAGCCATGCCTTTACCAACGTAGTCGTTGGCATCACCAGTTAGGTATAGTTCTACACCACCAGCGTTCCACACGCCGAAAGATTGACCTGCAGTACCATCCAGTACCACTTTGATTGGCGAGCCAGCTAAACCAGCATTACCGTAGCGTTTAGCAATTTCACCCGACAAACGAGCACCCACAGAGCGGTCTGTGTTGATCACATCGTAGTAAAGCTCGATAGATTGTTGGTTTTCCACTGCTGCAATTGCATCTTCGACGATTTTCTGGTTGAGAACGCCTTTATCAAACGGGGTGTTTGGCTCTGTGCAGCTTAAAGGTAGTCCTTGAGGTGACACCGGAGCTTCAAGAATGCCAGACAAATCAAGTTTGCTTTGCTTCGCGGTTAAACCTTGAACCGCTTCTAGCAGATCAGTACGACCAATCAGATCCGTGAGTTTCTCAACGCCCAGTTCTGCTAAGTAGCCACGGACTTCTTCAGCAATACCGGTGAAGTAGTTGATGACCATCTCTGGCAGACCTTTGAAGTAGTCTTTACGCAGAGTTTCGTCTTGCGTTGCTACGCCTGTCGCACAGTTGTTGAGGTGACAGATACGCAGGAACTTACAGCCCATGGCAACCATAGGTCCGGTACCAAAGCCAAAGCTTTCGGCACCTAAAATAGCCCCTTTGATCACATCCAGACCAGTTTTCAAACCACCATCGACTTGCAGGCGAATCTTATGACGCAGACCGTTAGCAACCAGCGCTTGCTGCGTTTCAGCAAGACCGAGCTCCCAAGGGCTACCGGCATATTTTACTGACGTTAGCGGGCTTGCCGCTGTACCACCGTCGTAACCTGAAATGGTAATTAAATCGGCGTAAGCTTTCGCTACACCGGTTGCGATAGTGCCAACACCCGGCTCAGAAACCAGTTTTACGGATACTAGGGCTTTCGGGTTCACTTGCTTCAAGTCGAAGATAAGCTGTGCTAAGTCTTCGATAGAGTAAATATCGTGGTGCGGTGGCGGTGAAATCAGGGTTACACCTTGTACCGAGTGACGAAGTTTGGCAATTTCAGCCGTCACTTTATGACCCGGTAACTGACCACCTTCACCCGGTTTCGCACCTTGAGCAACTTTGATCTGCAATACGTCCGCATTGGTTAAGTAGTGCGGTGTGACACCAAAACGACCCGAGGCTACTTGTTTGATGCGTGAGTTACGTTCAGTACCAAAACGACGCGGATCTTCACCACCTTCACCAGAGTTAGAAAAACCACCTAAGCGGTTCATCGCGGTTGCTAGCGCTTCGTGCGCTTCAGGACTCAGAGCACCGATAGACATCGCCGCAGAGTCAAAACGCTTAAATAGCTCAGTTGCTGGTTCAATCTTCTCAAGCGGCAGTGAGCGGTCTGATTTTTTCAGTTTCAACAAGTCACGCAGCATCGCGGCAGGTCTTTCGTTAACTTGTTTAGCAAAGTTCTTATAATCGCTGCTTTCGCCAGACTTGACGGCTTTTTGCAGCGTGCCGACTACATCTGGGTTGTAAGCGTGGTATTCGCCACCGTGAACGTATTTCAGTAAACCTCCGTGTTCGAGAGATTTACGCGCCGCCCATGCTTTGCGAGACAGGTTGAACAAGTCTTGTTGGAAATCGTCAAAACTTGCCCCCTGAATGCGTGTTTTCACGCCTTTAAAGCAAAGTTCGACCACGTCATTGTGCAGACCCACGGCTTCAAATAGCTGTGAACAACGGTAGGAGGCAACAGTCGAGATGCCCATTTTCGACATGATCTTATACAGACCTTTGTTGATACCGTACTGGTAGTTCTGCATCACATCGCGGTAGCTCTTATCAATCGCACCGTCATCGACCATTTTGCCTAATACTTCATAAGCCAGATATGGATAAATCGCTGTCGCACCAAAGCCGATTAATACCGCAAATTGGTGTGGGTCACGAGCCGTTGCAGTCTCAACAATAAGGTTGGCATCGCAACGCAGATTCTCTTCAACCAAGCGAGTATGAATCGCACCCACAGCCATTGCCGCAGGAATTGGTAGCTTGTCTTTGGTTAGCGCTCGATCGGAAAGCACAAGTAGAACTGTGCCACCACGAACCACTTCAACGGCTTTATCACACAAGTCGATCACTGCTTGTTGCAGCGTCGATTGCTGTGGATCGAAGTTAATATCCAAAATCGTGTTGCGGTAGTGCTGATCACTCAGAGTGAGCAATTGCTGCATGTCAGAGTAGAGCAAGATCGGTGAGTCGAAAGTCACACGGTGTGCGTGACCATCGGTCTCGTTAAACACGTTCATCTCCTGACCAATACTGGTTGCCAGCGACATGACGTGTTTTTCACGTAGTGGATCGATAGGTGGGTTCGTCACCTGTGCAAATTTTTGACGGAAGTAGTCAGTGATTAAGCGCTCTTTCGAAGACAGTACTGCCATCGGGGTGTCATCACCCATGGAGCCAACCGCTTCTTGAGCCATGTCACCGAGTACACGAAGTACCTGATCGACTTCTTCGTTGGTCATGGCAAACTGCTTTTGGTAAGTTTTTAGCAGCGTTTCATCAAAGCTACGCTCACCAACTTGATCATCAGGAAGTTCAGCAAAAGACTTGAGTTTGTAAACGTTGTTTTTCATCCACTCGCGGTATGGGTGGCGGCTCTTAAGATCGTTGTCGATCTCGCTTGATTGCCATAACTTGCCTTTGCGAGTGTCAATAACCAGTAGTTCACCCGGTCCAACACGGCCTTTCTCTGCCACTTCATCAGGTGCGTAGTTCCAGATACCCACTTCAGACGCAAGGGTGATCAGTTTGTCTTTGGTGATCACATAGCGGGCAGGACGCAGACCGTTACGATCTAAGTTACACGCCGCGTAGCGACCATCCGATAACACGATACCTGCCGGACCATCCCACGGTTCCATATGTTTCGAGTTGAAATCGTAGAATGCGCGTAGATCTTCGTCCATATCTGGGTGGTTTTGCCACGCTGGCGGAACCAGCATACGCATGGCTCGGAACAAATCCATACCGCCAGCAAGGAAGAGGTCCAGCATGTTATCCAGGCTTGAAGAGTCAGAGCCTGTTTCGTTAACAAACGGTGCAGCCGTGCTGAGATCTGGCAGTAGCGGCGAGGTAAACTTATAGGCACGCGCCCGCGCCCATTGGCGGTTGCCATCAATGGTGTTGATTTCACCATTGTGTGCCAAATAACGGAAAGGTTGAGCCAGAGGCCAACGAGGCTGAGTGTTAGTCGAAAAGCGCTGGTGGAACAGGCAGATAGCCGATTCCATACGTAAGTCAGCAAGATCCAAGTAAAAACGAGGTAAATCCGCTGGCATACACAAGCCTTTATAAACAATCACTTGTGTAGAAAGAGAGCAGATGTAGAAATCTGCATCATCGGTGATCTGTTTTTCGATACGGCGACGAGCAATGTACAGACGGCGCTCGATATCACGCTCACGCCACCCCGCAGGTGCCGTGATAAAAATTTGTTGAATGTCTGGTAGTGAATCGGCAGCGATTGGACCGAGAACCTTGGGATTGGTTGGTACCACACGCCAGCCCGTGACCGACAATGTTTCTTGCGCCAGCTCTTTATTGATGATGTCGCGAGCAGCTTGAGCTTTGATTGGGTCTTGGCTAAGAAACACCATGCCGATAGCGTATTGCTTACCAAGGTTCCAACCTTGTTCTTCAGCAATTAAGCGCAGATAAGAGTCAGGCTTTTGCAGTAGAAGACCACAACCATCACCGGTTTTTCCATCGGCTGCGATGCCGCCACGGTGTGTCATGCGATCAAGTGCCGAAATCGCTGTGCGAACCAATTTATGACTGACTTGACCTTCCATATGTGCAATCAAGCCAAATCCACAGTTGTCTTTCTCAAGACGAGGATCGTATAGAGCCATTGCAATTCTCCCTTTGCTTCTGTCTACAAGACAGTAAATGACTATTCTCTTCCTACTTGAAGCCGCAGCGGTGTTGTCTGCGTTCGTTCACCCCAATCGCATAGTTATCTATGCTCATGGGGACTCACTCACTTGCCGCCTACCTGCAACTCCAAGTAGTTTGAGTATGACTATTCCCTTCCTGCTTTCAGTGGCCATGCTCGGGTTGAACAGTGCTCTCTATTGCCTATGGGGCATAGCAAGTCATTCACTTGTCGCTTTTGCCACTGCAGGTTATTTGGATATTGTTGTTATTATTTGGATATTTATTTCTAAGAATTGACTAAAAATTTAACAATTTTGAGCAGTTTGTTTTCAATGAGTTCACAACCTATAGCTAATTGTGAAAAAGGTCAAGTTATTGAGCTAAAATCCTCTTTAAGGACGATTTAGGGTGCATTACTCTAAAATAATTGAATAAATTCAATATCATGAATTATTTATTATCACAAAAATTTAACATGAAAGTCTCAATATATGAGAAAAGAATAAAAAAGGCTAGTAGGGTATACTAGCCAAAAGGAAGGTATAAATAGACTTTTATTTGGTAACTCGCGGTTATCTTAGTTTTATCATTTAAGATAACCGCAATTTTGTGGATTATTATGCTGAAAGCATTAATGAATCCGCTTTTGCTTCCAGATTGGTATTACCCATCAGGTATTGGTCGATAGAACGAGCACATTCGCGCCCTTCATTGATACAACGGACTACCAGAGACTGACCGGTCCGCATATCGCCAGCGGCGAAAACACCTGCTTGGTTAGTCGCGAAACCTTCGGTTGCTACGTTACCACGTTCATCAAGGGCAATATCAAGCTGAGCAAGTACGCCATGTGGTTCTGGGTGTAAGAAGCCCATTGCCAAAAATGCCATATCACAAGCAATAACACGTTCGCTGCCTGCAACTTCAGTAAAGTTGCGCGGATCGCTCCAAACGATATCAGCAACACGTAATCCCGTGACTTCGCCTTTATCATTGCCGATAAATTCTTTAGTCAGGATGTTCCAATGACGTTCACAGCCTTCTTCATGCGAAGTTGAAGTGCGCAGAATCATTGGGTATTGCGGCCAAGGCATATTGGCAGGACGTTTGTCTGCCGGCATAGGCATGATCTCGACCTGAGTGATACTCGCCGCACCGTGACGGTTAGATGTACCCACACAGTCAGAGCCAGTATCACCACCACCGATCACCACTACGTGCTTACCTTTAGCGTGGATCTCTTCTGTTTTAAGATCCATGCCATTGGCACGACGGTTATTCTGAGCAAGGAACTGCATCGCGAAGTACACGCCGTTCAACTCACGTCCCGGAATCGGCAGATTGCGAGGCACTGTTGAACCACCAGTTAGCAGTACCGCATCGAATTCTTGGCGTAGTTGCTGTGCGTTGATATCGACACCTACATGCGCATTTACGATAAATTGAACACCCGCTTCAGCCATCAGATTGATTTTGCGATCAATCACTTCCATGCTGAGTTTGAAGTCAGGAATGCCAAACCGTAGTAAGCCACCGACTTTTTCATCGCGCTCATAAACCGTTACCGTATGACCGGCACTGTTTAATTGCTCAGCCGCTGCGAGACCTGAAGGGCCAGAACCAATGATGGCAATTTTCTTACCAGTACGGGTACGCGGAGTTTTTGGCTTGGCATAACCTTCACGATAAGCCGTTTCAACAATGGTTTTCTCGATATTACAAATCGTGATTGGATCTTGGTTGATACCCAGTACACAGGCACTTTCACATGGCGCTGGGCAAACTCGACCGGTAAATTCCGGGAAGTTGTTGGTCGAACTTAAAATGTTCCACGCCTCTTCCCAGCTATCGCGATAAACCGCATCGTTGAACTCAGGAATGATGTTCCCGATAGGGCAGCCGTTATGACAAAACGGCACGCCACAATCCATACAACGAGAAGCTTGGGTATTAATTTTGCTGCCAAACTCTTCGTTTAGAACGAACTCTTTGTTGTTTTTGATACGCTCAGCCGGGGCAATCTTTTTCGGAAGCTCACGGCCATGCTCTAAAAATCCAGTAGGCTTACCCATTATACGGCCTCCGCTTCTGTCTGTTGTGCTAGTGCCTTACGCTTTTGCAGAACCGCTTTGTAATCACGCGGCATCACCTTAACCATAGAGTTTAGGCTTGCTGCAAAGTTATCAAGGAACGACTTGGCAACTTCACTTCCTGTGAATTGAACATGCTTAGTTAACATATCCAGTAGTAGCTCTCTGTCTTCTTGTTCTATCGGGTCGAGATCGACCAGCTCAGCGTTCAGTTTAGATCTGAAGTCACCAGACTTATCCCAAACATAAGCGACACCGCCACTCATACCGGCAGCAAAGTTACGACCTGTAGAGCCCAGAACAATTGCAGTACCACCGGTCATGTATTCACAACCGTGATCGCCGATGCCTTCAACCACTACTTTGGCACCCGAGTTACGTACACAGAAACGTTCGCCCGCCATACCACGAATGTAAGACTCACCAGAGGTTGCGCCGTAGAAACAGACGTTACCAACCACGATGTTGTCTTCTGGAACTATGGTCGATTTCGAGTCTGGGTAAAGAATCAAAGTACCACCAGACAGACCTTTGCCCCAATAGTCGTTGGCATCGCCTTCCACTTCAAATGCCACGCCTTTCGCAAGGAATGCACCAAAGGATTGACCCGCAGAGCCGCTGAATTTCACATTCATCGCTTGAGGCAAGCCTTGGTCTTTGTAGACTTTTGAAATTTCGTTCGACAGCATAGTGCCCACTGAACGGTCAGTGTTGATGATTGGCAGCTCTGCATGAATCGCTTCGCCGCGCTCAAGCGCAGGAGCAGCAATCTTGATCAGAGTACGGTCTAACACGTTGTCCAGGTTGTGATTTTGCTGTGTCTGGTTGTAGATACCATCTTCTGCGCGAGCATGTTCGATATAAAGCACCGGCGACAGATCGAGGTTTTTATATTTCCAGTGTGTCACGTCTTGGCGAGGTTTCAGTTTCTGACCCTGACCAACCATGGCATCGATAGTGCGGAAGCCAAGCTCTGCCATGATTTCACGTAAACCTTGCGCCATGTATTGGAAGAAGGTGATGACATCTTCTACGCGGCCATCAAAACGCTCACGCAGAGTTTTGTTCTGTGTTGCGATACCAACAGGACAGGTGTTCTTATGACACTTACGCATCATGATACAGCCTTCAACCACCAGTGCTGCGGTTGCCACGCCCCATTCTTCAGCGCCCAGTAGCGTTGCAATCGCAAGGTCACGAGGGGTTTTCATCTGACCATCGGCCTGAACAACGATACGGTTACGCAGACCGTTTTTCAGTAGCGTTTGGTGCGTTTCCGCCAAGCCAAGTTCCCAAGGAAGACCGGTATGGCGAATGGAAGAAATTGGCGATGCACCGGTACCGCCATCGAAACCTGCGATGAGCACCACGTCGGCTTTTGCTTTCGCAACACCCGATGCGATGGTTCCTACGCCCGCTTCTGAAACGAGCTTCACGTTCACGCGGCCCGCACGGTTGGCGTTCTTCAAGTCGAAAATAAGCTGAGCCAAATCTTCGATGGAGTAGATATCGTGGTGTGGCGGTGGAGAAATTAAGCCAACTCCTGGTGTTGAGTGACGCGTCGCACCGATCCAGTCATCGACTTTATCACCCGGTAGCTGACCACCTTCACCCGGTTTCGCACCTTGAGCCATCTTGATTTGCAGTTCATCGGCGTTAGTCAGATAGTACGAAGTCACACCGAAGCGACCTGATGCTACCTGCTTGATTGCTGAGCGTTCCCAATCACCATTTTGTTTACGTTCAAAACGAATTGGATCTTCACCACCTTCACCAGAGTTGGATTTCGCGCCTAAGCGGTTCATCGCAATCGCCAGTGTCGAGTGTGCTTCGTGAGAGATAGAACCGAATGACATGGCACCCGTCGCAAAGCGTTTAACGATGCTTTCGATCGGTTCAACTTGTTCAATTGGGATCGAACCGGCTGGGTTTTTAACAAATTCAAGCTGGCTACGCAGTGTCACTGCGTTGTCGCCTTGCTTATCAACCGCTGCTGCGTATTGCTTGAACTGAGCGTAATCTTTATTACGTGTTGATTGTTGCAATAAACTGATGGTTTCTGGGTTGAACAGGTGTTTTTCACCACGTTGTTTCCACTGATAAACACCACCGACATCGAGCATACGAATTGGCACTTCACGAGTTGGGTAACCCACACGGTGGCGAACTACTACTTCTTTGGCGATGTCATCCAGAGTTAAGCCCTGGATACGAGAGACCGTACCGGTGAAGTATTTGTCTACTACCGATTTATGGATGCCTAGCGCTTCGAAAATTTGTGCGCCGTGGTATGACTGAAGTGTTGAAATCCCCATCTTAGAGAAGATCTTCAACAAGCCGCCATTGACTGCTTTGCGGTAGTTTTCGAACAATTTGTCTACTGGCGTTTCCGCATCGAGTTTTTTACGACGTTGCAGATCCACTAGTGTTTCAGACACCAGATATGGGTTGACGGCGTTTGCACCGTAACCCAGTAGTGTAGCAAAGTGGTGCGTTTCACGCGCATCACCGGTTTCAATCACGATACCACAACGAGCACGCAAACCTTTACGGATCAGGTGATGGTGAACGGCGCCCACAGCAAGCATTGCTGGAATAGCCGCATGGTTTGAATTCACTGCACGGTCAGTTAACAGGATGATTGAGTAACCATCAATGACTGCGTCTTCTGCATATTGGCAGATACGTTTTAGCGCCCGCTCAAGTTTGCCCGGATCGCCACTGGCCTGAAATACGATATCCAGCGTTTTGGCTTGCAAGTGTTCATTATCGATGGCACGCAGTTTTTCTAACTCAGCGTTAGAAATGACCGGAGTCTCCAGTTCCACTTTTCGGCAGTGTTGCGGTGTTTCAGCAAGCAGGTTTTGATCTTTACCAATATAGGTATTGAGCGACATGACCATACGCTCACGGATCGGGTCGATCGGCGGGTTGGTTACCTGAGCAAACAACTGCTTGAAATAGTTGGCTAAGTGTTGCGACTGATGCGAAAGCACTGCTAATGGCCAGTCTGCACCCATGGCTGAAAGCGGCTCTTTACCTTCGCTAGCCATCGGCACTATGATGTCGTTCACTTCTTCAATGCTGACACCAAATGCCTGTTGGCGGTGGAGTAAACGTTCTGGGCTCGGTTGGCTGTGTGCGTTGTCTGCTTCTGGCAGTTTGTTCAGGCTTAGCAGGTTATCTTCAACCCATTTTTCATAAGGTTGAGCACTTGCAATACCGTCTTTGATCTCTTCATCAGAAATGATGCGACCTTGTTCCAGGTCGGCAACGAAGATACGACCCGGTTGCAGACGACCACGGAATTCGACGTTTTCTGGTGCGATTTCAACTACGCCTGATTCTGACGCCATGATGAGAAAATCATCTTTTGTTACTGTGTAGCGAGAAGGGCGAAGACCGTTACGGTCAAGCGTTGCACCTACCTGAACGCCGTCGGTGAAACAGACAGATGCAGGACCATCCCACGGCTCCATGATGTTGGCATGGTAACGGTAGAACGCACGGCGAGTTGGATCCATGGTTTTATTTTCTTGCCATGCTTCTGGGATCATCATCATCAGAGCATGAGGCAAGCTACGACCAGAAAGAACCAGTAGTTCTAGCGCCATATCGAAGTTTGCTGAATCCGACATGCCTTCCTGACAAATAGGCAGCAGCATATCGATTTCAACTTGAGTGAATAGCTCCGATTTTAGAATCGCTTCACGCGCTTTCATCCAGTTCAAGTTGCCACGAACCGTGTTGATTTCACCGTTGTGAGCAATGTAGCGGAAAGGCTGAGCCAGACGCCATCTCGGGAATGTGTTGGTTGAAAAGCGAGAGTGAACAAGCGCTAGAGCAGTCACCATGGATGGATTTTGTAAATCGAGGAAGTATTGCGGTACTTGCTCTGTGGTCAACTGACCTTTATAAACCAATGTCTTGTAAGACATTGAGTTAATGTAGAATTCGTCTTTGATGTTGGAAACGCTTTCCAGACAAACACGGATGGTGTAGTTACGTAGAACATAAAGCTTACGCTCAAGTTCTTCAGGAGTAACCCCAGGTGCTGCGGAAATAAATACGTGTTCAAACTGAGGTTCGGTGCTTAATGGATCGGCACCCAACATTGAGTTGTCGGTTGGCAGAACGCGGTAGCCGATCACGTCGAGATCCAGACGGCGGGCATTGCGTTCAAGAATGTCACGGCATTGTGCTCGTTTGTACTCGTCTTGCGGGAACAGCATGACACCCACGCCATACTTTTCAAAAGAGGGCAGTTTAATGCTCAGCTTTACTGCTTCTTCGAGTAAAAATTCGTGTGGTTTTTGCAATAAAATACCGGCACCGTCACCACTGCATGGGTCACAACCCTGACCGCCGCGGTGTTCCATACGCGCAAGCATGTCCAGAGCCTGTGTCACTACGTGATGCGACTTACGGTTCTTTAGGTGAGCAACAAAACCGATACCGCATGCGTCATGCTCCAGTTCTGGAGTATAAAGACCTTGCGAATTTTGCTGTCTATCTACCATAGATACTTCCTTCCAGTTCAAGCGGACGCAATTTCCCTAAGGCATGCCTTAGCATTGCTTCCGGTCCTTTTATAATTAATGAATCTAAACCAACCCGTGCCGGTTGGTTCGCATCCTTTCGGTCTCTCACGGAAAAATTTTGTGAGAAAAACAATCCTTAGTGATATCCATTTTTAATGATCACTTTTGTAGTGATTTATATAGGTGGGTTTGGATAATCACAGATGTTTTACAGGGTTTTATGTAATAAAATAAACAAAAACAGAGCAAAACTGAAAATATCCTACATTTTTGTTGCATGAAATTCCAACGAAAAGTCTGCTTTCTTAGGCATTTTTTTGTTGTGAAGTGCATAATAATTTTAACAAATGAATAACATTGCGCTTTAAATGCTTATTTTATGAATGTTTATTGATTTTGATTGGGTCTTGCAACGTTATAGCTACTTACAATTAGTCCGCCTTTTTTGGAATTTAATTACAAAGATCGCATTGAGAACTATTTGCATTTATTTTTGGTACCCATATGCAGTTACACGAGCTAGTTAATACCATTGGACAAGATCTTCAAAGACGCTATGGAGAGCGGGTTCACAAGCTGACTTTGCACGGTGGTTTCAGCTGTCCTAACCGCGATGGCACGATTGGTAAAGGTGGTTGTACCTTCTGTAATGTGGCTTCTTTTGCTGATGAGCAGACGCAAATTCAAAGCATCGAAGAGCAATTAAAAGACCGCGCGGGAGAAATTCACCGGGCGCGCAAATATCTCGCCTATTTTCAAGCCTATACCAGCACTTATGCTGAAGTTCAAACTCTTAAAAATATGTATGAGCAGGCGCTGAAGGCGGCAGATATTGTCGGTTTGTGTGTGGGTACTCGTCCTGATTGTGTGCCAGATGCGGTGCTGGAGCTTCTTGCCGGCTATGTTCAACAAGGCTATGAAATTTGGTTGGAACTGGGCTTACAAACGGCGAATAATAAGACCTTGAAACATATCAATCGAGGTCATGATTTCGCCTGTTATGCGCAGATCACTGAGCGCGCACGAGCATTGGGAATTAAGGTCTGCACACACTTAATTGTCGGTCTGCCTAAAGAGAGTCGTGACGATAACATAGAGACTTTGCAAAAAGTGTTAGCCGTGGGCACTGACGGTATCAAATTGCACGGTTTACACATTGTCGAAGGCAGCACAATGGCGAAAGCATGGCGTGCCGGCAAGCTCGAAGCCCCTAGTCTGGAAGATTATGTTTCTATTGCTAGCGAGATGATTCGCTTAACTCCGCCTGAGGTGGTGTATCATCGTGTCTCTTCTGCCGCACGCAGACCAACCTTGTTATCTCCGTTATGGTGTGAAAACCGTTGGCTGGCGATGACGGAAATTGGTAAAGCATTAGATAAAGAGGGGGCGCAAGGTTCTCTTATTGGTCAGCCTTTTCACTATCAAACGGTACGGTAATACCAACCTGAATAAAAATATGATCAAATTCAATATTGGTGAAATAGCGAATGGGCATCGAACACAAACACGCCCTTATTTTTTTATAAGAATGCCCTTCCATGGGGCTCCGCCGAGCCATCCATGGCTCGGAGGGTTTGCTTATCGACACCCATTCACTGATCAGAAAGTTTTCCAGAACGGTATAAATTCCTGCTAGTTCAAATTCTTCAAAGACGAGTCACTTCTTTGGCTGACGCTAAGCATAGAAACAGGCTAGACTACGGCTAATTCATTCCTGTGGAGTTATGAATGAAACCGATGAAAAATCTTGCCCAATACTATGTTGATTTGTTAGTCAAACTGGGTATTTTACGTTTCTCTATTTTACTAGCACTTGCCTTAGTTGCCTTAGCCGTTGTGGTTCAGGTGGGAATTACTCTCGCCCTTAATGGCTATGTTGATGATATCGATATTCTCCGGTCGGTATTTTTTGGTTTGATCATCACTCCTTGGGCTGTCTATTTTCTTTCTGTGGTTGTTGACCAGTTGGAAGAGTCCCGTCAACGTCTGTCGAAGTTGGTTTCAAAGCTTAAAGATATGCGCTCACGTGACCAAGAGCTGAATTATCAACTCCAACAGAACATCGTGAAGCTCAACCAAGAGATCGAAGAACGTATTAAAGCCGAAGAAGCGCGTGAAGAAGCGATGGTCGATTTAGAGACTGAAGTTTTCCAGCGTGAGAAAACACAGCTTGAACTGGCGGAACGGACGGCTCTGTTACGTTCTTTCATCGATGCTTCTCCGGACTTGATCTATTACCGCAACGCCAAAGGTGAGTTCTCCGGCTGTAACCGTGCGATGGAAGAGCTCACGGGCAAGAAGGAGAGTGAGCTGGTTGGTTTAACGCCATGGGATGTGTATCGCAAAGAGATCGCCCAGTCGGTCGTCGAGACAGACCAAAGTGTCTTCAAAAACAATCGCGCCATCACTTATGAGCAGTGGCTAGAATATCCTGACGGTCACAAAAACTATTTTGAACTACGAAAAGTCCCTTTTTACAGTAATGAAGGACGGCACTTGGGGTTAGTGGGGTTTGGTCGCGATATCACCGAGCGCAAGCGTCACGAAGAGTCATTAGAAAAAGCTAGCCGTGATAAAACCACATTTATCTCGACTATTAGTCACGAATTGCGTACGCCATTGAACGGTATTGTCGGTTTAAGTCGCATGCTGCTTGATACACCAATGACAGCAGAGCAGCGCAAACACATGCAGACCATTAACGTCAGTGCAATTACCTTAGGTAATATCTTTAACGATATTATCGACATGGATAAATTTGACCGCCGTAAGTTAGAGCTTTTTCCTGCTCCTTTGAACTTCGAAGAGTTTGTGGCAGAGCTTGAAAGCTTGTCGGCTCTTATGGCGGAACAAAAAGGGCTGCGATTCGATCTAGAACGATTAACTGATTTGCCAGAGTTAGTCAGTGTTGACGCTACACGACTTCGCCAGGTGTTGTGGAATTTGATCAGCAATGCGATGAAATTCACCAAAGAGGGTGGTGTGGTGATGAACGTCAGCGCGGATATTGAAGATGATATGGCCTATATCACCATGGATATTGAAGATACCGGTATCGGTATTCCTGAAACTGAGCTCGACAAGATTTTCGCCATGTACTATCAGGTAAAAACAGGGCAAGACAACTTACATGCAGTAGGTACAGGGATTGGGCTTGCGGTTTCACGCCAGCTTGTCAATTTGATGGGGGGCGATATTACCGTCAGCAGCGAAGAGGGTTTTGGCAGTACCTTTACGGTCTCAATCAGCGTGCCACTGGTGGATGCATCGCAAATTAAAAAGGCACCGCAAATCGTGCAACGTAGCCTAAATATCTTTATGGTTGAAGATATTGAGCTGAACGTTACTGTCGCGCGTTCGCTGTTGGAAAGTTTGGGGCATAAAGTCACGGTAGCGATGACAGGGCAGGCGGCAATAGATACCTTCAAGCCCGAACTGTATGACCTTGTGTTCCTGGATATTCAGTTGCCGGATATGACCGGTTTTGATATTGCCCAGTACTACCGTAGCCATTATACAGAACTGCCACCGCTGGTGGCTCTTACTGCAAACGTGCTGAAAGACCGTTCTGAGTATTTTGCAAAGGGGATGGATGACGCTATCAGTAAACCACTTTCTGTCTCTGCTGTTCAGGATGTGATAAGCAAAGTGACGATGAATCCTCAGCAACTCACTGACGAGGTAAAACCGATGGAAAAAACAATTGAAGGTAAAGATGACCTTTATGTTCGACTACTGGATCTCGATATGTTGACCTCTTATGTGGATATTGTCGGCTCAAAACCTGTACTTGATAGCATTCAAATGTTTGAAGAGATGATGCCAAGCTATATTGAAGTTCTCGACTCGAATATGGTGGCAAAAGATCAAGAAGGAATTGTTTCGGAAGCACATAAGATAAAAGGAGCAGCGGGCTCTATCGGTCTAAAACATATTCAAAATGTGGCGCAGAAAGCGCAGTCTCCAGAGGCCCCTGCCTGGTGGGAAAATATTACCGATTGGGTTGAGGAAATAAAAAATGAATACCTTAACGATATTGAAGTGCTCAAACAGTGGTTAGAACAAAGGAAATAAAATGAAAAAACTCATTATCGCGTTATTGGTTTTAGTCACGGCAGCTTGTACTTCGCAGACTGCAACTCAAACTGTAGCAGACATTAACTGGACCCAAGACAATCTGGCGGCGTTGTCTGATACGGCTATCCAACTGAAAAGCAATTTGTGGACAGATAAGATGCCTAAAATTGATCGAGCCGCAGACAGCCAACCACTAAATGGAACTCTGATGTTGGATACTTCTGGCGAACTGTCGGCAGAATTGGTGGTTGAAATGGTCGTCATTAAGCAACAAGACCATACGTGGATGATTCAAGGTGAAGAGACTGAGCTTAGGACATTAAGTGAAAATTTATGGGAAGTGGTGTTTAGTACTGAAGTCGCGGTCGATGTTGACAAGCGCGTTCACGTGGCTTTAGCGTTGAGTGATAACAATGGTGATGTATGGTTAGTGGAACGCAATGTTGCTATTGATAAGGTTTACTAGTTGATAAAGTTTACTAGTTGATAAGGTTTACTCGTCGATGCCTTGCTCGGCATAAAAAAGTAAAGCCCCATTAAGGGCAATGCCAATCAGTTAAGAAAATCTCTCGTTCCCATGCTTTGAAGTGACCCCATAAAGTTGGACATTTCTGTTAAGCGGCTTGCAAGGCCTGATTTCGATATTCTATCGGAGTCAGGCCTTTAAATTTCACCTTAATCCGTTTTGTATTGTAATACTCTATATATTCTTCGATATTTGCAATCAGTTCATCAGCATCAGTGAAGCTTTGACCGTGATACATCTCTGTTTTGAGTAAAGCGAAGAAGTTTTCAGCCACTGCATTATCTAAACAGTTTCCTTTTCTCGACATA
>NZ_JBKEBW010000017.1:0-13333 GCF_047973365.1 Vibrio sp. | reverse complement strand
CGACGGTCAGACCTAAAAAGTACCGCTCTTACAAAGGAGAAGTTGGAAAAATAGCCCCAAATGTACTGAAAAGAGACTTTAAAGCGACCAAGCCTGATGAAAAATGGGTAACAGATGTGACTGAATTTAAAGTCAATGAACAAAAGGTCTATCTATCACCGATAGTGGATTTATTTACCCAGGAAGTCGTGTCTTACCGAGTAGCGAAGAACATCCGCTTGCCTTTGGTTACAGACATGCTGAAAGAGGCACTAGACAAGCTTGATAAGGGACCCTCTCCTATTGTCCATAGCGACCAGGGTTGGCAATACCAGCACAAGTCTTACCAAAAGCTCCTTGTAGATAATGGGCTTCAACAAAGTATGTCGAGAAAAGGAAACTGTTTAGAGAATGCAGTGGCTGAAAACTTCTTCGCTTTACTCAAAACAGAGATGTATCACGGTCAAAGCTTCACTGATGCTGATGAACTGATTGCAAATATCGAAGAATATATAGAGTATTACAATACAAAACGGATTAAGGTGAAATTTAAAGGCCTGACTCCGATAGAATATCGAAATCAGGCCTTGCAAGCCGCTTAACAGAAATGTCCAACTTTATGGGGTCACTTCACTCCGCGTGGGAATGCATATTTGACTCACAAAAAGTCAGATTAACTGCCTATTTTCGCTTTGGTATGCATTCCCACGGGGGACCGTGGGAATGAGAATTAATAGGTAAAACAAATAGATAAAGGCGCATTAAGCGCCTTTCAGACTGATGACAATATTGGATTTGTCATTCCTGCTCATGTGCAAGAGCGAGATCCCGGATAAATACTGCGTATTTTCCGGGATGACGGGTATCGATCGTATTTTCCGGGATGACGGGTATCGATCGTATTTTCCGGGATGGCGGGTATCGATCGTATTTTCTGGGATAACGGGTATAGATCGAATACCGACTTTATCTATTTGTTGAGTATTTCAAACCGTCCAATCAACCTTTGGGTTTGATCACAAGCACATTTACTGGCGAGTTCTCAACCACTTTGCTGGCTACCGAGCCTAACACCACTTTGTCGATTCGAGAACGCTTGTGACTCGGCATGACAATCAGGTCTGCCTCTATTTTTTTCGCGTATTCAAGAATGGTGCTATAAGGCTTGCCCTCGGCAACGTACACTTCAAATTCAACGCCTTCTGTGATGAATTGTTGTGCAAATTTTTTCAGTTGCTGTTTCACATCTTCTTTCATTTGCTTTGCTGCTTCTTTTGGGAAGTAGGTAGCAACCATCGACATGTGAATACCAGGCAGAACATTGAGTAGATGAACTTTAGCGTTGCTCTGTTTTGCATGCCAGACCGCATGCTCAACCGCTCTGTCACCGAAACCGTGCTCATTTAAATCAACAGGAACAAGAATGTGTTTATACATAATGTTATTTCTCGGAGTGATAATGTCTGGCTACTCACTTAACTGACTAACCAGACGTAAGGTTAGGCTATAACTTGCTCTTTTTTCGCTCTTCTGCGCTGATTCCAGCCAAGTAACATCGTCAGTAGCAGAGCGGGTAGGAATACCCATTCTTTCATTGGCCGCTCGCTATCAATCACGATTGATTCAATTTCCCAGCCGAAATCAATACCGGCAGATTCCGCAGGGCTGCCAAACTCAACCATATCGACGATCATCTTCTCGCCATCATTGTTAAGCATCAAGCCCATGGAAGAAATGCGTTCTTCTGCTGTCTCTGCTCTGTCATCAAATGGTAGTAGCACTGTTTTAGCCACGAAGTTACCTTCGATTGTTTCACCAGCCACCAGCAATTGCAGAGGTTGACCCACTGGCGTTTTTTCAACGATTTGTGCAAGCTCGATACCTGGGTGGACTTCTTTTGCCGGATAAACCATATCCCACCAGAAACCCGGACGGAAGAAGGTAAATGTCAGTGCTAACAACGCAACCACTTCCCACCATTTGGTTTTGGTAAACCACCATCCTTGTGTCGCAGCGGAGAAAAGCAACATCGCAATGATCGACGAAATCACCGTCAATCCGAGATGCCACCATGTATCAATTCCCATCAATAGTAGCTGAGTGTTGAACACAAACATAAATGGCAAAATCGCGGTGCGGATATCGTAGGCAAACCCCTGAATACCGGTACGTATTGGATCGGCCTTGGCAATGGCAGCCGCAGCAAATGCCGCCAGACCCACAGGTGGGGTATCGTCGGCCAAAATACCAAAGTAGAACACGAATAAGTGAACAGCAATCAGCGGGATGATCAGACCATGCTGAGCACCGAGAGTCACGATAACCGGAGCCATCAGCGTTGATACCACGATGTAGTTCGCTGTGGTTGGCAGACCCATACCCAAGACCAAGCTGATCACAGCGGTGAACAGCAGCATCATGATCACGCTACCGCCAGAGATGAACTCAACAAAGTCAGTCATCACCAGACCGATACCTGTCAGGGTCACCACACCGACAACAGTGCCGGCAGCCGCAGTTGCAACGCCGATACCAATCATGTTGCGAGCACCTGAGACCAAGCTCTCGATAAGATCGACCACCCCTAATTTCGCTTGTGCAGCCGCATCATTTGACTGATTAAACATCGCCATTAACGGACGTTGAGTCAGCAAAATGAACATCATGAACACGGTTGCCCAGAATGCGGATAGACCCGGAGAAAAACGCTCAACGGTCAAACACCAAACCAGAACTACGATCGGCAATAGGAAATGCAGACCTGATTTTACGGTAGGATCGACATCCGGGATCTCTTGAATATCTTCTTCAAATCCAAAACTGCCGCTTTTAACGTGCTTGGCTGAGATTTTCACCAGCGCAACGTAGCAAACAAGTAGGGCAATACCGACTAACACCGTGGCAGCGGAGCCAAAAACGTCTTTGGTCCAACCGATACCGTAATAGACGACGGCGCTAATCACGCAAATCCCCAGTACCGTGCCGGTGAATGACAGCAGGCTTTGCAAGAACGTCGAAGTATGGCGTCTTGGCAAACCTTGCATACCCGCCTTACACGCTTCTAAATGCACAATGTAGATGAGAGCGATGTATGAAATCAGAGCGGGCAACAGCGCCGCTTTGATCACTTCGACATAGGAAATTCCGACGTATTCCACCATCAAGAAAGCGGCTGCACCCATAATTGGCGGGGTTAGCTGACCATTGGTTGAAGCTGCAACTTCTACTGCGCCCGCTTTCGATGCCGGGAAGCCTACTTTCTTCATTAGCGGAATAGTAAAAGTCCCGGTGGTTACTACGTTGGCAATCGAAGAGCCTGAAACCAGACCTGATAAACCAGAAGCCACAACCGCCGCTTTCGCTGGACCACCACGCATATGCCCTAACAAAGAGAAGGCAACTTTAATGAAATATGCACCCGCTCCTGCTCTCTCGAGCATTGCGCCAAACAGCACGAACAAGAATACAAATGAGGTAGAAACGCCTAAAGCAACACCAAACACACCCTCAGTGGTTAACCACAGGTGTGACATTGCTTTGTTTAAACTTGCACCTTTGTGAGCAATAACCTCTGGCATGTGAGGCCCTGCAAAGGTGTAGAACAAGAATACTGCGGCAACCGCCATCAGCGGTGGACCCAATGCTCGACGAGTCGCTTCCAAAAGCAGCAACATACCAGCAGATGCCGTGACGACATCAAGCAATGTTGGTGCACCAGAGCGACCCGCTAATTGCGCGTAAAACAGATAGATGTAGGCAGCACAAAAGCTACCGACAAGGGCGAATACCCAGTCAATCAGTGGGATTTTGTCTCGTGGCGAATTTTTTAGTGCCGGATAGGCAGTAAATGCAAGAAAAACTGCAAACGATAAATGGATCGCTCGAGCTTGTGTATCGTTAAGTACGCCAAAATTAAATATAAACGGCAGTGGAGAAGCGTACCAAAGTTGGAATAAAGACCAACATAGTGGCACAAACCACATAATACGCCCCGGAATACCGCTCGGGTTTCTGGCGCCTGTATCGGCTTGTGCGACCATCTCTTGCACATCTTGAGACGGAGAGTTTGTCTGCGTCATGTACATTATCCTTTTAATGATGGTAAAGAGTTACAACGAAAAGAGGTTTTCTAAATATGAGTGAAAACCCAAATATTGAACGTAAATAGTGATGAACAATAAGGAGGCTCTAAGCCTAATGTCTGTCAGTTGAGCTCAAAAAGACATAATTCTCGTTCCCACGCGGAGCATGGGAACGAGAGATTTTCTTAACTGATTGGCATTGGGCTCTAAGCCTCCCTATTCGGGGTTGCCTTAATTACTTAAGTAAACCGATTTCTTTGTAGTACTTCGCAGCACCTGGGTGTAGAGGGATAGAAAGACCGGCTTTAACCATGTCTTCTTTCTTCAAGTTGGCAAATGCCGGGTGCAAACGAGTGAATGTTTCAAAGTTTTCAAACACAGCTTTTGCAACGTTGTACGCCACTTCATCAGAAACGTCAGAAGTTGTCACTAATGTTGCGGCTACACCGAAGCTTTTCACGTCTTGATCTGTGCCGCTGTACATACCCGCAGGTACTGTGCTGTATGCGTAGTATGGGTGGTCAGCAACGATCTTAGTGATTTGCTCGCCAGTGGCAGAAACCAGTTTAGCGTCACATGATGTTGTTGCTTCTTTGATTGAGCCATTTGGGTGACCAACCATGTAGATGAATGCGTCGATTTTGTTATCACACAGAGCTTGAGAACGTTCAGAGCCTTTTAGTTCAGAAGCCAATGTGAAGCTATCATTCGTCCAGCCGAATGCATCCATAACCACTTGCATGGTTGCACGGTCACCTGAGCCTGGGTTACCAATATTAACGCGCTTACCAGCAAGATCGGCTACGCCGTTAATGCCAGCATCAGAACGAGCGATGATGTTAAAAGGTTCTGTGTGAAGAGAGAACATCGCGCGTAATTTATTAAATTGACCCTGTTCAGCAAACTCGCCAGTGCCATTGTAGCCGTTATATTGTGAATCTGACTGCACGATACCGAAATCAAGTTCGCCAGAGCGAATGGTGTTTATGTTGTAAACAGAACCGCCGGTAGATTCTACAGAGCAGCGAATGTTGTGTTCTTTACGGTCTTTGTTAACCAGCTTACAAATTGCACCACCTGTTGGGTAATAAACACCAGTGACAGAACCAGTACCTATTGTGATGAACTCTTGAGCGTTAACCGCGCCTGCACCAAGGATTGTTGCTGCAATAGCGCCGACCTTTATGATTTTATTCAATGCCATGAATTTCCCTTCCTTCATTTATAATTCCCCCAAAACAAGTGTCGTTGTTTTGGTTGTTTCTTCATGAGAAACAATGCCTTTTTCAATCCCTATGTTGAAAAAGTGTCAGGATAATAGCAAAAAAACATCACATAATCATAGTTATGTTTAAAAATGTAGTCATAAAGGCTAATTCTTACCAGTAATTAAGAATGAATTGTTTACTTGTGTTTGAATTTTGTAACTAATAAGTTGTGTTGTTTGGGGGTAAAAAAGTAGCAGATATTTTTTTCCAACAGCAGAAAGAAAAAGTCACGTATTGATCCCAGTACGCGACTTCAAGAAAAGTAATAATGTTTAGCGATTAATGAGTTACATTCAAAAAGCGAGTTAACCTGCGTATTCAAATAAGTCGCAGACGGAAGTAAATAACTGCTTAGTGGTAATGTTTAACGTAGGGGTAATGAAGATGGTATCGTCACCAGCGACAACGCCAAGGATACCTTCAGATTTACCAAGAGAATCCAGTAAACGAGCGATAAGTTGAGCTGCACCCGGGCCGGTGTGAATCACGACCAGTGCATTATTGTAATCAACGTCCAGTACTAATTCTCGTAGAGAACTTGATACAGTAGGAACGCCTAATTCTGCGGGTAAGCAATAGACCATTTCCATTTTTGCGTTACGTGTGCGCACTGCGCCAAACTTCGTAAGCATGCGAGAGACTTTTGATTGGTTAATATTGTCAAAGCCTTCATTTTTAAGAGCGTCTACGATATCGCCTTGAGAACCGAAGCGTTCTTCTTTTAATAAAGCTTTAAAAGCGCGGACTAGGTTGTCTTGTTTATCTACACTACGCATGTTTCAGTTACCACTGGCTCAATAATTTTGCATATTCTCGCATAGATATTCACTTATAGGCAAATTAAGCTTTAAAATTGTCTAAAAGGTCACTGTAAATAAGTATGATACGAGCTCAGGGAGAGCTGAAAGGGAAAGCAAAAGGAAGAGCAGAAAGGGAGATAGAAGGGAGCAACGGATATGTCAGTACCCCGTCCAGTGATTGACGATTTGGCGAGTAAGTGTTCAAAGTCGCAAAGCTGACGTTAATTGTTTGTAATCAAGTTGTGATTGCTATAACTTTTTTTTGGTCAGATATTAAACAACCCTACAAAACATAATTAAGACAAAACTCTCAAGGAGCACGATAATGAAAGTCTCTGTAATTGGTGCCGCTGGCGGCATTGGTCAAGCCCTCGCTTTACTTCTTAAGAACCGTTTACCCGCTGGATCTGATCTCGCTCTGTATGATATTGCCCCTGTAACCCCAGGTGTTGCTGCGGACCTTAGTCATATACCAACTCCTGTTTCTATCAAAGGCTATTGTGGTGAAGATCCAACGCCTGCTTTGGAAGGCTCGGATGTGGTTTTAATCTCCGCTGGTGTGGCGCGTAAACCGGGTATGGATCGCGCAGATCTATTCAATGTCAATGCGGGGATTGTGAGATCTTTGGCGCAACGTATTGCTGTTGTTTGTCCAAATGCTTGTGTGGGAATTATCACTAACCCAGTAAACACTACGGTTGCCATTGCAGCGGAAGTTCTCAAAAAAGCGGGAGTTTATGATAAACGTAAACTGTTTGGTGTGACCACTCTTGACGTTATTCGTGCGGAAACTTTTGTTGCTGAATTAAAACAGAAAGATCCGGGTGATGTTCGCGTTCCTGTGATCGGTGGTCACTCTGGTGTGACTATTCTTCCTCTTCTTTCTCAAGTGAAAGGCATCGAATTTAGCGATGCGGAAGTGGAAGCGTTAACCAAACGTATTCAAAACGCAGGTACGGAAGTGGTTGAAGCAAAAGCGGGCGGTGGTAGTGCAACGCTATCGATGGGACAAGCGGCTTGCCGATTCGGTTTATCTTTAGTGAAAGCGCTACAAGGTGAAGAAGTTATCGAATGCGCGTATGTTGAAGGTAGCGGTGAACATGCACCTTTCTTTGCTCAACCAGTTAAGTTGGGTAAAAACGGCGTGGAAGAAGTATTGAGCTACGGTCCGTTAAGCCAATATGAAAAAGCCGCGTTAGATGGCATGTTGGAAACGCTAAATGGCGATATTCAAACTGGTGTTGAGTTCGTTAAGTAATTTTATTTAACGGATCCCAGAGCCGCTCTAATCGATAATCGAAGAGCGGCTTTTTGTTATCTTATTTATTACTTACTACGATTAACCGCCATATGAGCAAGGGTGACTAAAGCTTGCTTGTATTCACTTTCCGGCAGAATGCTCAGTTCAGCAATCGCTTTGTCGGCTTCTTCTAACGCTTTGTTGACGGTATAAGTGAGAGAGCCTGCTTGTTCCATTGCCGCGAGAATGTCGTTTAGACGTTGCATACCGTTTGCATGCTCAATTGCATCACGGATCATTTCAGCTTGCTCAGGTGTGCCATTATGCATTGCATGTAGTAGAGGAAGGGTTGGTTTACCTTCCGCTAGGTCGTCACCGACATTTTTACCCATTTCTTCGCCATCAGAGGTGTAATCCATCACATCATCAATAAGCTGAAATGCGGTACCTAAATACTTACCGTAGTTCTGTAAAGCCGTTTCTACATCTTCAGGCGCATCAACCAAAATCGCCCCGATTTGAGTTGCTGCTTCAAACAGACGAGCGGTTTTAGAATAGATAACCTGCATATACAGATCTTCAGTGGTGTTTGGATCGTTACAGTTCATCAACTGTTGAACTTCACCTTCGGCGATGACGTTTACCGCATCACTCATCAGTTTAAGGATCTTCATTGATCCTAGCTCTGTCATCATCTGAAATGAACGAGTGTAGATAAAATCACCAACCAAAACGCTGGCCGCATTGCCAAATGCCGCATTAGCCGTTTCTTTGCCACGGCGCATGTCCGATTCATCGACGACATCATCGTGCAACAGGGTTGCGGTATGAATAAATTCAATAAACGCAGCGGCAGTGGTGTGAGCCGTCCCTTCGTAGCCCAGAGCTTTGGCGGATAATACCGCTAGCAAAGGTCTTAAACGCTTGCCACCACTACTGACAATATAAAACCCGAGTTGGTTGATTAAAGAGACATCAGAGTTGAGCTGAGCTTGAATCGTTTCATTTACTTTTGCCATGTCATCGGCAGTAAGCGTTTGGATAGCTTTAAAATCCATTGTACATCCGGCTGAAGTTAGAGCTTATAAGGCATTTTGTCTTCTAGAATTGTTGAATAATACACTAAAAAGCATTGATTAATACACGCCATAAAGGCATGATTGCGGCACTTTTGTTTGGCGATTAGCTTTTCGCCAAATTTTTTAAAATATGGCTTGTCATAGGCACATCATTCACGTAGAATCTGCGCCCTATTGATGATTAGTTTAGCGCACACCCTCATTGCTCACATATAGCATAGGCTGTGCGGAAAGAGCGGAGTAAAATATGTACGCTGTTTTCCAATCTGGTGGTAAACAACACCGTGTAAGCGAAGGTCAAACTCTTCGTTTAGAGAAATTAGACGTTGAAACTGGTGCAACTGTTGAATTTGATAAAGTTCTTCTAGTTGCTAACGGTGAAGAAATCACTGTTGGTGCACCTCTTGTTGAAGGCGGTAAAATTACTGCTGAAGTAGTACAACACGGCCGTGGCGATAAAGTTAAAATCGTTAAGTTCCGTCGTCGTAAACACTCTCGTAAACAACAAGGCCACCGTCAGTGGTTCACTGAAGTGAAAATTACTGGCATCAACGCTTAAGTAACTTAGGAGAGTTTAACAATGGCACACAAAAAAGCTGGCGGTTCTACTCGTAACGGCCGTGATTCAGAAAGTAAACGTCTTGGTGTTAAGCGTTTCGGTGGTGAATCTGTATTAGCAGGTAACATCATCGTTCGTCAACGTGGTACTAAATTCCACGCTGGCACTAACGTTGGTATCGGTAAAGACCACACTCTTTTCGCTCTTACTGAAGGTAAAGTGAAATTTGAAGTTAAAGGTCCTAAAAACCGTAAATTTGTTAGCATCGAAGCTGAATAAGTTTAATACCTAACTGAATTCAAAAGCCCTACCGTTACGGTGGGGTTTTTTATTTATGCAGAGCAAATAAGAAGACATTCTATCAAGCGTCTCTTCTTATCTGTTCCAATATACTCTCGTTCCCATGCTCCAGCGTGGGAACGCATAAAGAGCTATACTCAAACTACTTGAAGTTGCAGGTAGGCGGCAAGTGAGTGAATCCCCATGAGCATAGATAAACTATGTGATTGGGGTGAACGAACGTAGACAACACCGCTGCAGCTTCAAGTAGGAAGAGTATATATTAATTGATGATGTTCAATACTTGTGGATGAGTCAAACTGCAACTGCAAAGAAGCATGTGATGGCTTTAAATCAGGTATGCATTCCCACGCAGAGCGTGGGAACGAGTAATACAAATTTATATCATGTGTAATAACAGTGATAGCGCAACGCAAATAATGCGGAGTAAGTAATGAAATTCGTTGATGAAGCGGTAATAAAGGTCGAAGCGGGCGATGGCGGTAACGGTGTTGTTAGCTTTTGGCGTGAAAAATTCGTAACGAAAGGTGGCCCTGATGGCGGCGACGGCGGTGATGGTGGCGATGTCTACATCCTGGCCGATGAGAACTTAAATACACTGGTTGACTATCGTTTTCAGCGTTTCTACGCAGCAGAACGTGGTCAAAACGGTGGCGGCGGTAACTGTACGGGTAAACGGGGCAAAGATATTACGCTGAAAGTGCCAGTAGGTACTCGCGCCGTGGATATCCACACCAATGAAATCGTCGGTGAAGTCGCTGAGCACGGCAAGAAAGTGATGGTTGCAAAGGGCGGCTGGCACGGCCTTGGTAACACTCGTTTTAAATCCTCAGTAAACCGCGCCCCACGTCAAAAGACTATGGGTACGAAAGGTGAAGTTCGTGAACTTCGTCTAGAGCTACTGCTGCTTGCGGACGTCGGTATGTTAGGTTTGCCAAATGCGGGTAAATCGACCTTTATTCGCTCTGTATCGGCTGCGAAACCCAAAGTAGCGGATTATCCATTTACGACATTGATCCCAAGCTTGGGCGTCGTGAGTGTGGTGCCTGAGAAGAGCTTTGTGGTTGCCGACATCCCCGGACTTATCGAAGGTGCCGCAGAAGGTGCCGGTCTCGGTATTCGCTTCTTGAAGCATCTTGAGCGTTGTCGCGTACTGCTTCACATGATCGATATTCTGCCGATTGATGAAAGTGAACCGGCGCAAAATGCTCTGACCATTATGGATGAGCTTGAGCAGTACAGCGAAAAGCTGGCGAAGAAACCGGTTTGGTTAGTGTTTAACAAAACGGATCTGATGCTTGAAGAAGAAGCGGATGAAAAGATCCAACAGATCTTAGAAGCGCTTGCATGGGAAGGGCCATACTTCAAAGTCTCAGCGATCAACAAACAGGGCACTGCTGAGCTTTGTCGTGAATTGGCTGACTTTATGGAAACTCTACCTCGTGCAGAAGAAGACCTCAGCGAAGAGCAAAAAGTTGAGTTTATGTGGGACGATTACCACAAAGACGCAATGGCCGGTCGCAATGTTATCACTGAAGATGACGATGACGATTGGGATGACTGGGACGACGAAGAAGATGACGGGCACGTTATCTATGTTCGTGAATAAACAAGTCCGTGAATCTCTCGTTCCCATGCTCTGAAGTGACCCCATAAAGTTCGACAAAGTCGGTGTTCGTTTTATATCCGTCATCCTGGAAAATACGCAGTATTTATCCAGGATCTCGCTTTTGCGCATGATGCTAGGATTTAGATTCCTGCCTTCGCAGGACGATATTGAGTTTGTCATCAGTCTGAAGCCGCAATTATTTATTGCGGCTTTTTTGTGTCTAAATCATATTTACCTTTATTATTTTCATGCAAACTAATGCTTCGCAATTTTTACCCTTAGGACGTTAGGAAAGGAATCATGGCATCCAGACAGAGAGCCGTATCGAGGTTAATCGCACAAGCCGGCCAAATGCTACTGGCTCATGGCGCAGAAAGTGCTTTGGTGGTTGGAATAATGGAGAGGATGGGGCGCGCCTGTGGCATGACTGAGGTCGAAGTCTCTCTTTCCGCCGGATCACTCGTGGTCACTACCTTAGAGAGTGATCACTGTATTACCACCACCAGACGTTGTGCCGACCGTGGTATCAATATGCGCGCGGTTACGCAGATCCAACGCATTTGCATTATGATGGAAAAAGGTCTGCTGGATCACTCGCTTGCACAGAAGAAACTTAATCAGATAAGCCCTGAGCGCTATAACCGCTGGTTAGTGGTATTAATGATTGGCTTATCCTGCTCTTCATTTGCTCGCCTTGCTGGTGGCGACTGGACAGTATTTGCGATTACTTTTGTCGCTTCCGCTGTTGGTATGTTCGTTCGTCAGGAAATTGGCCATCGTCATTTCAATCCGCTGTTGAACTTTGCGGCAACTGCTTTTGTCACATCGGTCATATCCGCTCAGGCTGTGATTTACCATCTTGGCAATAAGCCAACCATAGTGATGGCATCTTCGGTGCTGATGTTGGTCCCGGGCTTTCCGTTGATAAACTCTGTTGCGGATATGCTCAAAGGTTATGTCAATGTGGGTATTGCACGTTTTGTGATGGCAAGCTTGCTGACTCTAGCAACCTGTCTAGGCATTGTTGCGGCTATGAGTATTACTGGCGTGTGGGGGTGGTAGAGATGTTAAGTTGGCAACTATTGTTTGGTCTTATTAACGACATGTTCTTTGCTGCCATTCCTGCGGTAGGGTTTGCGTTAGTGTTCAACGTTCCTGTTCCTGCACTGAAATATTGCGCCTTAGGTGGTGCCATCGGTCACGGCTCTCGCTATTTAATGATGCAATTTGGCATTCCGATTGAATGGGCGACTTTCTTTGCTGCTACGTTTGTTGGCATGATTGGTGTGCATTGGTCGCATAAGTTTTTGGCTCATCCTAAAGTGTTTACCGTCGCCGCACTCATTCCAATGGTTCCCGGTGTTTTCACTTATAAAGCGATGATCGCTATGGTGGAAATTAACCATTTAGGTTTTCGCCCAGAACTGTTAGAGACTTTATTTGAAAACTTCCTCAAGGCGATGTTTATTATCGCCGGTCTAGCGGTTGGTCTTGCTGTGCCGGGGCTGTTATTCTATCGTCGTAAACCAGTGGTTTAACAAACGACAGTTTGAAGAAGTAATCGTCTAATAGGGAAGAATAATGATCATCAGCATGATTGCCGCGATGGCAAACGACAGAATTATTGGCAAAGATAACCAAATGCCTTGGCATTTACCGGCCGATTTCGCTTGGTTTAAACGCTGCACACTAGGTAAGCCTGTCATTATGGGGCGTAAAACTTATGAGTCTATCGGTCGTCCTTTACCGGGGCGTCACAATATAGTGATCAGTCGAGATCCAAATCTGAGTATTGACGGTGTGACGGTGGCAGCTTCAATTGCAGAAGCAATTAAGATTGCAGGTGAGGTCGAAGAAGTGATGATCATTGGCGGTGGCAGTATTTATGCCGCTTGTCTGCCTAGAGCTGATCGCTTGTATGTTACTTATATTGATGCCGATATCGGAGGGGATACTCAGTTCCCTGATTGGGGTGATGACTGGCTGGAAAGCCATAGCGAAAGCTATTCGGCTGATGAAAAGAATGCTTATGATATGAAGTTTGTAATACTAGAACGTCATTAAAATCGTTTGATAAAAACAAAGCCCAGCAATATCTTATCTTGTTGATAAAGTTGGTATTCTATTTATATCTGTTCTCGTTCCCACGGTCCCCCGTGGGAATGTATACCAAAGCCAAAATAGGCAGTTAATCTGACTTTCTGTTAGTCAAATATGCATTCCCACGCAGAGTGAAGTGACCCCATAAAGTTGGACATTTCTGTTAAGCGGCTTGCAAGGCCTGATTTCGATATTCTATCGGAGTCAGGCCTTTAAATTTCACCTTAATCCGTTTTGTATTGTAATACTCTATATATTCTTCGATATTTGCAATCAGTTCATCAGCATCAGTGAAGCTTTGACCGTGATACATCTCT
>NZ_JBKEBW010000135.1:0-19942 GCF_047973365.1 Vibrio sp. | reverse complement strand
TGAACGCGATCTAAGCCTAAATCAATTGCAGATGTGTGAATATGAGTTAAATAGTCAAGCCACATCGATAGTGAGGATGTGGCTTGAGGAATTAGGTTTCGTTTCATCTAACGTAGAACCATTGTTTTCTTTGGTTTAGTTAGCGCCTACTTTACCCTTTTTTGTTCGCTTCTGGTACTGAATATGCAGCCTCTTGTGGCGCATCGTTCACAGAAACAACCAGAGGAGATTTTTGGTTGGTCATCTTCGCCAGAAGGCCAGCAATACGTTGACGCATTTCGCGGCGATCAACGATCATATCAATCGCACCATGCTCAAGCAGGAATTCACTGCGTTGGAAACCTTCTGGCAGATCTTCGCGTACTGTTTGTTCAATAACACGACGACCAGCAAAACCGATCAGAGCTTTTGGTTCACCAATGTTCACATCACCCAACATAGCCAGGCTTGCTGAAACGCCACCCATGGTTGGGTCAGTCATAACCGAAATGAACGGCAGGCCTTTATTTGATAAACGCTCTAGCGCTGCGCTGGTTTTCGCCATTTGCATTAGAGACATCAATGCCTCTTGCATACGTGCACCACCACTTGCCGAGAAACAAACTAAGCCACAGTTTCTTTCAATAGCAGAGTCGACCGCACGAACAAAACGAGCACCAACAACAGAACCCATCGAACCGCCCATGAATGAGAATTCAAAAGCACAAGCAACCAGAGGAATGCCGTGTAACTCACCATTCATCACGATAAGCGCATCTTTCTCGCCACTACTCTTTTGCGCAGCCGCAAGACGTTCTTTATAACGCTTTGAATCTTTAAACTTCAGTTTGTCTTGAGGCTCAAGCTCTTGTGCAATCTCATGACGGTTATTTTCGTCTAGGAAAGTTTCCAGACGACGACGCGCTTTCATGCGCATATGGTGATTACACTTAGGGCAAACTTCGAGGTTACGCTCGAGTTCTGCGTGGTAGAGTACCTGCTCACAAGATGTACACTTCGTCCAAACACCTTCAGGAATCGATGCTTTACGTGAAGTAACTATGTTGCTTTTTTCTAAAATCTTTTCAAGCCAACTCATAGAAGACCTTATTACTTTGTGCTCTCCCGCTCAATGCGAAAGATTTGAATTCAACAATAACGCGTGGGGATTAAAGCACAGAAAATGCCAACTGTAGACAAAAAACTGGTTGTACCTATTTCTTGTACCAATCCCACACACCTAATACTGCTCATTTTCAATACGAATCAACTGATAACTTTGAACCAATTACAGCACTTTAGTTCAACATTAGTTCAAATGATCAGGAAAAAAAAGCGGACCGATTGGTGGCTGTGGCAATTCAAATTCTTGCGGGTAATCCACCGATACCAAATATAAACCTTCCGCTTTTGCCGTTGCCCCTGCCAAGGTACGATCTTTGGCTTTCAACAACCATTGGATCCATTCGGCTTCTTTCTCACCGCGACCAACCTCAATCAGGCTACCTGTGATATTACGCACCATATGGTGAACAAAAGCATTCGCTTTAATATCAATCACTACGTAACGTTCATGACGGGTAACATTTAAGTGCATAATATTACGCCACGGACTGCGTGACTGGCAATGCACAGCTCGAAATGACGTGAAGTCATTCTCACCAAGCAAGTATTGACCGGCTTGATGCATTTTATCCACATCAAGCTCACCGTGATAATGACTCACCCCGGAAGCCAAAATGCCCGGACGGAATTGGTGATTATAAATCACATAACGGTAACGACGAGCTGTTGCGGTAAAACGAGCATGGAATTCATCTGGCACTTCTTTCGCCCATCGCACTGCAATATTCTTTGGCAGGTTTGCATTGGTTCCCATTGTCCAAGCAACCGTTTTGCGTGTTGCTGTTGTATCAAAATGCACAACTTGCCCAGTGCCATGTACGCCAGCATCAGTGCGCCCTGCACACTGGACTTCAACAGGATGATTGGCGACAACAGACAGAGCTTTTTCCAGCTCTTCCTGCACACTTGCAACCTCTCGTTGTCGCTGCCAACCAAAGTAATGAGTACCATCATACTCAATACCCAACGCTATTCTCATGGTGTATTACCCTTAATCACTATAGGTCTAAGGACCTTGGGGCGGGCAGTATAGTATCAATCGTATAAGATTTCTAACCTACAAAACATTAGCACCACCTAAAACTTAGCATCATCTAAAACTTAATATCACCTAAAACAAAGAGGCAGCCTATGCTGCCTCTTCTACTATGGCTATTTATGCTCGACCATTAATGACATCAATAAGGTGCTTAGCTTGTTGTCTGATTTCATCGCTACCATCAACGATCGCTTCTTCTAACAACTTAATTGCCCCTTTATCATCGTTCATCTCGATATAGATTTTTGCTAAATCAAGTTTACCGGCGGCTTCTGAGTTGCTGTCGACGTCAATATCACTAACGTGACCAATCACATCTGGAAATTCGTTGAGCCCTACATCCAGTTTTAACTCTTCGTTATCAAGATTCAGTGTGCTGCCATCATTGCTCTCAACTTGAGCCATCAAATCATCGATAGTCATAAATTGATGAGTTGCAGGTTCGAACTCTGCAAAATCATCCTGATGCTCCCAATTTTCTTTAGCGACCTCGGGCTCTTTCACTTGGATCTCAGGATGCCATACGTCTTTCTCTGCCTCTGGAACCTCATCAGAGATAGTCGCTTGTTGATCTGGCGTTAAATTGAACCCATTCCAATCTTCGCCGCCCATATCGAGCATGGCATCAATATCCATACCAGCACTGTCAACAGACTTGGCATCGATAGGCTTATCAAAGGCATAACGCGTATCTTGCTTTTCTTCGTCCGACAACCAATCTGAAAGTGCCTGCTCGTCAAACTCTTGCTTTGAAACATCACTAAGATTGACTTCCGTTGTGGCTAACTCAACATCTTGATACAGCGAGGAATCTTCCAACTGTTGTTCATCGGATTCATCAGCCAGTTCATCCGTTTGCGTAAACATGTCTGCTAGAGCATCTTCTTCTGTATACTCGGGCAGTTCAGAGTCTTCAAATGCCGCATCGGCAACTTCAGACTCAACTTCCGCTAAATCTGTTTCTGGCTCTGATTCAGAATCGGCTAATGCATCTTCCTCTGTGTATTCTGGCAGTTCCAGATCATCAAACTCATCAGCGATCTCTTGCTCTGGCTGCTCTGGTTCAACTTCATCAGACACAACTTCTGCAACATCAATCTCTTCTTGCTTACCTTGCTCATCTTGCTCATCTTGAGCTGCAGAGATTTCTTCTTCTGGCTCTGATTGAGAATCGGCTAACGCATCTTCCTCTGTGTATTCTGGCAGTTCCAGATCATCAAACTCATCAGCAATCTCTTGCTCTGGCTGCTCTGGTTCAACTTCATCAGATACAGCTTCTGCAACGTCAATCTCTTCTTGCTTACCTTGCTCATTTTGAGCTTCAGAGATTTCTTCTTCTGGCTCTGATTGAGAATCGGCTAACGCGTCTTCCTCTGTGTATTCTGGCAGTTCCAGATCATCAAACTCATCAGCAATGTCTTGTTCCGGCTGTTCAGATTCTGTTTCTTCAACTGCAAGATTTGCAACGTCAGCTTCCAGATCATCAAATACCCAATCATCATCTTGTGGTACGCCAAACTCGTTCGCAACCACTTGTTCTTGCTCTGAAGCTGATGTTTCGCCACCTTCAATTTCTGGATTGAACTCAAAGTCATCTAACTCAAACTCCTCATCGCTTGTTGAAGGCGCTGATTCAAATGCATCATCTAGCAGAGGATCGGATTGAGGGACATTGGTTATCAAATCATCAATGAAGTTAGCGCTATTAAATTCATCGAATTGTTCTTCAGCATCAGAATGTTCTTCAGCATCAGAGCCATGCTCAATATTCAACAACTCATCGAAAAGCTCTAAACTTTCGTCTTCTTCTGCAGACTCTTGTTCTTCTGCAGACTTATGTTGTTGCAGAGCGTTCTCATCCGCTAAAAAATCTTCATAACCTGCGGGCTGTTCCGTTAACTCGCCGACAAAATCATCCAATAAAGCCGTACTGTTTTCATCAATGTCAGGAATTTCAGAATCACCCAATAATTCATCCAACTCCAACATCATTTCATCAGCAGCATTTCCCTCAGAATCATCTTTAGCGAAATCGTCGTCTGCTAAAAGTTCATCAAGCAATGCCGTGCTATTGGCTGCAACCTCGGGTTCGTCATCTTCTAATAGCAGTTCATCAAGTAATGCACTCTCATCCTTAGCATTCGCTTCCAACGACTCCAAATCAGCTTGTTGTTCAATACTTGCAAACAGATCGTCTATTTCTTGATCAGATGCGAATGTTGCCGTTTCAGGTTCAACTCGATTATTGGATTTTTCATCATCAATCAGACTGCCGAAATCTAGCGGTTCCGAGCTATCCTCCTCTTCGTCTTGTGCGGAGAAAAGCTCATCTAACATAGATTGATCAAGAGATGATGACTCTAACTCTTCCAAATCTTCGTCTGCAGCCAGTAGTGATTCAATGTCAGCTTGTGACATCTCGCCGTCATCAGACAAATCAAAACCTATGCTGTCGTCTTCATCATAGTTTTGTGAGGCTTGGTCAAGGGCGCGTTCCATATCTTCCAAACCAAGCGCTTTTTCATCGCCGTTAACACTGATGCCGTTAGTGCTAGACGATAAGTCACCGAAATCAGTGTCAAGATCGCCTGAATCATCAATAGCGGCGAACAAATCTTCACCATCTTCGCTTTCTAAGTCGAAATCCAAATCGCTATCGTCTAAACCAGCAAAAATATCGTCATCGTCGGCTTGTGAAGATTCTTCTTTCTTCTCTTCTCCGAACAATGAATCGCTTTCATCCATGCTGCCGAATAGATCATCATTAAGTAGCAATTCGTCATCCAAGTCTTCTAGAGACGGATCGCCAACAGCGATTGGCGCCACAGCGTCGGCAGCAGAATTCGCATTGAACGAATTCTCTGACGTTGCAGAAGTTGATGCTTGATTTGCACCAGAGCGGCGACCTAACAACACGACGACCAATAGAGCAATAAACAGACCTGGGATTAAAGCGAGAGCCGCGACAACCCAGTTATTGGCCAACAGTTCATCCAGCTTCGAAGGGGCAAGGCGTTGTGTCTCTTCACGTTTGATTCTTTCTTCAGCTAATAATTTTTCAACTTCAGAACGAATACGGTTTTCATCACCTAATTCTTGCTTCAACCCACTGACTTCTGATTGAACTTCAGCCAGCATCAATCTCAACCTAAGGTTCTTCTCTTCCAAAGCTTGTATTTCACTTTGAGCGGTCACCGCCTCTTTAGGGCTGTCATTGCTGTTACTAGGCGCAATAACAGGCATTTCTGTAGGCAAAGACGCGACTTGAGGTTCAGGTGATTTATTTTTATCTGCTTCAGCCACCTGCGGTTTAGCTTCTACAACGGGTTTCGCCGGCGAGGTAACCACTGTCGTTACTGGCTTAGTTTGCTGCTGTGTAAGCCGAGCTTGATGCGCAGCCATAACACTAACCGCTTCCTTAGTTGACACACGACTCACCTGAGCGAGAGAAGGTATGCGTAATGTGCTACCTGGAATCAGTTTGTGGATGTTTTGGTTTTCAAACGCTTGGGGATTTAGACGATAAATAGCTAACAAGGTTTGCTGTACAGACACTTGAGTAGAAGGACGTATACGCGAGGCAATCGACCATAAAGTGTCTGTTTCGGAAGTAGGACCAATAACTCTTGAAGGCTCTGTCGCCGTGGTGGTTCGATTACGAACAATATCACTACTATATTGTGGCGCGGACTGAACTTCGCCATTAGGACCAACAAGGCGAATACTCTCTGCACTAACGAAAGAAGTCTGAGTCACGGCCGCTACAGCAATTGGCAGTAACAGTCGTTTAAAAAGTTGACGCATATAAGGCTCAGCTAGGTGCTATGAATTAATAAAGATAACAATCCGTTAAATATATCGGATAAGACAAGTAAAACTATAGGATCTAAAACAAAAAATGTGCTCACACCGTAATAATCGCAGCAATCTCACACTAATATTGCGCTTTTGCCACTTATCCCAAATACCATAATGACGCTTCAAAAAATAAAAGCCAGCTTTAAGCTGGCTTTTAGATAGTTAGATCGGATAGTTTTGCTTTATGAGGTCACTCTGAATCGATTTTCGCCCACGTATCGCGCAGACCAACGGTACGGTTGAACACTAAATATTCAGGCTTGGAATCTTTGTTGTCTGCACAAAAGTAACCCACACGCTCAAACTGATAACCCACTTCAGCTTCTGCTGTGACAAGGCTTGGCTCAACAAAACCATTGACTTTAATCAGTGACTCTGGGTTAATCGTTGCGGCGAAATCGTCCGCCGCTGCAGGGTTTGCAACGGTAAATAGGCGATCGTAAAGACGGAATTCAGCAGATAAACCTTTATCAGCGGATACCCAGTGAATAACACCTTTCACTTTACGACCATCTTCTGGGTTTTTACCCAAAGTCTCAGGGTCATAAGTACAGTAGATAGTCGTGATGTTGCCGTCTTGATCTTTCTCTACACGTTCAGCTTTAATCACATAAGCACCGCGTAGTCGAACTTCCTTACCTAGAACCAAACGCTTGTACTTCTTGTTACCTTCTTCACGGAAGTCTTCACGTTCTATCCATACTTCGCGAGTGAAAGGTACATCGCGAGAACCCATTTCCGGATTATTTGGATGATTGGCAAGATTCAATACTTCTACGCTATCGGCAGCAAAGTTTTCAATCACAATTTTCACTGGATCCAAAACAGCCATTGCACGTGGTGCATTGTTGTTAAGGTCGTCGCGAATACATGATTCAAGTGAACTGAACTCAATCATGTTGTCTTGTTTCGTGACACCAATGCGCTTACAGAATTCGCGAATAGATGCCGCAGTGAATCCACGACGACGCAGACCAGAAATGGTTGGCATTCGAGGATCATCCCAACCATTGACCAATTTCTCAGTCACCAGTTGGTTTAGCTTACGCTTAGACATCACTGTGTATTCTAGATTCAGACGGCTGAATTCGTATTGACGCGGATGACAACCAATAGTGATGTTGTCTAAAACCCAATCATAAAGACGACGGTTGTCTTGGAATTCCAAAGTACAAATCGAGTGCGTAATGCCTTCCAATGCATCGGAAATACAGTGCGTAAAGTCGTACATTGGGTAGATGCACCACTTGTCACCCGTTTGATGATGATCGGCAAAACGAACACGGTAGATAACAGGATCACGCATAACGATAAATGAAGAAGCCATGTCGATTTTAGCACGCAAACAAGCTTCACCTTCTTTAAAGCCACCTGTTCTCATTTTTTCAAACAGAGCCAGGTTTTCTTCAACGCTACGCTCACGATAAGGGCTATGTTTACCCGGCGTGGTTAACGTACCGCGGTATTCGCGGATCTGCTCTGGAGTCAGCTCTTCAACATAAGCCAAACCTTTGTTGATAAGCTCCAACGCATATTGGTATAACTTGTCAAAATAGTCAGATGAGTAGCAGATATCACCAGACCATTCAAATCCTAGCCAACTTACATCTTTCTTAATTGATTCAACGTATTCGATGTCTTCTTTCTCTGGGTTTGTGTCATCAAAACGCAAATTACACTGGCCCTGATAGTCTTGAGCGATACCAAAGTTCAAACAAATCGACTTCGCGTGACCGATATGTAGATAACCGTTAGGCTCTGGCGGGAAACGAGTATGCACGCTAGTGTGTTTACCATCCGCTAAATCTTTATCTATGATTTGGCGAATGAAGTTCGATGGACGAGCCTCAGCTTCACTCATCTATAGCACCTCAAAATAATTTAATACTGGCAGAAAGTTTTTCTGTTTGGGCCAACTTAGCCACAATTTACAGAAATATTGCGTTCAATGATCCACAATTCTGGGCGTTTTCACAATAAAAACTGCGGATTAATTCAGAAATAATCATTACTTCGCTTGTTATGTAGTCAACACCTGACAAAGCAAAAAGCCTTCGCATAAGGCGAAGGCTTCAATTTTAACTAAAAACGTCTGATATTAAAGACAATGGCTATTATGGTAGTTTTACGCCAGATAAATCTTCCGTAGCACTAATTGCTTTCATCTCACCTGCCACGATTTCAGCTAGGGGACCAAGGATAACTTGAAGGTTGTTTTCGCCAAGCTTAACGACACCTTTAGCACCTAATTTTTTCAGTACCGCTTCGTCAGCCACTGAACGATCTTTTAGTGTTAGACGTAGACGAGTAATACAAGCGTCGATAGTGGTTAGGTTCTCATGACCACCAAGCGCTTTTAGGTATTGACGTGCTAATTCACCTTTGTCAGCACCTGAACGAGAAGGTGCAGCAACCGCTTCATCATCATCTTCACGACCCGGTGACTTCAAATTGAAAGTACGGATTGCAAATGTGAATGTGAAGAAGTACAGAGCGAAGAACGCTAGACCAATGATGAGTAGCGTTACCGGTTTAGTTGCTAGACCCCAGTTTAGTGCGAAGTCGATTAGACCAGCAGAGAAACCAAAGCCGTGTAGCGTACCAAACATGTTCGCAACAACTAAAGCTAGCCCAGTAAACACTGCGTGCATTGCATATAGTGCAGGCGCCAGGAACACGAACATGAACTCTAGAGGTTCTGTGATACCTGTTAGGAATGAACAGAAAGCAACAGAGAACAACGCACCACCCACTTGATGACGTTTTTCTGCAGGCGCTGCAAAGTACATAGCTAATGCTGCACCAGGTAGACCGAACATCATGATTGGGAAGAAACCGTTCATGAATACACCAGCGCTCTTATCGCCACCGAAGAAACGGTGTAGGTCGCCAGATTTCATGGTTTCAGTTACTTCTTTCACCACAGCTGTGATTTCAGGGTTCACTGCATTTTGGAAATTAAATGTGTGCTCTTGACCAACCACTAAAGCTTTAGCAATAGAAGGGTCCACACAAAGTTTTTGTAATGCAGGTAGAGCTTGACCAGCAGCTTGAGCACCTGATACTACGATTTCTTGACACGTACCCATACCAAACCAGAAGTACGAGTTAAGAACGTGGTGTAAACCAACAGGGATTAGCGCACGGTTTAAAGTACCGTAAACAAACTGACCGACTGATCCAGAAGTTGAAACGGCATGAGCAAGCGCATCTAGACCACCCTGAATGCTTGGCCATACAACACCAGAGATTGCACCAGCAACCAGTGCAAATAGACCCGCCATGATAGGAACAAGTCGCTTACCAGAGAAGAACGCTAACCATTCAGGAAGACGAGTAGCGTGAAAAGCGTTGTAAGTATGACCTGCGATAATACCGGCAAAGATACCGCCGAAGAACGACATGTTAATTGAAGGATCGATGGTTTTTGCTGTTGCTGTTAGTACGAAGTACGCTACTGCGCCCGCTAAGCCCGCAGCGCCAGAGCCGTCTTTAGAAAGACCAATCGCAATACCAAGGCCAAATAGAAGAGGTAGCTGTCCAAAGATAGCACCACCAGCTTCTGCCATAAATGGAATGTCTAGTAGGTCGCCCTGACCTAGACGTAATAAGATAGCTGCAACGGGTAACGTTGCGATAGGTAGCATCAATGCTTTACCTAGCTTTTGCGCATATCCAAGAATATTCACCGTAAGTTCCCCCTATAGGATTTTATAAATATCGGCAAACTTATTTTAGTCGCCCAATTTAGTCATAGTCAGTGTATGTCAATAATTTTGCTCCGCAAATTAAAACCTCATCAATTGTGACCGTAATCACCTCAAATAGACATAATTCGAGCTTTTTGCTAGCGAGATCATAAAACTTATTTTACAATATAAAAAAACGCTAATATATCGGTACTATGCGACTCATAACTAAGTGATGTAATGTCTTATAACCAAAGAGATTATACTAATTAATAAAGCTATTTGCCGATTACATCACTGAGGTAAATAAGGCACCGAATAATGAGCTAGAGGAACCTTTTTAGTGACCTCTGAGCCTAAAGATATTTCGCGATTTGATAAAAGTTAGCAAAGAGTCCGTTCAAACCGTACTCTTTAGAGACAATATCAGCTTATCGCTCCTAAAATTATAAAATGTCTATCGACGAGGATTCGTTAATTATGTACGCACTAACTAACTGTAAGGTATACACTGGCAGCGATGTACTATCTGGTCATGCTGTGATTATTGATACTGATACCATTCATGCCATTATTCCTGAACAAAATCTTCCGAGTGACATGGAGTGCCAAGATCTTAACGGTGCAAACCTTAGCCCGGGATTTATTGACTTACAACTCAATGGCTGTGGCGGTGTCATGTTCAATGATGAAATAACCGCTGATACTATCCATACCATGCATCAAGCTAACCTTAAATCAGGTTGTACAAGTTTTTTACCAACGCTGATTACTTCTTCAGATGACAACATGCGCCAAGCCATTGCCGCTGAGCGTGACTATCGCCAAAAGTACAGTCACCATTCTCTTGGACTTCACCTCGAAGGCCCATATCTGAATATTGAGAAAAAAGGCATCCATAACGTAGACTTTATTCGCGAGTCGGATGACGCCATGATTAACCTGATGTGTGAAAACAGTGACGTCATCACTAAAGTCACGCTGGCGCCAGAGAAAAATAATCCATCACACGTAGCGCAATTGGCTAAAGCAGGTATCGTCGTTTCGATTGGTCATACCAACGCGACATATCAAGAAGCTCGTAAAGGCTTTGAATCAGGAATTACCTTCGCGACTCATTTGTTTAATGCAATGACGCCTATGCAAGGTCGCGAACCGGGAGTCGTTGGTGCGATTTTCGACACGCCAGAAGTATACGCAGGCATCATTGCTGACGGCTTCCACGTCGATTACGCCAACATCCGCATCGCTCATAAAATCAAGGGCGAAAAGCTCGTATTAGTGACAGATGCCACAGCTCCAGCAGGCACTGAAATGGATTACTTTATTTTTGTCGGTAAGAAAGTATATTACCAAGATGGCAAGTGTATCGATGAAAACGGCACACTTGGCGGCTCAGCCCTTACAATGATTGAAGCAGTTCAAAATACGGTTGAGCATGTCGGCATCGCTTTAGATGAAGCACTGAGGATGGCTACTCTGTATCCAGCAAAAGCAATTGGGGTTGACCACAAATTGGGTCGAATTAAGCAAGGCATGATTGCCAACCTAACTGTTTTTGACCGTGACTTTAACGTAAAAGCGACTGTGGTTAACGGACAATACGAGCATAAGTAATAATGAATGGCGGACAAATAGGTAACGTAGATCTAGTCAAGCAGCTAAACAGTGCTGCAGTATATCGATTAATAGACCAACAAGGTCCTATTTCTCGAATACAGGTTGCCGATGTAAGTCAACTTGCTCCGGCAAGTGTGACAAAAATAACCCGCCAACTTTTAGAACGCGGCCTTATCAAAGAGGTCGCACAACAAGCTTCTACTGGTGGTCGAAGAGCCATTTCTTTGACCACTGAAGTTGCTCCATTTCACTCAATCGCCGTGCGTTTAGGGCGCGACTACATTCAGTTCAGCCTGTTTGATTTAGGGGCGACAGAGCTTGCTTCTGATTATCAAGAGTTTCTCTATACCAGCCAGAATGAACTTATCGATGGTTTTTTAACTCATCTCAAAAATTTTACAATGCAACATGCTGCATCAACAAACCAACTTATCGCCATTGGCATCGCCTTACCAGGGTTAGTCAATCCAGAAACCGGGGTGGTTGATTACATGCCCAATGTCAAAGTCAATGCCCTGCCTTTAGGTGAGATTGTAAAACAGCACTTCCATGTGGAATGTTTTGTTGGCAACGATGTCAGAGGAATGGCACTCGCGGAACACTACTTTGGCGCTAGCCAAGACTGTCAGGATTCGATATTAGTTAGCGTTCACCGAGGCACAGGCGCAGGCATTATCGTCAACGGGCAAGTGTTCTTAGGGTTTAACCGCAACGTTGGTGAAATCGGCCATATTCAAATCGATCCACTCGGCGAACAATGCCAATGTGGGAACTTCGGTTGTCTGGAAACCGTAGCAACGAACCCTGCTATCGTGAATCGAGTTAACAAGCTCATTACTCAGGGCTATGAATCTAGTCTTTCACAAGTCGATGCGATTACCATTCACGAAATTTGTGAGCATGCTAATAACGGTGATGAACTTTCAAAACAAGCGTTAGTGAGAGTGGGAAATCAATTGGGTAAAGCAATTGCAATTACTATCAACTTATTTAACCCACAAAAAGTCATCATTGCTGGTGCGATCACTGAAGCTAAAGAGATTCTTTTCCCAGCAATTCAACGCAACGTAGAAAATCAATCGCTTAAATCATTTCATAGCAACTTACCAATTGAAGCCTCGTTGCTCGACAAACAGCCTACACTCAGCGCTTTTGCTATGATTAAGCGGGCGATGCTGAATGGTGTCTTGTTACAAAAACTTCTAGAAGATTAAGACTTATCTACGTTGGTATAAGCCACTGATTACCCTATAATGCTCGGCTGTGTTTACTAAATAGACACAGCCTTTTTTGTATCTGGCAAGCAACGGGTATCCTAGGTAAAAATATGATCAAATTGGGCATTGGTGGAACAGCGAATGGGCATCGAACACAAACACGCATAAACCCTTCCATGGGGCTCCGCTGAGCCATCCTTGGCTCAGAGGGTTTGCTTATCGATGCCCATTCACTGATCAGAAAGTTTTCTAGAACGGTATAACGGTTACCAATGGAAATTATTTTAATTACAACGGCATTCATCGCTGGTTTTATTGCACTCAAGTGCAATCTCCCTCCCCTTGTGGGTTTTCTTATTGCAGGTTTTGCTTTGCATGCCTTTGGTTTTGAATCAAATGAGACCATTTCCCTGTTGGCCGATCTCGGTGTAACGCTGCTGCTGTTTACCATTGGTTTAAAGCTAGACGTTAAAACCCTATTAGCAAAGGAAATTTGGGCAGGAGCCACAATTCATAACCTTTTATCGACCGCTGTATTTAGTTTAGTACTGATCGGATTCAAGTATCTCGGCTTAGACAGTCTTGCATTAGTCTCTGTATCAAGCATTATTTTGCTAGGCTTTGCCCTTTCTTTTTCAAGTACCGTGTTTGCCGTCAAATCACTGCAAGAAAAAGGCGAAATGAATGCAACCTATGGCACGATTGCCATTGGTATTCTTGTTATGCAGGACATTTTCGCCGTTATTTTCTTAACCGCTTCTACTGGTAAAATTCCAGAATGGTATGCAATTGCTCTATTCTTGCTTCCTGTTATTCGACCACTATTTTTTAAAATTCTCGATTGGGTTGGTCACGGTGAGATGCTGGTTTTAGCTGGGATATTCTTTGCTTTAGTGGTTGGTGCAGGCTTATTTGAATTCGTAGGAATGAAGCCAGATTTAGGCGCACTAATATTAGGCATGATGCTAGCTGGACACAGCAAAGCATCAGAATTATCTAAATCTCTGTTCAATATGAAAGAGCTGTTCCTCGTTTGTTTTTTCTTAAACATTGGATTATCAGAGCAACCCACTGTTACGGGTTTCTTACTCGCGCTCTTGTTGCTACTACTGCTGCCACTAAAAGGTATTTTGTACTTCTTAGTGTTAAATAAGTTTCGCTTCCGTGTGCGAACGTCGCTGTTGGCAACCATTTCTTTATTGAATTTCAGTGAGTTCGGACTTATCGTCGGCGGACTGGCATTCAAAATGGGTTGGCTATCTGGAGACATCTTAGTCGCATTAGCCATTTCAGTGCCACTGTCTTTTATTATTACTGCACCGATAGTCCGTAAAGGGCATGAAATCTACCATTACTTGGCACAATGGCTAAAAGAACAAACGGCTGAACGTATTAATATCAGAGACAGGTTCATCAGCCCCGGAAGCTCTCAACTCGTCATTCTCGGAATGGGACGCATCGGTACGGGTGCCTATGAGGAGTTTCACGCTCGCTATGGGAACATCTGCTTGGGCGTGGAATTGAGAGAAGATACCGCTCAGGAACACAGAAATGAAGGCAGGAATGTGATCTCTGGCGACGCTACTGACCCTGATTTCTGGGAAAGAATTCTCGACACTGGCAACGTCAAAATGGTGCTGTTAGCTATGCCTCATCATCAGGCGAATCAAATAGCGCTAGAGCAACTGAAAAAGCGCTCATTCAGTGGACAAATAGCGGCAATTGCTGAATATCCCGATCAGTTAGATAACTTGATCGAGAAAGGAGCACATGCGGCATTTAACATCTATCGGGAAGCTGGCTCTGGTTTTGCCCGCCATGTTTGTGAGCAGTTGAACCCTACTTTTGTGAAGCACTAATATTTAGAGAAAAGAGCACTAAGTGCTTTTTTTATTCTAAGTACTCTTTTTTATTCTAAGTGATGTTTTTTTCATCACAAGTTAGAGTTCCTCTAACAAAATAAAATAATATTTAAATATTATTCACCTTAGCTTTGTTTGTTTAAAATTTCTATCAATCATGGGTTGTTTTTTTTAATCAAAATGGCAAATTGGAAGCATCTGCTTAAAACTCGTTTACTAAAGGAAGTTGTATGTGCTCTATCTTTGGCATCTTAGACATCAAAAGTGATGCAGCTGCGCTACGTCCAGTGGCATTGGAAATGTCGAAAAAACTCCGTCACCGTGGTCCAGACTGGTCCGGTATCTATGCATCAGACAAGGCAATTTTGGCGCATGAGCGTTTAGCGATTGTTGGTCTAAATAGCGGGGCACAACCTTTATACAGCCCAGACAAAAAACTTATCCTAGCGGTGAACGGTGAGATTTATAACCACAAAGAGATCCGTGCTCGTTACGAAGGCAAATACCAATTCCAAACAGACTCTGACTGTGAAGTCATCTTGGCACTATACCAAGATAAAGGTGTTGACCTGCTAGAAGAACTCAATGGGATCTTTGCTTTCGTTCTTTACGATGAAGAGAAAGACGAATATTTAGTCGGCCGCGACCATATTGGTATTATCCCGCTATACCAAGGTCAAGATGAGCACGGAAACTATTATGTTGCTTCGGAAATGAAAGCACTGGTGCCGGTGTGTAAAACTCTGAGCGAATTCCCTCCAGGTAGCTACTACAGCTCGAAAGATAAACAACCAACACGTTACTACGTACGTGACTGGAACGAGTACGCAGCGGTAAGCGGTAACACTAGCAGTAAAGAAGAGCTGACCGCCGCTCTGGAAGCCGCGGTTAAACGCCAACTAATGACAGACGTGCCTTACGGTGTACTGCTATCTGGCGGTCTAGATTCATCCATTACTTCGGCAGTGGCAAAACGTTATGCGGCAATGCGTATTGAAGATGATGAGAAATCGGCAGCATGGTGGCCGCAGCTACACTCATTTGCTGTTGGTCTGGAAGGCGCTCCCGATCTTAAAGCCGCTCGTGAAGTGGCGGATAAGATCGGCACTGTTCACCATGAATTCACTTACACTATTCAAGAAGGTCTTGATGCGATTCGTGATGTGATTTACCACATCGAAACTTATGACGTAACAACCATTCGTGCATCTACGCCTATGTATCTCATGGGTCGTAAGATCAAAGCGATGGGCATCAAGATGGTACTGTCTGGCGAAGGTGCGGATGAAATCTTCGGTGGTTACTTATACTTCCACAAAGCACCAAATGCTCAAGAGTTCCATGAAGAAACTGTACGTAAACTGCTTGCGCTAAACTTGTTTGACTGTGCTCGTGCTAACAAATCTCTTGCAGCTTGGGGCGTTGAAGGTCGTGTACCTTTCTTAGATAAAGAGTTTATTGATGTAGCGATGCGCCTAAACCCTGCAGATAAAATGTGTGGCAACGGCAAGATGGAGAAACACATTCTACGTGAGTGTTTTGAGCATTATCTGCCTGAATCTATCGCATGGCGTCAAAAAGAGCAGTTCTCTGACGGCGTAGGTTACAACTGGATTGATACGCTAAAAGCAACAGCGGAAGCAAAAGTAACAGACCAGCAGATGGAAACCGCTCAATACCGTTTCCCATACAACACGCCAACGACAAAAGAAGGTTATGTGTATCGCGAAATTTTCGAAGAGCTATTCCCATTAGAGTCAGCAGCTCAATGTGTTCCTGGCGGACCTTCAGTAGCATGTTCATCGGCAAAAGCTATTGAATGGGATGAGTCATTCAAAAACTGTATCGACCCATCAGGTCGTGCGGTGAAAGCCGTTCACAACGAAGCTTACTAACCTTCCGTGAATATCAAAAAGGCGCCATTTGAATTTCAAATGGCGCCTTTTTTGTTTCCTTTAGATTTGCCAACAAACCCTACTTCAGTTCTAAGTCTTTATTATCGATGCTCATAATAACAGGTTGGTTGATGAGCTTAATCAGCATCAGCGATCGTGTTTCCCCATCCGCTTCTTGGTAAATCGCGTCTATGCCAGAGAATTGTCCCCCAGTTACTTTAAGCACTTGGCCTTGTTTTGGTGTTTGAGAGACGACCAAGCTTTGCTCGCTCATATCCATCTGTTTAAGTTCATAAATCAGATCACCCTGCAGCTCTTTAGGCTGAGCGCTAAAGCGAACAAAGTCTGCAACACCTCGGGTAGAGCGCACGGTAGTAAAAGTCGGCCCTTTCTCAAAATCAAAACGGACAAATATATAACAAGGGAAAAGCGGTTCAGCCACTGACTGCCGTTTCCCTCTTAAGATCTTTTCTACCGTTATTTCTGGGTAATAACACTCAACGCCTTGATTTTCCAAATGGGCTTTAGCTCTAAGCTGTTCACCTCTTTTACAATAAAGCAGATACCAACGTTTCATATTCTTAACCAATAAAATTTTTGTCATGCTACCACTATCGCTATGCCGAGTCATGATTAAAGACACATGCCCATCAACTTCGCGCCATAACTGATAACATAAAAACCACTATTTATTGCAACAAGAGATTACGCAGTAAAAAATTAGTTTCCACAAATGATAACAAACTCGAATATCCTGCAATAACAATAGCACTCAGAACGAAAAACCACCAATTGCACTTATTTACAAAATTAAATCATTTGAAATATCGCTGTTACCAATGTATATCTATCGCCCACTAAAAATATAACGATGACTGTAGTATTTACTATGCAAAACCAACAACAATATTTTGGCCACCCACGTGGCTTATTTCTTTTATTTAGTACTGAGCTTTGGGAGCGTTTCTCATATTACGCAATGAGAGCGATCTTAGTGCTCTATTTAACAGATGCGACGATTAATGGTGGCCTTGGTTGGTCAACAAAAGACGCACTGGATCTGTATGGCACTTATACCGGTTTGGTATACATTACTCCGCTTATTGGTGGTTTCCTCGCGGATAACTATCTGGGTCAGCGCCGTTCAATTTTGATCGGTGGTGCATTAATGGCTATTGGTCAATTCACCCTTGCAATGCCTGCAGAAGCGCTCGGTATTGCACCGATGCACTCATTCTACCTGGGTCTTGCTCTGCTTATCACCGGTAATGGCCTGTTTAAGCCAAACATTTCGACTATGGTAGGTGACCTATATAGAGAAGGTGACCACCGTCGTGACGGTGCATTCACTATCTTCTACATGGGTATAAACCTTGGCGCCCTACTTGCTGGGGTTGTTGCAGGTTCAGTAACTAACTCTTTCGGCTGGAAAGCGGGATTCGTTGCAGCAGGTATCGGTATGCTAATCAGCCTGGTTATGCAAATGACCCTTGCTCAATCATGGCTAGGTGATATTGGTAAAGTTCCTGCAGCAAAGCGTGCGATGGAAAAAACCAAGTCGCAAACTAAGCAACCGCTGACGAAAGAAGAATTTGACCGTATTAAAGTCATCTTAATCATGAGTCTGTTTACTATCGTTTTCTGGGCAGGCTTCGAGCAAGCTGGTGGTCTGATGAACATCTACACCCAGCAATATACCGATCGTATGATTGGTAGTTTTGAAATACCAGCGGCATGGTTCCAGTCATTAAACCCATTCTTCATTATTACTCTGGCGCCAGTACTTGCTGTGTTCTGGGTGAAATTGGGTAAACGTGAACCTAACTCTCCGGTTAAATTCGCGCTTGCGATGTTCTTCCTCGCGCTTGGTTTCCTATGTATGGTCGGTGCCGTGCTAGAGCAAGGTGGCGACACAACAATAAAAACGTCTATGCTTTGGCTAGTCGGTGCATTCTTCTTCCATACGCTGGGTGAACTATGTCTATCACCAATTGGTCTTTCATTGGTGACTAAACTGGCTCCGCTACGTCTTGCATCTTTAATGATGGGTGCATGGTTCGGTTGTAACGCTATCGCAAACTACGTTGCAGGTTACGTGGGTTCACATGTCGGTGAGCTTGGCGCGATGGCAATCTTTAGTGGCATTGCCGTGACTGCCACCGTATCTGGTACTATCTTATTGCTGTTTGCAAATAAGTTAGTCTTTTGGATGCACGGTGCTGAAGGCTACGTTGAAGCTGATACAGACGAAAAACAAACGGAAGTTCAACCCGCTTAATTAACGTTTCAAGACGACAAAGGATCACGTATTGTGATCCTTTTTGTTTCTGCGAACAAAACATTTATGCCATTATTCTAGATAAAAATACGATCAGACTGAATAGCGGCGAAATGTTCCAGAATAGTATTAACTCAAGACAAGAGCTTTCATCATTTCGATATGGGTGTCATCAGCATTCAAACAAGGGATGTAATTAAACGACTCGCCACCCGCCTCTAAAAACAATGCTTTATTCTCTCCGGCTATCTCTTCCAATGTTTCCAAACAATCGACTGAAAATGCAGGACAGAGAATATCCAATTTCTTGATGCCTTTTTCAGGAAGTGATTCCATCGTCTTATCTGTATATGGCTGTAACCACTCCTCCTTACCAAATTGAGATTGATAAGTCATCAGTACTTTGTCTTCAGCTAAACCTAATTCTAGGGCCAACAAACGGGTCGTTTCAGCACAATGTTGAGGGTAAATATCACCGTTTTCAGCGTATCGTTTCGGAATACCGTGATATGAACAAATGAGTAAGTCCCCTTGCCCATTGATGTTCCATGACTCGCGTACACGGCTTGCTAACGCTTGTATATAAAGAGGATGATTGAAGTAATCACGGATAAATTTTATCTCTGGCATTGTGGGAATTGCTTTGATTGCTTTAGCTAATCCATCAAACACGGCTGCGGTTGTTGACGAAGAGTATTGTGGATACAAAGGTAAAACAATAACCTCTTCAACGCCTTGTTGATGCAGTCTCTCTAAACCAGAACTCAAGCTTGGCTGACCATAAGTCATTCCAAGTTCAACTGGTAATCCAATTAACTGTTTGAGCTTTTCTCTTTGGCGCAGAGAGTAAACCATCAATGGCGAACCTTCATCCATCCAGATTGACTCATACAACTTTGCTACACGAGGTGAACGACGTGGCAAAATAAAACAATGAAGAATGGGATACCATTGCCAAGGACTGAGATCGACCACGCGTTGATCACGAAGAAATTCAGCTAAGAAGCGTTTAACTTCAACGGCAGTAGCAGCTTGTGGGGTGCCTAAATTGGCTAATAAGACACCTTGTTTTTTTATCGTTTTCATAGCGTCCTTTTCTTTTTATAGCTAACGTAATAGCCAATAAATTGATATATCGAGTAGGGTGAGGCGTTACCGCCTCATCCCTCTCACAGAACCGTACGTACGGACCTCGTATACGGCTCATGCATACTTCCATTCAGCATAATTGCTAAACACATACCCTGTTCCTACTTGCTCAAGATTTACCAACCCCAGTTCGTTGAACCATTGGTTTGGCATCGCATAACTGGCTAGAGGACTTTGCGCATTTCTCCAACTACTCATTCGGATAAATCTAAACGGCGGCTTATATCCAAG
>NZ_JBKEBW010000021.1:0-27170 GCF_047973365.1 Vibrio sp. | reverse complement strand
AGATATCCCACCCTCAATCACAGTATTGGTCTGACTAAGTATTGGGCTTTGCGCTATTTTGGACGCTTACCCACCAGTACCGCCGAAACAGATTACGGTTAGTTGTGTACATCTAACTTCCTATGGCTTCCTTCAGACCCCACCGTTAGCCCGTGACGCCCTTGCCATTCGGATTGTCTTCCCCTTAGTCAGGGTGACTCCACTTTCTTTCAAGTGGACGGGTTTGCCAGCTTTGCTGGGCAAACAAAAAAGGAGCATTTGCTCCTCTTTTGCTAAAACAACTTAAACTGCGTCTTCGTCTTCTTCGCCAGTACGGATACGGATAACACGTTCGATATCAGTGATAAAGATTTTACCATCACCAATTTTGCCTGTTTGTGCCGTTTCGATAATGGTATCAACACATTGGTCAACAACATCTTCGTTGACCACAATTTCCAGCTTCACTTTCGGCAAGAAATCGACCATGTATTCTGCGCCACGATACAGTTCAGTGTGACCTTTTTGACGACCAAAGCCTTTGACTTCAGAGACGGTCATACCCGTAATACCTACTTCAGCTAGCGCTTCACGAACATCGTCGAGTTTAAACGGCTTAATAATGGCTTCAATTTTTTTCATGTTCATCCCTTAAACTTGTATCAATACTCGGCATTATCCGCTAGCCCTTGAAAACAATCAAATAATTAAGTCGGTTTACGTTTATTTCAAACTTGCGTAGTAAGCCGCTAAGTTAGCGATATCCGCATCATTGAGCATAGACGCCTGAGCTTGCATTACAGGAGCTAGCCCGCCAGTACGCTGACCGGCTTTATATGCTTTGATAGCGGACATAATATATGGTTCGCTTTGACCTTTCAGATTTGGATAACCCGGGATCACAGCAATACCGTCCGCACCATGGCAAGCTGCACATACGGCTGATTTTGCTTTCCCGGCGGCGACATCTCCGGCGACAGCATTACCCGCTAAAAGCCCAAGACCTAAAACAACACTCACGGCTAGTTTATTCATTGCTCTTCCTTATGTGATTGAATTTTCTTTTTATATCACTGCTACGACTAGGGTTAATTGTGGCACGAAAATTAACGCTTGTCCCAAATCAGAGTGCAATCTTGCCCACTGAAATCACGATCAACAAACAAATTTGCTACTGCAACCACTTTATTTTGATACATGAGTATTGGCGTGCGACGTCTTAGCCAACTCGGCACTCCGTATTCCTGAAAGAGCTTTTTCATCTTTCTTGAGCCACTTCTTCCTGCCGGACATGCCGTTAATCCTTGCGGATTAAAGCTGACCCACAAATCTTCCACCCTTTCAGGCAGCCGAATTTCTCCTTGATGCAGAATAAGAGTCAAAACGCCCAAACCAGCGGGTAATAGCAGATCTTGCCCAAGCAAAATAGGGCTTTTCCAGTCTGATATATCTCGACTCTCTTCAACACAATATAGACGATTATCAAAACGGCGGATCTCATGCTCGCCAAGTTTGAGCTTAGGATTGGCATCAGCAGTGGCTAAAGCGACCTGTTGCCAAATCATCTCGGTATGTTTGCGGCTAGGCATCACCATTTGATGACTAGCTAACCATTGGCGAATGATTTGCCGACGAACAGCAGTACTTTTTGCGTGCAATGCATCAAGCTTCAAACTTCCGTCATCATAAAGTGCTTGTACAAGTTCATCTTGCAAGAGTTCGTCGAGCAAAGCTTGTTGCTCAGCACACAACTCCGCACTACGTTGAACCGCTTGGTGAATCGATGGCCAACGCTGGTTGAGAATAGGTGTAACTTGGTGGCGGATGAAATTGCGCTCATAGCGAACATCATCATTACTTTCATCGCTTATCCAAGTGAGATGATTCTTCGCCGCATAAGCCTCAATGTCAGCACGTTTGACGCTCAATAGCGGGCGTAACATCAAACCGTCTGAAAATGACGCAGAAGAAGCCATAGAAGCCAAACCTTTTGGCCCACTTCCTCGTTTAAGAGCAAGTAAAAAAGTCTCTATCTGGTCGTCTGCGTGCTGACCTAAAAGCAGTACATCATTCTCTTGCACATGCTTAGCTAACACCGCATAACGAGCATCGCGAGCAAGCTTTTCAATGCTCTCTCCGCATTGAGTATCCAGATGCACTCGTTCGACAGTCAAAGGGATAGCAGAGTCATCACACCATGTCTGACAACACGCAGCCCAATGATCTGCATTGCTGCTCAAGCCATGATGAACATGCACCGCTGCAATTGATGCGCCGAATTCATCGCGAAAACGTGCGAGCAGTGACAACAGAACACGAGAATCAACACCACCACTCAAAGCGAGAACAAAACGGCGGGATGAGTATGCATTCAACTGTTGGCAAAAGTGAGAATACAAATCGAGCATAGTAGGTTTATCAACCAGTAAGGCTATCAACAAGAAACTGGCTTTAAGTGTAACGTTAAGCCAGATAAACAAAAAGGGTTGGAATCAATCCAACCCTTAACTAAATCAATAAAGATTTTGCCCGATTAGCAGTAACCGTAGCCCAATAAACGTTGGTAACGACGCTCTAGTAGCGAGTCTTTATCCAAGGCATCGAGATCCGCTAACTGACGAAGTAGCGTTGCTTTCATGTTAGCCGCCATCTCTTCGTGGTTACGATGTGCGCCACCTAGCGGCTCTTCAATGATTTCATCAATCAGTTCTAGCTCTTTCAAGCGAGGAGCCACAAGCCCCATCGCTTCTGCAGCTTGTGGCGCTTTATCTGAATCACGCCATAGGATTGATGCACATCCTTCTGGAGAGATGACTGAATAAGTAGAGTATTGCAACATGTTGACGTAATCGCCCACACCGATAGCCAATGCGCCACCCGAACCACCTTCACCGACAACGTTACAAATAACTGGCACTTTCAAACCTGACATCACTTTGAGGTTTTTAGCGATAGCTTCAGACTGACCACGTTCTTCTGCACCAACACCTGGGTATGCACCCGCCGTATCGATGAAAGTAATGATTGGCATATTAAAACGTTCTGCCATTTCCATTAGGCGTAGTGCTTTGCGGTAACCTTCTGGTTTTGGCATACCGAAGTTACGTTTTACTTTCTCACGAGTTTCGCGGCCTTTCTGGTGTCCAATGATCATCACTGGGCGACCATCTAAACGAGCAATACCACCAACGATAGCTTTATCATCCGCGTATGCTCGGTCACCCGCTAATTCATCAAACTCAGTGAATACATGCTCTATGTAGTCAAGCGTATATGGACGCTTTGGATGACGCGCCAATTGCGCCACTTGCCATGCACCTAAATCACCAAAAATTTTCTTTTTTAGTTCTAAGCTTTTCTTTTCTAGTTGTGCAATTTCTTTGTCGAGGTCAACTGAATCGTTACCACTATGACGAGACATGTCACGCAGTGCCTGAATTTTAGCTTCAAGTTCGGCAATTGGTTTTTCAAAATCTAGAAAATTTAGGCTCATCTACCTATCCTTTTTTACTCAGCTTGCCTGTGGCTTTGCTGAATTTTAGTTAAATTCAAGTTCTACCTGATCACTGCCAAGTAGCTGTTGCAATTCGTCTAACAATGTATCGCTAGGTGTGACGCGCCATTCTGTACCAAGTACGAGACGCGCTCGCGCATCAGGGCGCTGGTAGTATACATTGACAGGAACCGTTCCTGCTCGATGAGGCGTCAGTATTTCACTAAAACGCTCAAAAAATTGCTCATCAATTTGAGATTGCTCTACAGATATTGATAAGCCACGGGCATATTTTTCACGCGCGCTGCCCATGTCCATGACTTCGCGCGCCGACATTTTAAGGCCACTACTGAAGTCATCAAAGCTGACCTGTCCAGAAATCACTAAAATTTTATCTTTTTCCAGCAGTTCTGCATATCGTTCAAGCGCATCAGAGAATAACATCACCTCCATACGAGCGGAACGATCATCTATAGTCATCAGACCAATGCGCGTGCCGCGCTTGGTGGTCATCACCCGAGCAGCAATGACTAAACCAGCCACGGTCATCGATTGATCACGACGGGTTGGTGTCGCTTCATTTAATCGACAACTGGTATACCGATTGAGTTCCTTCAAGTAGGCGTTAATTGGGTGCCCTGTCAAATAAAGCCCCAATGTTTCACGTTCGCCTTCTAGCCAAACTTTTTCGGGCCACTCTGGTACTTGAGTATATTTTTGCTCGACTTCTTCTGGCGCGTCCGTCAGAACACCGAACATATCAGCCTGACCAAATGCTTCCGCCTGATGGTGCTGGCTCGCTGATTTCACTGCATCATCCATCGAAGCCATCATCGCCGCACGGTGTGGACCTAATCTGTCCAAAGCACCGGCTAAAATCAGTTTTTCTATCACTCGTTTGTTGACCCTTTTCAGGTCAATTCGCGCACAGAAATCAAACAGATCTTTGAAGTAACCGCCTTTGTCTCGCGCTTCTTGAATCGCTTCAATCGGGCCTTCACCCACACCTTTGATCGCGCCAATACCATACACAATGGCACCTGATTCATCGACGTTAAAACGATATAAGCCCGAATTAATGTCTGGTGGAAGCACTTTAAGCCCCATGCGAATACATTCATCCACCAAGCCAACCACTTTTTCAGTGTTATCCATATCGGCGGTCATCACCGCAGCCATGAATTCTGCCGGGAAGTGAGTTTTTAGCCACAGTGTTTGATACGATACTAAAGCATAGGCTGCAGAGTGTGATTTGTTAAAGCCATATCCAGCGAATTTCTCTACAAGATCGAAGATTTTCATCGACAATTCGCCATCAACGCCGTTTTTGATCGCTCCCGCTTCAAATACTGCACGCTGCTTTGCCATCTCTTCCGGTTTTTTCTTACCCATAGCACGACGCAGCATATCTGCGCCACCAAGAGTGTAACCTGCTAAGATCTGAGCAATCTGCATGACCTGTTCTTGATAGAGAATAATGCCGTAGGTCGGCTCTAGGGTCTCTTTTAGCGACTCATGTTGCCAGGTTTCATCAGGGTAAGAGATCGCTTCCCGGCCGTGTTTACGGTCGATAAAGTTATCGACCATGCCTGATTGCAAAGGTCCCGGTCGGAACAGTGCCACCAATGCGATAATATCTTCGAAACAGTCAGGCTGAAGACGCTTGATGAGATCTTTCATTCCGCGAGATTCAAGCTGGAATACCGCTGTGGTTTCAGAGTTTTTCAGCATGGTGAATGACTTCGGATCGGCGAGGTCAATCGACTCAATACGTACAGGATCTTTACCTTCACGTTCTAAACGAGGGTTTATTAACCCCAACGCCCAGTCAATAATGGTTAAAGTGCGTAATCCCAGGAAGTCGAACTTAACCAAACCCGCCGTTTCAACGTCATTCTTATCAAACTGAGTAACCGGGAAATGACCTTCCGCATCAGCATAAATGGGGGCGAAATCGGTAATAGTCGTTGGCGAAATGACCACACCACCCGCGTGCTTGCCGGCATTTCGCGTACAACCTTCTAAAATTCGACACTTGTCGATCAGCTCTTTCACTTCCTCATCTGCGTCATACAGCTCAGGTAGTGCAGGCTCCGCTTTAAACGCTTTTTCCAGTGTCATACCCGGATCTGGCGGAATAAGCTTAGAAATGCGATCAACAAAGCCAAACGGATGCCCCAGTACGCGCCCCACATCGCGAATAACCGCTTTGGCTGCCATAGTACCGAAGGTAATGATCTGTGATACCGCATCACGACCATACATTTCTGCTACGTGATCAATCACTTGGTCACGCTTATCCATACAGAAATCGACGTCGAAATCGGGCATGGATACCCGTTCTGGGTTCAGAAATCGTTCGAATAGTAAGTCATATTCGAGTGGATCGAGATCGGTAATTTTCAGGGCATACGCCACCAAAGAACCAGCACCAGAACCGCGCCCCGGACCTACCGGAATATTGTTGTCTTTGGACCACTGAATGAACTCCATTACGATCAGGAAGTAACCCGGGAACCCCATGTTGTTAATAACTTCAAGTTCAACTTGCAGGCGCTCGTCATATTCAGGACGGCGCTGAGCTCGAACTTCTGGATCAGCAAACAAAAACTCCAGACGATCTTCCAAACCTTCTTGTGATTTTTTAACCAGATATTCAGTTTCAAGCATCCCTTGTGTTGGGAATGCGGGAAGGAAATATTCACCTAAGCGAACGGTGACGTTACAACGCTTGGCGATTTCGACCGTGTTTTGCAGCGCTTGCGGAATATCAGCGAAGAGTTCACACATCTCTTCTTCTGAGCGTAAGTATTGCTGAGGACTGTAAAGTTTCGGTCTGCGCGGGTCTTCTAATGTGTAGCCATCGTGGATAGCCACGCGAATTTCATGTGCTTCAAAGAATTCTTCAGTGAGGAATACTACTTCGTTGGTGGCAACGACAGGAATATCCTCTTTTTCAGCTACTTCTAACGCGAAGTGAAGGTAGCTTTCTTCATCAGCTCGACCGGTACGGGTAAGCTCAATATAGAAATGGTCAGTGAAATAGGTTTGATAAAACTCTACGCACTTATCCACCAATGGTTGGTTACCTTTAAGCAGCGCTTTACCAATTTCGCCCTGCTTGCCACCGGATAAAATGATCAAACCTTCGGCGTACTTGATTAACCACTCTTTATCAAGCACAGGTTGATGTTGCACATGACCACGCAGATATGCTTCTGAAATAAGAAGCGTCAGGTTTTTATAACCAACATTATTTTTCGCCAGAATGGTTAGTTTTGTCAGTTCATCACCAAACTCTTCAGAGCGCATGGTGAAATCCGCACCAATGATCGGTTTCACACCGCAGTTGTGCGCGGTGCCATAGAACTTAACTAAACCACACAAGTTGGTAAAGTCGGTTAATGCCATTGCTGGCATACCCATTTCAGCCACTTTTTTTACCAAGGGTGGCACTTTCGATAGGCCATCAACCATGGAGAAATCACTGTGAATGCGTAAGTGGATAAACTTAGGGTCTGACATTCAATTCGGTCCTAGATATGCAATATTCGCTGTTATTGGGGGCTATTCTACGTCAATACAAAACGTATTGCAGGGCTTATTCCAAGCCTAAAGCACGTTTCACTGGTGCAAAACTTCGACGGTGTTGCTCAATCACGCCGTGTTGTTCAATCGCCTCAAAATGGGCTTTGGTTGGATAGCCTTTGTGTTTAGCAAAGCCGAACTGAGGGAATTCTTTATCCAACTGTTCCATTTCTTGGTCACGCACCACTTTGGCAATGATCGAAGCGGCGCTGATCTGCGCCACACGTAAGTCGCCTTTGACAACAGCGATCGCATCCATCGGTAACTTCGGCACTTTATTGCCATCGATCAGTACCAGATCAGGCTGAATGCCTAAACCTTCAACTGCGCGTTGCATCGCCACCATAGTGGCCTGAAAAATATTCAGTTCATCGATTTCTTTTGCACTGCAACGCCCAATTGACCACGCCAACGCTTTTTCTTTGATTTCAGGCAGCAAAGCAAGACGTTTTTTTTCACTCAATTTTTTAGAATCATTGAGCCCTTCAATAGGGTTATTAGGATCTAAAATCACAGCAGCCGTTACGACATCACCAACCAATGGCCCTCTGCCTACTTCATCCACACCGGCAATAAATTGGTAACCTAGCGGAATGTCGAATGGTGGAAGTTCTGTTGCTGCTTTTTTTGTTACTGCTGTTTTCTTTGTCTGTACCATTTTATTCTTTCCCGATTAACTTCAACACCGCACGTGCAGCTTGTTCATCTGCACCTTTGCGAATCCATTGATGCATTTCGGCAAATTTACGCAGCATAGATTGGTTATCACTCTCTAATAGCTCGCTGACATAATGCACCAAGTTTTCAACGGTACAGTCGTCTTGCAGAAGTTCTTTCACCAGCTCTTGCTCGGCTAATATGTTCGGCAGTGACACATAAGGTGTTTTCACCAAGCGTTTGGCCAAGAAATAGGTCAGTGCATTGACCCGATAACCAACCACCATAGGGCGTTTGAGCAACATACATTCCAGAGCAACGGTGCCTGAAGCCAATAAAACCGCATCTGAAGCGGTAATGACATTGCGAGCGGTATCATCCACCAAAACGAAATCAAGCTCAGGAGCGGTCTCTTTCCACGCAGCTTCGAACTGATCGCGACGTTTTTGGTTCACCAGTGCCACCACAAATCCAAGATCCGGGTATTTCTCTTTCAGCTTTTTACAGCTTTCAATAAATGGCTGCGCCAGCATTTTCATCTCACCACCGCGGCTTCCCGGTAATACCGCCAGCCAACGACGAGATGAATCCAATCCAAGTAGCTGTTGCGCAGGCAATTTATCGTTTTGTAGCGGAATAGCATCCGCCAGCGTGTGACCGATAAATTCGCAAGGCACCTTAAACTTGTCATAAAAGGCTTTTTCAAACGGTAAAAAAGCTAAAACGAGATTGGTTGCTGCGGCAATTTTGAATATGCGCTTTTGGCGCCAGGCCCAAACAGACGGGCTAACATAATGCACGGTTTTAATGCCCGCATTTTTCAGGTCTAATTCAAGCCGCAAGTTAAAGTCAGGCGCATCAATACCAACAAACACATCCGGTGGGTTAGCGGTAAAATACTTAACCAATTCCGCTTTTACTTTCAACAATCGAGATAAGCGCCCAAGCACTTCCACTAAGCCCATGACCGATAACTCTTCCATATCAAACAGAGACTCGCACCCTTGAGCCATCATCTTTGGGCCGCCAATACCGACGAATTCCGCATCAGGATATTGCTGTTTAATGGCTTTGATAAAGCCTTCACCTAACGTATCACCAGACATCTCTCCAGCAACAACACCTACGCGCAGCGGCTTTCTCGCTTCAGACATACTTTTCGCCTTACTTATTATGATCTGACTAATACTTCTCTCGTTCCCATGCGTGGGAATGCATATTTAACGCTAAGACTTTCCATATTTAGCTCTGGTATGCATCCCCACGGAGGACCGTGGGGACGAGTAAATGAATATCGCTAGCCTTAAAACACAAAAAGACCGCAGCCTTTACGCTGCGATCTTTTCTCATGGTCAATTCAAGCGCAAATTAACGAATGATGCCACGTTCCGTTGTTTCCAGAATGGCAACAAAACGTTCAATCGCCGGCCACTCTTGTGCCATCTCTTTCAACACCGGCAGTACTTCTGCTTGGGTTTTACCTGAACGGTAGATTTCTTTGTACGCTTGTTGAATAGCGCGAATTTCTGCCTTTTCAAAACCGTTACGTTTCAAGCCTACAAGGTTCAGGCCGAATGGTGTTGCATGGTTGCCTTGCGCTAGCACGTACGCAGGTACATCCTGAACAACCGCAGAACAGCCACCCACATAAGCATAAGCTCCAACTCTGCAGAATGGGTGAATGGCTGATAGTGCCATGACACCGGCGTAATCTTCGACGGTGACATGTCCACCCAAAATCGAATTATTACCAATGTGAGTGTTGTTACCGACCACACAGTCATGAGCGATATGCGCATTAACACATAACAAGTTATCATTACCTACCACTGTCGTGGCTTTATCTTGCACTGTACCACGATGAACTTGCACCGCTTCACGGATCACGTTGCGGTCACCGATAACCACTGTGGTATCTTCACCGCCATACTTCTTGTCTTGGTTCTCTTCACCAATAACCGCATGCGGGAAAATACGGTTGTCTTTACCGATAACCGTATTACCTTTGATAACAACGTGAGACATCACTTCAGTGTTGTCACCGATTGTCACGCCCGAAGTAATATAAGTAAAAGGACCAACGGTTACGTTAGCACCAATCACGGCGCCTTCTTCGACTACCGCGCTTGGATGAATTCGTGCTGATTCGTGAATCATATTAAAACTCTCTACGTGCGCATTTTAGTTCAGCGGAACACACAACATCGCCGTCAACTTTCGCCACACCGTTAAACAGAGCAATACCACGGCGCTCTTTTAGGAATTCGACTTCGATGATCAACTGGTCACCAGGAACAACCGGTTTACGGAATTTCGCGTTATCAATACTTGCAAAATAGTAAAGTTCGTTCTCTTGGGATGCACCAAAAGACTTAAACGCTAACAAACCCGTAGCTTGAGCCATAGCTTCAAGAATAAGAACACCCGGGAAAATCGGCAGTTGTGGGAAATGCCCCGTAAACTGAGGCTCATTGACTGAAACGTTTTTTAGTCCAACAAGATATTTGCCTTCTTGGTAATCCGTTACACGATCAATCAACAAAAACGGATAGCGGTGAGGAAGTAGCTCCCGAATTTCGGTGATATTCATCGTTTTCTTTTCAGTAGTCAAAGTCATATTCCTATTCTTTAAAATTATCAAAATTCTTTCGGCATTATAGACGAAAAAGACTCGCACTTTGCGAGCCTTATCGACAAAGGTCTGTAAAATATGCCTTTAGGCGTCTTTTTTTTGTGCTAATTGCTTTTCTTTTTGAGCTAATAGCTTTTCCACTTGTTTAAGACGCTTGTTCATCTCATCAATGCGATGAACACGAGTCGCTGTTTTGCGCCACTCTTTGTTGGGTTGTAAAGGTATACCCGAAGAGTACATCCCCTTCTCTTCAATGCTGCGCATTACCATGCCCATACCTGTGATGGTGACACCATCAGCAATAGTAATATGACCATTAAGAACGCTTGCGCCACCGATAATGCAGTATTTACCAATGTGAGTGCTGCCAGCGACAACTGTACCACCAGCCATTGCTGTACCATATCCGATGTGCACGTTATGCGCGATTTGCAGTTGGTTATCTAAAATAACATTGTCTTCGATAACCGTATCGTCTAACGCACCGCGGTCAATGGTAGTACAAGCGCCGATCTCAACACGGTTGCCAATTCGAACCGTTCCAATTTGTGGAATTTTAATCCACTCACCACGTTCATTAGCGTAGCCGAAACCATCAGAGCCAATAACAGTGTTGGATTGAACCAAGCAGTCAGAGCCAATTTGAACATCATGGTAAATGCTCACATTTGCCCATAGTTTGCTGTTATTACCCAGCTTGGCATTTTTACCGATAAAACACCCCGCACCAATGGCCACGTTATCACCCAGCGTTACACCAGATTCAACAACCGCATTGGCACCAATAGAGACATTAGCTCCCATCACCACATCGTCAGCGACCACGGCACTTGCCGATACGCCGTTTGCAGCGGGTGCAGGAGTCACATCTAACGCTTGTGCTACCTTAGCAAAGGCAACATAGGGATCAGCAACAACCAGAACATTCGATGGACACAGCTTTCGCTCTGACTCTTTCACCATCAACACCGTTGCTTTAGATTCCGCTAAGTGTTTGCTGTATTTCGAATTCGACAAGAAGGCCACATCGCCTTCTTGCGCACTATCCATTGGAGCAACACGATGAATCACAGCCTTGCTGTCACCGTGTAACTCTCCGCCAGTAATTGCTGCTAATTCAGCTAAAGTCAGTGTTTTCATGTTCAATTGCTATCTGTGTTTATAAGAGCGAGTTATTTGATTGCTTTGATTACTTTTTCTGAAATATTGAATTCAGGCTTACCATATTGCATCGCACTGATATCAATGATCATATCGTAACCTTCTTTCTCTGCCACTTTCTTCACCGCTTCTTGGATCACGTGGAATAACTTTTGTTTTTCTTCCGCTTCACGTTGTGCCGATGCTTTGTCTAAAGCTTGCGCTTTAATTTTATAAGTGCTGTCCAGTTGGCCGATTTCAATACGTAGCTTTTCAACTTCTTCTTGACTCATTAAAGATGAATCACGTTTCAACTTTTCAATTTTAGTCTTAGCTTGCGCTTGAATGCCCTGTAGTTCAGCCGCTTTATCTTCAAACTCAGCTTTCATTTTTTGCAATACAACTTCACGTTGTGGCAGCGCCTGAAATACTTGTGCGGTATTGATATAACCAATTTTTTGCGCCGCTTGTGCTGCATTGGCAAACATTGATGAGCTCAACACAAGAAGGCTAATACCTGCAGCTTTAATCATTTTATTCAACATACTTTCCTCAATTTAGAACGTTTTACCGATAGTGAATGTGAAGAACTCTTCATCATCACCTTCGTAAATTTTTATTGGTTTCGCCAATGAGAACACCAAAGGTCCCATCGGTGACATCCATTGCAATGCAACACCGTAAGATGAACGGTAATTGGTTGGATCAGAGTAGTCATAGTAGTACTCAGTACCATCGTCTCCCTTTTGAGCTTTACGATAGTCAAATTCAGTATCCCAGACACTTGCCATATCAAAGAAGATACTGGTACGAATTTGGCTGCGCGCTTCATCTGATGCAAATGGCGTCGGGAAAATTAACTCTATACTACCTAATGCAACCGCGTTACCACCAACCGAATCATCAGTAATGTTATAAGGTTTAGAACCATTCACCGAAGGTTCGTTGTCCATTCTATAAACCGCTTTAGGACCCGCGGAATTAGAGCCAAAACCACGTAGGCTAGTGAAACCACCTGCGTAGAAGTTTTCATAGAATGGATACAAGTTATCTTGCCCATCCGTTTGACCATAACCGTTACCATACCCCAATCGACCACGCAGCAACAAGGCAAACTCATGTTTCTTGGTTAACGGGAAGTATTGGCGCACATCATACTGCAGTTTAAAAAACTGTGCGTCAGAGCCAGGTACGGTCATCTTATAATAAGCGCGTTGATAGTTGCCAGCAGTAGGGAAATAGCCTTTGTTTAGGTTATTGCGTGTCCATGATAGGTTGATATCAAAATCGTCCGTATTGAGGCTGCCGTCTTCGTCAAGATTGCCCGCTTGTGCAATCAGGAACTGTTCGACCTGAAGATAAGGGGACAAGTTACCGATCGAGTTGTGCGTGTAACCCACACCCAATTCAAAACGGTTCAATTCATCAAATGGGAAACCCCAGGTTAAGCTAGTACCGTAACTTTCGTTGGTATAGTCAACAATGCCCGCTTCAGAGGCTTCAAACTGGTTATAGAAAACTTTGCCGCCTAAGCTCACACCATCAAGGTTCCAGTATGGGTCGCGGTACTCTAATGTAACGTTCTTTTGGTAGTCATTGGTCATGGCGCTGATACCAACACGGTTACCAGTACCTAAGAAGTTATCCTGTTGCAGACCAACCTGGAAGCTCACACCCGATTCTGTACCGTAACCAATACCGAAGTTAACACTGCCCGAGTTGGCTTCTTTGACGTTGTAAACAAGGTCAACCTGGTCTTCACTTCCCGGTACACGAACCGTTTGTACATCGACAGTTTCAAAGAAACCTAAACGGTTCAGACGCGCTTTACCGGTATCAATCGCTTTAGAGCTTAACCAACTGCCTTCCATCTGACGCATTTCACGGCGCAGGACTTCATCACGCGTTGCATTGTTGCCGACAAAACGAATATCACGTACATAGATACGCTTGCCTGACTCAACATTAACCACTAACGAAACTTGTTTGGTTTCATCATTAAATTCAGGAATAGTACGAACCTGTGGGTAGGCGTAACCCGCTTCGCCAAGCACGCGCTTTACACCTTCTTCGAGCTGCGTAACCGCGGATCCGTTATACGTTTCGCCATCCTCAAAAGGAATAAGGGCTTTAAACTCATCGTCTTTGCCGATCAGTTCGCCACGGAATTTAACCTCTTTAACGGTATAAGTTTCCCCTTCAGTCAGATTTAAGGTGATATAAACACCTTTCTTATCAGGAGAAATAGATACGTTGGTTGAATCAACCTGAAATTTTAAATAACCACGATCCAGATAGTAAGAACGAAGCGCCTCGATATCACCAGCTAATACTTGCTTTTGATACTTATCATCAGAAAGAAAGTTCCACCAGGCAACATCAACGTTGAGGTTAAAACGAGACAACAACTCTTGGTCAGTAAACACTTGGTTACCGATAAAGTTGATCTGCTGAATTTTCGCAGACACACCCTCAGTAAAAACGAACTTTAAGTCAGCACGATTGCGCGGTAGCGGTGTAACCACAGCCTGCACTGTTGCGTTGTACTTACCAACACTGTAGTAAAAATCTTCCAGACCTTTTTCAATGTTGCTTAACGTGGTTCGGTCCAACGCTTCGCCAACTCGAATCCCTGAAGCATCAAGATTCTGCTGAAGCTGTTCTTCTTTAATTGCCTTATTGCCAGAGAATGAAACCGTCGCAATCGTTGGGCGTTCTTTTACCTCAACAACCAGCACATCACCATCTCGAAGCACTTTCACATCCTCAAAGTTACCGGATGCGTAAAGCGCTTTAATAATTCCTGCAACATCTTGTGAATCAACAGAATCACCGATACGAACTGGCATTTTCAACAAAGCGGCACCAAGTGCCACACGTTGTAAACCGTTGATCTGAATGTCCTGTACAACAAAACTCTCGGCACTGTTCGCCGACACGCTGGTTGCGAGCAGTGTCGCGAAAAGGATCTTTTTCATTGCCATATGTATTTGAATTATTCCTTACTACAGCTTTTGCCTAATGTTAATCAATCACAGGCGCGTAAAATCGTTAAATAATGCCACAGCCATTAAGGAGAAAATAATTGCCCCACCAATTCGATAGCCCATTTCTTGTACTTTTTCTGGTACCGGGCGACGGGTAATTCCCTCAACAGCAAAAAATAATAGGTGCCCACCATCCAACATAGGTAATGGTACCAAGTTTATGATCCCTAGATTCACACTGATCAGAGCTAAAAAGCCCAAGAAATAGACCAAACCATAATCGGCTGTCGTTCCTGCACCTTTGGCAATCGAAATAGGGCCACTTAAGTTATTTAGACCAACATCTCCGACAATAAGTTTCTTCAACATATTGATGGTTAAAGCAATAACTTGACCAGTTTTTTCGACCGCTTTACCAACCGACTCAAATACACCATATTGGAGATCAAAGCGATAGTTTTCAGGCCATTGTGCGACTTCAGGAGCGATACCAGCAAAACCAATCACTTTTCCTTGAGCAACCTTCTTTGCCTGAGGAATCAAAACGACCGATAAAGCCTCACCATCTCGATCTAGCTTTAGTTGAAGTGGTTTATCGGCACTGTTTTGAATCGCCGTCACTACCTGTTGCCAGTCGTTGATAGAGCGACCATCAATGTGAGTTAGAATATCACCCACTTTAAGACCCGCAATTTGTCCTGCACCACCTTCAGATACACTCATTAAAGACATATATATTTCAGGGGTATAAGGTTTAAAACCTAAGGCTTCCATAGCAGACTGCGATTCTGGATCAAAGTTCCATTCCGCCAGGTCTAAAGTTTTAATTTCGTCGATGCCGACACCTTGTTGAGAGGTCACAGTCATCACCAGTTGCTGATCACCGATGTGATCAATCAACCCCATATTGACCGCCTCCCAATTGAGCGTTTCAACGCCTGACACCGATGTGATTTGCATTCCTTTCTCTAATCCGGCTTGAGCAGAGATGGAATGAGGGATGATTTCCCCTATAACCGGCTTAACGGTAGGAACACCGACAAGAAAAACAATCCAGTAGGCAAAAATAGCGAAGAAAAAATTAAATGCAGGCCCCGCAGCCACAATAGCAGAGCGTTTCCACAGCGGTTTTTTATCGAATGCATAACACTGCTCTTCAGCAGGGACGTCGTCGACACGACCATCTAGCATCTTAACGAAGCCACCGAGTGGGATCATCGAAATGCTGTATTCCGTCCCATCTTTGCCAACTTTACTCCAGATGGACTTACCGAAACCAATTGAGAATTTTTCAACTTTTACTCCGCACTTTCTTGCGACCCAAAAGTGTCCAAACTCATGCACCGCAACTAAGATGCTAAGGGCTACGATGAAGGATACAAAATTCCACAAAATGCCACTCATAATATACGCTCTTTTAGGACTTGATCTGCTATCTTGCGGGCCATTGTATCTAGCTCCAACAGGCTTTCCAAGTCATAGCAATGTAACTGGGTATTAGTACGACATACTTGAGACAATACCGTTTCATTAATCAATGCAATATCGGTAAAACGAATTTGCCCTTGCAAAAATGCATCGACAGCAACCTCATTCGCGGCATTGAGTGATGTGGTCGCGTGTTGACCCTCATAACAGGCATCAATAGCCAGTTTCAAACAAGGGTAGCGCTGATAATCCACATCCATAAAAGTCAGCTCACTCAGACGAGTAAAGTCGAGCAGATTAACGTTAGCACTGACACGATTTGGATACGCCATGGTAAAGGCAATCGGCGTCGCCATATCGGGTTCACCCATCTGCGCAATCACGGAACCATCTTTAAACTGCACCATTGAATGAATGACCGACTGAGGATGAATCAACACTTTAAGCTGATCTCTTGAAGCATTAAATAGCCATTTAGCTTCAATATATTCCAAACCTTTATTCATCATGGTAGCAGAATCGACGGAAATCTTCGGTCCCATTGACCAGTTTGGATGAGCAATGGCTTGTGCTGGAGTCACATTCGATAAACTATTGATATCGCTATAACGGAATGGACCGCCCGACCCTGTCAATAAAATATGAGAGACACCGCTAGCAGTGAGATCACATCGACCTAGTTGGCTCTGCGCTTCTCGCGGTAAGCACTGGAAAATGGCATTATGCTCACTATCGACAGGAAGCAGTTCGGCGCCGTATTGCTCTACCGCATCAATAAACAACTGCCCCGACATAACAAGCGCTTCTTTGTTAGCAAGCAATACCCGCTTACCCGCTTTTACAGCAGCCATAGTTGGCACTAAACCCGCAGCGCCCACAATAGCAGCCATTACGGTATCAACTTCTGGCATTGAAGAAACGTGACACATAGCATCAATACCGTATAAAACTTCTGTTCGAAGTTTTAGATCTGTTAGCTGTGTTGCAAGCTGCTTAGCGGCTTCTGCGCTTGCCATTACTGCATATTGGGGCTGCCATATTTGGCACAGTTCACGCATTTTTTCCACGTTAACGCCCGCAGCTAAAGCAACAATATCAAACTGCTCAGGATTTTCTTTAACTACTTTAAGCGTGCTGGCTCCAATAGAGCCGGTTGCACCAAGAATCGTTAACTTACGCATAGCAAAACCGTTATAAATAATTGAAACAGGCAAGGCTCGCTTGCCTACCTGTTAAAGCATAAAGTAAAGAAAAGCGAAAACGGGGAATGCAGCCGTTAAACTGTCTATACGGTCAAGAATTCCACCATGTCCAGGGATAATATTGCTGCTGTCTTTGATCCCAGAAACACGCTTAAACATGCTCTCAACCAAATCACCAAGTACGGAGATCACCACAGTTAACAATATGGTAATTAACATCACCGGGAGTGAAGTAAACTGAATACTAAATAGATCAGCAAATACCCAACCGACTAACATGGCGGCAGCAACACCGCCGAGCAAGCCTTCAATGGTTTTATTTGGACTTACCGCCGGAGCCATCTTGTGCTTGCCAAAGCTCTTACCCGCAAAATAAGCACCGCTATCTGCCGACCAAACGATCAAGCAAACAAACAGCACTAAGCGAGCGCCATGAAACGCATCAATGGCAATGTTCTCTGCTCGCAGGAAAATAACGCTCCAAAAAAATGGAATAAGTGTAAGCAAACCAAAGATGTGACGTAAAACGTTAGAATTTTCCCACCAAGGGCGAGATTTAGGGTAGCTAATGGCAAGAAAGCTAGACAGTAACCACCAAAGACTACCAACAATAAGCAATAAATGATGCGAATCACTGAGAGAATGAAACCAAGTTTCGTCTGTTGTTAGCCAGAAATAACTTGCGATACCAGCGATAATGGCCGGTACAAGTGCGACATAACGGGATGAAGCATTGACAAATTGAGTCCATTCCCAACAACCAACAAAAGTCACTGCCGCCAAAGCAGCCATAAACCAGGGTAGAGAGAGATAAAAAATGGCTAAAACCACCAAAGGTGCAAGTATGAGCGCTGTAATTATTCTTTGCTTCAAACTTTAAATCCTATTTTATTTTTCCATCAATGCCTTGATTTGTTCACCAGTGCAACCGAAACGGCGCTCACGATTAACAAACCAAGTCACTGCTTCAACCAAGCTTTCTTCGCCAAATTCAGGCCAATAAGTCGGAGTGAAATACAGTTCAGCATAGGCCAACTGCCACAACATAAAGTTACTGATGCGACATTCGCCGCCCGTACGAATCATCAAATCAACCGCAGGAATATCGGACATAGTCAGATGAGCACGAATGGTTTCATCGTTAATATCCGAAGGAACCAGTTCACCCAGAGCAACTTTTTCAGCAATAGCTCTGGTTGCTTGAGTAATATCCCATTGACCGCCATAATTTGCAGCGATGTTGATCAACATGCCTGTATTATCTTTCGTTAGTTGTTCTGCTTGAGCAATTTTGTTTTGCAAGCGTTCACTAAAACGACTTTTGTCGCCAATAATACGTAAACGTAATTGATTTTTATGCAGTTTTTTAACTTCTGTCGTCAACACTGTCATAAACAATTCCATTAACACTCCGACTTCATCTTCAGGTCGACGCCAGTTTTCACTGCTAAAAGCGAAAAGCGTTACCGCTTTGATGCCCAAACGGGCTGCGGTAGAAATCGTTTTACGAACTGAAGCGACACCGTTCTTGTGTCCAAACACACGAGGTTTACCCCGCTCTTTGGCCCAACGTCCGTTGCCATCCATAATGACTGCAATGTGTTGTGGTAAAGCATCTGGAGAGAGTTGCGAATTTTGCATAAGGAAGTTTTGACGATAAAAAAGATGATGAAGAGTAGCATAGATAAACGCCGCGCTGCGAGCACAGCGTTTATATCATTGAAAGTTATGAGAGATTAAACTTCCATTAGCTCTTTTTCTTTTGCTGCAAGAACTTCGTCGATTTTCTTCACAGCTACGTCTGTCAGTTTTTGGATCTCATCTTGAGCTTTACGATCTTCATCTTCAGAGATTTCTTTATCTTTAAGCAGAGCTTTTAGATCACCGTTAGCATCACGACGAATGTTACGTACCGCAACACGACCACCTTCGGCTTCGCCACGGACGATCTTAACCAGATCACGACGACGCTCTTCGGTTAGCGGAGGAAGTGGAACACGGATAATAGTACCCGCAGACATAGGGTTCAGACCTAGGTCCGAAGCCAAAATTGCTTTTTCAACTTTTGGCGTTAGCTCTCGATCAAATACAGTGATTGCTAGCGTACGTGCATCTTCAGCCACAACGTTTGCAACTTGCGTTAGAGGTGTTGGGGCACCGTAGTACTCAACAGAAATGCCAGAAAGTATGCTTGGGTGAGCACGACCAGTACGAATCTTAGAAAGGGTGTTCTTTAGTGCTTCAACACTTTTGTCCATACGCTCTTGAGCGTCTTTTTTAATCTCATTAATCACAATTTCACCTTAATTCTTATTTCATCCAGAGAGTGATTATACTTAGGCGCTGATCAGCGTACCTTCCGCCTCACCCATAACCACTCGGCGTAGAGAGCCAGGTTTATTCATATTGAATACGCGAATTGGCATGCCGTGATCACGAGCCAATGTAAACGCCGCTAAATCCATTACTTTCAATTCTTTGTCAAGAACGTCGCTGTATGAAAGTTTATCATACAATTGCGCATCTGGGTTAGCTACAGGGTCTGCTGAGAACACACCGTCAACTTTGGTTGCTTTTAGTACGATATCCGCTTCAATTTCGATACCACGTAGACATGCCGCTGAGTCAGTAGTAAAGAACGGGTTACCAGTACCTGCTGAGAAAATCACCACACGACCACCACGTAGTTGGCTGATTGCATCTGCCCAGTTGTAATCATCACATACACCATTCAAAGGAATAGCAGACATTACACGAGCATTCACATAGGCACGGTGAAGTGCATCACGCATAGCTAAACCATTCATTACTGTTGCTAACATACCCATGTGGTCGCCCACAACGCGGTTCATACCCGCTTTAGCCAGACCAGCACCACGGAACAAGTTACCGCCACCGATAACAACACCCACTTGTACACCAAGCTCTACCAGCTCTTTTACTTCCTGAGCCATACGATCAAGAACGGCTGGATCAATACCAAAACCTTCTTCACCTTGAAGCGCTTCGCCGCTAAGTTTTAACAGAATACGTTGATATACTGGTTTAGGGTTCGTTGTCATGGACTTTACCTTCCAAAGAGAGTGATTGATTAACAGTCATGAATAGACTTACTTAAGTAAGTATATTCGTCACGGTTAAGCCGTTCGACTCATTTAGTTATACAAATTAGCTAGCTAAATATTCATCGCCTTATTCGTGAAAAGACCGCAGCCTTGGCCACGGTCTTTTTATCAGCAATTCGCTAAGGATTAACCTTTTTGCGCCGCTGCAACTTCTTCTGCGAAGCTTAGGCCTTCAGCTTTCTCAATACCTTCACCTACTTCTAGGCGTACGAAAGTAGAAACAGCAGCGCCACGCTCTTTAAGGATCTCACCAACAGATTTCTTAGGTTCCATTACAAATGGCTGACCAGTTAGAGAAACTTCGCCAGTGAATTTCTTCATGCGGCCTTCAACCATTTTCTCTGCGATTTCTTTTGGTTTGCCTTCGTTCATAGCGATTTCAACTTGAACTTCACGCTCTTTAGCAACCACGTCTGCAGGTACGTCAGTTGGGTTCACGTACTCAGGACGAGAAGCCGCTACGTGCATAGCAATGTGTTTTAGAGTTTCTGCATCGCCTTCACCAGCAACAACCACACCGATTTTATCGCCGTGACGGTAAGAAGCCAGAGCAGCACCTTCAACGTATTGTACGCGGCGGATTGAGATGTTCTCACCGATTTTTGCAACAAGAGCAACACGAGTTTCTTCGAATTTAGCTTGTAGTTCTTCAACAGTTGCTTTAGTTGCTAGTGCATCTTCAGCTACTTGGTTAACGAATGCTGTAAAGTTACCGTCTTTTGCTACGAAGTCAGTTTGGCAGTTAACTTCTAGAAGAACAGCTACACCATTAGCTTCTTTGATAACGATAGTACCTTCAGCAGCTACGTTACCTGCTTTTTTAGCAGCTTTAGCAGCGCCAGACTTACGCATGTTTTCAATTGCTAGCTCGATGTCACCGTCTGTTTCAACAAGCGCTTTTTTACATTCCATCATACCTGCGCCAGTACGTTCGCGCAGTTCTTTTACTAGAGCAGCAGTAACAGCCATTCTCTATTCCTCAGTTAAATTCTGGATAAGGTAAAAATTGAGGGCCTACATTATCGGCCCCCAATACTAACTATAACCTAGCATATGTTTCAGTTTTTAACCCATACACTAAGTGAGACTCGGAGCCGCTATTATTCAGCTTCTACGAAACCGTCTTTTTCAGCAACTACAGCCGCTACGTCTTTGTTACGGCCTTCATTTACAGATTCAGCCACAGCGTTTAGATATAGTTGTACTGCACGGATTGCGTCGTCGTTACCTGGGATAACGTAGTCAACGCCGTCTGGGTTAGAGTTAGTATCAACAACCGCGTACACTGGAATACCTAGGTTGTTTGCTTCTTTAACTGCGATGTGTTCGTGATCAGCGTCGATTACGAATAGAGCGTCTGGAAGGCCGCCCATCTCTTTGATACCACCAAGAGATTTCTCTAGCTTCTCCATTTCACGAGTACGCATTAGAGCTTCTTTCTTAGTTAGTTTGTCGAAAGTACCGTCTGTAGACTGTGCTTCAAGATCTTTTAGACGCTTGATTGATTGACGAACAGTTTTCCAGTTAGTTAGCATACCACCTAACCAACGGTTGTTTACGTAGTATTGGTTGCTTGCAAGAGCAGCTTCTTTAACAGCTTCAGATGCAGCGCGTTTAGTACCTACGAAAAGAACTTTACCTTTTTTCTCGCCAACTTTAACTAGCTCAGCTAGAGCTTCGTTGAACATTGGTACAGTTTTTTCTAGGTTAATGATGTGAACGCGGTTACGAGCGCCGAAAATGAATGGCTTCATTTTTGGGTTCCAGTAACGAGTTTGGTGACCGAAGTGAACACCAGCTTTCAGCATATCGCGCATTGATACAGTTGCCATTATAAAATCCTCTATGGGGTTAGGCCTCCACATCCCCCATGCATCCGACTCCTAAGCTAATACTTGGAGCACCCCGGAACACGTGTCGGAATGTGTGTGATTTAAGATAAAAGTTAATGGAGCAAAATCTGATTCGCCATCAAAGAAGAAAACAGACCCTGATTCCGGCGCGCTTTATATCATATTTTTCACCTTTATGGCTAGAAAAAAATGCCATTCACTTGTCAGTAGTTCACACTCACACTAGTGAAATTTCTTAGATATATGCTCTACGCTTAGCAGTCATTATAGGCGATATTAACAATTCTTATTTGAGTGTTTCCTTGCGATTCCTCTTTCCACTGATACAATAACGCGATTAGCACGCACCAAGTGCCAACATGTATGTAGAGTAAAGCTGATGTCTGTAAAAATTAAGAATGCTGAAGAAATAGAAAAAATGCGCGTTGCTGGTCGTCTGGCCGCAGAAGTTCTAGAAATGATTGAACCTTATATAAAGTCAGGTGTGACCACTGAAGAGTTGGATCAGATCTGCCACAAACATATCACTGAAGTTCAAGGCGCAATTCCAGCACCTCTCAATTATCACGGCTATCCAAAATCAATTTGTACTTCGATCAACCATATTGTATGTCATGGTATTCCTGCTACTCAGGATACAAAGTTCGGCCAATTGGTTCGTCCTGCGGTACTGAAAGAGGGTGACATCCTCAATATCGATATCACAGTCATTAAAGATGGTTACCACGGCGACACATCAAAGATGTTCCTTGTTGGTGAGGTTTCACCTGCCGATAAACGCCTATGCATGGTTGCTCAAGAGAGCTTGTACCTATCACTGAAGAAAGTGAAGCCAGGTATTCAACTGGGTGAAATCGGTACAGCGATTGAGAAATACATCAAAACCAACAATAAGAATAACCCAAGTACCAAATTTTCTATCGTACGCGACTACTGCGGGCATGGAATTGGTGCTGGATTTCATGAAGAACCGCAAGTGGTTCACTACAAAAACAGCGATCGTACCATCCTGCGTGAAGGTATGACATTTACTATCGAGCCGATGATCAACGCTGGTAAATTCGGCTGTCGTTTAGATGACGAAGACGATTGGACTGTGTACACAGCAGATGGTAAGAAATCCGCTCAGTGGGAACATACCATTTTAGTTACGGCAGACGGCTGTGAGATCCTAACGCTACGCGCAGAAGAGTCTCTGCCACGTTTTTTAGTTAATGCTTAAACGCCGACAAAATTGAATCTCAAACCAAATATCCCTGCTCGCAGGGATATTTCAGACTGATGACAAACCCAATTTCGTCATTCCAGAATTTCGGAACGAAATATCTGGAATCTAGTTTCAACGCACGCCAGAACTAGATTCCTGCCTTCGCAGGAATGACGGTAGGGTTAGGAATATCAGGTATAAATCGAATACCAACTTTGTCAACAAACTCAAATATCCCTGCTTGCAGGGATATTTTTTTATCTATTACTATCTGGTAGATTGATTTCAACAAATATTTAATTGTTATCTCAAAAACGAGATACTAGCATGGATGCTTTCACTATGCCTTTCCAGTCTCCTTTAACTTTTTCTGCTCAACAGCTCACCATCGGCGAGTTAAAACAGCAGCTCGAACATTTTGCGCAATACCAGAAACAAGAGTTTTTAAATCACCACCCTGTGACTGATCTCGTTCTAGGACGTTCGGAGTATATGGATTTACTCCTGCATCGTTTATGGCAGCACTTTGGTTTCATGGACATTGCCGAGCTGAGCTTAGTTGCTGTTGGCGGTTACGGACGCGGAGAGCTTCATCCTCTCTCAGATATTGATATTTTGATCATATCGAATAACAAAATAGCCGAACAGACAGCACGCAAGGTCAGTGAATTTATCACTTTGCTTTGGGACTTACGCTTAGAAGTAGGACACGCGGTTCGCACTGTTGATGAGTGCTCAGAAATTGGCCGGGCAGATCTGACTGTTGCCACCAACTTACAAGAAGCTCGGTTATTGGCAGGTAGTGAAGATACCTTCCATCGCTTAAAAATGGTGATTCATTCAGAGTCCTTCTGGCCCAGTGAAACCTTCTACAAAGCGAAGATCCAAGAACAACGCGAACGCCATGCTCGCTATCACGATACCACCTACAACCTGGAGCCAGACATCAAGTCGACGCCAGGTGGTTTGCGCGACATTCACACTTTAAGCTGGGTTGCCCGCCGCCACTTTGGCGCAACGTCTCTCTACGAAATGAGCCGCTACGGCTTTTTAACCGATGCAGAATATCGTGAACTGGTTGAATGTCAGGACTTCTTATGGCGCGTCCGTTTCGCTTTGCACATTGAGCTTAAACGTTACGACAACCGCCTCACTTTCGGTCTGCAAGCGCAAGTCGCAGAACATCTCGGTTTTAGCGGTGAAGGCAATCGTGCGGTTGAAATGATGATGAAAGAGTTCTACCGCACCGTTCGTCGCGTTGCTGAGCTTAATAAAATGTTGCTCAAGCTGTTTGATCAAGCCATCTTAAATAACGGTGAAGAGTGTGAACCAGAAATCCTCGATGAAGATTTTCAACGCCGTGGCAGTCTAATTGAGGCGAGAAAACCAGCCTTATTCCAAGCAAGACCAGAAACGATTTTGGATATGTTCCTCCATATCGCCAATGATTCGACCATTGATGGTGTCGCTCCTGCAACCATGCGCCAACTGCGCACTGCGCGACGTCGTTTAAACAAATTTTTGCACACCATCCCCGAAGCACGCGACAAATTTATGGAATTGGTTCGTCATCCAAATGCGTTGCACAGAGCCTTCAGATTAATGCACAAACTGGGCGTACTGGCCGCTTATCTACCGCAATGGAGTCAAATCGTCGGTCAGATGCAATTTGACCTATTTCACGCGTACACTGTTGATGAACATAGTATTCGCCTGCTCAAACACATCAATACCTTTGGTGATCCGGCCAATCATGACAGACACCCGATCTGCTGTGAAATCTATCCGAAATTGCAGAAAAAAGAGCTGCTGATCCTCGCCGCTATTTTCCATGACATAGGTAAAGGTCGTGGTGGCGACCATTCAGAAATCGGTGCGGAAGAAGCGTACGATTTTTGTATCGAACACGGCTTATCAAAACCTGAAGCTAAACTGGTCTCTTGGTTAGTACTCAATCACCTTCTGATGTCTGTCACCGCACAACGGCGTGACATTTATGATCCCGAAGTGATTATCGAATTTGCCAAAAAAGTTCGTGACGAAGAGTATTTAGAATATTTGGTCTGTCTAACCGTTGCTGATATCTGTGCAACTAACCCAGAGCTTTGGAACAGTTGGAAGAGAACCTTGCTTGCTGAACTTTTCTACTCGACTCAGCGAGCGCTACGTCGTGGGTTGGAAAACCCTGTCGATGTACGTGACCGTATTCGCCATAACCAACAACTGGCTTCCGCATTGTTACGTAAAGAAGGCTTTAGCAGCCGAGAAATTGAATTGCTATGGCAAAGATTCAAAGCGGATTATTTTCTGCGTCATACTCACAAACAAATTGCGTGGCATTGCACTCATTTACTGCGCCATCAAGATCCAACTCAGCCTCTAGTACTGCTGAGCAAAAAAGCGACTCGAGGCGGCACTGAGATATTTATCTATACCAAAGATCAGCCTTCTTTATTTGCCAAAGTCGTTGGCGAACTGGACAGACGCAACCTTAACGTCCATGACGCACAAATCATGACCAGCAAAGATGGCTATGTTCTCGATACCTTTATGGTACTGGATCAAAACGGAGCCGTGATTGAAGGAGCTCGTCATCAGGCGCTAAGCAAGCACATTGTCAATGTGCTAAAAAGCGAAAAAGTGTTGGAACTCAAAACCCGGCGCCTTCCGCGTCAGTTGAAGCATTTTACGGTTAAAACCAAGGTCGACTTTTTACCAACCAGAAGTAAGAAACGGACACTGATGGAGTTTGTTGCTCTTGATACTCCAGGGTTACTCGCAACCGTAGGTGCTACATTCTCTGCACTGAATCTGGATCTTCATGCAGCGAAAATCACCACTATGGGTGAGCGAGCAGAAGACTTGTTCATACTGACCAGTCCGCAGGGTAACAAGCTCAGTGAGGAGGAAGAGACTCTTTTGCGCGAAAAACTCATCGCCAATGTTTCACAACTTGCGCCCGATTGAAATTGTTACAAATAGCGATCTTGCCCACAAGTTAATCGATTTAAGCAAAATCAGCTATCTAACACACTTCGGGGCTGCTACATTTAACTTAGGCTCTGTCTAAAATTCAAACTATTCAGATCCTGTAAAATTGATGTAAAACACGAACCTAGAGGTCGCTTATGTTTCCACACCTCAATGGCTTAGGAATCCAAGATCCTAGCCAGATAGAACGCTACTCTTTACGCCAAGAGGCGCATAAAGATGTGCTAAAAATCTACTTTAAGAAGCAAAAAGGTGAATTATTCGCCAAAAGTGTAAAGTTTAAATACCCAAGGCAGAAAAAAAGCGTTTTGGTTGACAGTGGAAGTCATCAGTATAAAGAGATCACAGAAATCAACCGCAACTTAACCTTGATTATTGATGAGCTCAACCAAATAACCCGTCCAGAGACACCACAGGAAATCGATGTAAAACAGAAGATTTTGCAAGATCTTCGCCACTTGGAGAAAGTGGTTGCAAGCAAGATAGCGGAAATCGAAGCAGACCTCGAAAAACTTTAGTGCTCGCATAAGGCATTAGGTATAATTCTCATTCCCACGGTCCCCGTGGGAATGCATACCAAAGCCAAAATAGGCAGTTAATCTGACTCTCTGTGAGTCAAATATGCATTCCCACGCGTAGTGAAGTGACCCCCAATAGTTGGACAACCAATTATTGGGGGTCTTTTATTTATGTCCAAATACAGTCGCGAGTTAAAGTTCAAAGTAGCTAAAAAGTATCTTGATGGCTCCACTCCTCGAGAGCTCGCTGAAAAATATTCTGTCCCAACAAAACATGTTCGTTATTGGGCTCATGTTTTCACTATGCATGGTTCAAATTCATTTTTAATTGATGGCCATTCTCTTAGTGCGGAAGCTAAGCTGGAAGCGT
>NZ_JBKEBW010000062.1:0-10505 GCF_047973365.1 Vibrio sp. | reverse complement strand
TACGGTTTCTCGTTTCAGTGCACCACTTCCACAGCCCACCAGTCCGGAATACCCCAATAGCGAGTTGGATTGTGTACCACTAAAAAAAACATCTGCTCATCACAGACTTAAAGTATGCTTCCTCCCTTCGCAACACTGATAAGCTTTTGGCTAGTCAGTGCCCCACCAAACGCAGTGCTGATGGTCAGCTCGGTTTTCTCCTCCACACCATTACTGGGCTTCACTGGTCGAGCCTTACTTACTACTACGGATTCATCTGCCACCTCGCACCAACATTCACCTTGAGTCACCGCTTGATGGATGCTTCCGGCATTTGCCCGGATGTGGTGTCAGGCTTCCCCAGTTATTGCACTGACTCCCTGTTAGATATCCCACCCTCAATCACAGTATTGGTCTGACTAAGTATTGGGCTTTGCGCTATTTTGGACGCTTACCCACCAGTACCGCCGAGACAGATTACGGTTAGGTGTGTACATCTAACTTCCTCTGGCTTCCTTCAGACCCCACCGTTAGCCCGTGACGCCCTTGCCATTCGGATTGTCTTCCCCTTAGTCAGGGTGACTCCACTTTCTTTCAAGTGGACGGGTTTGCCAGCTTTGCTGGGCAAACAAAAAAGCCCTCTTAATTAGAGGGCAATAAACATGAGAAAAAATACGTGAAGTATATAACTTATTGAGATTTCTGTTTGTAGCGGTCAAAAATAACGGCTGCCAACAGAATCAAACCACGAACCACATACTGAGCAAACGGAGACATGTTCAACAGGTTCATCGCGTTTTCTACCGTACCGAGGATAAGCACACCGGCGATAACATAAGAAACTTTACCGATGCCCCCTTTCAGTGACACACCACCCAGTACACAGGCAGAGATAACTACCAGTTCAAAACCAACAGAAGTCATTGGCTGACCTGAGGTCATACGTGCTGCCAGAATCACACCCGCCAGTGCGGCCATGAAACCGGAGATGGTGTAGATCATCATCTTGGTTTTTACCACATTCACACCTGCCAGACGTGCAGCTTCTTCATTACCACCAATTGCCAGGGTATTACGGCCATATACAGTACGGTTGAGTAAGAAAGTAAACACACCAAAGGTGATAAGTGTTAGCCAGATTGGGGTAGGGATACCGATGAAAGAAGAGTTACCGAGCGCAAAGAAGCTCTCTTCTGTGATGCCCACCGCTTTACCATCAGAGATGATATAGCCAAGACCGCGAGCGATCTGCATGGTTGCTAGCGTAGTGATCAGCGCGTTGATTTGCAGTTTTGCAATCACAAAGCCGTTAAGCAGACCAAAAGCAACGCCAGAGAGCAGGCCTGCGCCAACACCGAGAATAACACTGCCAGTTGCGTTGATAGCGACCGCGGTGACAACGCCAGAACAGGCGATAACAGAAGCGACAGATAGGTCTAAGTCACCACAAGCCAAACAGAACAACATGGCACACGCGACCATTCCGCTCATCGAGATTGCCAGACCAAGACCTTTCATGTTGATAAAGGTTGCGAAGTAAGGAACGAACAGGCAGCAGAGCAAAAACAGACCTGCAAACACCATTAGCATTCCAAACTTGTCCCAAATTTTACCGAATTTGAAGCCACCAGATTTCGGTTCTGACTCTAGGGCTTTTGTAGGGCTAGAAGTAGACATAATGATATTCCTTAATTTTAAGCTGCTGCCGATTCTTCTTTGTCTAACATAGCCAGACGAAGAGCGGTTTGTTCATTAAATTCGTCGCGTTGAAGTTCACCGGTTACTGCGCCGTCTTTCATCACGAGGACGCGGTCAGAGATACCCAACACTTCTGGTAAATCGCTGGAAACGACGAGTACGGTCACGCCGTTTTCTGCCAGCTTAAAAATCAGTTCGTAAATTTCAGACTTGGCACCAACGTCGATACCACGGGTTGGTTCGTCGAGTAAGATCACGCTCATTGCAGTTGATAACCAGCGACCCAGAATCACTTTTTGTTGGTTACCACCGGATAATTTGCCGATTGGCTGCTCCAGAGAAGAGGCTTTGACATTGAGCGCTTCTTTTTGTTTGGAGGCGTTTTCTTGTTCCCAACCAAAGTCGATCAGACTCTTGAATTTAAGATGCCAAGGACGAGCACTGATATTGGTATTTTCCTGAACCGACATGATAGGTACGATGCCGTCGGCTTTACGGTCTTCAGAGCAGAGAGTAATGCCTGCGCGGATTGAATCTATCGGATTATTTATGGAGATTTTTACATCGTGTAGATAAAGGTCACCGGCTGTTTTTTTATCCGCACCAAAAATAAGGCGAGTTAACTCGGTACGACCCGCGCCGACCAGACCAAATAAACCCAGTACTTCACCTTGTTTGATATCGAGTGAAACAGGGGCTGTTAATCCCGGACCTTCGAAGTTTTCCAGACGTAAACCACTTTTACCGTGTGCCCGTGGGCGGTAGTTGTAGATATCGCTGATTTCGCGGCCAACCATCAGTTCAACTAAGCGATCATTGGTCAGCGCTGAAAGATCGGTAAATGATTGAACATGTTGACCATCTTTAAAGATAGTCAGGGCATCACACAGGTTGAAGATCTCTTCCATGCGGTGTGATACGTACATAATGATTTTGCCAGCGTCACGTAACTCACGGATAACCTTAAACAGGTTTTGAATTTCACGTTGAGACAAGCTACTGGTAGGTTCATCAAAGGCGATGATTTGCGCATTGCGGCTAAGGGCTTTGGCGATTTCCACCATTTGCCATTGGCCGATAGATAATTCTTTTAACTGGCATGCAGGGTCAAAAGTTTCACCAAGACGCTCTAACTGCACGCGGGCATTTTTGTTTAGCGTTTCGGTATCAACTCGACCACCTTTGGTTGGAAGCTGCCCAAGGTAAATGTTTTCAGCCACGGTCAGTTCGGGTACCAAGTTCAATTCTTGGTAAATAATCGCGATACCGTGCTCTAGTGCGTCGTTGGTTGAGGCCAGTGTGATCTCTTTACCATCAATTGTGATATGACCTTCTGTTGGCTGGTGGAAGCCACTTAAGGTTTTAAGTAGAGTCGATTTACCTGCACCGTTTTCGCCCATCAAAGCATGAATACTGCCCGCGCTTGCGCGGAAACTAACGTTGTTCAGTGCTTTTACTCCGGGGAAGTGCTTGGAAATATTACAGAACTCTATGTAAGAAGGGGACTTCGCCATGACTTCTCTCCGTTGGTTCAAAATAACCGAAATTCAAGAGGGGTGACGGCCAAATCACAGCCGTCACCAAAGATGAGCTTAAAGCCCTTTCTTCGCTAGTTCGTCTTTGAAGTTGTCACGAGTGATAAGAACTACGTCAGTTACTTCAACAAATTTAGCGGGTTCAACGTCTTCTTTAACCCATTTGTAAAGAGACTCGATACTCTTGTAGCCGTGTACGTCTGGGCTAGGAAGTAGAGAACCGTAGAAACCGGTTGCGCTGGATTTCGCGAGTTCGTTCACTGCATCCACACCGTTGATACCGATACCGATAACGTTGTCAGCACCGAAGCCCTGACCTTCTGTTGCACGTACGCCACCAAGCACTGTGTTATCGTTCATACCGACGATTAGCCATTGCTTAACGTTAGGGTATTGAACAAGCAGTGAGTTTGCTGCGTCCAATGCTCCAGGGATGTCGTTGGTTTTGGTTGGTACGCGATAGATTTGACCTTCTGGGAAACCCGCCGCTTTAAGCGCTGAGATAGAACCGTTGACACGACGACGCGCGGTGTCTAGCTCATCAGCGGTGATTGCCATCACGCCAGTCACTGAAACATCCCAGTTACGTTTTTGCATTTCTTTATAAAGTTCAGAGCCTTGACGTTCACCAATAGCCGTTGCTGCCATCATGACCAGTGGTACGTCAGTCATTGGTTCGCCTTTCGCGTTAAGGAATTGGTCATCAACGGTCACGACTTTGAGATCATAGCTTTTGGCTTTTGCCATGATTGCTGGACCTAATTTAGGGTCCGGAGTACAGATAACGAAACCTTTCGCGCCTTGAGCGGCTAGGGTATCGATAGCATTCAGAGTTTTTTCACCATCTGGAATCGCCATTTTAACCACTTCAAACTTAAGATCTTTACCGGCTTTTTCGGCAAATGACCATTCAGTCTGGAACCATGGCTCTTCAGGTTGTTTAACCAGGTAACCTAAGCGTAATTCATCATCTGAACCAAAGAAAGCATTGGCAGAGGCGCTTAACATCGTTGCCCCGGTTAGGGCTGTTGCTAGTAATAGTTTTTTTAGTTTCATTGTTATTCCATCCGCTGGGTAGGGTTTGTTTCACGGACATATTTGAGTATTTCATTTCAACTTGAAGTGACCAAAATCACACCAAAAAAATGTAGCGATTTTGTCCATTCATTTAGCCGAGGTGAACATGATGGGGATCTCATCTGTCATGTTTTAGTGCATTTTCGATCTGTTTTTGGTGGCAATTTAGCGAGAGGATTGCCGCGCAAGCCTTGTCTATCCAGTGTTAGTGTGTTTTTTAATCAGCTACACAGAAACATCTTTATGACTAATTTGTCCATATATCTAGCAGGCAATGTCATGGCTGATTTCTCCATGTAGGGGTATAACAAACAAAAAATATCACCCTACATGGATACCCTATACGGAGTTGTTATGAAGCATTTAGCGACACCCCCTGCACATGTTATCGGACTGGATTTTGGTTCAGATTCGGTGCGTGCATTATTGGTCAACGCTATTAGTGGTGAGGAAGTGGCTTCCGGCGTCACTTACTACCCGCGTTGGATGGAAGGCTTATACAACGAGCCAGAACAATCTCAGTTTCGTCACCACCCGCAAGACTATATAGAAGCGATGACTCAGGCGATCCGTGAAGCGCTTGAGCAAGTCTCTGCGGAAATCGCACAGTCTGTGGTGGGTATCGGTGTGGATACCACAGGTTCAACCCCGGCTCCGGTCGATGCGCAAGGCAATGTGTTGGCGCTACTGCCTGAATTTGCGCAGAACCCGAACGCAATGTTTATCCTGTGGAAAGACCACACCTCGGTATCCAAAGCCGAATTGATTAATGAACTGGCCCACGGTGGCGAGTTCATCGACTACACCAAGTACATTGGTGGTATTTACTCTTCTGAATGGTTCTGGGCAAAAGCGGCCTGGGTGAGTGAGCAAGATGAGCAAGTGGCGAAAGCCGCTCATAGTTGGGTGGAATTGTGTGACTGGATCCCCGCACTGCTTTCAGGTAACGAACACCCAAGTAAATTCCGCCACGGTATCTGTGCCGCAGGTCATAAAGCAATGTGGCATGACAGTTGGGGCGGCTTGCCGGATCAACAATTCCTTTCTGCCATTTCGCCAACTCTGGATGGTATCCGTGAGCGCATGTTTACTGAGGTTTATACTTCTGAAGATGTGGCAGGCTACCTCACACCAGAGTGGGCTGAAAAGCTGGGCTTACCTGCTGGTTTAGCCGTTGCGGTCGGCGAGTTCGACTGTCATATGGGGGCTGTTGGCGCAGGAGCAGGCGCGCATGATCTGGTCAAAGTTATCGGTACTTCTACTTGTGACATCCTGATGGTGGATGCGGACAAAGTGGGCGATCGCACTATTCACGGTATTTGTGGTCAGGTGAAAGGCAGCGCGCTACCAAGCTTGATGGCTTTGGAAGCGGGGCAGTCAGCATTTGGCGATGTTTATGCATGGTATAAGCGTGTACTGATGTGGCCAATTCAGGCGCTGGCGAAAACCAACCCAGACGCAGCAAAAGTGATGGAGCAGTTGGATAAGTCGATGGTGCCAATGCTTGCCGAGGCTGCGCAGCAATACGCTTTCAACGATAACTCACCACTGGCGATGGACTGGCATAATGGCCGTCGCACACCTTACGCCAACCAACGCCTCAAAGGCGCGATTACCGATTTAAACTTGGGTTCGACTGCACCGGCAATGTTTGCTGCTCTGGTTGAATCTACCGCTCACGGTGCGAAAGCGATTGTCGATTGTTTTGTTGACCAAGGTATGGATGTTGAACGTGTTATCGCTATCGGCGGTATTTCACAGAAATCGCCATATGTGATGCAGATGTGTGCCGATGTTATCGGTCGTGATATTGCCGTTGCCAGCTCTGAGCAGTGTTGCGCTCTGGGTGCGGCGATTTTCGCCGCGGTTGCCGCTGGTGTGTATCAAGATGCTCAACAAGCACAACAAGTGATGGCAAGCCCAATTAGCCAAGTTTACCAACCGAATGCGGCAGCAAAAGCGCTACGTGAACAACGTTACACCAACTATCGCGAGTTGGGTCAACATCTAGAACAAATCGCTGAAGCCAAACATGCTCAGGAGCGTAGCCATGGATAATGTGTCGAACCAACAAGAGCGTCTGAAAAAGCTGCGTCATGATGTGTGGCAAGCCAACTTAGATTTAGAACGTCACAAGTTAGTGACGTTCACCTGGGGCAACGTGTCAGCGATTGACCGTGAATCTGGCTTAGTGGTGATCAAGCCAAGCGGTGTTGCTTATGAAGATTTAAGCGCTGAAAACATGGTGGTGGTCGATCTGCAAGGCAATATCGTGGAAGGCGATCTCAACCCGTCTTCGGATACTGCCACTCATTTAGTGTTGTACCGCACCTACGCCAAGATTGGTGGCGTGGTTCACACCCATTCGCCTCAAGCAACGGCTTGGGCGCAAGCGGGTAAAGCGATCCCAGCATTAGGCACCACCCATGCCGATTACTTCTACGGCAGCATTCCATGTACTCGCGCGCTCTCAAACGAAGAGATTGCCAGCGATTACGAATTGAATACCGGTCTGGTGATCGTAGAAACCATTGGCGATAACGACCCAATTGCGATTCCGGGAATTTTAGTCAAAGAACATGCACCGTTCTGCTGGGGCAAAGATGCTCATCAAGCGGTGCACAACGCAGTTGTGACAGAGGTTGTCGCCGGCATGGCGCTGCAAACTCTGCAGATCAATCCTGCGGTGGAATATATCAATCAAGCGTTGCTCGATAAGCACTACCTACGTAAACACGGAGCCAATGCTTATTACGGTCAGTCAGCTAAGAATAAAGGGTAAGTCATGAAAGTATTTAACGAAAAACAAGTTTGGTTTGTCACCGGTTCACAAACGCTCTACGGACCAAAAGTGCTTGAGCAAGTGGCGCTGGAAAGTGGTCAGATGGTGGCAAGTTTCAACCAAAGCAGTGCCATCTCTGTACCTATGGTCGACAAAGGCACAGTGAAGTCTCCGGAAGAGATCCTGAATGTCTGTCGCGCCGCGAACAACGATCCAGACTGTATCGGTTTGGTGCTTTGGATGCACACCTTCTCTCCAGCAAAAATGTGGATTGCAGGTCTGTCTCAGCTCAACAAACCGTTCATGCATCTTCACACTCAGTTCAATGCGGCGCTTCCTTGGGACAGCATCGACATGAACTACATGAACACACACCAAAGTGCGCATGGTTGCCGTGAGTTCGGCTTTATCGGCACTCGTATGGGTATCGACCGCAAAGTGGTGGTGGGTCACTGGCAAAATCCGCAAGTGCATAAAGAAATGGATGACTGGTGCCGTGCGGCTGTGGGTATCCACGCAGGTCAAAACCTCAGAGTGGCACGTTTTGGTGACAACATGCGTCAAGTAGCGGTGACTGAAGGTAACAAAGTTTCTGCGCAAATCCAGTTCGGCTACGAAGTGAACGCTTACGGCTTGGGCGAACTGACTGACGTGGTTCAATCGGTATCGGATGCCGATGTGGCTCGCATGTTGGATGAATACGCATCAACGTATGAAATGAAACCAGAGCTGCTCACCGATGCGGCACTGCTTAAATTGATGCAACACGAAGCACGCCTAGAAATGGGTATGGAACGCTTTTTAACTGATGTAGGTGCTAGCGCATTTACCAACACCTTTGAAAACTTAACCGGTTTAGGTTCGCTGCCAGGTCTTGCAACACAACGTCTGATGGCGAAAGGCTTCGGTTACGGCGGTGAGGGTGACTGGAAAACCTCGGCTATGGTTCACATCATGAAGCAGATGGGTAAAGGTCGCCAAGGCGGTACATCATTTATGGAAGACTACACCTATAACTTCGGCGCAACGGACCAAGCTCTTGGCGCGCACATGCTAGAAGTGTGTCCATCCATCGCTGCGGCAAAACCACGCCTGGAAATTCACCGTCATACCATTGGTCTGAAGTGTGATGTTCCTCGTCTGCTATTTAGCGGCAAAGAGGGTGATGCGCTTAACGTGTCTGTGATTGACCTTGGTAACCGCTTCCGTATGATCGTCAACACAGTGAAGACGGTTGCGCCACCACAAGGTATGCCACACTTACCAGTTGCTCACGCGCTTTGGGAACCAATGCCAAACCTACAAATTGCAGCGGCAAGTTGGATTCATGCGGGCGGCGCACACCACAGTGCCTACAGCCAACAGGTGAGTGTTGATACCCTAGCGGATTACGCCGATATTCTAGGTATGGAAATGGTTGTTATCGATGAAAACACTGAGACTCGTACCTTCAAGCAAGAGCTGAAAACCAACAGCTTGTACTACCGTTTGAATTCTGGTGTTTAAGTCTGGTCGTCGTCATTATTCTTGTTCCGCCGTCATTCCTGCGAAAGCAGGAATCTAATAACCGCTAACTGCGGAGCTTAGATCCTGGATAAATACTTTGTATTTTCCAGGATGACGTAATGCGAGTTTAGTGATAACGAAAAGTTGTAGAGGTAATTATGGCGGTTGACGAATCTAAACCAGAGCCGGGCGTTGACATTGTCAGCCCGTTTGATATCCACCATAACCAGTGGACACTGCGTGTTGCTGGTCAGTGTGCAACTGAGTTTGAGCTGCTGTATGCGGATAAGGTGTTGTACCAAGGCAAGCTCGAACTGATTAACAACGGTGAGTTACTGGATGTCTCACCGGCGCAGTGGAAGTTTCGTCATCGCCATGATCGCATTGAACAATGGTGCCAGTTTCACCATGCCGATAAGCCATCGGTTAATCAGCTATCCGTCAACATGAACTACTACTTTCATGATAAAGCGGTGGTGATTGAGTATTTGGCGCGCAATAGCATTCCCACTCGATTAGATATCCGCCACGCGATTGTTCCCGTTGAGATGGAGGGCAATAATGAGCTGCCACAATCCGAGCAACCGGATTGGCAACTGAGCCGCCACGGGCTTCCCAGTGAATCTATTCGTCATTCCATCAAACCTGATCTGTTTCGTGAAGCTTTTTCTGCTACACAATGGATAGTTTTAAACCAACCGTAGATCGTATTAGATAAAATGTGATGTCGAAAATCGCAATACTTCCGGGCTCAACATACACTAGAGAAAATTCTAATGATTGTTGGTCTATGCAGAACACTGATCCACTCAAGCCAGGGTATGACTTCGATGCGCATTTAGTCGCGGGACTGACACCGATTATCGAAGGTGACGAGCTCGACTACACCATCGACCGTCAAACCGGCATGAAAGGGTACATCATCAATATCACCAGCAAAGGTGAAGGTACTATTTTCTCCGCAGAACATGAGTTTCATGTCAAAGCGGGAGACTTACTGCTGTTTCCGCCCAGTGCCGCCCACTATTACCGCCGCAAAGATGACAATGCTTCATGGTTTCACCGTTGGGTCTATTTTCGTCCCAGAGCCTTCTGGAATGACTGGTTAAACTGGCAGGAAGAACGCAATGGGGTTTATGTGACCAGCGGCTTGTCAGTGCAGGACATCGAAAATATTGAAAGTTTGTTTGTTGATATCGAATACACCGCCAAATCCGATCTCCCTTATCGCGACGATTTAGCGATCAACTTGCTTGAGCAATTGTTGATTCGTTGTAAATCGGTACAACCCGATGTGGTGAGTAAGCCGCTCGATCCGCGTATCATTCAGGCGATTAACTACATGACGCAAAATCTCAATCAGGATTTCAGCCTTGAGGAAATTGCTGCGTATACCTGTTTATCGCCATCTCGTTTAGGGCACTTGTTCCGCGACGAAATGAAAATGACCATTACCCAATGGCGCGATGACCAACGTATTAGCCGTGCCAAGCAACTGTTGGTAACGACGCACTATTCGGTTAATCATATTGGACGAATCGTCGGCTATTCCGATCCGCTTTATTTCTCGCGCGTATTCAAGCGCAAGGCTGGTGTCAGCCCTAAACTTTATCGCGAGAAAATTACCTGATAACAGCTCCGGTCAGACTGATGACAAACCCAATATCGTCATTCCTGCCTCTCGTCGCGTCATTCCTGCGAAGGCACTGAGGGATCCCCATTTATTGGAGTGGTCGACTTATTATTGAAGGGTAACCTATCGATAAAGCGGCCACTCCATTTCGAAACCATTGAAGTACACGCCTCAAAGGCGTGTCTTTTAAAATATTCTTCGCCAAGCTAAGGAATGATAAAACCCTCTTTGTTTTTAGTGAGTTAGCCTGATATCTATAGTGCTGATTCTGTCTTTCTGCTTCAAAACCAACTAT
>NZ_JBKEBW010000138.1:0-6399 GCF_047973365.1 Vibrio sp. | reverse complement strand
TCTACGTGTGCGTAGTGACGGCTTGGAGTATCGTATTCTACGTGTGAAGTAGAGATTGTGATACCGCGCTCACGCTCTTCTGGAGCGTTATCGATTGATGCGAAGTCACGAGCTGCACCGCCGTATACTTTTGAAAGAGTAGTACAGATTGCTGCTGTTAGAGTTGTTTTACCGTGGTCAACGTGGCCGATAGTACCAACGTTTACGTGCGGTTTCGTACGTTCAAATTTTTCTTTAGACATGAGTTGTCCCTCTAGGTACGGATTTAGGTGGCTTTATAAATGACCACGCAACCAAAAATTTGGTAGTAAAAAGTATATATCAAAAGGAAAACTTTGCTTAGCGCTTAGAGCTGGTGCTGATAGGCAGAATCGAACTGCCGACCTCATCCTTACCAAGGATGCGCTCTACCATCTGAGCTATATCAGCACTCTAAAATGGAGTGGAGCGGGCAGCGGGAATCGAACCCGCATCATCAGCTTGGAAGGCTGAGGTAATAGCCATTATACGATGCCCGCAACACGTAACTCTGAGAGCTATTTCCTAATAATATGGTGGAGGGGGACGGATTCGAACCATCGAAGGCGGAGCCGGCAGATTTACAGTCTGCTCCCTTTGGCCACTCGGGAACCCCTCCAAATTTTTACGCCATTTCTCTCATTAGTGAGCCATTCTTACTCAAGAAGAACTCTCATAAAGGAGAATATGGTGCCGACTACCGGAATCGAACTGGTGACCTACTGATTACAAGTCAGTTGCTCTACCTACTGAGCTAAGTCGGCATAAGTGGTGCGCATTCTAGTGAATGATCTATTGGCTTGCAATACTTATGATAAAAAAAATGCGAAATTTCGCTTACTTTTGTTTATTCGATGATTTTTCACGCGAATTTACGCCCAAACGCTAAATATTCCATCTTTCCCATTTGCATTGTTGCTACCATATTGTATGTTCGCTGGTCTTACTCTAATTTCGACAATTGAGCATGTTATGACCCCATATTTGTCTTTCGATCGCCAGCAATGGTCTGAGCTTCGTAACTCAGTACCTATGATGCTGTCAGAAAGTGATCTGCAAGAATTGCAAGGTATCAATGAGAACTTGACGGTAAAAGAAGCAGTAGAAATTTATCTTCCTCTCGCACGTCTTCTCAATTTGTATGTTGCCGCAAGACAGAGTCGTAATAGCGTGCTTGATCAGTTTCTCGGTAATAAAGAAATCGCCCCGCCTTTTATCATCGGTATCGCTGGCAGTGTTGCGGTCGGTAAGAGTACTACGGCTCGATTACTACGAGCCTTACTGGCTCGCTTTGAAAACCACGCAAAGGTTGAACTGGTCACCACCGACGGCTTTCTTCATCCAAACAAAGTATTGGAAGAGAGAGGCATCATGCATAAAAAAGGGTTTCCTGAATCCTATGATATGCGCAGCCTTGTCCAATTTGTCTCAGATGTTAAGGCCGGTATGCCAAACGTCGAAGCACCGGTTTATTCACACCTCACCTATGACATTACCGAGCAGAAAAAAGTGGTTGATCGCCCTGATGTATTGATTATTGAAGGGTTGAACGTTCTGCAAAGTGGCATGGATTATCCGCATGACCCACATCGAGTGTTTATCTCGGACTTTCTCGATTTTTCCATCTACGTTGATGCAGACAGCCAGATGATCGAAAAATGGTACGTAGAACGATTTATGAAATTCAGAGACAGTGCATTCAAAGAGCCGGGTTCTTACTTCAGCCATTACACCAAGATCAGCGAGGCCGAAGCCATAGAGAAAGCCAAAAGCATCTGGCACTCGATTAACGGCAAGAACCTGCAAGGGAATATCCTGCCAACCAAAGGCAGAGCTCAGTTGATTTTACGCAAAGGGTTAAACCATACGGTAGAAGAGATACTGCTGCGCAAGTGATGGCGGTTATTACCGCCAATTTGAGTCATCCTGAAAAGGCTCAACCCCCGTCATCCTGGAAAATGCGTAGCATTTATCCGGGATCTCGCGCCTGTGCTGATAGGGGAGCATTGTGCCTACGCAGAAATGACGAAGAATCTGTCGCTATTCCCCTTTACGCAGCGAAATCTCACCACCAATAAAGCTCTTCAATCCTTCACTGGTTTCCAACAGCACGCCACCCTGAATATCAATACCGCGCTCGATGCCGGTAATTTCATTGGCGCCCATGATTAGCTTCACTTTACGGCCAATAAAGTTATCTAAGCGATTCCAGCGTGCAACGAAGTTTTGCATACCGTGCAGCTCGTAATGCTTTAATGCGCTATCTAGGGTGTTGATAAACTCTGCTGCCAAAACGTTGCGATCGATATGATCAGTACCGATCACCTGTGACAAACTGGCCCACGGTTGATCGATAGCCGATTCTTTGTCTTGCATGGCAAGGTTCATGCCCATACCAATAACCAAATGCGCAGCACCGCCCGCCTGACCTGACATTTCAACTAATATGCCAGCCAGTTTTCTATCTTGGTAATAAAGATCATTAGGCCACTTCAGTTTGACACCTTCCAATCCCATGTTTTCCAGAGCTTCAACCATGGCAACACCAACCACAAGACTTAGGCCCATAGCTGCAGCCATACCGGCTTCTAAACGCCAGTACATAGATAAATATAGGTTAGAGCCAAATGGCGATACCCAATGACGTCCGCGTCGACCTCGACCACTTTCCTGATATTCTGCTATACACACAGTGCCAGACTGTAACTGCGCCGTATTGTCCATCAAATATTGGTTAGTCGAACCAATCACTGGATGCAGTTCAACCGGATTGCTCACTTTAGACTGGATCAACGCTTCATCTAACATGATCAAAGGTTGTGATAGTTGATAGCCTTTTCCCTGAACACGAAAAATATCAACGCCCCACAGTTGAATACCTTTGATATGTTTACTGATCGCCGCGCGCGACATGCCTAATTCTTCACCTAAAGATTCGCCCGAATGAAAAGAGCCATCAGATAACTTGCTCAGCAACTTTAACTTTACGTCTGGATTTTTCATTCAGAACTCTCCCATCAAACGACTTAAATAGGTTTCTTTATCTCGTCCCATAAAACGAACTTCATGTTCAAGCAATACACCATAAGTCTCTAAAACTTTATTACGAACGATACCCGCCAGTTCAACCACATCTTTCGCAGTCGCATGAGATTTATTAATCAGAACCAGCGCTTGATTAGGATGCACCTGAGCTCCGCCATGAACCATACCTTTAAGCCCCGCATGGTCAATCAACCAACCAGCGGCCAGCTTCATACCATCTTCCACAGGATAAGCAACGATATCAGGGAAGAGAGCCTTCAACATTTCAAAGTGTTGCTCAACAACGACTGGGTTTTTGAAAAAACTGCCGGCGTTACCAGTAATGGCAGGATTAGGCAATTTCTCACGGCGAATTTGACATATACGCTCAAAAACTTGCTTTGCATTACAACTATCGCCAAGCTCTTTTAACGGACCATAATTGATATTTGGCTTCCATTCTTTTGACAGTTTTAAACCGACAGCAGTAACGATTGCCCGATTATACAATTGATGCTTGAAAATAGAGTCGCGATAAGCAAATTCACATTGCGCTTTGGTTAATCGTTTGACTTCGAAAGTATCAAGGCAAAGATAATCAACATATTCACAGACATCCTGAAATTCTAAGCCGTAAGCACCAATGTTTTGGATAGGTGCCGAACCTGCACATCCCGGGATCAAGGCTAAATTTTCAAGCCCCGCAATGCCGTGGTTAATGCTCCATTCAACCAATTGTGGCCAATCTTCTCCCCCTGCAACATGCAGATAATGGAAACGATTATCTTCCATGTGCTCAATGCCCAGCATTTGGTTTACCAGCACAACACCTTGGTAGGCTTCCGTAAAGAGCATATTACTTCCTTTACCTAGCATTAACTTAGGTAAAGCTTGAAGTTCGGAACAACGGTATACTTGCTTTAAATCATCAACGGATTGGATGAGAGTGAGCGTGTGGCATACCTGTTCGATACCAAAGGTATGATAAGGGGCTAAGTTCACATCGTGTTGTAATTGCAGAGGATTAGGTAATTGCATGAGACTCTTCAGATAAACTAAACTGCAGACATTCTACAACAGATGCCTCGATAAGACACAAATGCCTACCCTCAAGTTTGAACATTTAGATCCAATAAAACTGCCTCTGCTCAAACGATTTTACAAACAACATTACCCAGGCAGCAAACCGAAGAGTGATGAATTATCCATCGTAGCGTACGATGAGACATTAATCGTTGCTGTCGTGCGCTTTCGCCCAATAGCGAACTATCGATTGTTGACGGGAATGGTCGTCAGTGAATCGAATAGAGGTAAAGGAATCGGGTCAGAGTTACTTAGATATTGCCAACAAGAAGTGCTTTCGAGCAATGACTTTTGTTTTTCTTATACTCATCTGCAAAACTTCTATCAGCAAGCAAACTTCAAAAAGATCGAAGTTGAAACATTGCCAAGTGAACTCAGAACCTTGTTTGTTCGCTATTGTCAAAGCGGTAAAGATCTCATTCCAATGCAATTTTTACCGTACAGTTAGAAGATTAAACAGCTTTTCTAGCCTTTTGTTTGACTAATTTGGTATTATTCGTCGTTCGCACATTTGCACATAAGTAAGGTAAAGCCTCCAAAATGATTGCTCGTAGAAACCCATTCGACCAGCTGCCGACTATTGCGCAAGATCCGAATAAGTTTGCCATCCTCTTCTCAGCTAAAGAATTCAGGACCCACCTGATTGAGTCAATTCGTCAGGCAAGTAAGCGTATTTACCTTGTTGCCCTTTATTTAGAAGACGATGAAGCTGGTCGCGAAATTCTTACTGAGCTTTTTGAAGCCAAACAACGTAACCCAGGTTTGGACATTAACATTTGTGTTGATTGGCACCGTGCTCAGCGAGGTCTCATTGGTAAAGCATCCTCAGAAGGTAATGCTGCGATCTATAAAAAGTTTAACCAAGAGTACCAACATACGATTCCCACTTATGGCATCCCAGTTCGCGGTCGCGAAGTGTTTGGCGTGTTACATCTAAAAGGTTTTGTTATCGATGATACCGTCATCTACAGTGGCGCGAGTTTGAATAACGTTTATCTGCATTACAAAGAGCGTTACCGCTTTGACCGTTATCATTCAGTTGAAAACGCTGCGTTAGCGGACAGCATGGTCAAATTTGTCCAACAAGAAATGCTAGCTCACCCTGCAGTGAATGATCTTAGTGCGCAAGATAAGCCCGACACTAAAGAGATCAAAACGGATATCCGCCAGTTCAGAGCATCGTTAGCTCAGGCAAGTTATAAATTCGATAATGAGATACTGTCGCAAGATAAAGTAGGTATTACGCCTCTTGTCGGCTTAGGCAAACGCCGCAACAGGCTAAACCAATACATAGTGCAACTTATCGCTCAAGCTAAAGACGAAGTGTTCATTTGCACCCCTTATTTCAATTTCCCAAGAAGCATAGCGAAGGAAGTTAAAAAAGCGCTTAAACGTGGGGTTAAAGTTCATATCATCATTGGTGATAAAACAGCAAATGACTTCTATATTTCGCCAGAGGAAGAGTTCAAAACCATCGGCGGTTTGCCTTACCTTTATGAGATAAATTTGCGTCGTTTCGCCAAAGCGAATGAAGCGAATATCGCTAGCCGCAATCTATCGATTCACTTATGGAAACATGAAGACAACAGCTTCCATCTAAAAGGTATCTGGGTAGACAAACGTTACATGCTGCTAACAGGCAATAACTTGAATCCAAGAGCTTGGAAGCTTGATTTAGAGAATGCGCTGCTGATAAAAGATGATTACCACTTATTAACAGAGCAGTTTGAGAAAGAGCTCCAGAATATTCTTCAGCATACTCACTTAGTTTGTACATACCGACAATTAGAGAAGCTTGAAGATTACCCAGATGCAGTACAACGCTTAGTACGCAAGATCACCCGAGTAAAAGCGGACAGAGTTTTAAAACAAATATTGTAAACGCAATAGAATCAATATCAGCCGACGCAATAGCGTCGGTTTTTTTTGTCCCTACATTGTGCGCAAAGACGCAAAAAACCCCGTCATTTCTGACGAGGCTTCCTTCTCTATAACAAAAAAGCGTGGCGGAGCGGACGGGACACCCTATCCACCTTGCGTTGGCGCGACCCCCGGCGTGACAGGCCGGCCTGCTCTTAAACAAAGAGGAACCCACGGATACCAATCACGTCATCCCTGTGAAAACAGGGATCTCCCTACTGTGCTCTCCATCGTCAGCAGATCCCAGATATTTCGTGCCGAAATTCTGGGATGACGCCGTTGGGTGGTGACGCTGGGTTGTAGGAGTGTGGTTTATTCCTAACGTAAAAAAGCCCCGTCATTTCTGACGAGGCT
>NZ_JBKEBW010000114.1:0-13579 GCF_047973365.1 Vibrio sp. | reverse complement strand
GGGTGGCGTTTGCGGGGAGGTCTTCATTGGAATAATCGCTCTTTTCTGTTTCTCCAACCCAATAATACCGGGCTTTTCATAATTTCGGAGCCCACTCGTGAACGTCGTAGGGAAAGAGAGGTTTCACACCGCGCTAGTGTGTCGGACAGACCAGCCCTTTGTCCACAATAATTGCAACGCTTCCAGCTTAGCTTCCGCACTAAGAGAATGGCCATCAATTAAAAATGAATTTGAACCATGCATAGTGAAAACATGAGCCCAATAACGACCATGTTTTGTTGGGACAGACTATTTTTCAGCGAGCTCTCGCGGAGTGGAGCCATCAAGATACTTGTTAGCTACTGTGTACTGTAACTCGCGACTGTATTTGGACATAAATAAAAGACCCCCAATAATTGGTTGTCCAACTATTGGGGGTCACTTCAGAGCATGGGAACGAGGATTCTCTTAACTGATTGGCATTACACCAATGGCAGGAGCTTTAATGACACTTAGATTTCTAAGTCTTACTTTTTCAGATCAAAACGGTCTGCGTTCATCACTTTGGTCCAAGCAGCGATGAAGTCTTTGACGAACTTCTCTTGGTTGTCATCTTGAGCATACACTTCCGCGTATGAGCGCAAGATAGAGTTAGAACCAAACACTAGGTCAGCTCGAGTTGCAGTGAACTTCGCTTCGCCAGTCTTACGGTCACAGATATCGTAGGAGTTGCGCCCCGTTGGTTTCCAGGTAAATGCCATGTCGGTTAGGTTAACGAAGAAATCGTTAGTCAAAGTACCAACGCGATCGGTAAACACACCGTGTTTGCTGCCGCCATGGTTAGTACCTAGCACACGCATACCACCGATAAGCACAGTCATCTCTGGCGCAGTCAAACCAAGCAATTGAGCACGGTCTAGCAACATCTCTTCAGGTGTCACTGTGTAATGTTTCTTCTGCCAGTTACGGAAACCGTCGGCGACAGGCTCCAGCACATCAAATGACTCTGCATCGGTTTGTTCTGCGGTTGCATCACCACGACCAGCTGCAAATGGTACTTTGAAGTCATACCCTGCGGCTTTCACCGCTTTCTCGATACCCACGTTACCGGCAAGAACAATCGTATCGGCAATGCTGATAGCAAACTCTTGTGCAATCTTAGTTAATTCCGCAAGCACTCGAGCTAGACGCTCTGGTTCGTTACCTTGCCATGCGTTTTGTGGAGCAAGGCGAATACGAGCCCCGTTTGCACCACCACGTAGGTCTGAATTACGGAAGGTACGTGCACTATCCCATGCAGTAGCAACCAACTCTGATACAGTTAAACCCGTCGCTGCGATTTTTGCTTTTACCGCTTCAACATCGTAACCAGTTACGCCTGCTGGAATAGGGTCTTGCCAAATCAAATCTTCTGCTGGTGCTTCTGGACCAACGTAGTTTGCTTTTGGACCTAAATCACGGTGAGTTAACTTAAACCAAGCACGAGCAAACACTTCATTAAAGTACGCTGGATCCTGGTGGAAGCGCTCAGAAATCTTACGGTATTCTGGGTCCACTTTCAGTGCCATGTCCGCATCCGTCATCATTGGATTATAACGGATTGATGGGTCTTCAACATCGACTGGTTTGTCTTGTTCAGCGATGTCTACTGGCTCGTATTGCCATGCACCTGCTGGGCTCTTAGTCAGTTTCCACTCGTGCTCTAACAGCATCTTGAAGAAACCGTTGTCCCACTGCGTTGGATGAGTTGTCCAAGCACCTTCTATACCGCTGGTTACCGTATTGCGACCAATACCACGAGATTTATGGTTGTTCCAGCCAAGACCTTGCTCTTCAATGTCAGCCGCTTCTGGATCTGGGCCTAGGTTTTCAGCTTTGCCGTTACCGTGAGCTTTACCGACAGTGTGACCACCTGCGGTTAGTGCTACCGTTTCTTCATCGTTCATTGCCATGCGAGCAAAGGTTACACGCATATCCGCTGCTGTTTTCAGTGGGTCAGGATTACCATCCACACCTTCTGGGTTGACGTAAATTAAGCCCATCATTACTGCTGCCAGAGGGTTTTCTAGGTCACGTTCACCAGAGTAACGGCTACCTTCACCACCACTTTTCGACAACCACTCTTTTTCAGAGCCCCAGTAAATATCTTTCTCTGGATGCCAGATATCTTGACGACCGAAGGCAAAACCAAAGGTTTTCAGTCCCATTGATTCATACGCGACGTTACCGGCAAGAATAATCAAGTCAGCCCAACTAATTTTGTTGCCGTATTTTCTTTTTATTGGCCATAACAGACGACGAGCTTTATCTAAGTTCGCGTTATCTGGCCATGAGTTTAGAGGTGCAAAACGCTGGTTACCGGTAGAAGCACCACCGCGACCATCCGCAGTACGGTAGCTACCAGCAGAGTGCCAAGCCATACGAATCATCAAACCGCCATAGTGCCCCCAGTCTGCTGGCCACCATTCTTGGCTGTCTGTCATTAATGCGGTTAGGTCTTTTTTCAAACCTTCTACATCAAGCTTTTTAAGTTCTTCTCGGTAATTAAAGTCTTCACCAAGTGGGTTGGTTTTCTTATCGTGTTGATGAAGGATGTCCAGATTTAGTGCGTTTGGCCACCAGTCCATGACTGTAGAACCCGTTGATGTCATACCGCCATGCATCACTGGGCACTTTCCTGCGGAGTTATTTTCTTTATTCATAGGGTTATCCTTAATTAACAGAAAGTTATCAATTGGTCATATCCAAATAATATATTTAGGTGACAATAGTTCTCTTTTAATAAATGAGCATATAGATGTTCTACTAATTTCAAACTAATTATATGTAGAGTTTGAAAAACAATCACATTATTTACACCGATTAAACTAATAAGAAAAAACTATCAAAAACATGAATATATTAGGTTGAGTTTTTCAGGGTTAATTTCGCCAAAAAAACAAAGAAAAAACCAATAAAAACAACAAACTATTAAATAAAACACAGAGAAGAAATGCGTTTTTTTTGGAGCGGGTGATCTTAATAATCACTTGCCCTTCCGCGGCAAAAAAATGGGGCTCATAGCCGATAGAAATAAATCCTACAAATAAACAAGAAAAAGCCCACTCTCGCAAAACTGAATAGCGTACTTTTAAATAACAAAGGTAAACATAAATTCAACTTCAGCAGTAGGATTAATGTTACTTACTTGCGCCCCCAGACTGGACTCACTACTTAAAACTATATACCCGCAATTAGTATGCATGTTATGCATAAAACTAATGCTAAAGTTTCATTTAATTCATCAAACTATCAAGGCTAAACTGTAGTCAATAAAGATAAATCACTCGTGGAGGAACTCTATGTTTCAGGCTTTAACTCTAAACCAAGAAGAAAAACAAACGATTGCAACAATTGAACAGCTTGATGAATCACAGCTTCCGCAAGGTGATGTGCTTGTTGCTGTTGATTACTCCTCACTGAACTACAAAGACGGCCTTGCCATTACAGGTAAAGGAAAAATAATCCGCAACTTCCCTATGGTTCCGGGTATTGATCTGGCAGGCAAAGTCATCAGCTCTGAAGACGCTCGCTATAAAGAAGGCGATGCCGTCGTTCTGACTGGCTGGGGAGTTGGTGAGAATCATTGGGGTGGCATGGCAGAAAAAGCTCGTCTTAAAGCAGACTGGTTAGTGCCTCTTCCTCAAGGTTTTTCGGCAAAACAAGCCATGATGGTGGGTACGGCAGGTTTTACGGCAATGTTATGTGTACAAGCATTGTTAGATGCGAACATTAAACCCGAAGACGGTACTATTCTTGTTACAGGTGCCAGCGGTGGTGTTGGCTCTGTTGCTGTTACCTTACTGGCACAACTAGGCTACAAAGTAGCAGCCGTAACTGGTCGAGTAGAGACTAACGGTCCATTACTTGAAAAATTAGGTGCTAGCCAAATTATCGACCGCTGTGAGTTTGAAGAGCCTGCCCGCCCACTAGAGAAACAAGTTTGGGCGGGTGCTGTTGATACTGTTGGCAGCAAGGTATTAGCAAAAGTGTTAGCGCAAATGGATTACAACAGTGCGGTTGCTGCTTGTGGGCTTGCTGGTGGCTTTGACCTTCCAACTACGGTAATGCCATTTATTCTGCGCAACGTTCGTCTACAAGGTGTGGATTCAGTAAGCTGCCCGTTTGAAGAACGTGTTGCTGCTTGGGAAAAATTGGCTGAACTACTACCAGCAAGTTACTTCGAACAAGCGTGTACAGAGATCGATTTGGCACAAGCGCCGAAATACGCAGAAGACATAACAAACGGTCAAGTAACTGGTCGTGTCGTTATTAAGCTGTAACTTGTCAGTAGATAAGGCTCTAAGAGCCTTATCTTGTTACAAATCGCTTTTCTACCGATAAAAAAATCCCGCCTTTCAGCGGGGAAGCCCAAGAAAACTGGGGATAGTGTCGGAATGAGATATTGTTATCAAATTGTTAATTAAATTAAACCAAGTTGTTTCGTTTAACAAGTGAATATTGAATATTTTTTCTCCAACAGTATTATCTAGCCTCTAAATGTGACATCCGTTAGGTTTACTATGAGTTTCAAGCGAGAAATTTCCGATAACATCAATGCAGATAAAATACTGGAAGCAGAAGGATTACGCTGCCCTGAGCCTGTAATGATGGTCAGAAAGACAATTCGTACTATGCAGGATGGTGAAGTGCTGCTGGTAAAAGCGGATGATCCTTCGACGACGCGAGATATTCCGAGTTTCTGTCGCTTTATGGACCACCAGTTATTGTTATCAAAAACCGACGAGCCGCCTTACCAGTATCTGATTAAGAAAGGTTTGGAATAAAAAGCGAAAACGGAAACAAACAAAGGCTGCCATAATACATTCATCTTTATCAACGAATATCATGGCAGCCTTTGGCTTAATCTTGATTTTCTACTGAGCGCAGCTCAACTTGCAGACTATTAACTTGCTTTTGCAACGCGCGAATTTCGTTATGCAGTGGAATGATGTGAGAAACGCGAATCCAAGCTTCAACCGTCAAGCCCACCATAATGATCGCCCCGGCAACCATAGGTAGCCACATTTCAGTTAACGACATTCCCAGCAAAGTTAATGCAAAGCCAAACGTAAACAAATAAGCCTGACTTTTAACGCTCATCCCCATGTATCGTGACAACATAAACGAGCCCTCTTTTTCGAAAACAGTCACTATTACACTAGCATGACAGGTGTGACACAAATATGTCAGAGGGCTCATTATCGCTTAATAATTAAGCAATAATTGCCATAAAATAACTTATAGGAATGCTGTTCCTGCCGCTAACGCCAAGAACAGCAGTGCGGTGACTTTGCGAATAAGACCTAACGGAAGCTTATCCGCCGACAGTTTGCCAATCAGCACTACAGGTACGTTCGCCACCAGCATACCAATCGTGGTACCCAGAACAACCATAGTTAATGCGTCAGCAAATTGAGCACCAAGGATAGACGTTGCAATCTGAGTTTTGTCGCCAATTTCAGCAACAAAGAACGCGATAAAACTTGCAATAAAAGGCCCGCGATTTGAGATTTCCTCGTCATCATCAAGCTTATCTGGAATCAACACCCAGCCAGCCATGGCTAAGAAACTGACCACCACCACCCATTTAAGGATTTCAGGAGATAAATAATCGGCAACCACAACCCCTAACCATGCAGCAAGAGCATGGTTAACCACAGTGGCGAGAAAAATAGCAGCAATAATCGGCACCGGTTTGCGGTAACGACTGGCTAACAGAAGAGACAATAATTGGGTTTTATCACCGATTTCGGCTAAGGCGACGGTGGTAATTGAAATAGCTAAAACGCTCACGACCTACTCATTAGGGTAGGGATTATTATATAAACCAAAGACAAACCTCACGCCCTACCCAAGTTCGCGGTGTTTGTCTAAGGTCTTGCTAAACTCGAAGGGCTTCGAGTCTCGGACGCCATGGTGATTTTGCACCAATTATGTTGACGAACGAATCGGTACTGTTTGTCACAGCGCCGATAAGCTACTCCCCAAAGACAGGCGGAATTCTATACAGCATCGTTATCAATCTCAACCCCAAATTCCCCCTACGCTTGCATTTAAGCCTTTCTCTTTAAACCATAACGGCGAATAAACGATAAAAACTCGCCTAAAAGAAAGTTTCCGTCAATAAATAGGCAATATTGGCACTACTTTGTCAGGGAATAACTGGGTATACTTGATCGTTATTTTTTATCAATTCAGACAGAAGAATCGCGCGAACCTGACTATGCAAAAATACGATATCAAAACCTTTCAGGGTATGATCCTCGCGCTGCAGGATTATTGGGCCCAACAAGGCTGTACCATTGTTCAACCATTAGATATGGAAGTGGGCGCAGGTACATCTCACCCAATGACGTGCTTACGAGCTCTTGGTCCAGAGCCAATCGCTACAGCGTACGTTCAACCTTCACGCCGTCCAACTGATGGCCGTTACGGTGAAAACCCTAACCGCCTTCAGCACTACTACCAGTTCCAGGTGATCATTAAACCGTCACCAGACAACATTCAAGAACTGTACTTAGGTTCTCTGAAAGTGCTTGGCGTTGACCCACAAGTACACGACATCCGTTTCGTGGAAGATAACTGGGAAAACCCAACACTGGGTGCTTGGGGTCTTGGTTGGGAAGTGTGGCTAAACGGTATGGAAGTCACTCAGTTTACTTACTTCCAACAAGTGGGTGGTCTAGAGTGTAAACCTGTTACCGGTGAGATCACTTACGGTATCGAACGTCTGGCGATGTACATTCAGGGCGTGGATTCTGTGTATGACTTGGTATGGACCGATGGCCCATTAGGCAAAGTGACCTATGGCGACATCTACCACCAAAACGAAGTTGAGCAATCCACTTACAACTTCGAACACGCCGATGTGGATTTCCTCTTCACCTTCTTCGACCAGTGCGAAAAAGAGTGTAAACACCTGCTTGAGCTAGAAAAGCCTCTTCCGCTGCCCGCTTATGAGCGCATTCTAAAAGCGGCTCACTCATTCAACCTACTAGATGCACGTAAAGCAATCTCAGTAACAGAGCGTCAGCGTTACATCCTACGTATTCGTAACCTAACTAAATCGGTTGCAGAAGCGTACTACGCATCTCGTGAAGCTTTGGGCTTCCCTATGTGTAAAAAGGGTGAGGACAAATAAGATGGCAAAAGAATTTCTAATTGAACTCGGTACTGAAGAGTTACCACCAAAGCAACTTCGCACGCTAGCGGAAGCATTTGCGGCAAACTTTGCAGCGGAACTGAAAGCCGCAGACCTTGCTCATGAAGGCATCAAATGGTTTGCAACGCCACGTCGTTTGGCTCTTAAAGTCGCTAACCTTGCTGAAGGTCAAGCGGATAAAGTGGTTGAAAAACGGGGTCCTGCAATTGCGGTTGCTTTTGATGCAGACGGCAAGCCGACTAAAGCGGCTGAAGGCTGGGCTCGTGGTAACGGCATCACGGTTGCACAAGCCGATCGTCTAAAAACAGACCAAGGTGAATGGCTGCTTTACAAACAAGAAGTGAAAGGCCAACAAGCAAAAGCGGTGGTGGTTGAACTGGCAGCAAAAGCATTGGCTAACCTGCCTATCGCCAAACCAATGCGTTGGGGTGATAAAGAAACTCAATTTATCCGCCCAGTTAAAACGCTCACCATTCTGTTTGGTGATGAACTTATCGAAGGTGAAATCCTTGGTGTAAGTTCTGCTCGTACACTCCGTGGTCACCGTTTCATGGGTGAAGCAGAATTTACTATCGATTCTGCATCTCAATACCCAGCAATACTGGAAGAGCGCGGTAAAGTCATCGCAGATTACGATGCTCGTAAAGCCACCATTATTGCGGATGCACAAAAAGCCGCACAACAAGTGGGTGGTGTTGCAGACTTGGAAGATGATCTGGTAGAAGAAGTGACTTCACTGGTTGAATGGCCTGTAGTGCTTACCGCTAAGTTTGAAGAAAAGTTCCTCAAAGTACCTTCAGAAGCTTTGGTTTACACCATGAAAGGCGACCAGAAGTACTTCCCTGTGTATGACGCAGATAAGAAACTGCTGCCTAACTTTATCTTCGTCTCTAACATCGAGTCTAAAGAGCCTCGTCATGTTATTGAAGGTAACGAGAAAGTGGTTCGTCCACGTCTGGCTGATGCCGAATTTTTCTTCAACACTGACCGTAAGAGCAAGCTGGTTGATCGCCTTCCTCAACTTGAAACAGCAATCTTCCAGCAACAACTGGGCACCATCAAAGACAAAACAGACCGTATCACTGAACTTGCTGGCTACATTGCTGAGCAAATCGGTGCGGATGTTGAAAAATCAAAACGTGCTGGTCTGCTAGCGAAGTGTGACCTAATGACATCCATGGTATTCGAGTTTACCGATACTCAAGGTGTTATGGGCATGCACTACGCGCGTCATGATGGTGAAGCTGAAGAAGTTGCCGTAGCACTTAACGAGCAATACATGCCTCGTTTCGCTGGCGACAGCCTACCAACCAACGGTGTGTCAGCAGCGGTTGCTATGGCGGATAAGTTGGACACTATCGTCGGTATCTTCGGTATTGGCCAAGCACCAAAAGGCAGTGACCCATTTGCACTACGCCGCGCATCACTGGGTGTTCTGCGTATCATCGTCGAATACGGTTACAACCTAGATTTAGTCGACCTTGTCGCGAAAGCGAAATCACTGTTTGGTGCCCGTCTCACTAACGAAAGTGTTGAGCAAGATGTGATTGAATTTATGCTCGGTCGTTTCCGTGCCTGGTACCAAGATGAAGGTTTCAGTGTAGACATCATCCAAGCCGTACTGGCTCGTCGCCCAACCAAACCAGCCGACTTTGACCAACGTGTTAAAGCGGTTTCTCACTTCCGTGAGTTGGATGCAGCAGAATCACTGGCAGCAGCAAACAAACGTGTGGGTAACATTCTGGCGAAATTCGAAGGCGAACTGCCAACGGAGATTGAACTGTCTCTTCTGCAGGAAGATGCCGAGAAAGCTCTGGCGGAAAACGTTGAAGTACTCACAGAAGCGTTAGAGCCTGCATTTGCAACCGGTAACTACCAACAAGCATTGAGCCAACTTGCTGCGCTGCGTGAGCCTGTGGATGCGTTCTTTGATAACGTAATGGTCATGGCAGATGATGAAGCGTTGAAGAAAAACCGCTTAACGCTGCTTAACAACCTACGTAACTTGTTCCTGCAAATAGCGGATATTTCACTACTACAAAAGTGATAAAGCGTTTCAGTTTAAGTAGCTAAACGACAGAAAGCGGCTTTACTCATCGGAGTTGAGCCGCTTTTTTTATATATCGCCAATTTGCCCCTAAATAGTGCTTTGTCTCTCAAAAACATTGCGGTATGGTCAGAAGATATTCTTAACGGTGGAGATTCTATCCGCCAGCCTCATTCAAATAAACATAGCTATCCAGGTAGTCAGCAATGCAGTTTTCAACTTTTGGCGAGAAATTTAATCGATATTCCGGTATCACCCAATTAATGGATGATCTTAATGATGGTCTGCGCACTCCGGGTGCCATCATGCTTGGTGGCGGAAACCCTGCCGCCATTCCAGAAATGCTCGATTATTTCCGACTGACAACCGAAGAGATGCTGGCAGATGGCTCATTACTGGCGGGGATGACCAACTATGATGGTCCTCAAGGTAAAGATGTTTTTATTAAAGCTTTGGCGAAACTATTCCGAGACACTTATGGTTGGAATGTCAGTGAAAAGAACATCAGCTTAACCAACGGTAGCCAAAGTGGCTTTTTCTATCTGTTCAATCTGTTTGCGGGCAGACAACCCGACGGCAGTTTTAAGAAGATTTTGTTGCCTCTGGCACCGGAATACATTGGTTATGGCGATGCGGGCATCGATGAAGACATTTTTGTCTCTTATCGCCCGGGAATTGAACTGCTGGATAACGGTCTATTCAAATACCATGTCGATTTTGAGCAACTCAAAATCGATGATTCTGTTGCGGCTATTTGTGTCTCCCGCCCAACCAACCCGACGGGCAACGTGTTAACCGAGGAAGAGATCCACAAGCTCGACCAATTGGCGCGTGACAATAAGATCCCGCTACTGGTGGATAACGCTTATGGCGTACCGTTTCCAAACATCATCTTTGAAGATGTAGCACCGTTCTGGAATGAAAATACCATTCTCTGCATGAGCCTATCAAAACTCGGCCTACCGGGTGTACGCTGCGGTATCGTAATTGCTAATCAGCAAATTACCGAAGCACTGAGCAATATGAACGGCATCATCAGCTTAGCGCCGGGCAGCATAGGTCCAGCTCTGGCTCACCGCATTATTGCAAAGAACGACTTACTGCGTCTGAGTGAAGAGGTGATCAAGCCGTTCTACAAACAAAAATCTCAGCGTGCAGTAGAACTTCTGCAACAAGCGATTGATGATCCGCGTTTTCGTATTCACAAACCAGAAGGGGCGATTTTCCTCTGGCTATGGTTTGATCAACTGCCAATCACCACTATGGAGCTCTACCAACGCCTGAAAGATCGCGGTGTTCTGATTGTTCCGGGTGAGTATTTCTTTATCGGTCAGAAGGAAGAGTGGGAACATGCTCATCAATGTCTACGCATGAACTATGTGCAAAATGACGAAGCAATGCAAAAAGGCATTGCTGTGATTGCTGAAGAAGTGAAGAAAGCGTATTTGGAAGGGTAACTCGACACCTGAGTTTAATTTGTCATTCCAGAATTTCGGAACGAAATATCTGGAATCTAACCATAGTGCTCGCTGAAATCAGATCCCAGATAAATGCTACGGATTTTCTGGGATGACGACTCCGAATCCAACAACCACAAAAAAGCCCACCAGCTGTGGCATTTCCTGCTTCACAAATAGATATAAGGTCGTCTTTCTCTCTTTCAAGCCTCAGATAAACATTTTTATCTGGTAGACAAAATGTTTGTATCGCTTCTGATTGCAGAAAAAGTGATAAAAACATCAAGAGTATTGGAGGCTTATCACAAATTGACACCAATCCGTACAATATACCGTGCAGGACTATAGCCAAATAAATTCGGTAGGTTAGACTCAGTCATGTTAATGCCATGTTAAAACAACGAGGGCAATTGATTGTCCCGGTTCAACGTATTTAACCAGCCTAGATGACGCTACTTTCAACCACATATTTACCCCTACGCAGTAGTCGTCACGCAATAAAGGAACGGATAGAACATGATCAACGACGCCTACCATTATCAAAATAAATTCAATAACCTAGCTCAATTACTTGAAGATGGATTTTCTCGTTATAGCGATAAGCCTGCGTTTCATTGTTTAGGTCAAACATTGACTTATGAGGGTATTGAACAAAAATCTCGCTATTTAGCACAATGGCTGCACCATGAATGTGAACTAGAAGCGGGTGACCGAATCGCCATTCAGCTACCGAACTTAACTCAGTACCCTATTGCCGCTTATGCCGCACTACGAGCAGGGCTGATTATTGTCAATACTAATCCTCTCTACACCTCAAGAGAGATGAAACATCAGTTTAGTGATTCCGGAGCAAAAGCTCTGATCATTCTGGAAGACTTAGTACCAAAATACCAAGCTATCGAATCTGAGCTGAACATTAAGCATGTAATCGTTACCTCCGCGCCAGATCTGTTGACCCAACAAGAGCAAGATCGCGGCAACTACTGCGACTTTAATCGCGCCATATCCGCAGGTAAACACCTACCAGCCGTTGCCGAAAACAGTGCGATTGCCGATGATATTGCTGTTATCCAGTACACAGGTGGCACTACAGGTATATCTAAAGGAGCTTGCCTGACACATAGCAATCTAATGGCCAATGCAGCCCAGATGAACATTCGTCTCACACAGAAGATGATTGAAGGTGAAGACAGCTTTGTTTGCCCGCTACCGCTTTATCACATCTACGCGTTTACCGTGAACATGGTCAGCCTGTTCAGCGTTGGGGTTCAAAATATTCTCATCCCTAATCCACGTGATATGGATGGTTTTGTTAATACGTTGAAAAACGTTCGCTTCTCTGGCTTATCCGGCATTAATACGCTGTTTATGGGTCTTTGCCGACATCCAGAGATTTCATCTGTCGATTTCAGTCACCTGAAAGTCACGATTTCCGGCGGATCTATGCTGACCAGCAAAGCGTTTCATGTCTGGCACCAAACAACAGGGTGCACCATCACGGAAGGTTGGGGATTATCAGAAACGTCACCAGTGATTACCCTTAACGAATTTGGTAAAGAACAAGTTGGTTGCGTCGGTATTCCACTACTTGAAACCGAAGTCCAAGTTTGGGACATCAATAACAAGCCTCTCGCACAAGGAGAAGTTGGAGAATTGGTGGTGAAAGGGCCACAGGTCATGCCGGGCTACTGGCAACGACCAGATGAGACCAACAATTCGATTATTAATGGCTTCTTTAAAACGGGTGATGTGGGCTTAATTAAAGATGACGGATATATCCAAATTGTTGATCGACTCAAAGATATGATTATCGTCTCTGGCTTCAATGTCTATCCCAATGAAGTGGAAGATATCTTGTGCAGACACCAGCACATCACTGAAGCGGCAGTAGTCGGTGATCATGACGAGAAGACTGGTGAGTTAGTGCATGCGCATATCGCCACGCTCGAACCTTTAGACGAAGGGGATATTATTCACTTCTGCCGCCAGCACTTAACCAACTATAAAGTACCGAAACGCATTACTTTCTATCAGCAACTGCCAAAATCTGCGGTTGGTAAAGTACTGCGCCGCGAGTTGCGTAATACTCAATAACCAGACTTCACCCTGCGTGGGAATGCATATTTGACTAACAGAAAGTCAGATTAACTGCCTATTTTGGCTTTGGTATGCATTCCCACGGGGGACCGTGGGAATGAGAAAATTCTGGAATAACGATAGGGTTTGTCAAAGCATAGTTAATGCAAGCTTCGCTAAGTTGTAGGCATCGACATACCCTGAATGCTGGCGACCTTCCCACTCAATACCTCTACCTTCTTGAGCAGCACGGTGTCCAATACGTTTATCTTTAAGACGATTTTGGATACGGTAAATAGTGGCAAGATTGAGGAACTCATTAAACGGAACTTCAATGCCCTTCTCTTGGCACTCTTTACGCAGGATTTGGTCATCTCGTCCCCAAGAAGCATAGATCTTATGCGGACCACCAAAATTCTTTACCATAGACTTAAGTACTTCAGCCAATGGACGACCTTGCTTCTCTATTTTTTTCGGTGTAATCCCCGTTAGCTCTGTGCAAAACAGCGAAATTTCGTCATGGTCAGGTTTAACGTAATACTGAGCGCGTTTTACGATTTCACCTGCCGATAAATCAATTTCAGCCAGCCCTATTTCAATGATCTCACCAGTCGTGCCCACTCCGTTCTCATTCCAACAGCACATTTCCATATCGAAGCAAACAACACGGTTATAGTTCATTGCTAAATAGAGTCCCTTTCTTTTAAAATTGAAAATCTAAAACTGAAAAGCCGCTATGTTACCTGAACGAAAGTGAAAACTCGACGTTCAAAACGCAATTTTGCTCTGCATAGCCATCCTAAGCACAGTCATTCG
>NZ_JBKEBW010000015.1:0-87359 GCF_047973365.1 Vibrio sp. | reverse complement strand
GTGTTTGGAAGAGTATCAAGGACTGTACCTTGCATCTCAATTACGTCTTCTTTAGCCATTTAATCCTCTTTAGAAATGTGGCGCAAATCAACGGTATAGCTAACCGTTAATTGTTAAATAAGTAAAGTTGGGGCGTATTCTACCCTTGCCAACGCTGATTTACTAGCCTTTGATGGCGTTGGAAGTGTACTTTATAGTTCATGGCAGGGCATTCATCGATTTGATAGCCCAAATAAAGCCATTGTTTATGGTTACTTTTGCAGTATTCCAATTGGATCAGAATCGCAACCGTACCGATAGAGAGCGGTGAAGCCGGGTCAAAAAAGGTATAAAACGCACTGGCGCTATTAGGCAAAATATCCGTAACAGCGACAGCTATGAGACGCTTATCCTCATAAATATGAAGAAACTGGGTATTAAGCCACTGGGAATGAGCAAATTTATCAAACTCGTCCTTTTTTGGTGGATACATGGTTCCATCGCTATGACGTGCTTTGATGTATTTGGCGTAGAGTGAAAACCAATTTTCATCCAGTCTAGGCTTCAATTCCCAAGTCAGATGCTGTTTGATTTTGTTGATCAGCCGCTTCTGACTTTTGCTTGGTGTGAAACCTGCGACCGAAACACGTAATGCATGGCAGGCACTACAAGTGTCACAATGAGGTTTATAGATGGTATCGCCACTTCGGCGAAAACCGTTCGCAAGAAGAATCTCGTAATTTTCATCAGACTGCATGCTGCTATCTAGCGCTACTGCCACACGTTCCATGCGATCTTTAAGATAGCTGCATGGATGGTTGTTGGTTAGGCCAATTCTAATTTGCTGTATATCAGAACTCACGCTTCACTCCTCGACAGACTCAGGATTATCAGTAATGCTGAGCCACTGGCGTTCGAAACACACTTTACTCACTTGAGCATCTCTAAAAGATAGCAACGAATTGATGAACTCGTCACGCGGCAATTCAAATGCGCCTAACGAAGCGAGATGTGGGTTCATTACTTGGCAATCAACGAGCTGTCCTCCGCTTTTTGCGAAGTGTTGGCAGAAGTACCATAAAGCAATTTTAGACGCATTGGTTTGAAGGCTGAACATCGATTCACCGCAAAAAATTTGTCCCATCTCAATACCGTACAATCCCCCTACAAGTTGTGCATTTTGCCATACTTCAACTGAGTGACATTTACCTTGTTTAGCGAGCTCTCCATAGGCTTCCTGCATTTCAGCGTGAATCCACGTTTGCTCAGCGGAGCGAGTCGCTGCGCATAGTTCAATGACTTGTTGTGTCGCATGATTGATGCTAACTGCATATTGTTGCTTGCGTTGAAATTTTTTCACACTTTTTGCGGGTTTGTACGTCTTAGGATTAAACACGGCTCGTGGCGAAGGGCTCCACCACAGAATGGGTTCACCTGAAGCATACCAAGGAAAAATACCATTTTTGTAGGCGTTATAAATGCGTTTTGGATTGAGATCTCCGCCAAAAGCAAGCAGACCGTTTGGATCTTCTAATGCTTGGTAAGGGGAGGGGAAGCGAAAATCATTAGGCGCTAGCTCCGGGAGGTAAATCGTCATTGAAACCTCAGTATTATTTGGCAGAGATAACTTAAAGTGATTATGGATCATAGGGATTTTCCTGTTGTTTGCCAATGACGAAAGATTTAGGCTAGTTTTCATTGATGAATTTGGTTAGTCTGCCAGTACCAAGAATTTTACATCGCTGCAAATAAATAGAGATCTGAGAGCGGTGCAAGGAAACACAGCATTAATGGAAAGCCTTACGTTACAACCGATTCAAAAAATCAGTGGAGAAGTGAATCTCCCAGGTTCGAAAAGTGTATCAAACCGCGCCTTATTGTTGGCGGCTTTAGCCAAAGGGACTACGCGGCTTACTAATCTGCTCGACAGTGACGATATTCGTCATATGTTGAATGCACTGACTAAACTGGGTGTTCGGTATCAATTATCTGACGATAAAACAGTGTGCGAAGTGGAAGGTCTGGGTAAGCCGTTTGCCGCAGATCATGCTCAAGAACTGTTTTTGGGCAATGCCGGTACAGCGATGCGCCCACTAGCGGCGGCATTGTGTTTAGGTTCAGGTGAATTTGTATTGACCGGTGAGCCTCGGATGAAGGAGCGCCCAATAGGGCATCTAGTGGATGCACTGCGTCAGGCGGGTGCGGACATTACATATTTAGAAAATGAAAACTTTCCGCCACTGCGAATTAAAGGCACTGGTTTAGACGCTGGCACCGTTGAAATTGATGGTTCAATTTCAAGTCAGTTTTTAACAGCGTTGCTTATGTCAGCACCGCTTGCGAAAGGTGACATTACCATCAGAATAATTGGTGAACTGGTTTCTAAACCATACATCGACATCACCCTGCATATCATGGCGCAATTTGGCGTTCAGGTTGAAAACCATGATTACCAAGAATTTGTTGTTCGCGCGGGCCAAAGCTACGTATCACCGGGTAACTTTTTGGTTGAGGGCGATGCCTCCTCTGCGTCTTATTTCCTTGCTGCTGCAGCAATTAAAGGCGGTGAGATTAAAGTGACCGGTATTGGAAAAAATAGTATTCAAGGGGATATTCAGTTTGCTGACGCTCTGGAAAAAATGGGCGCAGAAATTGAGTGGGGCGACGATTACGTTATCTCCCGCCATAGAGAACTAAATGCCGTTGACCTAGACTTCAATCATATTCCAGATGCAGCGATGACCATTGCTACAACTGCTTTATTTGCTAAAGGTACTACAGCGATTCGCAACGTATACAACTGGCGTGTCAAAGAGACCGATCGTCTGTCAGCAATGGCAACAGAATTACGTAAGGTCGGCGCTGAAGTGGAGGAGGGTGAAGATTACATCATCATTACGCCACCAGCTAAGTTAACGCATGCTGCGATTGACACCTATGATGATCATCGTATGGCGATGTGTTTCTCGCTCGTTGCTTTGAGTGACACTTCAGTGACGATTAATGACCCAAAATGTACCTCGAAAACTTTCCCTGATTACTTCGATAAGTTTGCAAGTTTGAGTCATTAAACTCCTTGAAATAGAAGCCTCTAAGGAGGCTTCTATTACTTTTCGACGCTGAACTGTTTAGAAAGCTGATGGGCTAGGTATTTGAACATATTAAATACGACGGTCGTCTTTTCTGTTGGCAGACCTTTTTCGTCTAGAAAGTAGTTGCCTTTGAACACCAGTACATCATCTTTTTCTTCAACACTGTCTGCTCTTAATCCTTCGAAATACTGATCATGATCTTGGATTAACTGGTTTGCGATAAGCAAAAGTTCGAACTCACTGACGGTTTTTTTGTCATTCATTAATGTGTTACCTCATAAAGCGAAATCTACAACTGCGTTGTTGAACGGCATTAAATGGCGAATAGTCGCTAGTTGTCAACTCTGCGTATGACAGATTATTTATCTGGCAGTCTAACGTGACATACCGCCAATTCCATGATCGAAAACAGAAATGGTTGGATTTGCGAAATTGCACTTTTTGTGATTTGCTCCATATTTAATTCGTTTATAGTCGCGTCGAACAACAAGCCATTCTAGTATGTGCGAGTTTTTGAACATAGACGCACAATTCGTCGATTTGTCGAGCAAATAAAAAGGATTTTAAAAAAACAAGTTGATCTTCTTGTTGTTCGGCTCGATAGTAAAAAAAGAAGCAAGCATATAGAACGCCGTTCGAATGAGCGTTTTAATAGTGATTAAGGGCATTTGAGTCAAATTATGGGTAAATCACTCGTTATAGTGGAATCACCAGCCAAGGCGAAAACAATTAATAAATACCTTGGTAAAGACTTCATTGTTAAGTCTAGTGTCGGTCATGTCCGCGATCTACCAACTGCAGGTCAAAGCACTGCAACAACCGCTGCAAAAAAAGCGACTGCGGTAGCAAAAAATATCAGCGTAGAAGAAAAAGTTCGTCTTAAAAAAGAGAAAGAGCGTAGCGCCCTAATCAAAAAAATGGGTATCGACCCTTATCATGGTTGGGAAGCAAATTACCAAATTCTGCCAGGTAAAGAAAAAGTCGTCGCTGAACTACAAAAACTCGCGAAAGATGCAGACCACGTCTATCTCGCAACCGACTTGGACCGCGAAGGAGAGGCTATCGCTTGGCACCTTCGTGAGATCATCGGTGGCGATGAACAGCGATACAAACGTGTAGTGTTTAATGAAATTACCAAGAACGCGATCCAGCAGGCTTTCCAAAAACCGGGAGACTTGAACATGGATGGTGTGAACGCGCAGCAAGCACGCCGTTTTATGGACCGTGTTGTGGGCTTTATGGTTTCTCCACTGTTGTGGAAGAAAGTGGCTCGTGGCTTATCTGCAGGCCGCGTACAGTCAGTAGCTGTAAAGTTGTTGGTAGAGCGTGAGCGTGCGATTAAAGCATTCGTTCCTGAAGAGTTTTGGGATATTCACGCGGATACAACAACGCCAGCTAAAGAAGCGTTCCGTCTTGAAGTTGCGCAGAAAGACGGTGTAGCTTTCAGACCAATCAACGAAACCGATGCTATGGCGTCTGTGGCGACGCTGCAAAAAGCGGTTTACGAAGTCTGTAAGCGTGAAGATCGTCCAACCAGCAGTAAGGCAAGTGCACCATTCATTACATCGACTCTGCAACAAGCAGCAAGCACACGCTTAGGTTACGGTGTTAAAAAGACCATGATGTTGGCTCAGCGTCTCTATGAAGCGGGTTACATCACTTATATGCGTACTGACTCAACCAACTTGAGTACAGAAGCAGTGGACGCGGTTCGTGCTTATATTGATTCAGAATTTGGTGCTAATTACTTACCTGCTAAGGCAAAAATTTATGGCAGCAAAGAAGGTGCTCAGGAAGCGCACGAAGCTATTCGTCCTTCAAGCGTCGATGTGAAAGCTGAAGATCTGGAAGGTATGGAGTCGGACGCGCACAAGCTGTATGCACTGATTTGGAACCAGTTTGTTGCTTGTCAGATGACGGATGCACAATACGACTCAACCACAGTCAGTGTGAAAGCGGCTGAGTACACGTTGAAAGCCAAAGGTCGTATTCTAAAATTTGATGGTTGGACTCGTGTTCAGCGTCCTCTGGGTAAAAATGAAGACCAGATTCTGCCAACAGTGAAAGTGGGCGATAAGCTTGCACTTGAGAAACTGGATCCGAGACAGCAATTTACTAAGCCGCCAGCTCGCTATACCGAAGCTGCACTGGTTAAAGAACTTGAAAAACGTGGTATTGGGCGTCCATCGACTTACGCTTCTATCATCTCAACCATTCAAGATCGTGGCTATGTGAAAGTTGACCAACGTCGTTTCTATGCGGAGAAAATGGGTGAAATCGTCACTGACCGTTTAGATGAAAGCTTTGATGACCTGATGAACTATGATTTCACCGCCCGTATGGAAGAGAAACTCGACCAAATTGCTGTTGGTGAAACGGGCTGGAAAGAAGTGCTTGATAGCTTCTTTAATGACTTCAGTACCGATTTGGAAAATGCAGAGCAAGATGAAGATCACGGTGGTATGAAACCAAATCATATCGTCGAAACCAGTATTCTTTGTCCTACCTGCTCACGTCCAATGGGCATTCGTACTGCATCTACAGGTGTATTCCTCGGCTGTTCCGGTTATGCATTGCCACCAAAAGAGCGTTGTAAGACAACGATCAACCTTGGTGACGAAGAAGGCATTATCAATGTCCTCGAAGAAGATGTAGAAACTGCGGCTCTTCGTGCGAAGAAACGTTGCCCAATTTGTGAAACAGCGATGGATGCCTACTTAATTGATGACAAACGTAAGCTACATGTTTGTGGTAATAACCCCAACTGTGATGGTTACATTGTCGAAGAAGGTGAGTTCAAAGTTAAAGGTTACGATGGTCCTGTGGTTGAGTGCGATAAGTGTGGCTCAGACATGGTGCTTAAAAATGGTCGTTTTGGTAAGTACATGGGTTGTACCAACGAGGAGTGTAAAAACACTCGTAAGATCCTTCGTAATGGTGAAGTCGCGCCACCAAAAGAAGAACCAGTACATTTCCCTGAACTACCGTGTGAAAACTCAGATGCGTATTTTGTGTTACGTGATGGTGCTTCTGGTCTGTTCTTTGCGGCAAGTAACTTCCCTAAATCGCGTGAAACTCGCGCGCCTTTAGTTGAAGAGTTGGCTAAGTATCAAGAACGTCTTCCAGAGAAGTTCCACTATTTAGCAACAGCACCAGCCAAAGACCCTGATGGTCGTCCCGCCGTCGTTCGCTTCAGTCGTAAGAGCAAAGAGCATTACGTTCGTACCGAAAATGATGGTAAACCATCAGGTTGGACAGCGCTGTATATCGATGGTAAATGGGACGTAACCGATAAACGTAAATAAAATCGCGCAATCTTTATCACTCAACAAAAAAGCAGCTCGCAAGAGTTGCTTTTTTGTTATCTTCAGGTCTTTTTTTTGACACCAATACCAAGTCCATTATTAATGTTGTTCAATTTTTGAGACAGCGTTTGCTATTTTAAAAAATTATGCGTCAAGTTACCTATTATCTGACTGGTGAATACTATTTATTGAATGATTTATATTGATATGTGCGATGGATCATAAACTTCGATTTGTGGTCCAAATCGGATAATCGTTTGTCATTTTTCCTATATATAAAGTCGTTAGTAATTAGCTAATGTTCACTTAATCGTTACTGCAACTGTTGCGTAATTTCATAAACATGACAGCCCTGTACTTTCCCCCAACGTTATAAGGGGTCTGTCAATAATATAATAATGGAGATTTAACTATGGCTGGCGCATTAGGCATGATTTTAGCCGGTGGAGAAGGTTCACGTTTAAGACCTCTCACCGAGTCCAGAAGTAAGCCTGCAGTACCATTTGGTGGTAGCTATCGGCTGATTGATTTTGCTTTAAATAATTTTATTAATGCCGATTTGACCCGGATTTATGTGCTGACTCAGTTTAAATCGCAATCTTTGTATCTACATATGAAGAAGGGTTGGAATTTACCCGGTATTACCGGCAGCTTTATTGATACGATTTCCGCTCAGATGAGAGATGGAAAACGTTGGTATGAAGGCACAGCGGATGCCATTTACCAGAACATACGCTTTGTTGAGCTTTCTGGCGCGGACAATGTGTGTATTTTTGGTTCAGATCATATCTACAAAATGGATATTCGTCAGATGCTCGACTTTCATAACCGCAATGAAGCACAACTGACAGTGTCTGCTATCCGCGTACCAAGAGCAGAAGCTTCACAGTTTGGTGTGATTGAAGTGGATGAAACCGGTAAAATGATTGGCTTTGAAGAAAAACCAGCCAATCCTAAGCCCATTCCAGGAGAACCTGAGTGGTCTCTGGCCTCTATGGGGAACTATATCTTTAATTCTCAAGTACTATGTAAAGAGTTAAGAGAAGATGCAGAGAACACCGAATCAAGCCATGACTTTGGCAAAGACATTATTCCGAAAATGTTCCCAGCAGGTGGTGTCTATGTTTATGATTTTTCAGAAAATAAAATCAAAGGTGAATTAGGTACGGCCTATTGGCGCGATGTGGGTACCATTGATGCTTATTGGGCAGCACATATGGATTTGTTACAAAAAAACCCGCCGTTTTCTCTTTATAACCGTAGTTGGCCATTACATACTTATTACCCGCCGTTACCACCTGCGACATTTGTTGACTCAGGTGATAATAGGGTTAAAGTGACAGATAGCTTAGTCTCGGGTGGCAGCTATATCCAAGGATCAACGATTTACAAATCGGTATTGGGCTTCAGAAGTAATATCGCTGTTGGCTCTTTGGTGAGTGAATCGGTTATTTTAGGCGATGTGAAAATCGGTGCGGGCTGTACTATCAAACGTACTATTATTGATAAAGACGTGGAAATTGCTGCCGGCACTGTGATTGGTGAAGATTTAGAATTAGACCGACAACGATTCCACGTGTCTGACGACGGAATTGTTGTCATAGCAAAAGGAACAAAAGTTGGATTCTAGAAAGGAACAACTCAATGTGTGGTTTACCGTTTCAGAAGCTCAAGGATTAGTAAAAAGTGGAGGCTTGGCTGATGTGGCCAAGGCTCTGCCCAAAGCCTTGCTGGAACTAGGACACCAAGTCGCGATGGTGTTACCTGGCTATCGCAGTGTACCAGAAAAAGACTCAGCGCCAGTGGTTCTCGAAACCGAGCTTACCCATTGGCCACATATTCATTATCAAGTCCGCCAAAGAGAGCTTGATGGGGTACCTGTTTACCTGATTGATTGTGATACGTATTTTGACCGCCCAGAGTTGTATGCGGAGCACAACCAAGCCTATCCAGACAACGGAGAGCGTTTTGGCTTTTTCTCAGCAGCCTGTTTAGACGTATTACCAAAGTTGGGAATTAAACCTGATATTATTCATGCTAACGATTGGCATACAGGGTTAGTCCCTTTCCTGCTAAAAACTCGTTTTAGACACGATCCTTACTTCGCTGGCGTGAAAAGTGTTATCACCATTCACAACGCGATGTTTAAAGGTATATTTTCTCATCATCAGTTAGAAGTCATTCCTGAACTGAATTTGTCGGGAATGGAGTTCTTAGAGTATGGTCACGATCATATCAGTATGCTTAGAGCTGGTATTGCCTTTGCCGACAAAGTCAATGCGGTGAGCCCGAATTATGCGTCTGAACTACTCACACCTCTCGGTTCACACGGTTTGGTTGACGACTTCGTGCGTCGTGCCCGTGATCTGCATGGCATAGTGAACGGGTGTGATTACAGTGAATGGAACCCAAGAACAGATACCTATTTGCCAGAACCCTATTCTGACGAGGCGAAATCGTTGCAGAAGGGCAAGTCTGCCAGCAAGAAGGTACTGCAAGAAGAGCTACAACTACCACAACGTGCTGTTCCACTATTTGGCATGGTATGTCGGCTTACTCATCAAAAAGGTTTTCATTATATTCTACCTATTTTGGAGAAGTTTCTGCGTAACGATGTACAACTAATTATCGTTGGTACAGGAGAACCAGATGTTGCGGCACAATTGCATAAAATAGCAAGCGCACACCCAACGCAATTTGCATTTGTTGAGGCGTACAGCAACCGCTTTGCTCATTTGGTTGAAGCTGGCTCAGATTTCTTCTTGATGCCATCTGAATTCGAAGCTTGTGGCTTGAATCAAATCTACAGTATGGCTTATGGAACCTTGCCGATTGTGCGTGAAGTCGGTGGGCTCAAAGATACGGTGTTGGACTACGATAAATATCCAAGTGAAGCCACCGGATTCGGTTTTCAGGAGCCATCACCAGAGGCTCTGCTGATCACTATGCAACGCGCGTTATTGTTTTATCTGCAACATCCAGATTTGTTGTTAGACGTTCAACAAAGAGCGATGAGATGTGACTTCAGTTGGCGAGAATCTGCACTCGAGTATGTAAAAATGTACCACTACGCGATTTTTGATTAGTTACGCCGGTCAATAAAAACAGAGTCTTAGTGCTCTGTTTTTGATCTGTTCGAGGTAGAGTGGCTTTTTTTAACAACTCTAATCCCCTTGAAAGAATCCCCTTGAAAGCAGAGTCTGTGTTAACCTCTGCGCTTCTATTTTACAAACAATTAAGTGGTATCAATGCCTCAAAGCATGCTTTTTCATAAAACTTACCATCATCCAACCAGTCAGGAGTGGGTGGTATTTGTTCATGGTGCAGGAGGCAGTTCATCCATTTGGTTTAAGCAAATCAAAGCCTATAAGCAGCATTTCAATTTGTTGTTTGTCGATTTACGCGGACATGGTAAATCGCCACAACTCATCAAAGATTTGATCAGCAATAAATATACGTTTAAGTCGGTAACGTTAGATGTATTGAAAGTGCTCGATCACTTAAAAATTCAACCTGCCCATTTCGTTGGAATGTCACTTGGAACCATCATAGTACGTAATCTTGCGGAACTGGCAACCGAACGGGTGAGCTCTATGGTGTTGGGCGGAGCCATCACCCGATTAAATGTGCGCTCACAAATTTTGGTAAATTTAGGTCACATGAGCAAAAATTTTTTGCCGTATATGTGGCTCTATCGTCTGTTTGCTTACATCGTTATGCCTCAGAGAAGCCAAAAGCAATCGCGGAACTTGTTTGTGAGAGAAGCGAAGAAGCTATGCCAGAAAGAGTTCAAACGCTGGTTTACTTTGACGGCTGAAATCAATCCAATGATGCGTTGTTTTCGTGATAAAGAGTTACCGATTCCAACTCTATATTTAATGGGGGAACGTGATTACATGTTTATCCAACCCGTTAAAGATATGGTGGCATTGCATGAGAAAAGCGAGCTATGGGAAATTCCTAACTGCGGTCATGTCTGCAATATTGAACAACCAGAAGTGTTTAACCGAGTGTCCCTTGATTTTATCCACAAGCAGTTAACGATTAAAGCTTAAAGTCTTTCACTTAGGCGTTTATTAGGTACAAAAAAGCACTCGGTATAAAGAGTGCTCTTTTGTTCGTTAGAATGTTAACGCTACAGTTTACGTATCAACTCATCACGACGTGTTTGAGGAATTACCGACCAATGCTTACCTTCAATTGCGCCTTCTAAAGCCCACAAAAGTTCAATACCTACAGCCGTAGTATGTGACTCTTGCACCGCTTGGTATGCCGCTACAGCGCCTTTCTGTTGCAGCATGTCAACCGATTCAATGCCAGCTTTCTTAAGCATACGTTCAGTGGCTAAACGCATATTTGGCAGATCTTTCAAACGGTCAGGCTTAGCTTTTGCTTGCGTCTCACGTTCTTGTTTTGCAACTTCCAAAGCTTGTTTTGCTTTTGCCATAATGAGTTCTGGGGTTTCCCAAACATTTTCAGGTAAAGCAAAGTATTTAGTCACAACAGGGAAACCACGTTTTTTATAAACGTATGGTTCGTATCCTTGCTGCTTGAAATTTTTTGAGGAGTGATCATCCGCACGAATATGCAGTCGGTTATTAACGACCAAAGCAAACATCGCGTCATCGATGAAAATGCCAAACCCTCCGAACATAGAACGCGATTTTACGCTTCCTAGTTGTTCAAAAAGTCGCATTGAATCTTTTAGTACTGGTTTATCCATGCTGTTAATCTCGGTGTATTAATAATACGCCACCAAATTCAGGTCCGAGAGAATAGCAAAAGAACACATTGAATATGTCAATCAATGGTCAGTTCAATGTGTGCCTTTTTGCCATCGGCAACCCCGCTACCTACCACGATGAATTAACATTATTGGTTTAGGCCGGAGGCTTTGCGTCCCATCCTTTCAAATGGTTTGCCCTGTGCGTGACATTACTTCGAAAATAATAATCAAAACTTTGAATAAGCATCACAGTTAAGTGGTGTAAATGTGATGTCGGTTCAAATAATGGGTGTTAGCTTTGCGCTTTGAACATTATGTTTTTGGTGTGAGAGCCCCAGAGAAACTAGGGCTTTGCTGATGCTAGAGTTATTTCGTGAGGTCTTTGACGGTATCGCGTTCGACAATTTCAGGATGCATTTCAAAGACACGGCGTTCGTGCTCTTTATCTTTGATACGCTCAAGCAAAATTTCGAATGCGTTTTTACCCACACGGCGTTTAGGTTGGTGGATAGTGGTTAATGGCGGAGAGAAGTACTCTGCTAGTTCAATATTGTCATAGCCGATCACTGACATATCATCAGGTACGCGAACACCTTTCTGTTGCAGGCGGGACATCAAGCCTAGAGCCATTGTGTCATTGAAACAAAATACTGCCGTTGGCATTTTATCCATGGCGATAATTTTATCCGCTGCAAGTACCGCAGTATCACATTCAAAGTTGCCTTCGAGAATCCAGTTGTCGTTTACGGTCAAATTTGCTTCTGTCATTGCTCGGCGGAAACCAGCAATACGTTCTTGGCATGCCAGTTTGTGGAGGTGGCCACTTAAACAAGCGATATCTTTGTGCCCTTTATCAATGAGGTACTTGGTTGCTAGGTAACCACCGAGTTCAGAATTATCAATAATCTTATCTGCTGTTGATGCTTCAGGGCCCCAGTCCATAATAACTTTCGGAATGTCAGCATGACTTTCCAGCATTTCTGATAGTTCTTGGGTTAAGTCAGAACACATCACCAGAATGCCATCAACACGCTTTTCTGCCAGCATGCGGATGTAGTCTCTTTGTTTCTCGTAAATACCACCGGTGTTACATAGGATCAACGTGTATCCCTGACGGTAACAGTAGCTTTCTACGCCGTCGATGACCTCTGAGAAGAACAAGTTGGTTGATTGCGTTACCAACATACCGATAGTGCGCGTAGTGTTGCATTTCAAGCTGCGTGCTACGGCACTAGGCGCATAATTCAGCTCTTTTACCGCTTCGAGAACTTTCTCTTGAGTTGCTTCAGCAACAAAGCGAGTTTTATTAATTACGTGTGATACGGTTGTGGTTGAAACGCCAGCAAGGCGAGCAACATCTTTAATCGTAGCCATAAATTTGTCCTGTTTTGACTGCTGAATTCCGCCAAATTTTGATTCACTCAAACAACGCCGATTACTGGTCGGATTCAGCAGCGGCGAAGTGAATAACACTTCTAGCCTAAAGTCACTATACCCTTCCTACTTGAAGTTGCAGCGGTGTTGGCTACGTTCGCTCACCCCAATCACATAGTTTATCTATGCTCATGGGGATTCACTCACTTGCCGCCTACCTGCAACTCCAAGTAGTTTGGGTATAAAACACAAAAACCGCTTTTAAAAGCGGTTTGCATTTTAAATAATGATTGATCTGGTTTGCTGTTGAGTTTAAACCGCAAATGGTTAGCTAGCAATGGCAAATCATGAGCGCAAAGTTAACAGTAGTCACAATTCATCGTCTAAGTTAGCCAACCGTTAAAAATCAGTTGTTTTGTGGGGCTGTTTCTTCATAGTTTGCAACATAATCACGCAATGTCTGCCATAGTTGTCCCAGGCTTTCATGCCAGAAACGCTCGGTTTGTTCAAGATAACGCGCTTTAGGTGCATACTTTTCCCAAGGTTGGGCAATATTGACTTGCGCTAAGTAGTTAGTTGGCGCAGGTATTGGATTTAAACCGGCAGATGCAAATTCTTTCATTGCTCTTTCCATATGACTAGCAGAAGTTACCAATACCAACTTTTTATTTTGTACGAAAGCTGCTGCTTGTCTTGCTTCTTCCCAGGTATCTTTCGCTGTTTCTAACAATACAATGTCAGATTTTGCAACGCCCAGCGCTAAAGCAACGCGAGCCAACATTCGAGCATGACTAAACTCGCTACCACCAGAATAACCTGAGAGGATCAGTTTTGAACCCGGATACATTCTTGAGATGCGAATGCCTTCCGCTAGACGCATAAGAGCAGTACGAGAGAGCTCTGAGGTAGGCGGAATATAATCGTCGACGACATGACCGTTACCCAACACCATTACGTAATCAACAGTGCCTTCCACTGGAAGGAAAGCAGAGTATTGACGTTCAAGCGGCATCAACAAACGGGTTGAGATAGGTTGAAACGAAATAAGAAAAAGACTAGTTAGTGAAAATAGAACGATGAGACTGCCAGTCTTACGTTTGGCAGTGAACATAATCAGCATTAAGCCGATGAATCCCACAATCAGCAGTGCTGGCAAGGGCATTAAAAAAGATGAAACAATTTTTTTCAGCTCAAACATAAACAAAATAGTCCGAAAAAACAGCACTTGATAATAAAAAGGGCGAAACCCTCTTTATTCCTGCTATTCCTATGACAAAATAGCAGCCCGAATTCGTTATCATAACTCAAGCCGCCGTGACAGAAGATCGCAATTTCGACGATATTGCCCACAAATTTGCAAAAAACATTTATGGCTCTGACAAAGGAGAAATCCGCCAAGTCATTGTTTGGGAAGATCTCACTCAGTTGTTAGCAAATTTTGCACAATCAGAAACTCCTTTGCATGTGTTAGATGCTGGAGGTGGGCTCGCACAGATGTCACAGAAGCTTGCTAAGCTTGGACATCGCATTACTTTGTGTGATCTCTCTTCTGAAATGCTCAATCTTGCCAAACAGGATATTGCCAATCATGGCTTGCTTGATCAATATCATTTGGTTCATTCTCCTGTGCAAAGTATTCAACAACACTTAGCTGAACCAGTTGATATGGTGATGTTTCACGCAGTGATGGAGTGGTTAGCAGAGCCAAAACCGGCTTTGGAAAACTTGCTAGCACAGGTTAAACCGGGTGGGATGGCGTCTATCATGTTCTACAACTATCACGGGCTGGTATATAAAAATGCGGTTTGTGGCAATATTCCTCATGTATTAGAGGGGATGCCGCATCGAAAACGATTCAAGCTCCAACCTCAAACCGGGTTACTTCCTACGGAAGTGTACCAATGGATAGAGGACGCAGGGTTTGAGATACAAGGAAAATCGGGTATTCGCTGTTTCAGTGATTATATTGGCAATGTGAAAAACATGGGCGAATACCAATACGATGATGTATTGGCTTTAGAACGAAAATTTTGTCGTCAGGAGCCATACCTCTCATTAGGCCGATACATACATGTATGGGCTAAGAAAAAACAATAACAGGAATAACAATGGGTGAGTTAACTCAGAACGCTGTTGAGCAACCTATTGATGAATTGGTTAGCTGGGTAAAACAGCATGATTTCTCATTAAATCTATCGACTGAGCGACTCGCGTTTTTAATTGCAATTGCTGTACTCAGTAACGAAAGGTTTGATGAAGAACTCGGTGAAGGCGAGTTGCATGATGCGTTCACTATAGTCACTCGAATGTTTGAAGATACAGGTGAAGCGTCGGCTTTTCGCGCTAACAACGCCATTAATGAGCTAGTTAAACAACGTCTTATCAGTCGCTTTACCAGCGAACTTACTGATGGGGCGAGCATATATCGTCTTTCGCCACTAGCGATTGGCATTACCGATTATTACGTTCGTCACAGAGAGTTTTCCAAGTTAAAACTCTCTATTCAGCTTTCTATGTTAGCTGACGAAATGGCAAAAGCTGTCGAATCTGCGCAGCAAGGTGGTTCGGTTGGACACTGGAAAAAGAACGTTTTCGGTGTGCTGAAATACTCTGTGGGTGAAATCTTTGACCGTATTGATTTAAACCAACGTGTCATGGATGAGCAGCAGCAATCCGTTAAAGAGCAAATCGCTACGCTTCTTAATAAAGATTGGCGAGAAGCGATTCACAACTGTGAAGCGCTACTTTCAGAAACGTCTTCTACGCTACGTGAACTGCAAGATACTTTGCAAACTGCAGGTGATGATCTTCAAACTCAGATTTTAGATATTCAGGAAATGGCCTACGGTGATCCTGAGCTTGAATTCATTGAAGAAACCTTATTTGGCTTGCAGATGAAACTTGATCGCATAACGAGTTGGGGTCAGCAAGCGATTGATTTGTGGATAGGTTACGACCGCCACGTACATAAGTTTATTCGTACCGCTATCGACATGGACCAAAACCGTGCGTTTAGCCAACGTCTTCGCCAGTCGTTTAGCGACTATTTTGAGCAACCTTGGTATTTAACCTATGCTGATGCGCAGCGTCTGGTGGATCTGCGTGATGAAGCGTTAATACTTCGTGATGACGAAGTGACGGGCAGCGTTCCAGATGAAGTGGAGTACGAAGAGTTTCAGCAAGTAAACGATGAACTTGCTGAAAGAATTGGCGCTATGCTGCAAGTGCATAAAGACCAAGGGCAATCGATAGATTTGGGAGCGGTATTGCGCGATTACCTCGCGACGCATCCAAAGACTCATCATTTTGATTTAGCACGAATTGTTGTTGATCAAGCGGCTCGACTCGGATACTCCGAATCGGATTACAGAGCTATTCAGCCAGATTGGCAAGCAATCAACGATTTTGGTGCAAAGGTACAAGCAAATGTCATCGACAGATATTAATCAATACATGCCAGAAAACCTGGCAAAAGCGATCAGCAATCCGCTTTTCCCTGCACTGGACAGTGCTTTGCGTGCGGGTCGACATGTTTCCAGCGACGATTTAGATAATCACGCATTCCTATCGGATTTTGAAACGGAACTGGCGCAATTTTATCAGCGCTACAACACTGAACTGGTACGTGCAGCGGAAGGTTTCTTCTATTTACGCCCACGTTCAACGACGTTAATTAGCCGAAGTATTTTATCTGAGTTGGATATGCTAGTGGGTAAAGTGTTGTGTTTCCTCTATCTTAGCCCTGAGCGTTTGGCTCATGAGGGTATCTTTACCAATCAAGAGTTGTATGAAGAGCTGCTTGCGCTAACCGATGAGAAAAAACTGATGAAGTTGGTGACCAACAGAGCGAATGGCTCAGATTTGGATAAAGAGAAACTGTTTGAAAAAGTTCGAGTATCACTTCGTCGTTTACGTCGTCTCGGCATGATTATCAATATCGGCGAAACCTCAAAATTCAGTATCAGTGAAGCGGTATTCCGTTTCGGTGCTGATGTACGAGTAGGTGACGATATGCGCGAAGCGCAACTGCGTCTTATCCGTGATGGTGAAGCCGTTGTGCATTCTCAGGAACCAAACCAACAAAATCTACTAGAGGAAGAGCTGGTAGATAAAGATTCCTTAACCGATCAAGAATTGGCCGATGACACAGAATTGGAAGGTGAAGCATGATTGAAAGAGGTAAATATCAATCGCTGACCATGATCAACTGGAACGGCTTCTTTGCTCGTACATTTGATATTGATAGCTTAGTGACGACCCTATCTGGCGGTAACGGCGCCGGTAAATCGACCACTATGGCTGCATTTATCACTGCGCTTATCCCAGATCAAAGCTTACTGCATTTCCGCAATACGACAGAAGCGGGTAGCTCGCAAGCGTCTCGTGATAAAGGTCTGTTTGGTAAATTACAGCCGGGGGCGTGTTACGCGGCACTTGATGTGGTGAACTCTCGCAAACAGCGCTTATTGTTTGGCGTTAAGCTGCAACAAGTCGCTGGTCGTGATAAGAAAGTGGATATCAAACCATTCCTTATTCAAGGCTTGCCAAGTTACATCAAGCCGACTGACATTCTCATTGAAACGGTGTCTGACAAGCATGCGCGCGTACGCCAAATCAACGATGTGAAAGCCGCAGTATCTGCGATTGAAGGTGCACACTTCAAAGCGTTCAGTTCTACCGTGGATTACCATGCGCAAATGTTTGAATTTGGCGTTCTGCCGAAGAAACTGCGCAGCAGTGGCGACCGTTCTAAATTCTATCGTTTAATTGAAGCGTCTTTATACGGTGGTATTTCAAGTGCGATTACTCGTTCGCTTCGTGATTACCTATTGCCGCAAAATGGCGGGGTAAAGAAAGCGTTCCAAGATATGGAATCGGCGCTGCGTGAAAACCGCATGACGCTTGAAGCGATCAAATCAACCCAAGCCGACCGCGATCTGTTTAAACACCTGATTACTGAATCGACCAACTACGTAGCGGCTGACTACATGCGTCATGCAAACGATCGTCGCAATAAAGTTGGTCAGACGCTTGAACTGCGTAAAGAGTTAATGAGCTCTCGTGAAACCTTGATTGAGCAAAACAGTTTGCTTAACCGAGTGCATGAAGAACTTGAAATGTTGGTTGAGCAAGAGTCTGCACTTGAGCAAGACCATCAGGGTGCTTCTGACCATCTGCAACTGGTTCAAAACGCATTGCGCCAGCAAGAGAAAATTGAACGCTATCAGGATGATCTTGAAGAGCTGAACATGCGTCTTGAAGAACAGATGATGGTGGTTGAGGAAGCTCAGGAGCGCTTATTAGAAGCCGAAGAGCAGGCGACAGTTGCTGAAGAAGAGGTGGATAGCCTTAAGACGCAACTGGCCGATTACCAACAAGCACTGGATGTTCAGCAAACCCGTGCACTGCAATACCAACAAGCATTGCAAGCGCTAGATAAAGCGCAGCAGCTATTGGGTGATGAAACCATCAGTGCTGAAAACGCCGTAGCGAAAGTGGCAGAGCTTAAGCAGCAGCAGGAAGAGCGCACTTCAGAGTTACTGTCTCTGAAACACAAACTCGATATGTCGTCTGCGGCAGCGTCCCAGTTTGAGAATGCGTTTAGCTTAGTGAAGCGCGTGTTGGGCAGTGTTGAACGCCAAGATGCAGCTCAAGAAGCAAGATCACTGATTCGTCGCGCTAATGAAGCACAACAAGTGACGCAAAACGAACAACAGTGGTATGCGCAGCAACGAGATTTAGAACGTCGTTTGGAGCAACAAACCGCTGTTCGTAAGCTCCTTGATGACTACCAAAAACAACACAACGTCACTTTGAGTGATGAAATGGCGGTTGAGCAAGAGTTAGAGCGCCATCAAGCAGTATTGGAAAACTTAGAATCGACACAAGAAGAACTGCGTGAAAAACGCAGTGAACAGCGTCGTCTGGAGCAAGATCAACTGCAGAAAATCACTCAGCTTGAGACTATTGCGCCGGCGTGGATTAAAGCCAACGATGCACTAGAAATTCTGCGTGAGCAAAGCGCTGCAGAGCTGACTAACAGCCAATCTGTTATGGCAGAAATGCAACAGGTATTGGAGCAGGAGAAAGTCCAATCCAACGCGAAAGATAAGCTTGCTGAGCGTCGTGAGGTTCTTGAGCAAGAAATTGAACGTTTAGCGTCTCCAAGTGGTTCTAACGATCCTCGCTTGAAAGGTTTAGCCGATACGCTTGGCGGTGTGTTGCTGTCAGAAATTTATGACGATATCACCATTGAAGATGCGCCCTATTTCAGTGCCATGTATGGTCCTGCACGTCACGCGATTGTGGTTTCTGACCTCACTGGTATCAAAGAAAAGCTCATTGAACTGGATGATTGCCCTGAAGATCTCTACCTGATTGAAGGTGATGTAGACGCGTTCGACGACAGTTCATTCAATGCTGAAGAACTGGATGGCGCTGTTTGTGTTCAGTTCAATGATCGTCAGATTCGTTATTCACGTCTGCCAGCTATTCCTCTGTTTGGTCGCGCAGCACGTGAACAACGTTTGGAACTACTACGTTCTGAACGTGAAGAAGTGGTGGAACAACACGCGAAAGCAGCTTTTGACTCGCAAAAGCTGCAACGTCTATACACCAGCTTCAATGAGTTTGTCGTCAAGCATCTGCACGTGGCGTTCGATGCAGACCCAGAGCAAGCAATTCTAGTGGCGCGTGATACACGTAACCAAATCGCTCGTACTCTGGCTGAGTTAGACAGTCAGGATCAACAACAACGCAGTCAGGTGCAGCTCAGCAAACAAGCGATTTCTGCCCTAGATAAAATTGCACCGAATATGTTGCTGATTGAAGACGATTCTCTAGCGGAACGAGTAGAACAAATCGCGCAAAAGATTGCTCAATTGAGTGAATCGAAAAGCTTTATTTCGGCTCATGGAAAAACCATCGCTGAGCTAGAGAAAGTGGTCAACGCGCTGGATGCAGACCCAGAGCAATTCGACGCACTGGAAGAGCAATATCAGCAAGCGGATGCACAACTTCAACAATTGAAAGCGCAGATCTTCGCATTATCTGATTTGGTGGAACGTCGTCATCACTTCGCTTATTCAGACTCCGTGGATATGTTGAGTCAAAGCAGTGAATTAAGCGAGCAGTTGAAAGCGAAGCTGGTGCAAGCGGAAAGCACTCGTAATCGCACTCGTGAAGAACTGAAACAGTCTCAAGCGCAAATTGGTCAATACAATCAGGTATTGGCATCGCTGAAGAGCTCGCATCAGGCAAAACTTGAAACGGTTCAAGAGTTTAAGCAAGAACTGCAAGAGTTCGGTGTTCATGCTGATGAAGGTGCGCTAGAGCGTGCACAGCGTCGTCGTGATGAGCTGTATGAACGTCTGCATACTTCTCGAGCTCGTAAGAGTGAATACGAACGCACTATCACTTCAACTGACCTTGAAATGAAAGCGCTGGTCAAGCGTCTTAAGAAAGTTGAGAAAGACTACCGTGACTTGCGTACTTTCGTCGTCAACGCGAAAGCGGGTTGGTGCTCTGTACTGCGTTTAGCGCGCGAAAATGATGTAGAGCATCGTCTGCACAAACGTGAACTTGCGTATCTGTCTGCGGATGAACTGCGTTCTATGTCAGATAAATCATTAGGTGCACTGCGTCTTGCTGTGGCAAACAATGAAGATCTGCGTGATGCGCTACGTCAGTCGGAAGACAATGCTCGTCCTGAACGTAAAGTATTGTTCTATATCGCGGTTTATCAGCATCTTCGCGAGCGTATTCGTCAAGACATCATTCGTACTGACGACCCAGTTGAAGCTATCGAAGAGATGGAAGTGGAGCTGGCGCGTCTAACCGAAGAGCTGACTCAACGTGAAAACCGTTTAGCTATCAGCTCTGAATCGGTGGCGAGCATTATTCGCAAAACCATTCAGCGTGAACAAAACCGAATCCGCATGCTGAACCAAGGCTTGTCAAACATCGCCTTTGGTCAGGTGAAAGGCGTTCGTCTGAATGTTAAAGTTCGTGAAAGCCATGAAATCCTATTAACAGGATTGTCAGACAACCATGAGCAGCACGGAGATCTGTTTGAAAGCTCTCGCTACACCTTCTCAGAAGCGATGGCGAAGCTATTCCAACGTGTGAACCCACATATCGATATGGGCCAGCGCTCTGCTCAGGTACTGGGCGAAGAAATGCTGGATTACCGCAACTACTTAGAACTGAGTGTTGAGGTCAGCCGTGGTTCAGATGGCTGGTTACAAGCGGAATCTGGCGCACTGTCTACTGGTGAGGCAATTGGTACTGGTCAATCAATTTTGTTGATGGTGGTCCAAAGCTGGGAAGAAGAGTCTCGTCGTCTACGCAGCAAAGACATCGTTCCATGTCGTCTGCTGTTCTTGGATGAGGCTGCGCGTCTTGACTCTAAGTCAATCGCAACGCTGTTCGAGTTGTGTGATCGCCTAGATATGCAGCTTCTGATTGCGGCTCCTGAAAACATCAGCCCAGAGAAGGGGACAACCTACAAACTGGTACGTAAGGTGTTTAAAGACCACGAGCATGTGCATGTCGTCGGTCTGCGAGGTTTTGGACAAACAGAAAAGCTGAAATCAGAAGAACAACTACTAGTTGAAGAGCTAAGCTAAACATTAGCAATTTATCAAGCGCCTTCTATTTTGAAGGCGTTTTTCTCTATACAAAAAGCCAGAGATATTTAATCTCTGGCTAAGCAGTTTTTAACAGTTTTTAACGGACTTATTTAACACCAAAGTGCTTGGCCGCATAAGCAACACGCTCTTCTGCTGATGGGTAAATCATCGGCGTACCTAGGCTTTCAATATGTTGCAGGCGAGGCAGAAGGCCTGCGCCGTTTGCTATTTGAATAGCAAGACCTGGACGAGCATTGAGCTCTAACACCATAGGTCCTTCATCTTTATCAAGAACCATATCTGTTCCCATGTAACCCAATCCCGTCATTTCCCAAGCGCTGGCTGCCAGCGTTAATAAACGCTGCCAATGCGGAACCTCAAGAGTTTTGAGCTCTTTGCCTGTATCTGGATGAAGCTTAACAGGGCGGTTGAACTGAACGGCACGTACGGCTTTTCCTGTGGCGATATCTATACCTACACCAACCGCTCCTTGGTGCAGGTTGGCTTTACCATCAGAGGCGGAAGTCGAAAGACGCATCATTGCCATTACCGGGTAGCCTTTAAATACGATGATACGGACATCTGGTACACCTTCATAACTGAAGCCGTCAAAACAGTCATCAAACTTGATTAGGTTTTCAACTACAGCTACGTCGTTCTTACCACCCAAAGAGAATAAACCCGCAAGCGCATTACTCACATGGCGCTCGACGTCTTCCTTGTTTATGGTCGAGCCCGAAGGCTTGGTGTACACACCATCTTTGTGTGAGGTGATAACCAGAATACCTTTACCGCCACTACCTCGTGCTGGCTTAATCACAAAGCCCGGCCAGTCTTTGACCATTTCATGGATGTGTTTAACATCACCTTGGTTACTCACAACACCAATAAGCTTTGGTACGGTAGCGCCCGCCCGCTGTGCAATAATTTTGGTCTTTAACTTGTCATCCACCAATGGGTATTTAGAACGGTCATTGTAGCGACCAATGTAAGCGTGGTTGCGCTTATTCATTCCCATCACCCCTTTACGTTTTAGTTTAAAGGGGGAGGTGTATTCGGAGAGATTTAAAAACATATTAATCTCCGTCTACCAGAGGCTTGAATCGACGTAACTCAGTAATACGGTAACCGGTATATGTACCTAGCAGCAAAATTACACCTAAAACGATTAGCTGTAAGCCAATGAAGTTAAAGGTTAAGTGCTGTACATATGAGTTAGTCATAGCCAAGTAAATCAACACCGCTGTCAGTAGTGAACCACCACCTTGCAGCAAGACTTCTTTCGCTCCTTCTTCCTCCCAAAGAATCGACATCCGCTCGATAGTCCAGGACAGGATAATCATAGGGAAGAATGTAATCGTTAAGCCTTCGGTTAAGCCAATCTTAAAGGCGACAACAGTGAAGACGGAGATAATCAAAATTACCGCAATAATGACGGCAGATATTCGCGCCACCAGTAGCAAGTTAAGTTTCGACAAATAACTTCGGATAATCAGACCAGTACCCACGATTAATAAGAAGCCAGCAATACCTGTGGCTAATTGTGTTTGTACAAACGCAACCGCGATCAGCACTGGCATAAATGTGCCAGATGTTTTTAAACCAATGATGACGCGAAGGAACACCACAATCAGTGCACCAATCGGAATCAACATAATGGTTTTAAACATAGCTTGTTCTTCTAACGGCAAGCTGTGAATCGAAAGGTTCAATAAACCGTCAGATTCAACCTTGTTGTCGGTGGCTTGTTGGGGTGTCACTTCTTGAGCAATCATGCTGAAATGTACTTGGCTGTTACGTCCACCGATCACATCAAGCAGTGAGACATTTGATTCATCCCATACAAGAAGGTTTGGATGTGTTGGTTGCGTGCCTGTTTCAGGGTTAAATAGTACCCATTTCTTACCATCCCACACTTGGTTCATGTGCTGAATGGTTTGGCGACGACGACCATCTTCAAGGTGAATAACACCGACGACTTTATTGGGGATTTGTGCGTAAGAAAGCAGTTTCTCTGCTGCTTCTACTTTGCTCATTTTATCGGTTAGTAGTGCGGCGTTTTGGCTTTCTGAGTCGTTAAGATTTTTGATGAGTTCGCGAGAGAAAGAGATATCGTCAGCAGAGCGTTCGGTCGCACGATTAATCAGCCCAATGACAGCTGTTTCTACAGGCCCGTCAAAAGTAGGTTTTACCACTTCTTGCATGGGGGGAACCATGGTGACTTTTGCTTGTGGGTCGACTAAGAATTGAGTTTTGTAGTAAATCGTTTGAGGGCCTTGAGCTTGGCGAATCGACCATTCTGCACGTCGACCTGTTTGGTCACTGACATAAGAAACACCGTAACCTGGAGAAGAGGCAGTTTCGCCGATAAGGGTGTAACCATCTTGGGTGTGGGGAGCAGCAAGGGAGACCTTAGCTTCCTTACCTAGCGCGTTAAATTCTATCCTAGCTTCAATATCCCAAACTTGGCGGGTTTCTCCCGGGGTCCATGGTACTCCATAGTCTTGATGACGGAGTACGCTCAAAGCAATCCCGGCGGCAATCAGTAAGAATACTGATAGGAAAAACGGAACTCTTGACGTCATAAGTTACCTTTATTTTTGTTATTAATTTGTCTCTGTATGAATGTACTTCCGACTCACATCCACTACAGCTATGTCACGAATAAACTCGCGGCCAAGGAGAATAGGATGGCTCATTTGCGAGCGGTCTGCTAGCGTAAATTCAGTTTTTTCGTTGATATTACCAATTTTAACCCATAACTGAACAACTGCACGTCTTTCAGTCTCTTCAGTGGTTGATTGACGGATTCGAACATACCGTACAATAGGTGATTCTATCCAATTAGAATCGTCGGTTTTTTTTTCGCCGTCAGATAAATGAAAGCGGACCCATTGTTTGCCGTTACGTTCAAATTCTGAAATATCAATCGCATTTAGAGATGAGGTAGCGGCACCAGTGTCTACACGCGCATCAAACGTTTGTTCTAACGCTTTAACCTCAACATGTTCAATCTCACCTAAGACCAGTTTATGTTGTGATTGCAACTTAGATTCAGTTTTCTTTTTTGTTGGTTGCACCTGTTGAATGATTTTGGGTTCAGGCTTTTCGGCGGCGATGGATTTTAGCTCTTTAACATTTTCGGCTAAGGTCAGAACTTTGCTTTCGAGACTATCAATGTAATCACTTTGGTTACTAAGCTGGAGTTCCAAATTGGTTATTTCATTGGTGATCTGAGAATTCGACTGCTGAATAGCAGTAAGAGTGGCTTGGTGATATTCAGCCCCATTCATTAGGGAACAACCGGCAAGTATGCTTAGAGCCAAGATTGGTGCGATGCGCTTAAACATTTACGACCTTATTTATTTGTTTTTACAGTAATAATTTAGACAAGGATCATGATTTTATCCTTGCGCTAGAATAGCTTTGAATAAGACGGTGAGAGTTAAAACTGTGTCAAAAATCCTTTATTTGCTTCACTTCTAAGGTGCATTTTATGCCTAATCAACTTAGAGAGACTTAGCCGTCACTCTAAGCTCATATAAGGCTGTGGTCTACATAATTACGGATTCTTTGCCAGCAAAATTGCGCGTCTTGGGGCGGGGTAGCCTTCAACTGTTTTGGTCGGGTCATTCGCATCAATGTAATCTGGCAGCGAGTTATGTGTCATCCATTCAGTGCTACGTTGCTCACCCAATGAGGTGACGTTCTCATCAACGATTCTTACCTCAACAAAGCCCACTTTTTCTAACCAAGCTTTTAATGCCAACGCCGATGGGAAAAAATATACATTGCGCATTTGTGCGTAGCGGTCAAAGGGAACTAATACCGCGTTTTCATCACCTTCAATCACAAGAGTCTCTAGTACAAGTTCACCACCAGAGACTAACTGGTTTTTCAACTGAATAAGATGATCGATAGGTGAACGACGATGATAAAGCACACCCATGCTAAACACGGTATCAAAAGCTTTTAATTCAGGCAGTTGCTCAATGCCTAATGGTAATAAGTGAACTCTTTGGTTGTTTCCCATTAATTTACGTACCGCTTCGAACTGAACGAGGAACAGTTCAGAAGGATCGATGCCAATCACTTGATAAGCGCCTTCGCCTAGCATTCGCCACATGTGGTAGCCGTTACCGCAGCCAACATCTAATACCGAACGGTTCGCAAGCGGAGAAATGTGCGGAAGCAGACGCTCCCATTTCCAGTCTGAACGCCATTCAGTATCAATATGAATACCGTGTAGGTGGTAAGGACCTTTACGCCAAGGGTGAAATGTTTTTAAAAGGTTCTCTAGTTTTTTCTGCTCACCGGTAGAAAGGGGGTGGTTATTGTTTACCGTTACCGACTCTTTTAAGTCGATATTATCTGGTTGTGAGCCAGAGATTTTGTTCAGCGCGCGTAACCAGTGATCCAAATCACCGTGAGGTTGTTGTTGCCAGTCAGTAAGCTGCTGCGGCAATACATTGAGCCAAGGTTGTAGGCGAGTGTCTTGCGCAAGCAATTGATAGACATTAGCAAAATTCAACATGGAGAATCCTAATTTAAAACAAAGACCCTAAAACAAAACGAATGACTGAAGATAAGGGTGACACTTCAGCCTCCAAAATCTTATTTGATGGCGAACATTGAGCCGAAGTTAAAGCACTGAAACCAAACCTCAAAACTAGAGAAACCGAGTTTTGCGAAACGCTCTTTGTGCAGTTCAACCGAATCTGGGCGCATAACGTTTTCAATCGCACTGCGTTTTTGGCTGATTTCCAGTTCGCTGTAGCCATTTGCTCGTTTGAAATCGTGGTGCAGATCGATCAGCAGTTCGTGAGCGCTTTGGTTATTGAAGACGAACTTCTCTGAGACAATTAAAATGCCGCCCGGACGCAAACCTTTATAGATTTTTTCTAGCAGAGTATAGCGATCTTCCGGTGATAAAAATTGCAGCGTGAAGTTCAACACCACCATAGAGGCATTGCTGATTTCGATATCGCGGATATCTGCTTCAATCACCGCTACTGGTGTGTCAGAACGGTAAGCATTGACGTGTAACTTGCAACGTTCAACCATAGCGTGTGAGTTATCCACCGCAATAATATTGCAACCTTCCTGTTGAATGTGTCGGCGCATAGAAAGTGTCGCTGCACCAAGAGAACAACCAAGGTCGTAAACTTGAGTGTTTGGCTTAACAAATCGTTCAGCCAACATACCAATGGCTGAAATAATGTTGCTGTATCCGGGAACCGAACGTTGAATCATGTCCGGAAAGACTTCAACCACACGCTCATCAAACGTGAAATCGCCAATCTTATCGATTGGAGCAGAAAAGATAGTGTCTTTGGGGTTCATTGTTGACCTCACGACGATGCAATGCCGACTTAAACAGTCGATGGTTCAAGAAAAGGCGCGTATTTTATGAAAAAATGTTGTGTCTGTCATTAGTACCATTCCAACATCACGCTGATTTATGTTTTTTGTCTATCGTCACGATAGTTTTGAAGAGCACGATACTTTAGCGCTATAATCAGCGCCAATTTTCCATCGTTGATGATGCTTTTATCGCTATTATGGCGCTTTATTGTACTAAATATCAGCAACGATGGATAAAACACAACAAATTGTATTCTGGAAGGTCGATTTTAACTATCTTTCAGCGTATAAATGGAACTTTTCCGCAGCAGAGTCATTTTCAAAGTAACACTGTTCTTAGGAACGACTGTTCTTAGGAACGGCTTTGAGGTATGACTGTGTTGCATAGAATTTGATGACTTATTTAGAGATTGGGAATTTCATTATGCGTAGCCATTATTGTGGTCACCTGAACAAGTCCCTTGCAGGACAAACTGTGGAGCTGTGCGGTTGGGTTAACCGTCGTCGTGATTTAGGCGGTCTTATCTTCATTGATATGCGAGATCGTGAAGGTATCGTTCAGGTAGTTGTTGATCCGGATATGGCAGACGTTTTTGCAGTTGCAAACCAACTGCGTAATGAATTCTGTATCAAGTTAACCGGTGAAGTTCGCACTCGTCCAGAAAGCCAAATCAACAAAGATATGGCAACCGGTGAAGTAGAAATCCTAGCAACAGGTCTTTCTATCATTAACCGTAGTGATGTTCTGCCGTTAGACTTCAACCAAAAGAACTCTGAAGAGCAACGTCTGAAGTATCGTTACTTGGACTTACGTCGTCCAGAAATGAGCGACCGCATTAAGCTGCGTGCAAAAGCATCAAGCTTTGTTCGTCGTTTCCTAGACAGCAACGATTTCCTGGATATCGAAACACCAGTACTGACTAAAGCAACACCTGAAGGTGCTCGTGACTACTTGGTTCCAAGCCGTGTTCACAAAGGTAGCTTCTACGCGCTTCCTCAATCACCACAGCTATTTAAACAGCTGTTGATGATGTCTGGTTTTGACCGTTACTACCAAATCGTTAAGTGTTTCCGCGACGAAGATTTACGTGCTGATCGCCAACCTGAATTCACTCAGATCGATATCGAAACGTCATTCATGAGCGCAGAGCAAGTGCGTGCTGTTACTGAGAAAATGATTCGTGAAATGTGGCTAGAGTTGAAAGGTGTAGACTTGGGTGAGTTCCCAATCATGCCTTACTCAGAAGCTTTGCGTCGTTTCGGTAGCGACAAGCCAGACCTACGTAACCCGCTAGAGCTAGTTGATGTTGCTGATCTACTTAAAGAGATAGACTTCAAAGTATTCTCAGGCCCAGCGAACGACGAGAACGGCCGTGTGGCTGCTCTACGCGTACCTGGCGGTGCTGCATTGAGCCGTAAACAAATCGATGAGTACACTGCATTCGTAGCGATTTACGGTGCGAAAGGTTTGGCATGGATGAAGGTGAATGATCTAGCAGCAGGCGCTGAAGGCATTCAATCTCCAGTAGCGAAATTCCTGACTGAAGAAATCATTGCGTCAATCATCGAACGTACTGGTGCTCAAAATGGCGATATCATCCTATTTGGTGCAGACAAAGCGAACATCGTTGCTGAAGCAATTGGTGCGCTACGTCTGAAAGTAGGTAAAGACCTAGAGCTAACAGATACTTCAGCTTGGGCTCCTCTATGGGTTATCGACTTCCCAATGTTTGAAAGCGACGGTGAAGGTAATGTTGCAGCAATGCACCACCCATTCACGTCTCCTCTGAACATGACTCCGGAAGAGTTGAAGGCGAACCCGACTGCTGCGCTATCTAACGCATACGACATGGTACTAAACGGCTACGAAGTCGGTGGTGGTTCAGTTCGTATTCACGATGCGAAAATGCAGGCAGCGGTATTCGATATCCTAGGTATTGAAGCAGCAGAGCAACAACTTAAGTTCGGTTTCCTATTGGATGCACTGAAGTTTGGTACGCCTCCACACGCGGGTCTCGCATTCGGTCTTGACCGTCTAGTGATGTTGCTATGTGGCACAGATAACATCCGTGATGTTATTGCGTTCCCTAAAACAACCGCTGCTGCGTGTTTGATGACAGATGCGCCAAGTTTGGCAAACCCTGCCGCTCTTGAAGAACTGGCGATTGCGGTAACCGTTGCCAAAGAAAAAGCAGAATAACAACTGCGAAATGTTTAGGGTGGCGAGTTAGCCACCCTTTTTGTTATTTATAGGTGAGATCAAGGCATGCAAAGTCTTCACTTTGTATACTGCCGTGCGATTTTACCAACATTTAGATAGGAAATTTTCCCTTGGCTCAGATGTATTTCTACTACTCTTCGATGAATGCGGGCAAATCGACGACATTGCTGCAATCTTCTTTTAACTACCAAGAGCGGGGTATGAATCCAGTTATTTTTACTGCTGCCATCGATGACCGTTATGGGGTGGGTAAAGTGAGCTCTCGAATCGGCTTGGAAGCTGAAGCACAACTTTTTCAAGCAGATACGGATCTTTATGCTGCGGTTAGTCAACTGAATCAGGAGTTGAAACGCCACTGTATTATGGTTGATGAATGTCAGTTTCTATCCAAGGAGCAGGTTTATCAGTTGACGGAAGTGGTTGATAAACTTCATATCCCAGTGCTGTGTTATGGTTTGCGTACAGACTTTCTTGGTGAGCTGTTTGAAGGCAGTAAATATCTGCTTTCATGGGCGGATAAACTGGTAGAGCTGAAAACCATTTGCCACTGCGGACGCAAAGCGAACATGGTTATCCGTACGGATGAGCACGGCAATGCCATATCAGAAGGTGATCAGGTTTCTATTGGTGGTAATGATAAATACGTTTCTGTCTGCCGAATGCATTACAAAGAAGCGTTAGGCAAGTAGCGTTTAGAAATTGAAAAGGATGGCAATAGCCATCCTTTTTATCTTTCATCGGCCTGTTGATCATTCATCAGCGAGGACGCTCGATTAAACCGCTAAAGGTTTTAATGCCAGATAGGCTTGCAGTACGTCTTCAGGTATTTCCTGCTCTATTTGGAAGCCTTTCGCAGGATAGCTCTGAATACGTTCAAAATCACCGATCAGCGCTTCAATCACAAAATCCAATGTCAGATCTTCAGTTAAATAGTCAAAGAAGCTGTTGGCTTGCGAAGTCACTTGCAAAGACTCTAACTCTTCTGGCCATTGCTGCATAAATGTTGCGTAGGCTCTTCTTTCCATATAAGGTTTTTGCACCAATAGAATTCGTTTGGCAGTGATGCCTTTTTTCTTGAGTAGTTCATAGGTGAAATGGACATTTTCGCCGCTGTTCGTTGAGCGAGGCTCTAGCAAAATAGCTTCACTCGGTAAGCCGCCATCTTTCGCAACCTGGGCGAAAGTTACCGCTTCACTGCGTTCAAAGAGTCCTTCAGTAAAGCGTCCATGACCGCCGGAAAAAACAAGTAGAGGTGCTAAACCTTGATGGTAAAGAGATGTCGCAACTTCAGCTACGCGCGTATCATTGCTGCCGAGCACAATGATAACGTCCGCCTTTTCAAGTTGGTGTCCCATCTGCATATATTGCCAAAGCGTTTCTAAATGCTGATAAATTCGTTTACTCATCGCCTTTCAAGGCCTCCAGAGTGTGAGAATAGTGAAACGTGTATCCCGTGTTCATAAGTTTGTCGCTAACGATTCGTTTGTCCGCGATATCAACAATGGGAGGGAGAGCGTCGTCTAAATTTGCGGCGTTAAGAGCGGCTTGGTAGAACTCAGCTTTACTTACCGTCGTTGGAGTCGTGGCATTTACAATCGTATGGTTGAGATGTTCAATAGCAAAGACCGTAACTCCGATAGCGTCAGCTAAATGCAGCATGTTTGCAGGGGCTAATCGACTCACTTGCTTGAGCTTAGAAGCGAAGCGGGCAGGGTGACGATTGGGGCCAATCAAACCACTGCATCGAACAATGACGTAGTTCAAGCCCGAGTCTATTACAGTTTGTTCTGCCTGCAACATCTTCTTCGCATTGGCTGAGAATTCATCGTTATTTGTCGCCAGTTCAAGAGAAGCATCGCGTTCATACATATCTTGAGCGCGGTCGGGGTAGACGGTGGTTGAACTTATCATAATGATTTTTTGAACCCCTGCTGCATTAGCTTGCCCACAGAGCGCTTGCCATTGGCTTATGTATTCATCCCCTTGTCCACGGCGAAAACCCGGAGGAAAGCTACCGACAACGGTATCAATGTTGTATTCGGCAAGTGTGTCAGCAAGGTTCTGCGGGTTATTGAGGTCACAGATGAAACCGCATATGCCGTTCTCGGCTAATTCTAATAACCCAGATTCAGCGGTTCTGCTAGCACAGACAATATGTCCAAGTTCTTTCAGCCTTTTAGCTAGCGACAAGCCTAACCAGCCAGCACCGATAATAGCGATTCGATTCATTGCGTTATTCCATATCTATTTGATTAAAATGAGACTTTCGTTTCTTGGTATGAAATACGAATAAAGAAAGAGCGCCATCGGCGCTCATTCATATTCAATCAAGGATGTGTAAGCTTTAAGCCGTTAACACTCGCAGAATACGGTCGGCTTTCTCTGCCATCTCGATACCCTCATCGGTTAGGTATCCACCATCTGGCAATGTGCATAGACCTTTACTATGTAGTCGTTTTGCAGCTTCTTGCATCGCGTCACCCGCTTCACTATGTACTTTAATACCTGTTGCAGAACTGCTGATATCAAATTGAACAAGAAGGTTTAATTCATCTAAGTGTTGTTGGGAAAATTTCATGACACACCCTTTTTACTCGTTAAGTTAACTTCACAATAGGCGTAGCGTTACAAAGACGCAATCATCGAAAAACAGAAGTGTTATCTAGAACCAGTATGGGCGTTTTTTGCCCACGACAAAACCTGTACAAAGGCTCTGAAAAATTACTTATAGTTATTAAAATGTTATTTTTTATTATTAATCGGTAGTGGATTTATTGCTCAAGTATGCAGAATTAATCTCAGAATAAACATTTTTAGTGAACATAAAAATAGCCCTTGAATAATCGCGGATTTGGAGCGATTATCGCGCACTCTTGTATCAAAATGTAACTTTTAATTATGTTGGAACATAGTCAATTCGATTCGTTGCTACCTCCACAAATGGCTGAACGTGCTGCTGAAACTGGGGTGGGTAAGGCAAGCAAAGCCGCGTATAAATCTTTCCTTCTAGCCATTTCTGCGGGTATTCATATTGGTATTGCATTTGTGTTTTATACCGTAGTGACAACAGGGGCGCATGATTTACCTTATGGCGTAACGAAACTTTTAGGCGGTATAGCTTTTAGTTTAGGTCTTATTCTTGTCGTCATTACAGGAGGCGAATTATTTACCAGTACAGTGCTTACTCTGGTTGCTAAGGCGAGCGGAAAAATTTCATGGCAGCAACTGATGAAAAACTGGATGGTTGTCTATTTAGGGAATCTTGCCGGTTCGTTTCTTCTAGTCGCAATTATGCTTGCTACTCGCCAATATATGGAAGATAGTGGTCAGCTTGGTCTTAACGCGATGGCAATTTCACAACACAAACTCCACCATACTTTTCTTCAAGCATTTTCTCTGGGATTGATGTGTAACATTCTGGTCTGTTTAGCTGTGTGGATGACATTTAGTGCGCGCTCACTGACGGATAAAGTGATGGTGTTAGTGTTACCTGTGGCTATGTTCGTGTCTTCTGGCTTTGAACACTGCATTGCAAATATGTTTCAGGTTCCTATGGCTATTGGTATTAAAATTTTTGCACCGGAAGCATTTTGGCAAATGACGGGAGCAAACATTGCTGACTATGCGGACTTAAACATGATGGAATTCATCGTGAATAACTTGATTCCAGTAACTTTGGGTAACATTGTTGGTGGCGGCGTGTTTGTCGGCATGTGGTACTGGTTGATCTATCTAAAAGATTAAGCTACTAAGCTAATATTATTGGTAATCTACATAAGAAAAGCGGCTAAAATGCCGCTTTTTGATTGATATTCATTCTAAACTATTGTTGCACAACAAAACCGTTTATTCACCTTATCCACAATTTCTGTGGATAACCTGTTTTAAATACCGTGAGTAAACACAACTGAATGATTTGTGCGGCAATTGTGCACAAATTGCGTGCGACAGCTGCACTGTTTTAGGTTGTAAAACAGTGGTGGTAATTTGTACTAAGTTACAAGTTTTAGTCACGAAACTGCACGTTTATCTGACTTTTTTTAGTAAAAGTAGCCTTTAACGTTAAATGAATAGATAAAGTGAGCGAAATTGTCATCATCGCAAAGGTGGTCATCTTAATCATCAACTGGTATTTGATGGCGACTAGAGGCGATTATCTCCCCAAAATGTGTATACTTTTCCTACTTGAAGTTGCAGAACCAACCAATAAAAATAGTTCAGTGAGTCACTCTTTATTGATTTAGCTCCATGAAGAGTTTTGCAAAATAAGTACAGTACTCATCTTTATGTGTTGTTTACCCTCAAGGGTCAGAATAATAGGAACAGTGATGATTTTAGTAGTCGGTCATAAGAATCCAGACAGTGATAGTATTTGTAGCGCTCTGGTTGCTGCAGAGTTGTTGAAAGCTCGTGGTTTAGAAGCGAAGGCTGTGCGTCAGGGAGAGATTAACCGTGAGACGCAACATATCTTGACGACCGCAGATGCAGAGCAACCTGAACTGTGCACAAGCGTTGCCGGTGAGAAAGTATGGTTAGTTGATTACACAGATCTAGCACAAGCACCTGACGATTTAAATGATGCAGAAATACTCGGCATTGTTGACCACCATCGTTTAGGTGATGTGATGACAGTGAATCCGCTGGAAGCTTGGATTTGGCCTGTGGGTTGTACTAGCACCATTCTTTTCAATCTGTTCAAAATGGAAAATGCAGTAATCACTAAGCAAACGGCAACGCTAATGATTTCAGCGATTCTTTCCGATACAGTAGGCTTTGCTTCTCCAACTTGTACGCAAAAAGATAAAGATGCGGTTACTGAATTAGCTGTTTTGGCTGAAATCGCAGATTTGGATGCATTTATTCAAGCTCTTCTGATCGCGAAAACAGACATCGCAGGTCTGTCTGCTGCGCAATTGGTAGAGAAAGATCTGAAAGCATACCCTTTTAATGGTCGTGATGTTGTTGTTGGTCAAATTGAATTAGCGACGTTAGACCAAGTAGCAACTATGATTGATGCGCTAGAAGCGGATTTGGCACGTCGTTGCGAAGAAGATAAACTCGCATTTGCAGCTTTAATGCTGACTGACATCACTACAGCACAAACTCGTTTGCTGTTTAAAGGTGAGTGGTCAGATAAACTGGCGAAGCATCTCACCGATGGAGTATTGATGATGGAGAATACTCTTAGCCGTAAGAAGCAAGGTTGGCCTTGGTTACAGACTGAGCTAGCTTAATCGCTGATTTCGGGTATGATGCCCAACCTATAAAGGTTTTAACGCCCATAGCTTAGAAACTGCTGTGGGCGTTTTATTTGGAGGCTAATATGTCCAATGCGTTAACCGCGGAACAAATCGCGACAATCAATCAGTACGACCAAGAGCAGCGTTTTAAATACTGCATTAAAGAAATTGTAGCGAATCAACAAGTGTGGATTCTCAAAGACGAACATGGCTGCGTAATGTTGAATACCGAAGACGACGATTGCGTGCCAGTTTGGCCGAATCGAGAGTTTGCTGAAGCCTGGGCAACCGGTGAATGGAGTTCTTGCGAAGCAGAAGCTATTTCGTACAACAAATGGCGTAGTCGGTGGACAAGTGGTTTAGAGCAGGATGACCTTTCTGTCGTCGTTTTCCCAAATGATAATGAAGAAGGCGTGGTGCTATTTCCTGATGAGTTTGATTCCGAACTCGATAAGCAAAACGCTCGTCGTCAATAGGCTTCAAGTAAAAAAATAGAGCCAATGTTTGGCTCTATTTTTTTACTTGAAGCCTATTTTTTACTTAAAGCTAGGCGCTTTGTTGAAATGGCTCTCAATCATACGTTGCGTTATCGGGTGTTGTGGATCTGCTAACACCTCCAATGTATCTCCAAATTCAACCACTTCACCTTCGTGCATCACCATGATTTTGTCCGTAATGTGTTTAATAACACCGATATGTTGGGACACATAGATAAACGAGACGCCCATTTCTTCTTGCAACTCCAAAAACAAGTTAATGATTTGAGAGCGCATCGCCATATCTAAACCATTGAGTGCTTCATCAGCAATAATTACCGATGGTTGCAGAATAAGTGCTCGCGCAAGACACACACGTTGCTTCTGACCTGTAGCAAGCATCTGTGGATAAAAATAGGCATGTTCCGGTAGCAGACCAACACGCTGTAATGTCTCTTTGACCCGCTTTTCACGCGCTTCAGGAGGCATGCTAGTGTTCCGTTTTAGCGGCCCCTCCAATATGCGACCAATTTGAATTCGGGGATTCAATGAGGTGTTAGGGTCTTGGAAGATCATTCGAATGAGCTTACAGCGGGCTGAATAATCTTTATGTTCAAGTAATTCACCGTTAACGCGAATCTGTCCTGATGTTGGCTCGATCATTCCGGCGAGCATTCGTGCGAGCGTGGATTTCCCCGAACCGTTTTGTCCGATAAAGCCGATCGTCTGACCCGCTTCAAGAGTGAAACTCACCGGTTTAACGGCTTCATGCACTTTTTTACGGAACAAGCCAGAGCGCGTTACAAAGTTCTTTTTTAACTCACTGACTTCTAATAATGAAACGCTCATGATTTTTGCTCTACGTTAAGAGGGAAGTGGCAAGCGAATTTGTGATTCTTAATAATTTGACTTCTTGGAACTTCAACACATTGCTTTTTAGCGTATGGACAACGTGGTCCTAAGCGGCAGCCGATGGGCAAATGCTGTAGTGGCGGTATTGAACCCGGCAGAGAGTGAAGTTTCTGTTTGTGTGGAATCCAATCACTGAAATCTGGCATCGCTTTTAGCAACGCCGCGGTATATGGATGCTTAGGTTCTTCGAGAATTTTATTGGTATCTGCCGATTCAACAGACTGACCACAGTACATTACGGTAATGCGGTTTGCCCATTGAGTTATGGTGGTTAAGTCATGGCCGACAAGCAATATTGAGGTGTTGTTAACCTGATTCATACGGCTCAACAAACGCAGTATTTGAGATTGTGTGATTGGGTCTAAATCATTGGTTGGTTCATCAGCGATCAGTAGCCTTGGCTTCACGGCAATCGCCATGGCGATCATCACTTTCTGGCATTCACCATCCGTCAGTTCGTAAGGATAGCTTCGCATTAGGCGTTTATGATCTTTGATGCCGACTTTATGCAGCAGGGCAACGGCTTGTTTATGACGCCAAGTGAAGCGTTGCCACAATTTACCGTCAAATGTTCGCATAGGAATAGATTCAATCAGTTGTCTACCGACTTCTTCTGATGGATCGAGACAGGTTGATGGTTCCTGGAAAATCATCGCAATGTCACGCGCGATAACACGCCGTCGTTCTCTGGGCGTAAGCTGAAGTAAATCAATATTGCCGAGTCGCATACGGTCAGCGGTAATTCGCCAATTTTCTTTAGTCAGTCCTACAATTGCTTTTGCAACTAAGCTCTTACCTGAACCTGATTCACCGACAAGACCTCGAATTTCGCCTTCGTTTAGGGTGAGACTCATACGATCAACCGCCTTTACCAGTCCTTGAGGCGTATCAAGTTCGATAGTCAGATGACGAATATCTAACAATGGCATTATTCGACTCCTGCATTTAATGCTTGGCGAGCGCCTTCACCAACAAGGTTTATCATGACTACGGTGTACATAATCGCAAGACCAGGAAGGGTAACAGTCCAAGGGGCGAGATAGATCAGCTCGACAGAATCACCCAGTATGGCGCCCCACTCAGTACTTGGGGCTTGTGCGCCAAGACCTAAAAAACCCAATGCTGTGATATCAAGTATTGCAATAGACAGAGCCATTGTAAGCTCTTGTGCTAGCATTGGCAGTGTATTCGGTAATATGGAGTTCCAAAGTAGATAAAAGTCCGTAGCACCATCAAGACGAGCCGCCATTACGTAGTCTTTTTCGACTTCATTGTGTACAGCAATATAAACCGAACGAATAAACCTCGGCATGAGAGCCAGGCAGATCGCCAACAGTACGTTAAATTCGCCAAATCCCAAAAAGGCGACGAAAATAATCGCCAGTAACAGTGAGGGAATAGACATTACTGTGTCTAATAGATGGTTTAGTGTGCTTGATAGAAGGCCTTTCGTCATCCCAGCAAAAATACCGATTAAGCATCCGATGAACGCTGCGATAAACGTGATAACGACAGAAGCACCAAAAGTGAGTTGTGAACCATCGATAAGACGAGACAAAATATCGCGACCTAAATCATCTGTACCGAGGAAATACTCTACTGAACCTGATGGATCCCAAGATGGTGGCATAAGAAGATGACCCGTTTGGGCATGTGGTTCATGAGGCATCAACCAAGGCGAAGCCAAGGTAATGACTATGATTAAACTTAAGCTCCAGAGTCCAAACATGGCTAAGCTGTTGGCTCTGTAACTACGCCAAAAACGTTCAAATTGGGTTGGAATGTGCTCTTCCTGATAAATATTATTTGTTAGCATACCATTCCTTTCTCACCAGAGGGTTGATCATCGCACCGATCAAATCCGATAGAATATTTGCTGTTAATACCAAGGAACCTACAGCAATCACACCCGCCTGAATGGACACGTAGTCTTTATTCGATAGTGCATCGAGCAACCAACGACCAATACCTGGCCAGTTGAAAATTGACTCAGTAATAATAGCAAGAGTCAACATACTGGATAACTGAACACCAAATTTAGGAATGATAGGCGGAATGGCATTACGTAATACGTGCTGAGTAATAATTCGATAGTAGGATAGGCCTTTAATTCTTGCTGCTCGAACATAATTCTGTGACATCACATCCGCAACCGATGAACGCATTAAACGGATGACCTGTGTGGTAGGAGTCAACGCTAATACAAAGCACGGTAATATCATGTGTTCAAACACACTGTGCAGAATGTTGGCGCTGTTAATGCCTTGTGCAAAGAAAGCGTCGATAAGAATAAAACCGGTCACTGGCTGTACTTCATACAGCAGGTCATAACGCCCAGATACGGGGAAAATGCCATAATGTAGTGAGAAGATCATAACCATCATTAGCGCGACCCAGTAGAGCGGCGCAGAGTAACCTGACATGGAGGTAAAGGAGATAATGGTATCAATCCATTTACCTTGTTTCATACCAGCCACAGTACCAATCGGAAGACCAACAAACAGAGACAGCAAAAATGCAATGAAGCAAAGTTCCAGCGTTGCAGGGAACACTTTGACAAGTTCATCCGCAATTTTAACGCCGTTTTTATTCACGCCAAAATTGAACTGAGAGAGTTCGTTAAGATACATCCACCACCCATGCCAAAACTCCTGAACCGCCCATGGAGACTGGGGCTCAAGACGCAATAGGCTATACCCAACCAGAGTTAGGATAAGGAGAGTGATAATAAAGAGGTTAAATCGTCGTACCGTATAGATAAACATTATTCGGCAATCCTCTTCACTTCATTGAATGGCTCCACGCTAAAGGGACTTAGGCGGAAGCCAGTTAAAGATTTGTTGTATGCTTTAAACTGCATTCCATGTGCGATAGGAATAACAGGAAACTCTTGGTTCAAAATGGTTTGCGCTTGTTTGTAAAGATTGAGGCGATAACGAGGTTTATCGACTTCTAATGCCAAATCAAGTAAGAAATCGAAATCGCTATTACACCACATGGAAGCATTAAGCCCTGCCAGGTTCGATCCACAAGAAAGTAGAGGGCGCAAGAAGTTATCTGGGTCACCCGTATCACCTGTCCATCCTCTCAGAAACAGGTCGATATGACTCATTTCCGCCAACTGAGAGCGATTTGCATTGCTTTCAGGAATAAGTTGCAACGTTACGCCAATATTCGCTAGATTCGCCTGAATCATCTCTGCCATTTTTCGCGGGCTAGGGTTGTATGAACGAGGTTCAATAGGCACTGACATCGTCATTTCCAAACCATTCGCGTAACCAGCATCACGCAACAAGCCTAGCGCGTAATTACGGTCGTAGCGGATCTGAATGTCATCTTTTTGATATGCCCAAGAGCTTGGCGGCAAAATATTGTAAGCAATACTTCCCGTTCCGTAGTAAACAGAATCAAGTATGTTTTGACGGTTGATGGCAAAGTTCAGTGCTTTACGCACTCGAACGTCATTCAAGGCAGGATGTGAAGTATTGACGGCGATGAAAGCCACGTTCATTGCAGGTTTAATCGATAGGTCAATATTGTCTTGTTTTTGAATAACAGGAATCTGACTAGAAATTGGGAAGCTCAACACATCGCACTCATTACGGAGAAGCTTTGCTAGTGTCCCTGTACCCCGTTGAGAAATATCGAATACAACCTGTTTCATTTTTGCCGGGCTATTCCAGTAACCATTATGGCGGCGTAGACGAACGAGATCGTTAACTTGGAATTCTTCCAGATAGAATGGACCTGTACCGACTGGCTGTGCATCAATATTGTGTTTTTCGTCCCTAATCTGAAGCTGTTGACCATACTCTTCTGACAAGATAACCGCATGAGTGGTTGAAATATTTGATAAAAAGCTATTGTCAGGGCGGTTGAGTGTAAACTTCACTGTTTGGTCATCAACGGCGGTTACGTCTTTTAAAAGGTTCGAGAAATTAATACCGGCAAACCAAGGATAGTTACCATTGCTGACGTAATGAAATGGGTGCGTTGGATCGATAATTCGTTTAAAGCTGAACACGACATCTTTAGCATTCAATGGGCGAGTTGGTGTAAACCAAGTCGTAGTATGAAAATTCACACCAGTGCGAAGGTTAAAGGTATATTCTGTTCCGTCATCACTGACTTGCCATTGAGTTGCGATATTTGCAATTGGCGTGTGAGTATCCGGATCAAGCTTCATAAGGGTATCGTACAACTGCGGGCTTAATGCTTCAGATGTAATGCCACTATCCACGAGCTGAGGATTAAAGGTACTAGGGCTGCCTTGACCACAATACACAAAACCGTTTTGGCGGATTTGGCTATGGTCGATCTCTTCTCCACAGCCAGCAAGAAAGCTTAGTCCGCATAATCCGAGCGTGATTCGTAATAAAGAGTTCATATAGAAAAACAGTGTGGGAAACGAAGCAAGGTAATTATTCCGCCGTAGTTATGAGCGATAACTTTTCTATTAGTTCTAAAAATAACAGTAGTTCTAAAAGTAACAGCCACGTTTAGTCATAATCACGTTTGCCTCAAAATCCTGTTAATTTACCATTCTTTAACGTGTTAAACCAAGAAAAAGGATAGGGTTATTCATTTTTTGAGAGTTGATATTTTCTCATTAGCCCTCGAAATTGATGATAGCTTAATCCGAGCGATTTAGCTGCTTGTCGTTGATTAAACTTGGCGAATTTCAGTGATTCAGTAATCACGTATTTGTCTTGCTGCTGTTGCCACTGTTTAAAATCCATTGGAAATGCTAATTCAGTTTGCTTTGAATTATCTGTCTTTACTGCTTCTTCGCGTAATTTTTCATCAGTTCTCCATTCTGCTTTGAATGGATTGAAGATCAGAGAATCGATGGGAAAATCCGCAGTACCGTGCTGATAAACGGCGCGTTCAACCACATTCTTCAGTTCCCGAATATTCCCCGGCCAAGAGTACTGAGTGAGATCGTTGATTACTCGTAATGTAAAGCCGGCAAAAAACGACAGCTCAAGCTCTCGGCACATTCGAATCGCAAAATACTCTGCCAGTAGACCAATATCGTCTTTACGTTCACGAAGTGGTGGGAGATGAATGACATCGAATGCCAGGCGGTCTAGCAAGTCGGCTCGAAAGCCGCCGTGTTGGGCGAGTTCAGGCAGGTTTGCGTTGGTTGCACACACCAAGCGCACATTGGCATTGAGTGCTTGATTACCGCCTACACGTTCGTATTGTCCATATTCAATAACTCGCAACAGTTTCTCTTGTACCGCTAAAGGTGCCGTGGCGAGTTCATCCAAAAATAGAGTGCCGCCTTCAGCTCGTTCGAAGCGACCCTGGTGTCTGCCCTTGGAACCTGTGAAAGAACCAGACTCGTGACCAAACAGTTCGGAATCGATCAATCCTTCATTCAGTGTTGAGCAGTTTAGCGAGATCAACGGCTGATCCCACCGTTTTGATAGATAGTGAAGACGTTGAGCGATGAGTTCTTTACCTGTACCTCGTTCACCAACGATCAGTACTGGGCGGTCAATAGGAGCAAGGCGAGAGACCTTATCCAGTACGGCGTGAAAGGCAGGGGATTCCCCAATTAAATTCTGTTGCACCGTTATTTTTCTCCTTTCATGACTCAGTTTTCATTGGTCTGAAGTTAGTACTGATAAACATCAGCTAAATCGGTTGGCGAAATTCACCAACTATTGGTGAAAATGTTTATAGCATAGTCTTGGTGATTTTATATTTCAATGTAACTATTTGAAAAATATGACCTGAAAAGCTGGCATGGAACTTGGAATATTGTCAGTGATAATCGATTTAAACAGTACAGCTTGATTAAGTATAGGGAGTCAGATATGGGTATTTTTTCTCGTTTTGCAGACATTGTTAATTCCAATATCAGCGCATTGCTTGATAAGGCGGAAGACCCTGAAAAAATGATTCGTCTTATTATCCAAGAGATGGAAGACACGCTGGTGGAAGTTCGTACCAACTCAGCTAAAGCTATCGCAGACAAAAAAGAACTGGCTCGTAAAGTTGCCAGTATCGATGAACAAATTGAAGATTGGCAAAGCAAGGCTACGCTAGCATTAAACAAACAGCGTGAAGATTTGGCGCGTGCTGCTTTAATTGAAAAGCAAAAACTTCAATCCGTTCTGAAGAGTTTGCACACTGAGCAGACGTTGGTTGAGGAAACCATTGATAAGCTTACGGGTGAAATTACTAAATTGGAAAGCAAAATCACAGAAACTCGCGCCAAGCAACAAGCACTTGCTATTCGTTCGCAAACTGCGGTAAATCGTCGTAATGTGCAGCGTCATCTGCATACCAATCGCACTGATGAAGCAATGGCGAAGTTTGAGCAGTATTCGCGTAAAGTGGATGAACTGGAAGCTGAAGCGGATCTTTATGCTCAATCGGCACAAGGTAAATCACTTGACCAAGAGTTTGCCGAACTTCAGGCTCAAGACGAAATTGAGCAAGAACTGGCAAAGTTAAAACAACAAATGCAACAGCATCAGCAATAATCCAATAACTATAAATAATAGGAGCAGTCTATGGCTTCAGTATTTTTCGCTGGACCTCTTATCGTCTTCCTGATTTTTGTCGCGCCACTGTGGCTGTTTCTGCACTACCGCAGCAAACGTAAAGTCGGCAGCGGTCTTTCGTCAGAAGACTATGAAATGTTGCAAAAAATTTCCGATAAGGCGAGTGGCTTACAGGCTCGGGTGGAAAATCTGGAACGAATTCTTGATGCAGAATCGCCAAACTGGAGAAGAAACTATGAATAGCCGCGAACTATACAGAGACCCTATCAACGGTAAGATAGGCGGTGTATGTGCTGGCCTTGCAAATTACTTTGGTCTGGAAGTGTGGGTTGTTCGTATACTGGTTATCTCGGCAGGTTTGTTGGGTGGTGGTTTTCTAATCGTGCTGGTGTATGTTGCTTTGATGCTAATGTTAGAAAAGCAGCCATATCAGTATCAGCAAACGGTAAAAGCACAACGTGAGCACACATTAAAAAGCAAACCTTGGGAGCAGGGGCAAACAGCAGATGCGCTGCTTAATACCCTAAATGAAGACCTAAACAGGGTTGAAAAGCGAGTTCAGAATATGGAAGCTTATGTCACTTCTGAAGCTTTCAAAGTGAACCGAGAATTCAATAAATTATAAAAACAGATCACAATGACGAAGGAAAAAGAACAGTATGGCTGACAACGCGGATAACACCTGTGCATGGGCAATGAAACATCCTTTAGAGCGAGAATATCATGATGCTGAATGGGGGATTGCTGTGCATGATGACACTAAGTTGTTTGAGTTTATTACATTAGAAGGTGCACAGGCCGGATTAAGCTGGATAACCATATTGAAGAAGCGCGAAGCTTACCGTCAGGCATTTGAGAATTACGATATCAATAAGTTAGCGCAATACGATGAAGGACGTGTTCAGGCGATCATCGACAATTTTGATGTGGTAAAGCATAAAGGAAAAATCGCCTCTGTGTTCTCCAATGCCCGGGCGGCAATTGAACTAAAAAATGAGTTTGGCTCGATTGATAAAGCATTATGGCAGTTTGTTGGTGGTCAACCGAAAGTGAACCACTGGCAGGATATGAGCCAAATACCAGTATCGACAGAGGAATCAAAAGCGATGAGCAAGTTTCTTAAAAAAAGAGGCTTTAAATTTGTTGGCGAGACTATCTGCTACTCGTTGATGCAGGCTGTTGGAATGGTTAACGACCACCTAGAACATTGCCCTAAGAAATAAATCTATATTCATGAAAAAAGAGCACTGAAGAGTGCTCTTTTCGCTTGCCTAGCCGATTTAATAGGATGAATTTTTTCTCATCTATTCCGAACAAATTAGGCAGTCACCGCTTGCTCCAAAATTATCGAATTGTAGCGAGCTAAACCGGCTTCTAGATCAGCGATTAAATCATTCACATCTTCTAAGCCAATATGCAGGCGAATAAGCGTACCTTCGAAATGTGGGTTTGCCACGGTACGTAGGCTATTAAAGCTATTGGGTTCATTAGCGAGAATAAGACTTTCAAAGCCACCCCATGAATACCCCATGCTGAAATGCTTCATTCCATCTAGCAGGGCTGTGGTGGCTTTAGGGCTGGATGTTTTAAGCACAAACGAAAACAGACCATTACCACCGGTAAAATCGCGTTTGAAAAATTCGTGCCCCGGGCAAGAAGGCAACCCCGGGTGGCGAACATGATCCACTTCTGGGCGTGCAGCCAACCATTCGGCAACTTTCATACTGTTTTCGGCATGTTGACGAAGACGAACATCAAGCGTACGCAAACCGCGTAATCCTAAATATGCATCGTCCGGTGATACACATTGCCCCATCAAATAGCTTTGTTCACGCAGTTGTGGCCAGTATCTTTCCACCGAAACGGCGGTACCAAGCATCACATCTGAGTGACCGACGATGTATTTCGTTGCGGCTTGAACAGAAATGTCTACACCGTGCGCGAATGGAGAAAAGTTAACGCCAACCCCCCATGTATTATCGAGTACCACAATGATGTCAGTTTCATGAGCAATGCTTGATAACAGAGGAACATCTTGGACTTCCATGGTAATAGAACCCGGAGATTCCAAGAATAGCAATTTGGTGTTCGTTTTAATCAGCCCGCGAATGTCTTCACCAATCATTGGATCGAAGTAAGTGGTTTCTACACCCAATTTCGCAAGGATTTTGTCACAAAAGTCGCGTGTTGGTTCGTAACAGGTATCCACCATCAAAATGTGGTCGCCCGTTTCTACGAACGATAAAATGGTGTTGCTGATTGCAGCCGTACCACAAGGATAGAGTGCACAGCCCGCGCCACCTTCTACTTCATTCATCGCCTCTTGAAACGCAAAATGAGTGGTTGTACCACGACGTCCATAGAAGAGTGTTTTATTGGTGCGGTTCGCAGCGGCGTGATTTTTTTCCGCAACGCTATCGAACACAATCGTTGAAGCTCGTTGAACGGGCGGGTTAACTACTCCGTTGGTCCACTTTTTATTACGACCAGCGGTGACTAGCGTAGTTTTCTTTCCTTCTGCCATGGTTTGTCCTTGTTAAATACATCGTTTGCCTATTTAAACCATGGAGCCATGTTTGAATGCAACCCTGCAAAGACAAAAAGATCAAAGAAGTGGGTTAAACAGGTAGAATACACGTTCTAAGAATCGATAGCCAAGTGGGCGTTTCTCCCAACGCTCGTACTCAACTTCTTTTGATTGTTCGATATAGCTTTGCTGTAACCAATGCATTTCTTCGGTGAATTCTTGGTCATCGACCGCAAGTGTTACTTCAAAGTTTAGCCATAGACTGCGCATATCGAGATTTACTGTTCCAACCAAACAGAACTTTCTATCAATAACTACCGATTTGGTGTGCAGTAAACCGCCGTAGAATTTATGGATCGTGACACCAGCTTCGAGTAATTCACCATAAAACGATCGAGAAGCCCATTGAACCATCAGCGAGTCATTTTTTAATGGAATGATTAAATCTACTTTAATTCCGCGTTGCGCTGTCATTTTCAGCGTTGCCAATAGATCAGCACTGGGTACGAAATAGGGTGTAGTAATACACACTGACTCGTTCGCCTGATTAATCGCAAGGGTTAGTACTTGTGATATTAAGTTTTCTGGCATACCGGGGCCAGACGGAACCACTTGAATAGGATGTTGAGGTAAATGTGGGTTCAACTGGCACTCTGGCTGTGGAGGGAGTTCGCGTTTACCGGTCTCAACTTCCCAGTCCCAGCAATGAATGGCAGAAAGCACGTTGACCGTAGGACCCGTCACGCGAACCATGATATCAATCCACTGCCCAACGCCAGAGTTTTGCTTGAAGTAGGCCGGATCAACCATGTTCATTGATCCTGTATACGCGACTTTGTTGTCGATAACGATAATTTTACGATGCTGGCGAAGGTCTAGACGACGCAAGAAAATACGCCAAGGACTGACTTCCAGTGCTTGAACCAGTTCAATGCCGGCATCTCGCATCATTTTTTCCCAATGGCTGCGGAAAAAGCGGGGGCTTCCCGCTGAATCAAGCAGTACTTTGACATCAACACCTCGTTTTGCTGCTTGAATCAAAGCTGAGGCGACAGAATCGGCCAATCCACCTGGATGCCAAATGTAGAACACAATGCGGATGGTTGACTGCGCTTGTTCAATATCGTCAATGATGGAGTGGAGAATTTCATTTGGTGAATTTAACAACGATAAGGTGTTTCCGGAAAGAGCAGGAATACCCATGCGGTAGTTACACAGTTCGTCTATTTTATAGATGTGTGCGCCCATGGTTTCTGGCATGTGAGCCTGACACTCATTTAAAGACTGAAACCACTCACCAAATGGTGCGAACATTTCTTTGGCTCTGTCTGCTCGTTTGCGGCCCAAATTGAGCTCGCCAAACAAAAAGTAACAAATCACCCCAAGAATTGGCAGGATATAAATGACCATAAGCCAGGCTAAAGAGACGCTGACAGCATTGCGTTTGAGTACCACACGCAACGTAACACCGGCAACAAGGAACCAGTAGAGGGCAATGCCTGCAAGCGTTAGAAAATGATAAACCTTATCCATGAGTCACTTATATCTGAAATACTGAATGTTGATATTAAATCTAAAGCATAAGTGAAGAAAGAAATTAGCGTCAATGAATGTAAAAGAGTGTGCAGCGGGATGCTTTTGAATGGCTGGTGATTTGTAGGAATAAATTCTTACAAATAGAATAAAAAAGCATCATTTAATCTATATAATAGATCTAAATGCCATAAATTAGTCTGTTCGGGCTTCCAATTTTATTCTCAAACTGTTTTACTTGCCACCACTTCGATATCTATTGATATTTTTGTTTGTGTAAAAATTAATGTACACATGGCAATTGGATATCGACATACATATAACGCAAACACACTTTAATATAAAAACAGATTGGTATAAAAATTATGGCAAGTAGTTCTAGAGGTCAGTTCACCTCTCGATTTGGCTTCATCATGGCAGCAGCGGGTTCCGCTGTAGGCTTAGGAAACGTCTGGGGATTCCCAACTCAAGCTGCAAGTAATGGCGGTGCGGTATTTCTTTTTGTTTATCTGGCTATGGTTTTCCTACTTGCATTTCCGATGTTGGTAGCCGAACTCACCATCGGTCGTTACGGCCAGTCTAACCCGATTAGCTCATTCAAATCTATTTGGCCACAAGGCAAAACCGGCGCAATTCTGCTTGGTGTTGTGGGGCTAATTGTTGTGTCTTTGATCCTGGCGTTTTACGCAATCGTGGCAGGTTGGCTGATCGGGTCTTTCTTTGGCAGTGGTTTAACACTGTTCGGTATGGATAGTGCGAGCCATTGGTTAACCAGTTTTGGTACTGAGCGTAACTTAGTCTTGATGGTCTCTTTCATGGCTATCACTATGTATGTTGTTCGTAGTGGTGTTGCTGATGGTATCGAAAAGTGGTCGACTCGTTTAATGCCGCTGCTATTTGTACTGTTTGCTCTACTGGCGGTTTACATCTTCACCCAAGAAGGCTCAATGGAAGGCCTGAAGATGTACCTTATCCCTGATTTTTCTCACTTTACGCCATCTTTGATTGTGGGTGCGATGGGACAAGCATTCTTCTCGCTATCTTTAGGTGTGTGTGTGATGACCACATACGGCTCATACCTAAAGAAAGACACCAATATTCCAAAGACTGCAGCTCAAGTAGCGCTTATCGATACAGGTGTTGCGTTTATTGCTGGTCTAGTGATTCTGCCAGCCATGTTTGTCGCGAAAAATCACGGTGTAGAAATTTTTTCTGAATCTGGCGAGCTTCTGAATTCAGATACACTGGTGTTCACTGTTCTGCCAGCAATGTTTGATACTATGGGCTCTGTTGGCGCAATTATTGGTGTGGTGTTCTTCTTGCTAATGATTATCGCGGCTCTTACTTCATCAATCTCAATGTTAGAAGTGCCAGTATCTTGTGCAACGGAAGAGTTAAAGCAGAACCGTAACACCGCTGTTCTTTGGATTGGTGGTCTGGTGACTATCGTGTCAGGTGTGATCGTTATGAATTTCTCAAGCTTATTTGGTTTAGTTATCCAATTCACAACGGTTTACTCTCAGCCAATCATTGCTCTGCTGATCACGCTTCTAGCCGGTTGGATTTGGAACCGAAACCATGTGCTGAATGAGCTTAAAGAAGGCTACTCAGAAATCGAAAGTAGTTGGTTCTGGAAAATCTGGCCGACCTATGTGCGTTTTGTCTGTCCGGTGCTAATGCTGCTAGTGTTTTTCGCATAACTGTTCTGCTTGTATGACAGATAGTTAAGTTTGAAGGGTCGCTTTTAGCGACCTTTTGCATTTTTACGCTATCGAACGGTTGAAATGTAATGTTTTACTGACCTTTATTCTCAGTTGAGTATAATGGCCGTCCGTTATTGAGGGGCAAAATGTTCGATATTCTATTTACTCATGCTGATTTTCTCGTTATCAACAAACACCCGAATGTATCGGTGCATAAAGATGATGGCGATACTATGCTTCTGCAAGAAGTGGGGAAGGTCAGTGGCGATTCTCAGCTCTATTTGGTGCACCGTTTAGATAAGATGACATCGGGCATTTTATTGTTGGCGAGAAATGCTCCGGCTGCCAGTGAGTTATCTCAGGCGTTTGCTCATCGAGACGTGGAGAAATTTTATTTGGCGCTTGGCAGCAAAAAACCAAAAAAGAAACAAGGAGTAATCAGCGGCGACATGGAGCGTTCGCGACGTTCTTCCTGGAAGCTGATTGCTAGTCAACAGAACCCTGCCATTACTCAGTTTTTCTCGGCATCTGCGCAACCGGGAGAGCGGTTGTTTCTTTGTAAACCTCATACCGGGAAAACACATCAGATTCGCGTAGCACTGAAGTCGATAGGTTCCTCCATCATAGGTGATCCTATTTACAATACATCAAATCAAGCAGACCGAGGTTATTTACATGCGTTCGCTCTGACGTTTGTATATTCAGGTGAAGTCTTTCAGTTTGTTTGTGACCCTAGAAATAAACCAAACCTCGGTCAGAAATGGAACGATGATGTTGTAAGGCAAAACATCGAATTATGGTTACAACCTTGGTCATTAAACTGGCCATCAGTGAAAAAGTAATATTATGCAACTCTCTGCTTTACCTATATTTTTTGAAGAGCTGAATGCTCAGTTAGCACAAGCTCCCGATGAAGTTCGTCGACTGTTTCATGGTCGCGGTCAACGTTGGGACGGTTTGGAACAAATCACTTGTGACTGGTTGCAAGGGCAACTGGTGGTCAATCTATTTAAAGAAGTGGAAGAAGACTTTCTACAAGCTCTTGAGCTCGGTTTACAAACGTTATCTCAATCTAACCTGTGGCAGCAGCGAAACGGCAACTGCATCTTGCTGCAGCACCGCTATGCCGAAGGAGCGCCTTCGCAAGTATTGTGGGGAGTGCTGAATGCAAAGTCGGTTGTGGTTGAAAGCGGTCTGAAATATCAGCTTGATATTGGCAGAAACCAAAATTTTGGTTTGTTCCTTGATATGCGTTTAGGTCGCGACTGGGTACGAGAGCACGCGAAGCATAAAACTGTTCTTAACTTGTTTGCTTACACCTGTGGTTTTTCTGTGGCGGCAATCGCTGGTGGTGCAGACAAGGTGGTGAATGTCGATATGGCGAAAGGGTCTCTATCAAAAGGACGTGAAAATCATCTGCTGAACCAGCACAACCTCAATAAGGTGAGCTTTCTTGGTCATGATATCTTTAAATCGTGGGGCAAAATTAAAAAATCTGGTCCGTATGACCTGATTATTATCGATCCGCCATCATTTCAGAAAGGTAGCTTTGCACTCACTAAAGACTATCAGCGTATCCTTCGTCGCTTACCTGAGTTGCTGAATGAAGATGGTGAAGTACTGGCTTGTGTCAATTCGCCAATGGTAAGCAGTGATTTTCTGATTGAAGGGATGGCTGTGGAAGCACCGAGTTTAACCTTTCAATATCGCTTAGATAATCCGCCAGAATTTGCAGATATTAATTCGGAGTCAGCACTAAAGGCATTGGTGTTTAGCTGAGTTGTTTCTGTTCATCGAATACAAAAATAGCAGCCACTGGCTGCTATTTTTTATGATGACATACGATCAGTTCATATAGTCAGCAAGTTTGAATGTCAGGGTGTGTATATCGTTTTTCAGCACTAAGGAATCTTTCGTCAAGGTGATATCACTCCAGCCTTGCAGCGTTTGAGAAACTGCTTGTTCAGTATCCATGATGTCACCAATACACATCTTCATGGTTTTGCCCATTTTTTCAATACGGAACTTGTTGTCCTTCAGTTCCGCTTGACCAAAGAAGTTGTTACAACCAGCATTACCACTCGCGATCATTTTCTCACTGATTTCTAAGCTAGGAGTTTTTAAGCGTTCATTCTTCACTACGTCTTTACCATCAACTTGGATAAGCTGCCAATTGTGATGTTGTAGATCTTGAGCCGTAATTTGCACGTCATCCCCCGTACTTTGACAAGCCGTTAGCATTACAGGTAGCGTAACCGCTGCAAGTAGCGATTTTAAAATCAGCTTCATATGTTTCACTCCGAATGTGGACATTGGGCTCAGTATAGACAATAAAACACTGTTTTTGTCAGCCGAAGGTCATAGATTGAACCTCGTACTACATCAGCTTGTTCGTTACTTATTGATATGTATAAATTTTAACGAATGGTCAATTGCCAAATGTAAGGCATTTGCTAAACCTGTTTCGCACAGAGCACGCTTAAAGCCTTCATTGTTGCCGTGACACCTGTGCCCTTTAGCTCTGTTCTGCTAGGAATGCATCAACCTCTGCCCGTTGTGGAATTGAGGTTTGTGCACCAAAGCGAGTAACCGAAATCGCCGCGGCTGCATGGGCAAATTTAATTGCTGATTCTAAAGGCATTTCTTCTAACAAACCAGTGACAAAAGCACCGTTAAAGGTATCACCGGCGGCGGTTGTATCTGTCGCTTTCACTCTAAAGCCGGGAATGATGCTGCCTTTGCCTTGTTGTTGGCTCAACCAGACACCTTTTGCACCTAAAGTAATCATCACGGTTTCAATACCTTTGCTGTGAAGTGCATCTGCCGCTTGTTGTGCTGTCTGATCGTCAGATACAGCGATGCCCGTTAGCACTTCGGCTTCGGTCTCATTGGGCGTAATGATATCAACACAACTCAAAAGCTCATCTGGTAGCTCACGAGCTGGTGCTGGATTTAAGATGACTTTAGTTTGTGCACTTTTTGCTACTTGTACCGCTTTGATAATGCCATCCAGTGGTGTCTCAAGCTGAGCAAGCAGATATTGCGCGTTGCTGATTTGACCTAGGTTTTCCTCAATCGCATTTGCTGTCAGTTTTGCATTGGCTTCGGCTGAAATACAAATACTGTTTTCACCGCTGTCTGCAACCTGAATCATTGCAATGCCAGTAGGGCAGTTAGGTTGAAGCTTCACACCGGATACATTGATACCGTCAATCTTGAAGCTTTCGCGAATATTGATACCAAATGAGTCATCGCCCACACAGGCTATGAAGCCGACATCCGCTTTCATTCGTGCGGCAGCGACCGCTTGGTTTGCTCCTTTGCCACCTGGAATGACTTGGTAATTGCGACCATGCAGCGTTTCTCCCGGGCGAGGGAAAGTCGGTACTTGAAGAACATGGTCAGCATTTACGCTACCGAATACCACCAACTTATTCATAAAGGTTGTCCTCAGTGTTTTAGGAAAAATAGAAAGATTTTATATTTTTATTCATTTTGCGTGTGAGATGCAAAACCTTAAAACTGTCTATTTTCCCTCTCCCTGCAAGGAGAGGGGAGGGAATTAAAAAACCACACCTGCTTGGAAAATGACGTTTGCGTAAGGTGTACATTCGCCGGTTCTGATAACAGCGCGGCTATCTTGTGTGCGCACTTTGAATTCTTCATGCGACACGTAGGCAATTTCGATGCTCTTACCACAACGAGCTTCTTCATCTTTAAGCTCTTGGAGCAAAGCGGTATGCAGCTCAGGGCTTATTTGGGCAAACTCGCTTGCCATCACCACTCCTTCAATTTGAGATTCAGAAAGAATCACGCGCACTGTGTCCAAAAACCTTGGGATACCATGAGTTAACGCTAAATCAATGCGCAGGGTTTCTTCAGCAATAGGTAAGCCAGCATCACAAATGGTGATCTCATCGGTATGACCAAGGGTTGCAATCAAATATGAAAGTTCTGAGTTCAGTAGGGTGCTTTTTTTCATTGTCTTACCTTTGTATTCGCAAATGTTTAGTCGCTGGAACAAAGTATTTTTATCGCAATAACGGTAAAAAAACAGTTCATCGAAACGTTTCGATGAATGCTAGGACATTCGATTTAACTTGGATAGGATGAGCGATTTCCTGTGTGACAGTGATCGACGAAATAGATTCATCACTTTGTTTTCCAACTGATGAACAAGTATTTAGATTGATTAGAATTTGTTGATTGAAACTTCTCTTTTCTATACTTATAACTATTGAGCAACATTTTTAGTCGCTGAAGAAGCCGTTGAAATTTGACTTAACACCCAGTCACCAAAACAGAAGGTAATGTAATGGAACAGCTTGAATTTTTTACTGTCCCCAGTCCTTGCATTGGTGTTTGTTCAATGGACGATAAAGGCTACTGCCGTGGATGTATGCGTAGGCGGGAAGAGCGTTTTGGTTGGCTGGAGATGACGTCTGCACAGAAAATCCATGTTATTAAACTATGTCGACAACGCTATCGCAGAAAATTAGCTCAAGGTAAGACTAGCAACGAAGGGGCTCCCGAAGCCGAAAGCCCACAACAATCATTGTTTTGAAACAATCAATAACCTTTACTCCATTAGTTGTTGCAAGCAGCGGGCTCTTAAGTGGAGCTTACTTTAAAGTCCAACGGTCACTTACCCAGCCACCTGCATGAGCATCGAAGTGTGATCCGTTGAATTTGCTATTCATCTCTCTAAATGGTTCAGCATTATGTTGTTCGGAAATGATCGCTCGTATATGGCAAGCCATTGGGTCGGTAGGATCGGCGTTAGATGCTTGTGTCCTGATAGCAACTTCTTTGATCAGTTGCAGACGATAGCTATTACTCGCGCGTTTCATTTTGACCTCCGTAAACGATGTGACCATTAAAAAGTTAGGATCTGCTCATTTTTTAGTCAACGAAGAGCGAACTATATTTTTTCTAATGCGTAATTGTTCACAAAGTTGTTTGAGATACCATGAAAGCGTTGCTCAATAGTGAGTTGCGACGAATTCTCAAACTGGTTTTGTCTTCTTAATCCAAGGATTTTTTGAATCTTAGTGAAGCGACAATGAGGCCAAGAAGAGTAAAACCCGCCAACCATGCGGTGTCTTTCCATAAATCTGTTAAATCCGCCCCTCTAAGTACGATGCCCCGTATTAATCTCATAAAGTGCGTCGCGGGTAATACTTCGGCTATCCACTGCGCAAGAACCGGCATACCTTCATAAGGGAAGATAAATCCAGAAAGTAGAATGGAAGGAAGTAAGATAAACACCGTCATCTGCATCGCTTGTAATTGTGTATTGGCAAAGGTTGAGATCATAAGCCCTAGCGTTAAGCTGGCGGAAATGAACAGCAGGGTGCCAAATAGAATCTGACTCAGATCACCGTTAATGGGTACGTCAAAAATAAAATGTCCTAGCCCTAATATGATAAATACTTGAATCAAACCAACGAAGATGTAGGGGACGATTTTTGCGACCATTAATTCAATAGGGTGTACAGGCGTTGTAATCAGTAGCTCAAGATTACCGCGCTCTCTTTCGCGTACAATGGCGGCGCTGGTGAAGAGAATCATCGTCATCGTCAGTATGACACCCAAAAGACCGGGAACGATGTTGACCGCAGAGCGACGACTGGGGTTATAAAGCAAAGTGATCTCAAACGTAGCGGTGCTTGCTGGTTTTATGTTGAAATCAAAGTCAGTTAGAGGCATGGCTTTTAAGCCCATGATGAAGCCAGCAATAATGGTGTCTGAACCATCGACGAGCCATTGCCCAAGCTCTCTGCCTTCTTGTAAGCGCTGAAGTAAATCTTTCGGCAAAATTAACGCAGCGCGAACATCCCCTTGCTGTATAGCCTGTTCGGCTTGTTTCGCTGTCGCGTATTTTTCTGTAACCGTAACCACCTGGGTTAACTTAACCGACTCTGTGAGCAAGCGACCAAATGTGCTCTGGCTTTGATCGACCACCGCGACAGGAATATTGCGCACATCAGTATTGATAGCATAGCCAAACAGCAGTAGTTGTATCAGCGGTATCATAACCACCATAGCGAAAGTGATACGGTCACGTGACAGTTGACGCAGCTCTTTAATCATCACCGCTTTCATCCGAAATAGGCTATTCATTGGCGTCCTTTCCCTGTTACTGTGACAAACACATCTTCCAGACTTGGGCGTGCAATCACTAACTCGGTGTTTTGTAAACTGGGCTCAATCGTTTTCAGCCATTCGATTGGATTTTCTATTTCTCTGTTTATCAATACACGCAGGCGAACACCCAACTGTGCCGCAGAACGAATTTCTGGCCGAATTATGAGTTGTTCTTTGAGTTTGCGCAGATTCGTGGCTTTTACTTCTACCACATTGACGCCCATCTGCTGCATGAGCTTTTCTGGTTCGTCGTCAGCACGTATTTCACCCGCTTCCATAATCGCGAGTCTGTGGCAACGCTCCGCTTCGTCCATATAATGAGTGGTGACGAGAATGGTTGTACCTTGTGAAGAAAGGTCAAACAACTGTTCCCAAAATTCGCGTCTGTTTTCCGGGTCAACCGCTGAGGTTGGTTCATCGAGAAACAGCAGTTCGGGATTGTGCATAGTAGCAGCAGCGAGTGCAAGGCGCTGCTTCTGACCACCACTCATGCTCGACACACGTTGCTTTCTGCGTTTATCCAGCCCGTAAGTAATCAATTGCTCATTGGTACGCAGAGTGAGTGCTTTGCGGTCCATACCAAAGATTTGTCCCATGAACTGCAAGTTTTCTTCAACGGTGAGTTCGTCGTAAAGGGAAAACTTCTGGGTCATGTAACCTATTTTTAGGCGCAGCAGTTCCGATTGTCTGGGGATCTCTAACCCCAGAACTTTTACCGAACCAGAAGTAGGGCTTAGCAAACCCGTCAACACTCGGATGGTGGTGGATTTACCGCAACCGTTAGGTCCCAAAAAACCATAAATACTGCCTTTGGCAACATTTAAATTAATACCCTCTATGGCGGTGAAATCGCCAAATTTCTTAACGACGTCATTGGCCTGAATTGCGTATTCTGTCATCGCTGCACCTTTAGTCATCGTTGTACTTAGGGGATATCGACTTGAGCTGGAATTCCTGACGGCAGATCTTGAGCATCTTCCGCTAAGTCAATTTCTGCCAGATACATTAATCGAGCTCGTTCATTCTCTGTCAGTGCATAATAGGGCGTAAATGAAGGGTCATTGGCAATCCAACGCAACGTTCCTTTGTAGGTTTGCTCTAGTCCATCAATATGTACAACCAGAGTGGTTCCTTGGGTTAATTTGACCCGGTAAGGTTCCGGCACGTATACGCGAGCATAAGGCGCGTTATTGGCTTGAACTACTGCAACAATACTACCGATAGAAACGCGTTCACCCAGATTGTAGGGCAGGTTATCTAATACTCCGTTACGCGTTGCGACGATAGTAAGTTCATTGAGTTTTTGCTGTTGGACTGTGGTATTAGCAATGGCGGCTGCCAGCTCAGCTTTTGCCTGCTCTATATCTTCAACACGAGTACCTGCGGTGAGTTTTGCGAATTCCTCTTGGGCAGAATCAAGCTCGGCTCTTGCTGAGTCTCTGGCTGATAGAGCGGTATCTTTTTCAGATTCACTGAGCAGTTTTTTCGAAACTAACTCCGCTTTGCGGCGATAGTTTTTGTTGGCTTCGGTTAATTTTGCCGTTGCTAAGGTCACTTTAGCTTGAGCAACAGCAATATCCTCAGGTCGTTCACCATTCGTTAGCTTAGTTAGGTAAGCATTAGCTTTCGCTTGCTGCGCTAGCGCTTGTGCAAGCACGGCTTGTTGGCGGGTTGTGTCCAACTTAACCAAAACGTCGCCAATGTTAACTTGACTGCCTTCTTTTACGGGTAGTTCTCGGATGATTTCATTGCTGGTGGCAGAAAAGGTAACTCTGTCTCTTTCTAATGTGCCAAGAGCTTGTACGCTTTTGTCTGGCGAACAAGCCATTAGCATGGGCAGTAAGATCAGAAGAGCGCTGAATAGTTTCATAATAAACTCCGTTAGCAGACGGAGTTTAAAAATAACCGATTAACGTCAATGTCCCAATAACTTTATGTTCAGAAAAGCCTTTTCAGGACACATTATTGCCACAAATTGCTGTGAGTTTACGCAGCAGCGAGTTTGAGCTTTGGTTTGATTAGTTGGTATATGTAGTGGAATTCATCATCAAGTTGATAACTATGGTTGATGATTCCTGCGGCCATGTGTGGATGACCTCCGCCGAAACCTATGCCTGTATGATTTAAAGCTTCGGTGATGATTTTTGCCATATTATTTTGCTTACATTCGGAACGAAGAGAGATGAAGGTCTTTTCGTGGTTTCTGGTACTAAGAACAACCAAATCCACTTCATTGACACCGAGCAAAAAATCGCCTAATACGCCAAGCATGTTTTTTGGGCAACCTTCTGGCAGCATTGCAAAAACACAATTGTTCTCTCTATGCATCGATTCCAGTAGCGAGTCAAATAATGGCAGATCGCCTAACTCGAGTTGATTTCGACATATTTTATTTACCTCTGACATATCTGCTCTGGATTGGAGGAGAATGAGAGCGTCTATATCAGCAGGGCTTACTGCTCGCGTAAAGTTTGCGGTATCAAAGGTGAGCCCAACCAATAAAGCGCTTGCTATACGCTGTGGTATATCAAGTTGAAAATAATTGAAATATTCCACCATGATGGTCGCTGTTGAGCCATATTCTGGGCGAATGTCCGCATACCAAACGAAGTCCGGAGCGACCACTTGATGATGGTCTATCACCGCGACCTCCAACCCAGGGAAGTCGGTAACATTCTTTTCACCAATACAGCCATCAACCACAATAATTTTGTCATTGGGTGTTAGTGCTAATTTGCTTGGTTCGACAAGTGGTATTTCAAGCCAATCAATCAGGTTGCGTAGTGATATTCTATCGACAAATCCGTTATAGGTAATAAACGGAGAGAATCCCTGTTTACGAAGTAAATAGGCCATAGCAAATGCTGACGCTATCGCATCATGATCCGGAAAATCATGGGCTTGTACAATCAATCGCTCATTAGGATTGAGTTTATTTAAGAATTTTTCAAACAATGAAAGATTCATCGTATGTTTCCTACCTGGCAATACATAAAGACAACTTATATTTTTTTGCAAATTTACAATATATCGTACTCAGTGCAAATCATTAGTTGTACTAATGAGTTATTTGTAGTCAATATTGTTTTCATCATCATCGTTTATGGCTAGGCAAGTGCCTTACTTGAAGGTATTAGTTTTTGGCTGCCAGTTTTGCTAATAGGGCTTTTTTCGGTTTTGCCACGATGCCATAAATGAATGCGACTGGTAACCCTACAGCAAGCAGCAGAATAATAGTGACGACAATAATCAGAGTAATGATCAGTTTCCAAAATAGGTTATCTAATACATTGAGTGAAATGCTTGGAATGTGGTCTTTTGACACCGCAAATAGTTTTTCTGTGTTACTGACGAAATCGGGATACTGAGCAAGAATCTCTAGCACGTCGTTGTTAATCGATTCTAAGCTAAGCGCAATACCGGCAAGAGAATCGTTCACCTGAGGCAGTTCAGAAGCTGTGGTTGGAATGGTCTGTAACATACTGTTTACTGAGTTGGTTAATTGCGTCGCACTACCGATCATATCTGACAGCTTTTGCTGATTCTCTGCTGACAGCTCGACATCACTTTTTGCCAATGTATCCAGAGATCCAGACAATGCTTGCATCGCATCGGCTAACTGTTTCGTTGCCTCACCAACGGTCGTCAATTCAACATTCACTGAATTGACTTTGACATCGAGAACCGGAGACTTACTGGTTACAGCCTCGGCTTGCGGCGTTTCTGATGCCAGAACAAAAGAACTGAATAGTAATGAAAGGATTGCCAGCGATAGCACATTTGTAAGTAATTCAGGGACATGTTGAAAACGGCAATGGGCAAGGGATGGGATTTTCACTGTCATAAGTCTGGCCTCTAAGGGAAATAGAATAGTGATGAAAAGTCGCTAACGTCATTATAAACATGAAACTGAGTACATATCGTTATTTTGGTATGTTTATCATGTACTTTAATTGCGACAGAAAGCAAAAAGGAGCCCCAGAAGGCGCTCCTTTGCTGTTGCGTGTGATGATTTTCGTTCAGTCTCGTTAATCGTGTTAGCGGATTTTGAACTGACCTACATCTTTAGACAGTTTGCCAACAGACTTACCGACCCGTTTCGCGACATCATTAATTTCATCAGACAAGCCTTGGCTAACACGATTCTGCTCATTCAGGTGTTCTAGGTTAGCGCTTAGCTCTTCTGATACGCTGCTTTGTTGATCGGTTGCCGTCGCTATTTGCGTTGCCATATCACTCACTATGTTTGCAGATGACTGGATGGATTCAAACATTTGTTGAATATTCAAAGAGAGTTCTACGTTTTTCTCAACTCGATTTGAACCATCCAAAATCGAACTCACCGCATCTTTCACACCATTTTGCAGTTTGTCGATCATGGACTGAATTTCTTCTGTCGATTTTTGTGTTTTACTGGCGAGTGAACGAACTTCATCCGCAACAACCGCGAAACCTCGACCCTGTTCCCCTGCACGAGCGGCTTCAATTGCAGCATTAAGTGCGAGTAAGTTAGTTTGTTCTGCAATATTGCGAATCACTTCAAGCACTGTCGCAATGTTTTTTGACTCGTGTGAAAGTTGCTCAATAACTTGATTTGCCTTTTTAATGGAGTTGGCTAATTGGTTAATTTCATTAACGGAGTTTTCGACGACCTTCATACCTTGTGATGTTAGTTCGGCGGTATGGTCTGTTTCACTGGCAGTGCTTAAAGTACGTTCAGCGACTTCACGAATAGAGACACTGAATTCATTCACTGCTGCCGCAATTTGCTCGATACTTTTTGTCTGTTCACCGCTAACCTGCTGAGCGTTTTCGTGCGTATTTGCCAATTGCAGCGCATTGTTATCTAACGATGCACTGCTTGATGAAATCTCAGTAATTAGCGTCTGAAGCTTGGCGACAAAGTCATCAAATGCAGAGGCCAATTTGCCCAATTCATCGCTACGTTGAGAGTTAATTCGTTGGGTTAAATCACCATCGCCTTCGCTAATTTCTTTGATGCGGCGGGTAAGATCGTTCACGCTGCTTACTAATACCTTAGGCACAATGTAGCTCAGCGCTGCGGTAACAATGATGATAAGAGCAACGAACACGAGCATGTAAAATTGCATTGCCGTGGTTTCATCGGAGAATATATTAACTTCAGTTTTGGCTTGAGAATCGAGTTCTTGGCTAGCAACATCGTAGAGTTGGCGCAGATTTTCAAAATCCTGAGAAACTTTTGAACCAAGCAGTGTCTCTGCTTCTTTGGTTTTGCCACTGTCCACAAGAGTGAAAAATTTATTTGATGATTGTTGCCACGTTTTAAAGCGGTTATCAAAATCGTTTACTTTGGCGATGATGGTGGGGTGAGTACTCATAAGGTTTTTAAACTTCATCATGCGGTCATAGGCTTGCTGCGCATTGTCTTTAAAATCTTGTAAGTCTTCTTTGCCGGGACTGAGCACATAGTGCAGTTGAGCTACGTAGGCTTGGTACAAGTCTCTGTCTGCGTTTAAAACGAAGGAAACGGAAGGGATGAACTGGTGACCAAAACTGTCTACTCCGCTATTGAGTTTTTTGGTTAAAGTTCCATAGCTAACAAATAAAATGATGAGCGATACAACAGCAATTCCCATCGAGATTGAGAGTTTGGCTCGAATGCTTCTAGTTACAATCCTGAACATAAATCACCTCATGTGATAAAAAGTAAAATACAACACTGACGATCATTTTTATTGTTTGTTTAAATTTAGTTGAAAAATAAAATGTCTGTAAAGAATGTGTCTATAGGTATCAATACCTGAGCACATGTCGATAAAATGTGAATTGTCTGAAAATTGAAACAGCTGCGTTTGAAATGATTATGTGATTAGAAGGTTATTCTTTAGGTGTTTGCGTTCGGTGCGCATTGTCTAAGATTGAACAGATTAATCCTGCAATGGGTATTAAAGCAATCGGCTATAAAATTGCAGCGCCTAAAACGGTGAAAGCCCTAACGTTGGTAGCGTCAGGGCTTTCGAATTTTTAGACTTATCAGATGGTAAGGCTGATTTATCTTATATATGCAAAAGGTTGGATTTATCCAACTAATTCCTTGGTGGGGAATTAGATACGGATGAAGTCCATGTGCTCAACTTTTGGCTTAAACACGTGACGTTGTACGTCTTGTGGTTTAACCTTAACTTCAGCACCATCAATCACTAGAACGATACCTTCGTAGAACTCAGGTTTGTCCATTTGGTTCATCACTTCATCGTGGTTTAGAGTGATTGATACAGGCGCAGCCTCACCACCGTAAACGATAGCAGGGAATAGACCAGCGTGACGTAGGCGGCGGCTCGCACCTTTACCTAGTTCAGTACGTACTACTGCTTCAAATTTCATAGTATTTACTCTCAAAATTAGTAAAAAATAAATGAACAACACAATGCGACCTTGTGTTGTATTAACGTTTGATAAACTCAGTATGTCCATCAAAACGAGCGCGGATACTATCATCCAATCAGGGATGTAGCAATAAAAATGTCGTATTGGCGGTGAATCTTTGCTCTATCTATGACTTTATTAAGTTAGCATTCATCAAGCTGTGACAATAGGTAAAGTTAAGGTTGCTTTTAATCCGCCAAGTTGTCCTTTGGTAAGGGACAGTTTACCGCGATAGCTGTGCGTCATTTCGCTCACGATATTAAGCCCTAAACCTGTGCCCGGAACGGTTTCATCCAGGCGAATTCCACGTTTTATGACATGTTCGATATCTTGTTCACTGACACCTGCTCCATCATCTTCTACACATATACTGATGCGTTCTGCGTCTTCTTCCACGCTGTACACGCGTATAAGGGAGTCTGCCCATTTGTAGCTATTTTCAAGTAGGTTACCGATCATTTCGTCAAAGTCAGTAGGTTCAACGGCGACAGAAAGATTGGAGTCAAGTTCGTTGACTAAAGTGATATCGCGTTCAGCATAGAGTTTGTCAAACGCAATAGAAATAGCATCCACTCTCTCGCTAGGTTGCGTTTTAACAGCGAGTATATTTGCCGCGCCAGCCATACGGGCACGTCCGAGATGATAGTCAATCTGTTGTTGAATGTGTTCGATCGGCTCTTGTAGTGCTTGCTTATTCTCTTCATTGAGCGTCGCCACTTCGTTTTTGAGCACAGAGAGCGGTGTTTTTAACGCGTGAGACAAGTTGCCCGCGTGGTTGCGTGCTCGTTCCAGCAATTCCTGATAATGAAACAGCAGCGCATTAAGGTCTTTAACTAGCGGATAGACTTCTTTGGGATAGTTTTCACTAAGTGTTGATTGCTCTCCTTTGCGCAATAAAGCGAGCTCTTTTTGCATTTTTCCAAGAGGCCATAGTGACCAAGAAACTTGTGCGCTTATCAGAATTAATACACCAGAGAACAATAGCGCGAGAATGATCCATAGCTGGCTAATCACCTGTTTGAGCGTGGTTTGAATAGATGATTCATCCATACCAACGATAATCTGAATAGGGCGGGAATATTCAGGCAAATATATGGTTTGCGTGAGCACCACTAAGTTTTCGTTTTTTGCACCTTTGTAGACGGATTTGTGGCTACGCAGTTCAACGACTAACGTTTTGTCCCATAGCGAGCGAGAACGAATAGAGTGTTCGCCAATCGTCATCGACCAATAAACACCGCTGTAGGGCTGATTAAAACGAGGATCGGACAGGCGGCGAGAAAGACTCAGTCTGCCTGTTTTATCGGCTTCCAAATTGGCGGTGATTTCATCCATAGAAAGACGAAGTTGGCTTTGTGCATCTTCGATGAGGTAGTCTTTTACCATTGAAGGAATAAGATAACCCGCAGCCAGTATCATCGCGCTTAACCAAAGCGTGGCAGCCAACAATAAACGGTTTTTGATGCTGAGGTGCTTTAACCAAGATCGTTTAAAGCGAGTTCTTTTTAACGGTTCTCGTCTATTGGGCATGTAGTTGGTACCCCAAGCCTCTCACGGTTTTTATCACATCAGGCGCTACTTTTTTGCGGATACGTCCAATGAACACTTCTATGGTGTTCGAATCGCGGTCGAAATCTTGTTTGTAGATGTGTTCAACCAACTCTGTGCGAGAAATCACTTTATCGGGATTATGCATGAAGTAGGCAATAACTTTATATTCCAGTGCCGTCAGGTTCAGAGGTTGCTCTTTCCACATCACCACAGAACTTCGCGTATCCAAACTTAAATTGCCCACTTGCAAAATAGGGGCGGCATTACCAGAGGCTCTGCGTAATTGAGAACGGATTCGCGCTATCAGTTCGACCATTTCAAATGGTTTGGTCAGATAGTCGTCGGCACCAGCATTTAAGCCTTCGACACGCTGGGTGAGCGTGTCGCGAGCACTGAGTATGATGACTGGCGTATTGATTTGTTGGTTTCGCAGGCTGTTGAGAACAGAGATACCATCGAGCTTAGGTAAGCCTATATCTAAAACAACGCAATCCCACTCTTCGGTGGTTGCTCGATAGAGCGCATCTTCACCATCAAAAGAAGCTTCTGGCACCCAGTCAGCATCTTCCAGAGCGTTAGTTATTTGTTCACTCAATTTTAGGTCGTCTTCAACCACAAGAATCTTCATTGCGCGTCTCTATTTTTAATTACGCTTAGTACGTTTCTGCCTTTGATGGACATTAGCTCAAGAGTGGTTGCGTTGTATTCCACGCGTATCACTTTATCTTCATGAACTAATTTTAAATCATATATCCATTCGTCATCCTCTTCTTCCAACTCCACTTTGATCAGACGACCATTAAGCTCATCATCAATGGCGGCGTAGAGTTCAGAAAACGGTTTGATAAGTCCTTTCTGCACTGCAGCGTAGACTTCATCTTGGTTCTCGTCGATTTTGACTTGAGTGCCTTCTTTGTAGGTGTCTTGGATAGGATCGTTAAGCAAAGGTTGTGCAGCGAAAGCCGCAGAGAGTGTAACTACAGCACAAGAACTGGTAAGAAGAGCAATCAAAGTAGCGCTATTGCGTTTTGAATTAAGCATGTAAAGCGTCCGTTACGTCATGATGGGTGCAGTATAAATGCCGGTATATGAATTGGATGTGAATTTTGCCATCCTTAAAATGATAAAATTTACACTAGCTCATCAGCAAAGATTTTGTCGCGCATTTTCCAAAAACGGCCAGATTTTCTGGCAATGACAAATTGTGGCGGACGGAAGCGATGTTGATTGTCGACCACTTTCGACGGTGAGGCTTCATCGAACGGTCGATGTTTGTCTGCCAAATGTGGTCGCACAAAACGCTGTTTAAACACCGCTTTTTGTTTTGCTGTTGTGAGTGCCCAAAATTCGTGTACTTGCGCGTTATTATCACCAACATAAGTCACTTTTAGCTGCGATTTGCCTTTGTCATCTTTATGGATACTCAAATCCATATTGAGACATTCAAAGACAAGAGCATCTTTAAGACTCAGCGCTTCTTTGAGCTTTTTATCGGGGTCAACCAAAGTGGCGTCGCACTCGTGGCAGATGCGAGCAGCAATATCATTGTCTGCTCCACATTCGTTACAGTACTTGGCTCTGAAACGGTAACCACAATGCTTCCGTTGATTGGGTTTCCGTTGATTGGGTTCGCGTTGGTTGGTTTCTTCATCGGTAAAATAGCCCTGGCATTGACGACCATAGTGTTCAATAAGAAAGCCGTTAGCGTCTAGTTTTCCCCAGAAGTTATTGTTGAAACCACAGGCAGGGCAGGGAATAGTGATAATTTCACTGCTGGAATCGGGTTTTGGGTCGCCTACTTCAGGCTGGTATAAATCGTAGTTGTTGCCAGCGTAATCAAGTACCAGACATTCATTTTTCCCTTGGGATAAACGCAATCCACGCCCAACGATTTGCTGATACAAGCTCACTGATTCGGTGGGTCTTAGAATGGCTATTAAATCGACATGGGGAGCATCAAAACCTGTTGTCAGAACAGACACATTGACCAGATATTTAATTTCACGCTGCTTGAAGGCATTAATGATTCGGTCTCGCTCTGCAGAGGGTGTATCACCTATCACTAATGCGCAATGTTCTTCGGGCAATAATCTCATAATTTCTTGAGCGTGACGCACAGTGGCAGCGAAAACCATCACACCTTGTTTATCTTTGGATAGCTCAATGATTTGTGCGACAATCTGTGGTGTTGCTCGTTTAGATTGCTCAATGACTAAATCCAGTTCAGATTCTTTGTATCGTCCTGTATTTGCAGGTTTGAGCTGTGAAAAGTCATAGCTGAGAACAGGTGCATCAATTAAGCGCGCGTGAGTTAGAAAGCCTTCATCCAGCAGATATTGAATAGGCAGTTCGAAAATGCAGTCGCGAAAGAAACGAGGCTCTTCACTGCGTACTAATCCTCGAGTGTGATACTGATAAATCCACCCCATTCCTAAACGATACGGGGTAGCTGTTAAGCCTAGTACTTTCATGCCCGGATTAAGTTCGAGAAGATGTGCAATCACTTTTTGATAGCTGCTGTTTTTATCATCGGGAACACGATGACACTCATCAATAACCAATAAGGAATACTGGTTTTTAAACGCATCTAAGTTACGCACAACCGATTGTACTGACGCGAAGACGACTTGCTGGTCGGTCTCTTTACGTCCTAATCCGGCTGAGAAAATGGCGCCAGTCAACCCATAGCCTTCATACTTTGCGTGGTTTTGCTCAACCAGTTCTTTCACATGAGCAAGTACCAACACGCGACCTTTTGCGAGCCTTGCCAATTCGGCAATTACCAAGCTTTTCCCTGCACCAGTCGGTAGCACTATGACAGCGGGCGTCGAATGCTTGCGAAAGTAGTGAATAACGGCTTTTACTGAGTCAGCTTGATACGGGCGTAGTGTGTACATGTAAGTAGAAAATATTGACCTTATGAGGTTAAATTTTGTGAAATAGCTCAACTATTTTAAGTGAGATGCGTATAATACCTGACTTCAAGCAGATGAGGTATTCATGCGTTTAGATAAATTTTTGTGTGATGCGCTAGGTACAACGCGTAAAGAGTCGACTCAAATCCTGAAAAGTGGCGAAGTTACGGTTGATGGCGAAGTTCAGAAGGTTGGTTCATTTAAGGTTACTGAACAATCGGGCGTTGAGTGGCAAGGGCGCGAAATTAGAATCAGTGGCCCACGCTATATCATGCTTAACAAACCTCAAGGTTTTGTTTGTTCTCACGAAGATGGTTTTAACCAAACTGCATTTGTACTGCTTGATGAAGTGAATATGCACGATTTGCATTTTGCAGGCCGACTCGATGTTGATACCACAGGCTTAGTACTAATTACCGATGACGGTCAATGGTCTCACCGTATTACGTCTCCCAAGCATAAATGCGACAAAATTTATCGTGTTTGGCTTGCAGATCCTATTGAAGCAGATTACCAAGCAAAATTTGCAGCCGGTATTGAACTGCGTAACGAACGAGAGCTAACACTTCCTGCACAAATGGAAGTGATCGATGAACAGCAAGTGCTTCTGACTATTCATGAAGGAAAGTATCATCAGGTGAAACGAATGTTCGCCGCATTAGGCAACAAAGTTGTGGGGCTTCATCGTGAACGTGTGGGCAATATCGTGCTCGATGAGACTTTAGAGCCGGGTGAATATCGTTATCTTACAGAACAAGAAGTGGCTTCAATCTGGAAATAATCATTCTGACTCGTTTTGTTGGATAAACTTGTGGGGAAACTTCATGTCTTCGCCACAAGCAACGTTCTAATACCGTTCTCATTACCTGGACGTATGGTCCTTCTTTTAAGCTATTATTAAGTGCGTCACCTCAGTGAAGTACTTGTTCTCAACTCGACTGGAGATTTATGACTTCGAATACTACGACGTCGACCAATGGCGCCGCTAAGATAAGCTTTGTAATGTTTATCGTTCTGGGGGCGATAGGTGCCCTGACCCCGCTGGCTATCGACATGTATTTGCCTGCAATGCCTGCTATTGCCAAAGATTTAGGTGTCAGCGCCGGTGCAGTACAAATCACACTGACTGCGTATACCTCAGGTTTTGCTATTGGTCAGCTTCTGCATGGACCGCTAGCTGATAGCTATGGTCGTCGACCTGTCATGCTGGTGGGTATCGTTCTGTTCGCCATTGCTTCAATCGTCAGTGCAACCACTAATGGTATTGATGCATTAACTTATGTTCGTACTGCGCAAGGTTTTGCGGGAGCAGCCGCTGCCGTGGTTATTCAGGCGGTTGTTCGTGACATGTTTGACCGTGAAGATTTTGCTCGAGCAATGTCGTTTGTTACCTTAGTTATTACGCTTGCTCCGCTTGCAGCACCTATGATTGGTGGCCACTTAGCTGTGTGGTTTGGCTGGCGTGCCATCTTCTGGGTACTGGCGATCTTCGCGGTGATTGTGATCTTAATGGTATTGTGGAAAATTCCAGAAACCCTTTCTGCTGAAAACCGCCAACCGTTACATATTCGCAGCACGATTGGTAATTATATTCAGTTGTGTCGTTCCGGTTTCGCTATGGGTTTGATTTTCTCTGGCGCTTTCTCTTTCGCTGGTATGTTTGCGTTTCTAACCGCAGGTTCATTCGTTTATATCGATCTTTATGGTGTGAGCCCAAGTGAGTTCGGTTATCTGTTTGGGCTTAACATTATCGCTATGATTGCCATGACCAGTATTAATGGTCGATTTGTTAAGAAAGTCGGCTCTCATGCTATGTTACGCTTTGGTCTATTTATTCAACTGATGGCGGGTTCTGGTTTGTTCTTGGGCTGGCTATTGGATTGGGGTTTGTGGGGAACAGTACCATTTGTAGTGATGTTCGTTGGTACGATTTCAACCATAGGCAGTAACTCGATGGCACTATTGTTGAGCCGCTATCCAAGAATGGCAGGAACAGCAGCCTCTTTAGCTGGAACGCTAAGATTTGGTACGGGTTCAGTGGTCGGTATGATTGTCGCAGCAATGCCTAGTGGCGTTGTATGGCCGATGATTTTAGTGATGTCGACTTGTTCGCTACTTTCGGCATGCTTCTATTGGACGTTAGGAAGAAAAGCGTAGTGTCAGATTATTACTTAGAAATTCAACATGTAGTGAACTCAGCTCTGGCTGAACTTACCGCTGAGCATGAGTCTGGAAAATTGGTTAACGCACGGGTGGCGAACAACCATTTCTTAGTTCATTGGGTATCTAAAGCCATCAAAGCGCAGCGTTTTGACCGCTGCGTAGTGCCTGATCTAACCCGTTGGCTAAAAGCAGGTCGTTCGAAAGGCAATCAGTCTGAGTTACTGTTTACTTTTAAGCGTATTTCAGCATTTTATAAAACTTTCTTTGAAGGTGATGTTGATAACGTGATTACCGATAAAAAAATCGAAGCATTTTTAGATCAGATGGAACAGGCTGATTGGGAGGTTTCCACTTCGGAACCTTTGGTTGGCGCTGGTAAAGTGCAAATATTTACTGACGGTCAGAACTCGCTAGCGCTCTGTTCAGAACAGTGTGATTCACGCTTTGAGGGCGAGTTAATGGTAAAGCCAATGAACTGGTTTGTTCGCGGCAACCATGCTCAATTCGTCGAAATGGCAAGCGCGGCAGGCTTTATGGTTCATAAGCAGACGGACTATAAATCGAACGTCAAATATCATGGTGAATATCTGGTTTTCCCTGCCAATCAGGGTAAGCAACTGGCTGAGATCCCGTTGTCATACCAACCTGAATAAAAATATGATCAAATTCAATATTGGTGAAATAGCGAATGGGCATCGAACACAAACACGCATGAATTCGTCCCTGAAGCTCCGCCGAGCCATCCATGGCTCGGAGGGTTTGCTTATCGAAACCCATTCACTGATCAGTTAATTTTCCAGATTGGTATCATTTAAAGCGGAATAATTTTTAAAATTCGAATACAGGAAGGACTCTGCGAGAAATCACAGATCCTTTCTACTTATATAACTAAAGACTTGTTCTGTTCGCTTTTGCTTTTCTGATGATGGCTTTTACCATGCCTTTGAAGATAAACAGGTGTGCTGGCATCATGACAAACCAGTACATCAGTCCGTAAAAGCCTCGCGGATGCCACCATGCGGTGACATTCAGCTCACGCTTATCACCATGGTTTTTAATGGTGAACTCCAATCGTCCTAACCCCGGTCCTTTCATACCAAAGAACAGCGATAAAAATTGATTGGCTTCGCAACGAATCACTTTCCAGGAATCAATAAAATCTCCGACTTTAAGCTCCGGGCCCTCAGGACGACGGCGAATGGGCCTTCCGCCACCGAAGAAGATATCTAACCATTCACGGGTGCGCCACAATGAATTGGCGAAAAAGTAACCTTCTTTTCTGCTGCCTATCGTTTTTATTATTTGCCACAGCTCGTTGTGGGTTAATTCTGTTTCAATACTTGCGCTCGCTTGCTTTGGATAATAGCCAAAACCCGGTTGCCATCTTTTCAGTGCGTTAGGTTCAAACCCCCAAACTTTGCTGCGAACAAATGTGCCCTCGTGTTCAATGGTGCTTTTGACCGCATCGCGGTAGCAAATCAAAGCCTGAGGATAACGAGTTGTCAGCGCGTTGGAATCAGCAATATAGTCGTGCTCTAAGCCAGCAAGGAGAGCACGTCCAATGCTCGACGGGACGGATGTCACTACCCCTAACCAGTAAGAGGCCATTTGCGGGGTAAGCAGTGATGTTGACCATAACCGAAACGGTTTGTTTGCGAGTTCACAAATGACCTGAAACTGCTCGCGATAGGAGAGAGTATCTGGGCCTCCGGCCTGATAAAGCTGATGCGAAGTCGGTTGCTCTTTGGCAAGTTGCAGCAAGTAGTGATTCAAGTTTTCCAATGCAATCGGGTTGGCTTTGGAATCGACCCATTTCGGTGTGATAAGAACTGGCAGGTTATAGACAAAATCACGCATGATTTCAAAAGCCGCTGACCCCGGGCCGATAATGACGCCAGCTCGCAGCTCAGTAATGGGTATTTGGCTTTTTCTAAGGATTTGTCCTGTTTGCTGGCGTGCTTCCAAATGCTTGGAATTACCGGTTTGCGGTTGAAGCGCACTTAAATAACGTGTTTTACCTGACTATTATCCAATGCCTGTTTGAAATTATTAGCCAGAGAGAGTTCGTACTCAGCAAAATCATGACCTTGTGCCATACCGTGAACCAAGAAAAACACTAAATCAAAATAAGGCACCAAGTTCATTGTGGCTTGTTTGTCGGCAAGGTCGAGATAGGTGATGGTTAATCTTGGGTGAGCGGTTACTCGCGCTTGTAAATAGTCTATGTGACGAGCTGCGGCGGTAACTTCATAGCCTTCACTTATCAATAGTGGTAACAGCTGTGAACCAACATAGCCGGAAGCGCCTAGCACAAGTACTTTTTTCATTATTTATCCTTGCATTATGTTGGTTAGATTATGCGCGAGTGAGTATAATAGTCGCTTACCTTTTCTCTTTCTATCAAACCTTTGTCTCTAGGGGTGTTGTTTGTCTCTGTTATCTCAAGTTTTACTCCATACCAAAGGCGATTTCTTCCGTCGTTTGGTTGCCATCGCGCTTCCTATCAGCTTGCAGACTCTGCTACTTTCTAGCCGAGGATTGGTCGATGTATTGATGCTTGGGCAGTTAGGTGAAGCTGAAATTGCTGCGGTGGGTGTAGCCGCGCGTGCGACTTTTGTGTCAACGATTATGCTGATCGGAATATCGGCTGGCGGTGCGTTATTATCGGCCCAGTTTTGGGGCGCGGGAGACAGAGATGGAGTGAGAGGAAGCACGGCGTTAACCTGGTTAATGTCGATGATATTTGCTTTGTTCACTGTGGTTCTGTTTATTATTTATCCTCATGACATTATGGCGCTGACCACCGATTCAGAAGTCGTCAATGATCTAGGCAGCCAATACTTAGTGATCACATCCTTTAGCATGTTTGCTATTGCTTGTGCAAACAGCATGGCGATTGGTCTTCGTGCTATGCACAAACCGGGTATCAGCACTTTCTTTAGTGCCATAGGTATTGCCTCTAATGTGATACTCAACTGGATTTTGATTTTTGGTAAGTTAGGTTTTCCAGCACTTGGTATTGAGGGGGCGGCAATCGCAACGCTATTAAGTGGCGTGATTGAGGTCGTCTGTCTTTATAGTTACCTCTATAGCCGAAATCATCTTTTGGCGTTCCGTTTTGCTGATATTGTACGAGTATTGGAATTTAACAATGTCGTTCGATTTTTAAAGTTATCTCTGCCGACGACGTTTAACTTTCTTGCTTGGTCTGGCGGTTTATTCACTTACCACGCAATTATGGGACAATCAGGTGTACAGGGCCTTGCTGCGCTTTCCGTTATGACGCCTGTTGAATCTATTTCGCTTAGTCTGTTGATTGGTTTGTCGAATGCGGCCGCGGTATTAATTGGTAATCAGCTTGGCGCGCGCAATTATGAAGCGGTTTATTATCAAGCGATTGGCGTGATTGCTGCTAACTTTATTACCGCGATTTTTATGTCCGGGCTACTGTATTTGCTGCAAATACCCATTCTAAATTCGTTTAGTGCTCTAACGGAAGAGACGCGAGTGTTGGTTGAAAAATTCATGCTGATTTTAAGCTTGGGTATCGTTTTACGCTCAATTCCTATGGTTGCCATTGTTGGGGTATTACGAGCAGGTGGTGATGTGAAATTCTGCCTAGGTCAGGATCTCATTGCACAGTGGATAATTGGTATCCCCCTTGCTGCTTTTGCGGCGCTTTACTTAAATGCAAGCCCTGAATGGATCTATTTGTTATTTTTAACTGAAGAAGTGGTGAAATGGGTCGGGTGTTATTTCCGAGTGAGAAGTAAGAAATGGATGCGGAATTTGATCGGAAGTTGAATTTTGTCTACCGAGTTGCTGTATTTTGTAACAACTCGGTGTAAGTACGCGGCAAAATACTTCCTCCTGAAAGGGAATTAGTGTAGATTCTGAGTCCAATTTTAGTCGACGGTGATGATTGATGTTACAGCTGGTAAACCTGAGCAAAGGATATGTCGATGGTGGTGAATTCCATCCTGTGTTGCAGGGCGCTGAACTGACGATCCACCAAGGCGATCAACTCGCGCTGATGGGGGAAAGTGGCTCAGGTAAGAGTACTCTTTTGAACCTTATCGCCGGTTTAGATATTGTCGATTCAGGAGAAATCTGGTTCCCTGACTTTTCTATGCACAATACTTCGGAATTCCAAAGAACGGCTTATCGTCGCAATAATATTGGTCATATTTTTCAGCAGTTTAACCTTCTTCCTACTCTGAATATTGCCGATAACATACGCTTTTGCCGCCAGTTAAAAGGTTTGCCCGAAGACACTGGCTTATTGCGTCAGATTATTTCAGCATTGGATTTAATGCCCTTGCTTGGTCGCTATCCTGAAGAAGCTTCGGGTGGTCAGCAACAAAGAGCCGCAATTGCGCGAGCGTTATACATGGAACCTAAAATCCTGCTAGCTGATGAACCGACCGGTAGTTTAGACGAGCGTAATGCTGAAGCCGTGATGCGGTTACTGACCACATTGGCAAGACAGCTAAAATGCACCCTTTTCCTTGTGACACACAGTGAGAAGGTAGCTCGTCATATGGATGGATGTATTCGTCTTCAGGGAGGACACCTCCATGTTATGGCCCGTAGTTAAAGCACTACTTGGTCACTATCGTCGCTACCCTTTACAGATCATTCTTGTCTGGTTTGGTCTTACTCTTGGTGTTTCTCTTCTTGTTGGTGTGACGGCAATTAACCAACATGCTCGGCATAGTTATGAGAGTGGTGAAAAGCTTTTCACTAATCCACTGCCTTATCGTATTCGTACTAAGCAAGTTGCCAATAAAATTCCCCAAGGTTTTTATATTCAATTACGCCGCGATGGTTTCCATCAGTGTGTCCCCTTCGACAGTTACCGCTTTACTACACAACTTGGAACAGATGTGACCTTGCTTGGCATCGATCCTGTTGCTCTTGTACCTGTTATGGGGCTGAAGACACTTAATGATATCAAGCCATTGAAATTGATGCAGCCACCGTATCCGGTTATGGTCGGACAGGAGCTCGCGGCCCATCAAGGTTGGGAAGACGGCGACATAATTCCGTTGCATGATGGTGCTCAGATTGGGCCTCTGGTGATTGACCGTAATGGCATGATCAGCGGTACGCGTTTAATTGCGGATATGTCACTGGTTCGCCAGTTAAAGAAAAGTTCGGGTTTTTCTGTGATTGCTTGTGGTCCTATGCCGGAAGAGAAACTTGAAAGACTGGCAAATGCGTTGCCAAATGGCTTGATTTTAGTTCGTAGCACGCGCTCAGAGCTAGAATCGTTAACCAAAGCGTTCCATATGAATCTCACCGCGATGGGAATGCTGTCATTCTTGGTCGGGTTATTTATTTTCTATCAAGCGATGTCTCTTTCTCTGATCCAACGTCAACGTCTGGTCGGTATGTTACGTCAAACGGGCGTCAATGGCTGGCAGTTAGCCCAAGCATTGATGATCGAGTTGATGAGTTTAATTATTGTCAGTTGGATTTGTGGTAATGGTTTAGGGCTATTACTGGCAAACAAACTTATTCCTTCGGTATCGGTGAGCCTCGCTGATTTATATAATGCCAACGTAGGTTTATCGATCGAGTGGGATTGGCAGTGGAGCAGCTACAGTCTGCTTATGGCTGTGTGCGGCGCTTTCGCTTCCTGTGCCTGGCCATTGGTTCGTTTACTGAAATCTCAGCCTATTCGTTTGAGTACACGTCTTTCGCTGGCTCGATTTGCAGGTTCGGAGTTCAGCATTCAGGCATTCGTTGGCGGAGCTTTGGCGATCGCCGCTCTCGCTATCTATCAAGCTCCGAAAACTCAGTCTTCGGGTTACACGATTATTGCTTTAATGCTTGTAAGTACCGCACTATTTACACCTTTCGTTATCTGGAAACTGTTTAACACCTTCTCATACAGTTTGCGTTGGGTGAAAGCGCGTTGGTTCTTTGCTGATGCGGCAGCTAGTATGAGTTATCGAGGCGTTGCTACCATGGCCTTTATGATTGCTATGGCGGCTAATGTCGGTGTTGTCACTATGGTGGGTAGTTTCCGCGAAACAACCGATAGCTGGCTCAACCAACGATTAGCCGCTGACATGTATTTGTACCCCACTAATAACTCAGCTTCGATGATCAGTGGTTGGTTAACCAATCAAGCTGATGTGCAAGAAGTATGGTGGCGATGGGAACGTGAATTCCCGTCCAATAAAGGTACGTTACAAGTAGTGAGCACGGGCGACTCAGAAAGTGAATCTAATTCACTGACCGTGAAACTTGGTATTCCTAATTATTGGCATTATTTGCACCATTCAAAGGGCATTATGATCAGCGAATCAATGGCAATTAAAATGAACTTGAAGCCAGGTGATAAAGTTGACTTGTCTGAGCCTCTTGGTCTTGATTGGCAGGTGGTCGGGGTGTATTACGACTATGGCAATCCTTACAATCAGATTTTAATGTCTCATAGCAACTGGTTGAATGCATTTGCTGGTACAGGCGATGTAGCACTCGCGGTGTTACTTAATAAAGATGCCGATGGTGAGTTGCTAACTAAACGTCTTGATTCTGTGTTTCATCTTGATGCGGAACGAGTGATTGATAACAGTACTATCCACCGACAAGCTATGCGAGTGTTTGACCGCACGTTTGCCATTGCCGATACGCTTGGTAACATAACTTTACTTATCGCTGTTTGCGGGATTTTCTTCGCGACTTTGGCGGGAGAGCTTTCTCGTCAGAAACATACAGCGCTACTACGTTGCTTAGGTGTATCAGGAAAAGAGTTAGTCATCCTTGGTGCACTACAACTATTTGTATTTGGTCTGATCTCAATGCTCATTGCTATGCCTTTAGGTTTAGCGCTAGCAAAACTGGTGATTGACGTGGTCATTCGACAATCATTTGGCTGGACAATGGAGCTTCAATTGATGCCACTGGCTTATGTGAAAACGGTTATGCTTTCAATGTTAACGTTGATTGTTGCTGGGGCGTTACCGATCATGCGCCTTGTGCGTAAAGCACCGATGAAGTCGTTAAGGGACGCTCTGTAATGAAAGTGAGAGTGAGTCTTAAATACCTGATTGGTTTTTTAATCCTTGCGGCTGTGGTTTCAATCGCAAGTATTATTTCTCGTACTTATCAGTTTGACGCTGATGAAGTGCCCAATAACGAAGTGAGTTCTATTTTGTCACTGGATGCAAAGCATGCATTTACACCAGTGTTGCCCAACCATCCAGTTATGTTACCGGCAGACTTTTCATTCCATCCTCAATATCAACATGAGTGGTTGCACTTCTTTGCCAATGTACATGATAAACAAGGGCATACCTATTCCATTCAATGGAGTTATTTCCGTCTCGCTCATGATGGAAGAAATGAAGAACTCGGTTGGTTGAACTCTCAGGTCTATTTTTCCTATACGGTTGTATCGAGCAATAAAAAGGTTTGGAAAGAACAGCGTGTCGCTCGCGGTGGAATTGGACAAGCCGGTATGAATACCCAGCCACTACGTATGTGGATAGACGACTGGACTTGGCGCTCATTGGGCAGAGATCCGTTTCCCGGTCATCTTGATGTCAAAACAGATACATTTAGTGTGTCGCTCTACAGTGATAGAGCGGGACCTTTTGTATTGCCCGGTGATGGAGGCTATCAAAAGAAACACGCGATAGAGCCAGTTGCAACCTATAACCTACAAGTGCCATTCCTTGACGTATATGGGCAGTTAAAATTCGCTAAAGACAGTGACCCCATTGCGATCGAAGGTACCGCTTTCATGGCCAAAGAGTGGGGCAGCGGTTTAATGAGCGATAAGCAGCAGGGTTGGGATAAGTTTGTATTGAAGTTGGATGAATCTACGACTTTGTCGGTCAATCGCTATCGACATGAGAGAGAGTTACCATACATGTTTGGTACTTTGTCTTCAAAAGACAGTACAGTGGTGTTGAACAGCGAAGATATCGTTATGGTGCCACTGAACAAAGTCGTACTCGATGGTGGACGAGTGGTACCTCTTGAATGGCGCATTACCGTAGCGAAATATAACATCGACCTCAAGGTCTCTGCTGCCAACAAACAATCCTGGTTGCCTTTCGTAGTGCCTTATTGGGAAAGCGCAGTGAATACAACCGGTTCTCATATTGTACAAGGCTATATGCAGTTAACCGGGTACTGAGTTAATCGGGAACTGAGTTAACTGGGAACTGATTGTTGCTAGTCCATCAAACGTAAAAAAGGAGCTCATGCTCCTTTTGTTATCTCTGAAGATTATATATTTCAAGTTCTAACCTTGTTGTCGCAATTAATTCTTTCCTATACTTACCAAATAGCAGTTAATGCGGAATATGTATCTTAAATGTTCATTTGTTTCGGAAAATCCGATGTATCGAGTCATTACAAGCGATTATTCAATAATGTTCTAACGCACTAAACTTTTGTGCATCTGTTCGAAATCATGTATCGATATAACGAAATAATAAGGACGATATAATGACTGATATTATTCGCGACTTCTTAAAAATGGAGTCTGCTGGTGGCATCATCTTGGTAATTGCAGCGGCCGTCGCTATGATAATTGCCAACTCTCCCCTCAACGAGTTTTACCAAGCGGGTCTGCATACTTACATTTTGGGTATGTCTGTTTCTCACTGGATCAACGATGGCTTGATGGCTATTTTCTTCCTGTTGATCGGTCTTGAAGTAAAACGTGAGTTACTTGAAGGTGCTCTGAAATCTCGTGAAACCGCGATTTTCCCAGCCATTGCTGCTGTTGGCGGTATGCTTGCACCAGCTTTGATTTATGTGCTGTTTAACTTTTCAAACGAAACTGCAATTCAAGGTTGGGCGATTCCAGCCGCGACCGATATCGCCTTTGCGTTAGGTATCATGGCACTACTGGGCAGCCGTGTGCCAATCAGCCTGAAAGTGTTCCTACTTGCACTGGCAATCATTGATGACTTAGGTGTTGTTGTGATTATTGCGCTGTTTTACAGTGGTGATCTGTCTACCGTGGCATTGGCAGTTGGCTTCCTGATGACAGCTATTCTGTTTGTTATGAATGCAAAGCATGTCACTAAGATAAGTGCTTACCTGATTGTCGGTTTTATCCTTTGGGTAGCAGTATTAAAATCTGGGGTTCACGCAACATTAGCCGGTGTGGTGATCGGTTTCTCTATTCCACTGAAAGGAAAAGACAAAGAACATTCACCGCTTAAGCATTTAGAGCATGGCCTTCACTCATATGTAGCCTTTGGTATTTTGCCTTTGTTTGCTTTTGCCAACGCGGGTATTTCATTAGAAGGCGTTTCGCTAAATGGTTTGGCGCAAGCTCTGCCTCTGGGTGTTGCTCTAGGTCTATTTATTGGTAAGCCTCTCGGTATCTTTACCTTTAGCTGGATTGCGGTAAAACTGGGGATAGCAAAGTTACCTGATGGTATCAGCATGAAGCATATTTTTGCGGTATCTGTGCTGTGTGGTATCGGTTTTACTATGTCGATCTTTATCTCATCACTTGCATTTGGTGTTGATTTTGTAGACTTCGATACTTACGCTCGACTTGGTATTCTTATGGGTTCCACGACGGCAGCAGTAGCAGGTTATTGCTTACTAAGCGCGTCGCTACCTAAGAAAAAATCACTATAAGATTCATTATTCGTGAAGAATATAGAAAGCCCCTCGACGCTTAAGTCTGAGGGGCTTTTTCTTATTTGGATATATTATCAATAGAAGTCAGGAGCCAAATTCAGCAAATTGACATTAACGTTTATGTAGCGTGGAGAATATCGTCCATTCTTCGACCACTTTTTCCCGTAGACCGACGACTGTTGCGGTAACCTTGCGGTTGATTGCGTGAGCAGCAGGATCATCACCTTGGTTTTCAAGTCGGCTCTCTCCATATCCTATGATGCGAACACGCTTAGGTTCTATGTCGTAAGAGAGTAGTTTTTGTTCAACTGCTTCAGCCCGTTTTTTAGAGAGCTCTAAGTTATATTCATCGGTGCCTACTTTACTGGTGTAGCCTTGGATCTCAATGGATGCCGACTTATAGATCTTCAGGAAATCTGCCATGGTTTGGATTTGACTGGCAAATACCGGGTTGATCTCATATGAGTCATTGGCAAACAAAATCCGTAATTGGCGCTCATCTTGATTGCGTCTAACTTCGCCGCATCCGTCGTTATCGACTTCTGAACCGACAGGTGTTCCCGGACAAATATCTCTGCCGTTGACCACGCCATCTTGGTCATCATCCTGCAAATCGGCAATTTGGCTGGCTGTAGGCGTTGCTTTATATTCGTACTCTTCAGCGCTGAATGCCGATGCAGAGAATGCCAATCCAGCGAGTATTGCTAGTGATAGAATGTTGTTCTTCATGATTAATACTCCACTTCCTTGGTCCATTCTTCTGGGACATCAACCAAAAGCGCATCTATCAGTACCCCTGTCGCATTCATTACACGGTACTTAGCGTATTGCTCTGCATAGTGAGCATCTAGGTACTCTTTACGAGCTTCAAATAACTCATTTTCTGTGTTGAGCAAGTCAAGCAAGGTTCGTTGACCGATACCGTATTGTTTTTCGTACGCGATAACCGTTTGTGCCGAAGAATCAACATGATCAGCAAGGAAATTTTTCTGTTGAAGCGTTAAGTCTAAAGCGCTCCAGGATAAGCGTAAGCTCTCTTCTATTTGGCGATAAGCACTGTCTCTTAAATCTTTCGATTTGTTGAGTTGGTAAGCCGAACTTTCACTTCTATCGCTATCACTTCCACCGTTATACAAGTTGTATTTCATGCGTAGCATCGCCACTGTTTCATCTGCGTTACCTTCATAGCCACCAGCGTCATCCCGCCAAGTTTGGCGAGCTTCAATTGAAAAGGTAGGGTAGTAAGGTGCTTTAGATTGCTTGTATTGAAAACGCGTTGCATCAACATCCGTTTTGGCAATTTTGATGACAGGGTGTTTATCAAACGCTTCGACCAAGGCATCCGTCAGTGACAACGGAATTTTCGATTCGTCAGCGCGTGGGTAAATTAATCCAAGTGGTTCTTGACCGACCAAACGGCGAAACTGAGTATGAGTATCAAAAAGGTTGTTTTGTGCCGCGAGTAAGTTGCCTTGCGCTTTTGCAATACGGGCTTCAACTTGGGTTAAATCTGCAGTAGAACCGACCCCGGAATCCACTCTCTTTTTGATATCACGATAAATATCAATATGAACAGAGAGATTACTTTCCGATAGTGCAAGAATTTCTGTCGCTTTAACGGCGTTAAGGTAGACATCGGTTACCTCAAGCGCCAGGTTGGATGCATCATCCAAAAGCTGCAATCTTGTCGATTCAGCTTCGGCTGCTGTTCTGTCCATATCATTCAGGGTGCCGTTACCATCCCACAATAGTTGGTTGAGAATGATGCTTGCCTCTTTACGAGTTAAATCAGTATCCTCACGTCCGGTTGTGGATGCAGGACGAATACCTTCGTAGCCAATACCCGCATCCAAATCAATAGTAGGTAGATATTTACCACCAGAGGCTTTGCTGTCATTCACTGTACTGACGTATTGGTTATAGCTAGCTTTGATGTCAGGATTGTTTGCCAATGCTATCGCCACTGCCTGCTCTAAAGTTTGAGCGTAAGCAGAGGCGGAAGCCAGCAGCATACATCCGGCTAATAATGAAAGGTTCCGTTTCACTATGAAGCTCCTTAGTGTTGAATTATCTCTTTATAGGTCATTGAGATATTTCATTTTGTAGGGGGTGAGCGATCAAAGGTCATGCCTTAGTTTATGCAAGCTTAGTTTATAAATTAGGATTTTGAGAGCTTAGTTCAAAAAAGTACCAATGATTATTTTCCTTATTTATTGAAACCTTAGTTGAACTTTGAATTTTCGACCTAGCAAATGAGTTGAATACCCATGTAGCAGTTACTAATGTTAATGCATGAAAACTGCTCATGCAGTGGCGTGTGAACACCTGAGAACAAGCAAAACTGAAACGGGGTGCTCATACGTGTTATTTATGCTCATAGGGAACAGGCTCATGAACGCACGTACACTCAGCCAATTTATGTTGGCTAACGTAACTTTGGTCATTGATAGACAAGGTCAAATCCGAGAACTAGCCGCTGGTGCCGCTCCTGCTCCTGGGGAAGTTATCGTCACTGTTGGGGATGGTGCTAATCCTCAAGTCACGGCTCAAGAGGTGTTGGGTGGCGAAGGACAAACGCCACTCAATATTAACTTCGATGCAGAGATTGCTAACATCATTGCTCAATTAGAAGATGGTATAGACCCAACGTTGAACGCTGATCAAGCCACTGCCGCTGGTAGAGATAACGGTTCTGCTTTAGGCAACAGTGGTACGGTCGTCATGCAATTAGCCACTCTGATCGCTGCAACGGCTTTTAGTACCAGCGGGTTTGCTCGTGATTTCTTAAGTCAAACAGACAGCTTGAATGTAGATTTTACAGCTGCTGATGATCCTATTCAGAACTTAGTGGGAGTTTCTGACAATCCACCAGATATTACGCTGCAAGACGATCCAGTTAACTCTCCACCTGTGTTTGTTGATACGGAATACACTACAGATGACGATGAAGAATATGAAAATGGTAATGAATTTATTCCTGATTCTGGATCGCAAGCTATGTATTCACTTTATTACGGCGAGAATACTACCATGGAGTCGCCTATCATAGGGCGAGTCGCTGCAAACGATCTTGAGGGTGATACTTTAAGCTATGAAATAACCGGAGGTAACGATTCTGGATATTTTGAAATTGATGATGATGGCTTTATTAAACTGACTACCACCGGTTTAGAGTCGCTTGCGAACAATTATGAAAGTGGGATCAACGATCACGTCATTCAGGTGTCAGTGTCCGATGGAACTAATACGGTATTGGCTGACGTTAAGTTATTTGAACGCAATGTAAATGAAGCGCCAGAAGCGGAAAACTTTACAGTTACATTCTCCGGAACAGAGCAAGTTAACGTTGTTTTTAATACCGATATTGGTTTAACAACAGATCATATTTCTGACGAGGATGTTGATTACTTTACGCAAAATCCGATTAACCCCCAAAGTGCTGGATATGATGAATATCAAGATTTGTATTGGGATCAAAAGTTGTCTGTAGTCATTTCGTCACTTCCTACATATGGAACGCTTTACTACGACGGTGTTGAAATTGAGTCAATTGGTGATGTTAATAAGGAAGAAACTTGGTTAGATCCCGATCTTATTACCTATTCTTCTTCTGGTTCAATCTCACCCAAGACATTTATTTTAGATGATCATACTGAATTACTTTCAGGCATTCACGTAACTGGTAATTCCTACAAGGATGCTTACGTTACGTACTTGCCAGGTAATCCATCTCTTAATAGTGGTACAGGATATGGGGTCTCAAACAGTAAAGGTGATATAGATATAGGAGCAGGGGCTGGTATTAATAATCCAGAAATATTAATACTTGACCTAACTGATAACCAACTTACATCAGTCAATTTCACTCTATCAGGTATAAATCCAGGGCATGAAACAAAAGTAACATACACTTATTTAGTTGATGGTGAGTTAGTAAACTTGACCAGTGTATATGCGCCTTCAGTTGGTTCTAATACTATAGATGTATCATATACACCGCCAGCAAATAGCACACTTGTTCAGATTCAATTTTTAGGTAGTGATGCTAACTATGTTGTTGGGAATCTTACAGGAACTACAACCAGTACAATCGATGATGATAGTTTTACGTATAGGGCGGTAGATTCTGATGGGATGTACAGTGATGAGAAAACGGTCACCCTTGATGGAATAGATACAACAGAAACGTACGATACCCAGATACCTAACCCACTAGACGGTATTGTGATGGCTGAGACGGGAACAGATGTGATGATTGGGGATGATAGCCAAGCCAATATCTTCACATGGCTTGATTCCGTTTTAGATAACAGTACTGATACCGTTAAGAATTTCGAGTTTGGTGTCGACAAAATTGATCTGACTTCAATATTGGATGACGACACTTCAACGACGGATATAAGTGATCTACTTGGAAAAGTAACAATCAACACAGTTAATAATGAAGATGTTGTGTTAACAGTAGAACATGGCGATAGTGGTTCACAGACAATAGTAATAGAAGATATCTATTCTGATGTAGCTGCTATGGATGCGTCGGCCATTTTAGATAGCCTTGTTAAGTTAAATACGGAAACAGTTTAGCTTCGTGATAGTTGTATATCATAGCCTCTGCCAAGCAGGGGCTTTTCTTTATATAGTGTTAAGTACCAACTTTTATATCAATATTATGTGTTTGATTTGCAGTTTATATCGTTAATTTAACTTGATTTCATATTGCAAAATACACCTATTTTGTGTTAATTTCCGCCCCAATCTCAGACAGAGTTTCTGAGGGATACGCGTAATGACCATTCAGGCTGATTGTGACATTACGTAAGGTAGGTATCAGTAAGTCCTTTTACTGATAGACGGGATACTCTTGCTGTGGTAACAGCATGTGAATGGGATACCCAACATTGATTTCATTTAAACTACAACCACTAATCAGCTTTGTACTTCCAGAATGCCCTGTTTATCAAGACAGCAGCATTACAGAACCTTGAACCTCTGATTTAGTTAATCGTCATCCGTTTGATGACCCGTATTCCGTATTTGCTTAATGCATTCGGAACGTTTTGCTATTTGTCATTTTTCTCTATTACTGACGCGTGAGAAATGAACAGAAATTTTTAATTTTCAAGGTGATGAAAATGAGTACAGCCTTTGAAGTCGATAACACTATCGCAACCATTATGTCTAACCAAATTCCAGTACTAGACGGATTGTATGATCTCACTCCAGATGAAGTGTTGCTTGATCAAGCTGCGCATGAATCAGAAGTTCGTTCTTACCCACGTCGTCTACCTATCGCTATTAAACAGGCTTATGGCTGTTTAGTAGAAGATACACGTGGCCAAATCTTCCTAGATTGCTTGGCGGGTGCGGGTACTCTGGCGTTAGGTTACAACCATCCAGAAATTAACCAAGCGCTTAAGCAGCAACTTGATTCTGGTTTGCCATATCAAACACTGGATATTCCAACCAAATCTAAAGCTGACTTTATTAAGGCAGTAAAAGGTTTCCTTCCATCTGAACTTGGTGACAACTGTGTTGTTCAGTTTTGTGGCCCATCTGGTGCTGACGCGGTTGAAGCGGCGATTAAGCTTGCTAAACAAACCACTGGCCGTAATACCATGTTTGCCTTCCGTGGTGCTTACCATGGTATGACTAACGGTACCATGGGCATGATGGGCAACCTGAACACCAAAGCTCGTCGTACTGGTTTAATGTCAGATGTTCACTTTATGCCTTTCCCATACAGCCTACGTTGCCCGTTTGGTCTAGGTGGCGAAGAAGGTGCGAAAGCGAGCATTCGTTACATTGAACGTCTTCTTAACGATGACGAAGCAGGTATCATGAAACCTGCTGCGATTATCGTAGAGCCAGTTCAAGGTGAAGGCGGTGTTATCCCTGCTCCGGCACATTTCCTGCGTGAACTACGTCGTATCTGTGATGAGCATAGCATTCTGTTGATCTTTGATGAGATCCAATGTGGTGTAGGTAAATCTGGCTACAACTTCGCGTTTGAAGAAGCGGGAATTATTCCAGACGTACTATGTCTGTCTAAAGCGATTGGTGGTGGTCTGCCAATGGCAATTCTGGTTATCAACAAGAAGTTTGATACATGGAAACCAGGTGAGCACACCGGTACTTTCCGTGGTAACCAGTTAGCTATGGTTTCAGGCGCTAAAGCACTGGAAATCATCACTCGTGATAACCTTGTAGAGCACGCAAACATTGCTGGTCAATATCTACGTATGGGGTTAGAGAAAATTCAAAGCCGCGTAAACTGCGTTGCAGAAGTACGTGGTAAAGGTTTGATGCTAGGTCTCGAAATTCAGGACCCAAGCGGCGAGCTGAATAAGTTCGGTGAGCCAAAAGCTGCACCACAACTAACACTGGCTATTCAACGTGCGGCGCTTGAGCGTGGTTTGATGGTTGAAAAAGGTGGTCGTGAAGGTTCGGTTATTCGTTTCCTTCCACCATTGATTATCTCTTTCGAACAAATCGACTTTGCACTGCGTACATTAGAAGAAGCAATTCTTGCGGCTGGTGGCGGTCATAAAGACCCAGAGCCAAGTAACCAAGAGTGGAAGAAGCACTTCATCCACACCGGTTCAATGGGCAGCGCAGAATTTGCACGAGTGATGAACCACACAACTGCGGCAATGAAAGCGGTATTTGAACAAGTGAACGCGCCATATTCTGGTATGAATCCCAAAGCGTTGGAAGAAGCCATTTATGCGGTAGATCTTGATAACAAGAACGCGTCACTAAAAGAAGTGATTTCAGACACTGCAGAGCTAGTGGTTAAGAACTCAATTATGGTTCAACACCCAGACTGTATTGCTCACCTGCATACTCCACCGTTAATGCCATCTGTTGTGGCAGAAATCATTATTGGTTCACTAAACCAATCAATGGACTCATGGGATCAATCTTCAGCCGCAACCTATGTTGAGCAGAAAGTGATTGACTGGATGTGTGATAAATACGAGCTAGGCGCTAAAGCAGACGGTATCGTAACGAGCGGTGGTACGCAAAGTAACCAGATGGGTCTCATGTTAGCTCGTGACTGGATTGCGGACAAACTAAGCAGTCACTCGATCCAGAAGCTCGGTCTGCCTGATTACGCAGACAAACTACGTATCATTTGTTCTAAGAAGTCACATTTCACCGTACAAAAATCAGCATCTTGGATGGGGCTTGGTGAGAAAGCGATTCTTGCTGTAGACGCGCTGCCAAACGGCACGATGGATGTAACAAAACTAGAAGCTGTAGTTGAACAAGCGAAAGCGGAAGGTTTGATTCCATTTGCAGTTGTCGGTACAGCGGGTACGACTGATCACGGCGCTATCGATGATTTAGCGACCATTGCTGATGTTGCGCAGAAACACGAGCTATGGATGCACGTAGACGGTGCATACGGCGGCGCGTTGATTCTAAGCAGTCATAAAGGTCGTTTGCAAGGCGTAGAGCGTGCACAGTCAGTGAGCGTAGACTTCCACAAATTGTTCTTCCAAACAATCAGTTGTGGTGCGCTACTACTTAACGATAAAAACAACTTCAAGTACCTGCTTCACCATGCAGACTACCTGAACCGTGAGCATGACACTCTGCCAAACTTGGTTGATAAGTCTATCTCTACGACAAAACGCTTTGATGCCTTAAAAGTGTTTATGACGATGCAAAACGTCGGTCCTAAACAACTGGGTGCAATGTACGACCATTTGTTAGAGCAGACTCTGCAAGTGGCGGAACTGGTTCGTCAGTATAAAGCCTTTGAGCTTTTGGCTGAACCATCTTTGTCTACCGTGTTATTCCGTGCGGTAGACAGCCAAGCGACCGATTTCGATGAGCTTAACAAAGCTGTTCGAATGGAAGCGTTGGTACGTGGTATCGCAGTACTAGGCGAGACCATTGTGGATGGCAAAACTGCCTTGAAATTCACAATCTTGAACCCATGCTTGAAGATGTCGGACTTCGAATCTCTACTGGCTAAAATTGAAACTCTAGCGTCAGAGCTAGCGAAATAAAGGTACCGGATAAAATGTCAATTCTACAGATTGGTGCGGGCGGTGTTGGTTGGGTTGTTGCGCATAAAGCAGCTCAAAACAACGACGTGCTGGGTGATATTACCATTGCTTCTCGTTCTGCCGGGAAGTGTGAGAAGATCATTGAATCGATTAAGGGTAAAAATAACTTAAAAGATTCTACTAAGAAGCTAGAAGCTCGTGCAGTTGACGCAAGTAATGTGGATTCATTAGTTGCGCTGATTAAAGAAGTTAAGCCTGATCTCGTGATTAATGCTGGGCCCCCATGGGTCAACGTTCCAATTATGGAAGCGTGTTATCAGGCAGAAGTCTCTTACTTAGATACCTCAGTGGCGGTTGACCTTTGCTCTGAAGGTCAACAAGTGCCAGAAGCTTATGATCCGCAATGGGCTTTCCGTGATAAGTTCAAACAAGCCGGTATCACAGGTATTCTAGGCGCTGGTTTTGATCCCGGCGTGGTAAGTGTTTTTGCTGCCTATGCGGCAAAACACCTGTTCGATGAAATCGACACTATCGATGTGATGGATATTAACGCAGGTGATCATGGTAAGAAGTTCGCAACTAACTTCGACCCAGAAACAAACATGCTTGAAATCCAAGGCGATTCTTTCTACTGGGAAGAGGGTGAGTGGAAAACTGTTCCTTGTCATACTCGTATGCTGGAATTTGATTTTCCAAAATGTGGCCCTTTCAAAGTGTACTCAATGGCACACGATGAAGTTCGCTCCCTAAAAGAGTTCATTCCAGCAAAACGGATTGAATTCTGGATGGGTTTCGGTGACCGCTACCTGAATTACTTCAACTGCATGCGTGACATTGGTCTGTTAAGTCCGCGATCGTTAACTTTGCAAGACGGTACCGTTGTTCAACCCTTACAAGTTCTAAAAGCCATGCTACCAGATCCGACTTCTCTGGCGCCGGGCTACACAGGTTTAACCTGTATTGGTACTTGGGTTCAAGGTAAGAAGAACGGCGAGCAACGCAGTGTATTTATCTACAACAATGCAGACCACGAAGTGGCTTACAACGATGTAGAGCATCAAGCCATTGCATACACGACCGGTGTTCCGGCGATTACCGCTGCATTACAATTTTTCCGTGGTGAATGGGCTGATTCAGGCGTATTCAACATGGAGCAGCTAAATCCGGATCCGTTCCTGGAAACTATGCCAGAAATTGGTTTAGGTTGGGATGTCCTGGAACTAGAACTAGGTCAGCCAGACATTAAGATCCTGAAATAAGAAAAGACAGCTAACCTAATACGTTCCCACGCAGGAGCATAGGAACGAGGAGTTAATAATCTCTGGTGAGTGAAGATTAGTTGAACTTATTTTGTAAAATTTAAAGCCGATGCAATAGCGTCGGCTTTGTTCAATTTTAGAGTGAACGTAGAAATGCAAAAAAGCGAATTGAAAACGCCGTACTTCATGATCGATGAAGATAAGTTGATTGCGAATCTGGAAATCGCTAAACGCTTGAAAGAATTGTCAGGCGTTAAATTGGTTCTAGCACTGAAGTGCTTTTCAACCTGGGGCATATTTGACATCATTAAGCCATACTTAGATGGCACAACCAGTTCTGGTCCTTTTGAAGTCAAGCTTGGCTACGAGACATTCGGCGGTGAAACTCACGCATATAGCGTTGGCTACAGCGAAGATGACGTAAAAGAAGTGGCGGATATCTGCGACAAGATGATCTTCAACTCGCAATCACAACTTTCCGCATACCGTCACCTTGTTGAAGGCAAAGCGTCACTAGGTTTACGCTTAAACCCAGGCGTAAGCTACGCAGGGCAAGATCTAGCAAACCCAGCACGTCAGTTTTCACGTCTTGGTGTTCAGGCAGATCATATCGATACCTCTGTTTTCGATACCATCAATGGCGTTATGTTCCACATGAACTGTGAAAACAAAGATGTGGATGCGTTTATTCGCCTGCTCGATTCAATTTCACAACGTTTCGGTGAGTACCTAGACAAACTGGATTGGGTAAGTATGGGCGGTGGCGTCTTCTTTACCTGGCCGGGTTACGATGTAGAAAAACTGGGTCTAGCGCTTAAAGCATTTTCTGAAAAACACGGCGTACAACTTTACCTTGAACCGGGTGAAGCGGTGATTACCAAGACAACCGATCTTGTGGTCACCGTTGTTGATATCGTTGAAAACGGCATGAAGACAGCGATTGTTGACTCAGCAACCGAAGCACACCGTTTAGATACGCTGATTTACAATGAACCTGCTTCTGTACTGGAAGCCAGTGAATCAGGTGAACACGAGTATGTGATTGGATCATGTTCATGTTTAGCGGGCGACCAGTTCTGTATCGCCAAATTTGACCAACCATTAAAGATCGGTCAGAAGCTGCACATTCTAGACAGTGCGGGTTATACCATGGTGAAACTCAACTGGTTCAACGGCTTGAAGATGCCTGCTGTTTACTGTGAACGCAGCAATGGTGAAATTCAAAAACTGAACGAGTTTGGCTACCAGGATTTCAAACGTTCTCTTTCGCAATGGTCGGTTAAATAAGACTTATCGAGCAATAAAAAACCACCTATTTCTCAAAAGAGAAAGGGTGTTTTTTTTATGCAGCTTAGTTTTATAAGTCAGCTAATCTTATGATTCAAATAATACCATTCTGGAAAAGTTCATGATCAGTGAATGGGTATCGATAAGCAAACCCTCCGAGCCATGGATGGCTCGGCGGAGCCCCATGGATGGGTTTATGCGAGTTTGTGTTCGATGCCCATTTACTGTTACACAGATACTCTATCTGATCACATTCTTATCTAGAATAATGGAATGGACCCTCTCTACCTAATCGGCTTCAAATGAGCCATATTGATTGATGAAAAGACAACCAATAACAGTAAGAGAGGATCCTATGACAAGCGTAACAGTCGGTTTAGATACAGC
>NZ_JBKEBW010000035.1:0-3829 GCF_047973365.1 Vibrio sp. | reverse complement strand
TTTGGATAGTTGGTTTTGAAGCAGAAAGACAGAATCAGCACTATAGATATCAGGCTAACTCACTAAAAACAAAGAGGGTTTTATCATTCCTTAGCTTGGCGAAGAATATTTTAAAAGACACGCCTTTGAGGCGTGTACTTCAATGGTTTCGAAATGGAGTGGCCGCTTTATCGATAGGTTACCCTTCAATAATAAGTCGACCACTCCAATAAATGGGGATCCCTCAGTGCCTTCGCAGGAATGACGAAAAAGGGGCCATTCAATTAACTTTAAACTGATTAACCAAAGACTGTTGCTGCTTTGACAATACACTGATCTCTGTACCGACAGCCTCAGATTCTCCAGCCTGCTCTAGTATTTGAGCACTCAAATCCCGAATATTCGCCACATTTTGGTTAACTTCTGCCGACACTGTCTGTTGTTCTTCCGCCGCTTTTACAATCTGCGTATTCATATCGCTAATTGCTGAGATGGCATCGAAGATCTTATTCAGCTCGGATACTGCTTGCTGCACATGCGAAGCCGTTCCATTAGCCAAACTGTTGCCCTCTTGAATAGCATTGACAACATCACGGGTACCTTTTTCCACTTTCTCGATAACTGTACGAATTTCTCCCACTGAAGCGTGAGTACGGCTGGCAAGGTTACGAACTTCATCGGCAACCACAGCAAAACCTCTGCCCTGCTCTCCCGCCCGTGCCGCTTCAATCGCTGCATTAAGCGCAAGCAGATTGGTCTGCTCGGAGATCCCTTCAATCACTTCAAGAATATCGGTAATGTTGACGTTATTACGCGCGAGATCTTCGACAATAGGCACGGCGCGGTTCATGGTATTGACCAAGTTAAGCATCTCAGCTTCCGACGTTTTGATCACCTGCTGACCGATTCGGGCGGACTCATTTGCTTGCTCTGCTGCATCAACTGCATTTTCTGCGTTGTGGACAACTAAGCTCGCTGTCTGCGTCATCTCTTCTGAAGCAGTGGCGACAAGATCGACCTCTTTAAATTGCGCCTCACTGCTGCGCCTTGTTTCAACGGCGGTGATCTTCGCTTGTTCAGTGGTTTCAGCAACGGAATGAGTGGTGGCAATCACCTGACTGATAGTGGATTGCAGCTTATCGAGGAACTTGTTGAATCCATGCGCCAGTTGGCCGATCTCATCTTGTGATTGAACATCCAGACGCTGAGTTAAGTCACCTTCTCCATCAGCAATATCATTTAAGCGCACAACCACTTCACGAATAGGTTTCACTATGCGTGACGCGGTGTAAGCAATCACCGTCAAACCCAGAACGGCAAACAATAAGCCTGCCAGCAGCTCTACTTTTACGCCACTTTCGACTTGCGCGGTAATAACGCTATCAAGTTGGTCAGCATCTTTGAGCACGCTGCTGCGGGGCATTTCAAAAATCACCCCCCAAGTCTGATTAGCAACGGTGATCGGAGCAAATACCGTCATCCACAAGCCATCATCACTCCACAACGATTCGACCTTCTTGCTAGATAACAAGCTTGAGAGCTTATCTTTAGACACGCTTGAACCGGCAAATGGTTGTCCGACCGTCAAAGCATCGTCATCGCTGGCGATCAGTGTTCCATCCAAACTGATGATGAAAATTTTACCTTCTCCATTAAACAAGCTGCTGTCTGAGTCTTTGGCGATCTCAAGCAACGGAGTTAGCTTGAGGTCAATGCCATAAAAACCAATCGTTTCATTGTCCACGAAAATAGGCAGCGAGATCGATGTCGCTAAGAATTGCTCAGTAGCATGATTGACGACCCGTGGCGATGTTACGCACGCGCTACCTTCATTGATTGGACAAGCAAAACGTTCACGATTTGCTGCATCGGCCAATTGCTGCTCAGTGAGCACTTCATTGGCTGCATCCTGACCGGCGTCTTTAGCACGCCAATAAGGAGCAAAACGTCCAACGTCGTTGGAGCCAACATAGGCAGCATTAACATAGTTGCTATCCTCTGCATCAAGCGCGTTGGGTTTGAACACCAGATACGCCCCTTCAATAGTTGGAAAATCTAACACTGATTTTCGTACCATCTCATTTAATGCCGTACGTAGCGCTTCACTCTCACCAAAATTGTCTTCAGAGTTTTTCTTTAAGAATAAAGCGGTTGAAGAGAGCATTTCTGCACGATAGGTGGCTTCGCTGAGGTATTCCGATATTTCAGTTGAATTTAACTGTGCTCGCGTTTTTAACAACTGCTGAGACTTTTTGATCACGGATTCTGCACTCTGATTTTTAATCACCTGCTGATTACTGACAGCATTGTAAACTGAGAAACCGATAAGAGATAACGAGGTTACCAGCAGGCAAAAGCCGGCTAACAGCGTAATTTTCCACTGAACTGATAGTGTTCGCATACAACATCCTTATGCTTGCGTTTAAACTCATACAAACGAATGAGATAAGCAGAAATTAGACCACAATCTATCGATAGATCAATACAAATCTGACACAGGGCTCACCATTTTCTGACATATTGGCTTGAGCGAGTCTGTGGTTTGTACTCTTTCGCCTTAGTGGTAACATTAAACTCATTCGTGGTTAGCTATACCCAAACTACTTGAAGTTGCATGTAGGCGGCAAATGAGTGAATCCCCATGACCACAAATTACCATGCGTGATTGGGGTGAACGAATGTAGCCAACACCGCTGCGGCTTCAAGTAGGAAGGGTATAACTCATTAAAAACTCAAAAGTAGCTACTAAATTAAAACCATAATCAAGGATTAATCAATGAAAGTAATTAGCTTTAATATCAATGGGTTAAGAGCTCGCCTTCACCAACTTCAAGCATTGATTGAAAAGCATCAACCCGACGTCATCGGCTTACAAGAGATCAAAGTTCATGATGAGGCTTTTCCTATTCAAGATGTCGAAGCTATGGGTTATCACGTCTATTTCCACGGACAAAAAGCACACTACGGTGTCGCTATGCTGTGTAAAAAAGAACCGATTGAAATTAAAAAAGGTTTTCCTAGTGACAATGAAGAACATCAAAAACGCATGATCATGGCGACGTTTTTGGATGACAGCGGTGAAAAAGTTACGATTCTCAATGGTTATTTCCCCCAAGGCGACAATATTGAGCATGAAGTTAAATACCCATACAAACGTCAGTTTTATAAAGATCTCATGCGTTACTTAAACGAACACCACAGCAACGATGAACAATTGATTGTGATGGGTGATATCAACATCAGCCCTATTGATTCAGATATCGGCATTGGTGAAGCAAACCGCAAGCGTTGGCTACAAACTGGTAAATGCTCATTCCAACCTGAAGAGCGTGAGTGGCTCAAAACGCTGACTGATTGGGGATTTGAAGACACCTTCCGCAAACTTCACCCCAGCGTTGATGATAAGTTTTCGTGGTTTGATTACCGCTCTCGTGGTTTTGATGACAACCGAGGGCTGCGCATTGATGTCATTTTGGCAACACCATCTCTGGCCGCAAAATGTATCGAAGCCGATATCGATTATGAGCTTCGAGGCATCGAAAAGCCGTCTGATCACGCACCTATTTGGTCAGTGTTTGAGTTATCGGTCCTCTAAGATCTCATTCCCACGCTCTGAAGTGACCCCATAAAGTTGGACATTTCTGTTAAGCGGCTTGCAAGGCCTGATTTCGATATTCTATCGGAGTCAGGCCTTTAAATTTCACCTTAATCCGTTTTGTATTGTAATACTCTATATATTCTTCGATATTTGCAATCAGTTCATCAGCATCAGTGAAGCTTTGACCGTGATACATCTCTGTTTTGAGTAAAGCGAAGAAGTTTTCAGCCACTGCATTATCTAAACAGTTTC
>NZ_JBKEBW010000151.1:0-18139 GCF_047973365.1 Vibrio sp. | reverse complement strand
CGAGAAAAGGAAACTGTTTAGATAATGCAGTGGCTGAAAACTTCTTCGCTTTACTCAAAACAGAGATGTATCACGGTCAAAGCTTCACTGATGCTGATGAACTGATTGCAAATATCGAAGAATATATAGAGTATTACAATACAAAACGGATTAAGGTGAAATTTAAAGGCCTGACTCCGATAGAATATCGAAATCAGGCCTTGCAAGCCGCTTAACAGAAATGTCCAACTTTATGGGGTCACTTCAGACCGCGGGAACGAGAATTATGTCTTTTTGAGCTTAACTGACAGACATTACTCCTTACGGAGTCTTTTCTTTGCTGTACTGACGCATACGAATTAGTTGTGCTCGTCTATAATTCGCCGCATCGCAGATACAGCTTGCTTCCACTCTTGCGTTGATGTGAGTTGTTGATAACTAAAGTTCTGCTTCTTCAACAGTTGCTCAGCTTGAGTAACCTCAACAATTGCCAGGTTATCCAACACTTCAACCGCCGCTTCACGCTTATTGCACATTAAAATCATATCGCAACCTGCATCGAGCGCTTGTTGTGAACGCTCTGCTGGAGAGCCCATGATTGCGGCGCCTTCCATGTTTAAATCGTCAGAAAAGACAACGCCTTTGAATCCCATTTCTTGACGCAGTACCTTTTTCAACCAATAAGGCGAACCACTGGCAGGCTGGTCATCAAAATGTGGATAGATAACATGAGCCGGCATCATGGCATCAAGAATTCCTGCTTCAATCTGAGCTTTAAAAATCGAGATATCATCGCTGATGACTTCACGTTCATCGTAAGGGGTTTCTAAATGGGAATCCGCAATCACCGCGCCATGACCAGGAAAGTGCTTACCAGTGGTTGCCATCCCTACTGATTTCATTCCCTGCATAAAGGCGCTACTGTGTTTAAGTACTGTTGCGACATCTTCACCAAACGCACGGTTGCCAATGGCACGACATTCAAAGCCTTTATCCAGCACAGGCGCAAAACTCAAATCGACATCGTGAGCAATCAGCTCTGCGGCCATTAACCAACCACCTTGTTTTGCCAACTCTACGCCGTTTTCGCACTTCGCATACCATTGAGCGGCGGGAATTTTACTAAAACCTTGGCGAAAACGCTGAACTCGACCGCCCTCTTGATCAACACCGATTAACATAGGACGCTTTGCCGCCTGGCGAATAGCTTTGTTTAACGCCAACAGTTGTTGGTTATCATGATAATTACGAGCAAACAAAATGACGCCACCAACCGTAGGATGCTGCAAAACTTCGCGATCTTCTGCGGTTAATTCATAGCCTTCCACATCAAGCCATAACGGTCCCATTATTTCTCCTAAGTTCAAAATTTGTCGCTGCGAGTGAGGTTATTCAGTTTAATTTTCAATTACAATGAGTTTGTTGAGATCTGACGGCGAGATTACATAATGAGTGAGCGAGAACTGTACATAGGAATTATGTCTGGAACCAGTCTGGATGGCGTTGATAGCGCTTTGGTGGCGATACAAGACGATAAAATAGAACTCATCGAGCACGATTTCTTTGCATTTCCTGCTGATCTCAAATCTCGCGTATTGAATATTTGTATTGGTCAGGCAACTTACTTACCAGAAATTGGCGAGATCGATCATGAACTTGGTCATCTGTTTGCCGACGCAGCCTTGGCTCTGGTTGAGAAAGCAAATGTTGATAAACAACAGATCCGCGCCATTGGCAGCCATGGACAAACCGTGTTCCATCAGCCTAATGGTGCCAAGCCTTTTACCATGCAATTGGGCGACAGCAATATCATCGCGGCTAAAACGGGGATTACCACCGTTGCAGATTTCAGACGTAAAGATATGGCATTGGGCGGTCAAGGCGCACCTTTGGTTCCAGCATTTCACCATACTATTTTTCAAGTGACAGACTCGTGCGTGGTGGTGCTCAATATTGGTGGCATCGCTAACATCTCAGTACTAAAACCTAACGGTGAAGTGATTGGCTATGATACAGGTCCGGGCAACATGCTGATGGATTCATGGTGTCAACTTAACTGGCATGAGGGATACGACAAAGATGCTTGCCAAGCTAAACAAGGAAAAGTGATCCCTGAGTTGCTGGCACGTTTTTGTCAGGAACCCTATTTGTCAGAACCCGCGCCGAAAAGCACAGGACGTGAGCTGTTTAACTTGCCTTGGTTAGAGCAACATCTGCAAGACACTCATTACTCATCACAGGACGTTATTCGTACTTTGTGTGAATTTACCGCTGTGACTATTTGCGACCAAGTGGCTAAGTTTGTGTTTGGACCACAGCCAGAGCTGTTAGTTTGCGGCGGCGGCGCACAAAACCCGCTGCTGATGGAAAGAATTCATTCTCTTCTACCTGACTGGACCGTTGCCCCGACTATCAGTAAAGGGGTAGACAGCGACTATATGGAAGCGATGGCGTTTGCATGGCTTGCCCAACGTAGAATGCATCATTTGCCAAGTAACTTACCTGCTGTTACCGGAGCATCCCGTCTTGCAAGCTTAGGCGTCGTATACTTTGCGAATTAGTATACTTTGCGAATTAATATACTTTGCGAATTAATTGTTCAAATACCGCGCCTTGGCGCACTTTCTAGCGCGGTACATTTAATTACCCTCCGCACTGATAGTTGCATCCATGCCAAATGCTTTCCTAAGCTTCACTTCGGTTTCAACATCGTATTGAGTTGGTTTTTTGGGGTAGTTTAAGTGACAAAGTGGTAAGCCCAACGACAAACCCACGATCATAGCAAACTCAAACCAGAAGGTTTCAAATCTAGCATCCATAGTCGAAGCACCGTAGAACGCTGCGAGAGAAATGCCGAGAGTAGCAGCTAGACAAATTGGCACTTTAGCTAATAGCCAAAAAATCCTCTTGCGTTCCCATACTTTCATTCGTTGTTTCAGGTTCATAACTTGTTTTGGGAAAACTTGTGTCGTCATATCTACCAACTCCTTTATAAATATAATAATACACCACGATAACGACCGAATTATGCATACCCCATTGTTTACTTTTAGTTAGATTGGCGCACTTAATTAAACGTTAATGTTTGACTTGGAATGTTCAATTACAACTCTTTGGGTATATCTTCTAAGGTCGTTTCGAGTTCGTTGATTAGGTCGATTTCTTCATCTGAGATAGTTTGCCCCTCATTAACCATAAACCCACAAACGTAACCTTCTCTGCCTGGCTTTTGCCAAACAATAGTTCCTCGAATCCCTCTATCTAACGTCTTGATACGCATCGTTGCACCATTCAGATTCAGTTGGTCTTTGCTATAAAGCTGCATACCATGATTGGAAATATCAACGACTCGTACTTGTATCATTGGCTTGAGCCAGCGGTTGAACCAGCAAAACGCTGTAATTTGATGCACTAATGTTGTACGTTCTGACCTGCGGCGGTTCTTAAAAGATACTGTGTTATCCATTGTTTGGCTTCGACTCTGGTTTAATGAATTAATATTTAACGCCTTGCTGATAGAATGTAAGGGAATGAATAGCTATAGCAATATGCCCTCTATCATTTAGGAACATTCCTATTTCATTTTCTGATATTTACTTGTGATGAATAACGTGTACCTTCGGTTCATCCTAAGACGGGGCTTTAATCAATGAAACTACCGTTTCGCCTTCCTTAGGTGCAAATGAATTTAGATCAGAGCAAATTTGCACCCGATTACGCGCATCAACCAAAAACAGCGGCAAAATATAACTGTCCTGATGTTTGTTTAAGTAATCGTCATAAGTGAAGTTTTCACTCAGTTTGGTATGTTTAATTTCACCGCCCTGATTGATCAAACTCGCCAGTTTTTTGTAACTGACATCAGCACCAAGAAAAGACAAACCATGATATTCCTGCGCGACGACGTGTTTATCTTTGGTATTTCCGTTCACTTTGTCATGCAGGCAGAATACCCGTTTATCACCAAAGTCAGATAAAAACTGCATACACGCCATGATATTGAAATGCTTATCCGGGCTGAGCGCTACAACATGTCCGATGCCAATCAAGTTCAGATATTCATCAGCATGACTTGAAATCGGATTGCCGTAATAGTTCTCTAAACCCGCCATTCTCGCTTGGCGAATGTAGTCCCAGTTGGAATCGGTCAGTACAACACGACAATCGTATTTCATGATCGCCAATCCCAACTGACGAGCAACATCATTGGCACCAATGATAAGAAAACCTTTTGGCGCAGGTTCGGCCACGTCAAGCGCTAATGCTATCGGTCTTGCAGTGGCACTTTGCAGAACAACGGTGCCGATAATCACCATAAAGGTCAGTGGTACTAACAGTTCAGCTTCCGTCATTCCCACAGCACTCAGCTTAATGGCGAACAAAGACGAAATAGAAGCCGCGACAATTCCTCGCGGAGCCACCCAAGCAAGAAACAATTTTTCCTTAAACGCTAAACTACTGCGTAAAGTTGACAGCAGTATTGAGACAGGGCGAGAAACCAATTGCATCACAACCAATAACAACACAGCGCTCCAACCTAATGTGGCGAAGTCACTCAACTGAATACGGGCGGCCAGTAAAATAAAAAGACCGGTAATCAACAAGATAGTGAGGTTTTCCTTAAAGTGCAGAATGTGGCGAATATTCACATCCTTGGCGTTAGCCAGCCACATCCCCATCACGGTGACGGTCAACAAACCCGATTCGGATTCAATATGGTTGGAGAATGCAAATATGCCTAACAGCACACTAAGCACGGCGAACGGCTGGAGGTATTCAGGAATCAGCCCTTTACGAAGTAGATAAGCAACCGCTGCGCCAGATAACGCACCAAAGGCTAAGCCAACAGCAATGATTAAAGCAAACACCTGCAGACTATGAGCTTCGCTACTTGAGACAATGAATTCGTACACCATGACGACGAAAAGCGCACCTAGCGGATCGATCAAGATACCTTCCCAACGCAAGATGTTAGACAACCGGGTATTAGGTCTCACTGTTCTTAGTAGCGGGACAATAACAGTTGGGCCGGTCACCACCGTCAAACAAGCAAAGAGAAAAGCAAGCGGCCAATCAAACCCAAGTAAAGCGTGAACGGCAAATGAAGTGATCGCCCACGAGATAAAAGCGCCAATGGAAACAATACTCCAAACTGTATTACTCACACCGCGTATCTCTTTAAAGTTGAGCGTTAAGCTGCCTTCAAACAGAATCACGGCAACTGCCAGAGAGATAAGTGGAAATAACAGTTCACCAAGCAATTGTTGAGGTACAAGAACTCCCGTAATAGGGCCAGCGAGAATACCAGCCAAAAGTAAAAACAAAATAGCAGGCAAACGTAATCGCCAAGCTAACCACTGACAAAACAGACCAACCACACCAACACTGGCTAGAGCTAACGCAAGTGATTCATCGTGCATCGTGGCACCTCAACATCATGAAACTAAAGAATAAAGAGAGGATAAAAAAGTAAATTTAGTTAATTGTTGTATTCATTCCAGCCACGCTGCCATTCCATACGGAATTGCTGCGCCTGATCGGTTCCTTCACATACGCCTTCGTAATACTGACCGCTGACACCAATCTGGTAAGCAACGTTAGGATTACAATATTCTGCGATGCCGGTTGAATAGCCGCTTTCATAATCCGAAACTTGTACATCACCCAATTCAGATAATGTTTTATAAGAACGTTGCGAGTGACCAACCATTCCATCCTGATAACCAATCTGAAACCAATTGCCTTCTTTCGCCAGTTCACTATCGCTTGCCGCACAACCAACAAGTCCTAATATCGCCACCGCCATGATTGTTTTTTTCATTATTTACCTTCAAGTTAGCCAAAAAATTTAAGCCCTTTAGGTATACCACTGATTGTTCATTCTTTCCTGTTAAATCAACACACATAGTTACTCTGTTGAATAAACAAGCAACTTAACCCAATAAAGAAACCACTTAACCGAATAAACAAACCATTGACCAATATCAGCAACCGCTTATTTATATTAGAAACCACTTAATTCTCTATTTGACCACTCACTGGGAAAGCGAATGTGGCTAGCCAGAAGAGCGACTACTATGCAAATTGAGCTTATTTCATAATCCAATAACAAAGGACAATCGCTATGTTGTGGTTCCTAACCTGTGTAGCAGCACTACTCGCTGGATATTTCATCTACGGTGCTATCGTAGAGAAAATTTTCGGCATTAACGAAAAACGTAAAACCCCAGCCCACACTAAAGCTGACGGCGTTGACTATGTACCCATGTCAACACCAAAGGTTTATCTTGTTCAATTACTAAACATCGCTGGCGTTGGTCCAATTTTTGGTCCAATCATGGGTGCTCTTTATGGTCCAGCGGCAATGCTATGGATTATCATTGGCTGTATCTTCGCTGGTGCAGTTCACGACTACTTCTCAGGCATGCTTTCCATCCGTAACGGAGGCGCATCAGTGCCAACAATGACGGGTCGTTATTTAGGCAATGGCGCAAAACACTTTATGAACATCTTTGCCATTGTTCTGTTACTCCTTGTTGGTGTGGTATTCGTATCCGCTCCTGCTGGCATGATCACTAACCTGATCAACGAGCAAACTGACCTGACAGTAAGCATGACAACTATGGTTGTTATCATCTTTGCTTACTACATTCTTGCTACTATCGTTCCTGTAGATAAAATCATTGGTCGCTTCTATCCACTATTCGGCGCACTGCTAATTTTCATGTCTGTCGGTCTGATTACTGCTATTGCGTTCTCAAGCGAACACCAAATCCTAGGTGGCTTTGAACCAAGCGACATGTTCAGCAATCTAAACCCTAAAGATATGCCTTTGTGGCCAGCACTGTTCATCACTATCGCTTGTGGTGCTATCTCTGGTTTCCATGCAACTCAATCACCGCTAATGGCGCGTTGTATTGAAAATGAAAAGAATGGTCGTTTCGTATTCTACGGAGCAATGATCGGTGAAGGTATCATCGCACTAATCTGGTGTGCTATTGCGCTATCATTCTTCGATTCATTAGAAGGCCTACAAACAGCGGTTGCTAACGGTGGTCCAGGTAACGTGGTTTACAGCGCTTCATTCGGTCTGTTAGGCGTATTTGGCGGTATCATCGCTTTCCTAGGCGTAGTTATCCTACCAATCACTTCTGGTGACACAGCATTCCGTTCAAGCCGTCTAATCCTTGCTGAATACTTCAACATGGAGCAAAAAACGCTACGTAACCGTCTATTTATGGCGCTACCATTATTCGTTATCGGCGGTATCCTGACTCAGGTAGACTTCGGTATCATTTGGCGCTACTTCGGTTTCGCAAACCAAGTAACAGCAGTAATGATGTTGTGGACAGCATCAGCTTACCTACTACGTCATAACAAGTTCCACTGGATCACGACTGTTCCAGCAGCGTTCATGACTTCAGTATGTATTACCTTCATCCTGAACAATGGTTCGCTAGGCTTTGGCCAATCAATGCAACTATCAACTATCATTGGTGTTGTAGCGGCGCTAGCTATCACAGCTTACGTAATCAAAATCTCTAAAGGCAAAGGCGATACAGAATTCGCTGACGAAGAGAAAGCAGATGGCGTAACTGAAACGGTTTAATTCTGATATTAACGAATACGAAAAGGGCTCCGAATGGAGCCCTTGTTGTTTTCTGACGTCATTCCAGCGAAAGCTGGAATGGACAGGCTCGATATTAATCAACCAGCTTAATCTGTAACTCTTTTGGCACTTCAAAGAACATGTTCTCTTCGCGACCTAGCACTTCTTCGACTGAGTCAGCGCCCAGTTCTTTAATGCGATTAATGATTTGATTCACTAGCTCTTCTGGTGCTGAAGCTCCCGCCGTCACGCCCACTTTACTCTTACCGACAAACCATTCAGGATGCACATCTTCAGGGCAATCGGTCAGATATCCGGGAGTACCCAGTTTCTCTGCCAGCTCTTTTAGACGAGTTGAGTTAGATGAATTTTTCGAGCCGACAACAATCATCACATCCACTTCACTTGCCAGCACTCGCACAGCATCCTGACGGTTTTGTGTGGCGTAACAAATGTCATCTTTACGCGGTCCCTGAATTTTCGGGAAAACTTCGCGCAATTTATCAATCACATCGGACGTTTCGTCAACAGACAATGTGGTTTGGCTGACATAATGCAGATGACTTGGATCTTTCACTTTGCCAAGCAGGGAAACCACATCATCGGGTTTCTCCACCAAATACATACCGCCTTCATCGCTGGCGTATTGCCCCATGGTCCCTTCAACTTCAGGATGCCCAGCGTGACCGATCAGCACCACTTCCATATGCTTACGGCTTGCACGAGCCACTTCCATATGTACTTTAGTTACCAATGGGCACGTTGCATCAAACACGGTCAAATCGCGCTCTTTCGCTTCGATACGTACCGCTTGAGAAACACCATGAGCAGAGAAGATCACAATGTTGTTATCCGGAACTTCATGCAGCTCTTCAACAAAGATCGCACCACGCTGTTTTAGCCCTTCGACCACAAAACGGTTGTGTACCACTTCGTGACGGACATAGATAGGTGGCTGATACATTTCTAGTGCACGTTCTACAATGCTGATGGCACGATCGACACCAGCGCAGAAGCCGCGAGGGTTAGCTAACAGTATTTTCATGTTGTTGCTCATGGGTGTATTTATAAAAAATCAGTTATTCGACAGACAAAATTTCGACATCAAAGATAACATCTTGCCCGGCTAGCGGGTGGTTGAAATCCACCGTCACAGAGTCGCCTGCAATCTCTGTGATAATGCCCGGAATTTCCATACCATCAGGACCACTAAACGCCATAATAGTCCCTACTTCCACCTCAGATTCACCAATAAATCGCGCGCGATCCATATGATGGATGTTGTCTGGGTTCGGTTGTCCAAAAGCATCATCAGCGGTCAGTTCAATCGCCTGATTTTGTCCGGCGACCATCCCGATAAGGCACTGTTCAAAGTTTTCACTTAGGCTGCCATCGCCCATCACAAACTTAGCAGGCTTACCTAAATTATGTGTGCTATCAGCGACAGAGCCATCTTTTAATTTGATAGTAAAATGCAGAGTTACAGCAGAGTTGTGAGTAATCGTTGTCACGTTGGGCTTCCTTTGAGTTATACGAGATCTTTTTGTCTCGTTTTGTTTGTTTTATTTATTGGCTGTTTTCTAACAAAAAGCGCTCTCCGAATCAACGGACAGCGCTTAGGGTTATTCAGCTTTGATAGAATTTACGCCGCTTTTTTACTGCCACGAAAACTATCTAAGATAATCATCGCAGCACCGATACAAATAGCACTATCGGCTAAATTGAAGGCTGGCCAGTGATAATTACCCCAATAAAAATCAAGATAATCAACAACAAACCCGTGAACAACGCGATCAAATACGTTCCCCACCGCACCGCCAATAATCAGTGCATAAGCAATGTTATTCCATTTATCACTGACAGGCAGACGTCTCATCCAAAATGCCAGTAAACCTGTGACAACAAAGGCAATTGCGGTAAAGAACCAACGTTGCCAGCCTGCTTGATCACTTAAAAAGCTAAATGCAGCGCCATAGTTATGAACATACAACAGGTTAAAAAACGGTAGGATTTCAATGCGACTTTCCCATCCGTAACCCATGCCATTCATTACCACCAACTTAATGCCGATGTCAGCGACAAACACCAAGAGGGCCAGCCATAGCCAGCGCACTCCTGATTGTTTTAGCGTTAATGCTTGTTGAGTCATGTAGACGCCTTTGGTTATGCGAATTTACGAACTTCGCCTTCGCCGTCAACGTTCGACACACAGCGACCACAGATTTTCTCATGACCAGCAATAGTGCCAACATCGGCAGTGTGGTGCCAACAACGGTCACATTTCTCTGCTTCAGTTTTGCTTACCTGAACAAACAGACCTTTGATCTCCGTTTCATGTGCAGCTTCTGTCTTCTCTGAAACAGGTTTAACCGCAGCTTTAGAAGTCAGCAGTACAAAGCGCAGTTCATCTTCGAGTTTGTTGATCTTCGCCGCGAGTGCGTCTTCAGCAAACAGCGTCACTTCAGCTTGCAGCGAACCACCGATGGTTTTCTCGTTACGTGCATTTTCAAGCAGCTTGTTCACAGCACCACGGATTTCCTGAATTTCAGTCCAGAATTCGTTGTTTAGCTCTTCACCTTCAGCAAGATCAAACAAACCTTGGTACCACTCACCCGTGAAGACAAACTTGCTGCGCTCTTCACCGTTTTCCTGCTTCGCTGGCATTTCGTTCCAGATTTCATCTGCAGTGAATGACATGATTGGCGCCATCCAACGAACAAGTGCTTCTACGATGTAGTACAGCGCGGTTTGACAGCTACGTTGAGCGTTGCCGCCTTTCTTCGCTGTGTACTGACGGTCTTTAATCACGTCTAAGTAGAAAGAACCCATTTCCACAGAACAGAAATGCATTAGGCGCTGAACAACCGCGTGAGTGTTGTATTCATCGAAAGCTTTAACAATTTCTTGTTGAGCCGCTAGCGCGCGTGCCACAGCCCAACGATCCAGTGCCACCATATCTTCCGCTGCAACCATGTCGGTTGCTGGGTTGAAGCCGTTGAGGTTCGCCAGGAAGAAACGCGCCGTGTTACGGATACGACGGTATGAGTCTGCACTGCGTTTTAGGATCTCATCAGAAACCGCAACTTCACCGGTGTAGTCAGTTGAAGCAACCCATAGACGCAGAATATCGGCACCCAATTTGTTAGTAACATCTTTAGGAGCAACCACGTTACCGATAGATTTAGACATCTTACGGCCTTGCCCATCAACCACGAAACCGTGAGTCAACACTTCTTTGTACGGTGCTTTACCTTTCATCGCGATAGATGAAATCAGAGAAGACTGGAACCAGCCACGGTGCTGGTCAGAACCTTCTAGGTACATATCAGCTTCCGCGCCATTGAACTCTTCACGGTTATCAACCACGGCATAGTGAGTCACACCTGAGTCAAACCATACGTCTAGCGTGTCTAATACTTTTTCGTATTTCTCAGCATCGGCACCAAGCAGTTCGGCAGGTTCAACATCCCACCATGCTTGAATACCTTTTTCTTCTACCAGCTTAGCCACTTTCTCAATCAGCTCAGCACTGTTTGGATGAAGTTCAGAGGTTTCTTTATGAACGAACAGAGCAATAGGCACGCCCCAAGTACGTTGACGAGATACACACCATTCAGGACGACCTTCGATCATACCTTCAATACGGCTTTGACCCCATTCAGGCATCCATTGCACGCTCTTGATGGATTTCAGAGCTTGGGCACGAAGACCCGCTTGATCCATAGAAACGAACCATTGTGGTGTTGCACGGAAGATAATTGGTGTTTTATGACGCCAGCAGTGTGGATAACTGTGCTCATAAGCGTGATGATGCAGTAAAGCGCCTTTCTCTTTTAGCAACTCAACAACCGCATCGTTGGCTTTAAATACGTGTTGGCCAGCAAAATACTCAGTGTCTGGAAGGTATACCCCGTTGGAACCTACAGGGTTCGCTACTTCCAGCCCGTACTGTTGACCAACGGCGAAGTCTTCCTGACCGTGGCCAGGAGCGGTGTGAACCACACCAGTACCTGAATCTGTTGTCACGTGATCGCCAAGGATCGCCGGAACAGTGAAGTTGTAGAATGGGTGTTGGAACTGAGTCAGCTCAAGGTCACTACCTTTGGCAAAACCTAGATTATGGAAATGTTCGATACCCGCACGATCCATCACGGATTTTGCCAGTTCAGAAGCAACTATAATACGCTCTGGCTGCTGATCTTTTTCAGCAGCGCCTTCAACTTGGATAAGAACGTACTCAAGATCATGGCGTAGACACACCGCGCGGTTCGCCGGAAGCGTCCATGGCGTTGTTGTCCAGATGACGATTGAAACATCACCTTCACCTGCGTGGCCAGATTGAAGAGCAAACTTAGCAAGCAGTGCAGCTTCATCAGCCGCTTTGAAACGTACATCAATAGATGGCGATACTTTGTTTTTGTATTCCACTTCGGCTTCAGCCAGTGCACTGCCACAATCTGTACACCAGTGAACAGGTTTGAAACCTTTTAGTAAGTGGCCGTTATCGGCAATTTTACCTAGCGCACGAATAATGTTTGCTTCAGTAGCAAAATCCATAGTGCGGTAAGGTTTATCCCACTCACCAAGAATACCAAGACGTTTGAAGCCTTCTTTTTGGCCTTCAACCTGACCCGCAGCGTATTCACGACATTTTTCGCGGAATTCTGCTGCGGTGACTTTTTGTCCGGGTTTGCCCACTTTCTTTTCTACCATCAATTCAATTGGCAGGCCGTGACAGTCCCAACCTGGAATGTACGGTGAATCAAAACCAGAAAGTGTTTTAGATTTAACAATAATGTCTTTAAGAATCTTATTGAGTGCGTGACCAATGTGAATATCACCGTTGGCATATGGAGGGCCATCATGCAGGATGAAAGATTTTTTGCCTTTTTTAGCTTTACGGATTGCACCGTATAGATCTTCTTGATACCAACGCTCTAACATTGCTGGCTCACGTTTAGCCAGATCACCGCGCATTGGGAACCCTGTCTCTGGTAAATTCAGGGTATTTTTATAGTCACTCATCGATTCTTAATTCCGTTGTATTGGGCGAAGTTAGACATTATTTTTAACCAGTGGAATCAACTGGTTAATTCTTAAACTGAAGCAACCACACCCTAGCCGCTTCAGCATCCAATTCTATTTGTTGTTTAAGTGCATCAAATGACTCAAACTTTTTCTCATCTCTTAGCTTATGCAAAAGTGCTACTTCTAACTGCTTTCCATACAAATTGCCCTGGAAGTCAAATAAGTGCACTTCTAACTGCTGGCGAACACCATTGACTGTGGGTCGCTGACCGATATTTGCCACGCCGCCAACAGGTTGCTCACCGAGCTCATAAGCTTCGACAACATACACACCAGACACAGGTGAAACACAGCGTTTTAGTGGAATATTTGCCGTAGGAAAACCAATAGTACGACCCAGTTTTCGACCATGGGAAACTCGACCGCTGATACTATAGCTTCTTCCCAGCATTTCTGACGTTCCCGCCAGATCGTTTTCAGACAACGATTCTCGAATCGCCGTACTACTCACACGAAGCTTTTCTAAGCAGAAACTTTCCGTGCTGACGACGTCAAAACCGTACTTTTGCCCAGCCTCTTTGAGCATAGCAAAATTACCTTTGCGCTCACGACCAAAACAAAAATCATCGCCGACAACCAGAAACTTAACACCCAAACGTTTTACCAACAAGTCACAGATAAAAGTGTCCGCATCTAAACTGGCAAAATGATGGTTAAAATTCACACACAATAGCCTATCAATATCAAGTTTGCTCAATTGGACAAACTTATCTCTCAGGCGAGTTAACCGAGCTGGCGCTTTGTCTTTTAAGAACAGCTCCATAGGTTGCGGTTCAAATGTCATTACCACTGAAGGTAATTCTAGCAACTTTGCCTGTTCAGCGACTTTGTGAAGAACTCGCTGATGCCCTAAATGAACACCGTCAAAATTACCAATCGTCAACACACAACCATTATGCTGTGGTTTGATGTTATGAATACCGCGTATTAATTCCATTGGAATACGTTTAAAACCTATAGTTCTCAGTTATATTGGTGCGAAACTGGCGGATTATACCCTAATTAACATTATTCTGTCGCCGCTTTTAAGTCCTTTAGGCGTAAGCCCAGAATCAATGCGGTGAACAAGTAAACAATTGCCCCCAAACCGATCAGCGCAGCCAACATTAATGCACGCTGATGGAAACTCCACTGCAACCAAACAGACATCTCCTGCAACTGCCATAAAATGGCCACCACCATAGCGCCACCAGCAATCATTAGGCGAGCAAAAAACAACACGGTTTTGCGTGAAAGTCGGTAAACACCTTGTTGGTGCAAACCGTTATAAAGCAGAGCCATATTAATGAAGGCAGAGAGTGCCGTCGCTGCTGCTAGACCAACGAAGCCGTAGAACCAAGCAAAAATGCCGTTAAACACCATGTTACTCACCATAGCGATAATGCCGTAACGAACTGGAGTTTTGGTATCCTGACGCGAGTAATAACCTGGTGCGAGGACCTTGATTAACATAAAGTTCAACAGACCGGACGCATACGCCAACAGTGACATCGAAGCTTGCGCAACATCGTTAGGCGAAAACTCTCCGCGCATAAAAAGCACCATCAGCATAGGTTTTGCCAACACCATCAAACCTAACATGGCTGGAATACCTAATAAGGTCACCATTCGCACGCCCCAATCCATAGTATGGGCAAAACCTTCACTATGGGCGTCCACATGCTTGCGTGACAGTGCCGGTAGAATAACAGTTGCTATCGCGATACCGAACAAACCCAGTGGAAATTCCAATAAACGATCAGAGTAATAAAGCCAACTGATAGAACCGGTTTGCAGAAAACTGGCAACAAAGGAATCAAATAGAAGGTTAATCTGGCTCACTGACACACCAAACAAAGCTGGAATCATCAAAGTGCGAATTTTGACCACGCCAGGATCTTTCCAGCCCCATTTCGGCTTAACCAACGCGCCAGCTTTGATCAAAAACGGCAGTTGGAATAAAAACTGAGCTAAACCACCTAAAAATACACCTATTGCTAAGCCGATCTCTGGCTGTTCCAGACTTGGTGAGATATACCAAGCTGAAAGAATCATCATTACGTTGAGAAATACCGGCGTGAAAGAGGAGACCGCGAACTTACCGAGGGTATTTAATATCGCGCCCGATAAAGCAACAAAGGTAATAAACCATAAATAAGGAAAGGTGATCTTGAGCAGTAAACTCGCCAATTCGAATTTTGCCGCCGCTGGGCCATCATTCAGCCAATCAAGAAACCAGCCCGCGCCAAACACCGCGGTGACAACACCAGAGAACACAATACCAAGCAGTGTCACGATAGAAACTAAGACGCCTAATGTGCCCGACGCTTTGGCGATCAAGTCTCGCGTTTTTTCCTTATCACCAGAGGCATGATATTCCGTCAAAACCGGAACAAAGGCTTGAGAGAACGCACCTTCGGCAAATAAGCGACGCAGAAAGTTAGGAATACGGTTGGCGAAGAAGAAGACGTCTGCGCTGGCACCGGCTCCCATAAGATTTGCCACGACAATATCACGCACTAATCCCAGCACGCGGGAAATAAGTGTCATAGCACTGACAATCATGCCAGACTTGAGTAAGCGTTTGCTCACGATAACCTCGAAAAACAAGCTAAAACAACATAGTCGCACCCTGAATGCAAAGAATGTCATCCAGAGTGTAGATAAGTATTAGCATTGAAAAAAAAATACTGTTAGAATCCACGCCATCTTAACCGCGAAGACCTTTTTATACCAAACTTGTTTGGTGCAGGTGGGTTTTTGCACAAATCATTTGACATTTTAGAGCAAATAGGGGATATTCCTCGCCCTTAAAATGTTACCTAACGAAAAGTTTTTGGGAGTTAGACCCTTGGCAAATAGTAAATCTGCTAAGAAGCGCGCTATCCAAGCTGAGAAACGTCGCCAGCACAATGCTAGCCGTCGTTCTATGATGCGCACTTACATGAAGAAAACTGTTGCTGCTATCCAAGCAGGCGACAAAGAAACTGCAACTGCTGCTTTCGCTGTAGTTACACCAATCCTAGACCGCATGGCGACTAAAGGCCTTATTCACAAGAATAAAGCAGCTCGTCATAAGTCTCGCTTCGCTGCAGCTATCAAAGCTCTATAATTCTGGCTTGAATTATCAGCGATGAAAAAAACCGGCTTCTGCCGGTTTTTTTATCTCTGTTTTTTAAGATCCGAATGTCGCGCTTTAAGATTTTGCCATCAACTGCAGTACATACCGTGCAGTAGTTCGATCATTTTTTTCACTTCATCGCTGCTTAGCGTATAAAAGACGGTCTGCGCTGATTTACGAGTGTTGACTAACCCGTCACGTCTCAACCAGGCTAAATGCTGCGAGAGTGCTGATTGGCTTAGTTCGAGCTTTCCGCATAACTCACCAACCGACAATTCGTTGTTGTGTAGCAAGCAAAGAATCTGCAAACGCCTTTCATTCGCCATCGCTTTCAATAAAACAACAGCTTGAGCGGAATTCTTTTCCATTTCTTGTAAATTCATGAATTAAGTCCCCTAGGAACAACTTCTAAACGCTCTTTAAGTCGACATGATTAACTAATTCAACTAGTTATGCGGCATATTAGCGGGGTAAAGTGTTTTAATAGTATCAGTTAATGTTATTTCTGCGACGCGTCTGAATTCTTAATGACTCATAATTGGCGTCTTTTATTACTGCTCGTATTACTGCTCGAATTAATTAGCTCTGTGTAATAATTGTTCTTTTTATCAAATTGTGTGACGTTAATCCAACTGTAAATAATGACTAACGTCTCATTCGAACAATTTAGTAAAATCTGCGTCACAAATATTTTTTACTGCCGGATGCTGAATCATACGTTCAGCAAAGATCACGTAATACTCTTCTTTAACTTCACCGATAGGCGCAATAAGCTGTAGCGAAGAGTCATCAACCACTTCAGTAACATAAAGCAAAGGCGCTAAGAAAATAGCCTCGGGGTGATAACGAGCAAAAGCTTTCATTAGTGCCGAATCATCGAACTCACCTAAAATGTTTGGCTGGATCCCCTGATGATCGAACCACTGACGGACTTTTCTTCCCATTGAGGTTCGGCTTCCCGGCATCAGCAGCTTACGCTGTTCTAAAACCGCAGGAAATGACACTTTGCCGAGATGATTTCTGGCAAAGAACCCCATCTTGCTCTCGCCCAATTTTTTACTAAACAATCCCGGGCTTTGGCTGGAATCAACCGGGCAGTCAGAAAGAATCATGTCTAATTTGTGCTGTGATAACTGCTCAAGCAGAAGTTCGTGCGTCGATTCAAAACAGCGCAAATGAATGCTGTTGTTTTCCGGAATGGTCGTCATCAAGATTTTGCTGACCAATCTTTTGGACAGTGCATCGGCAACACCCACGTCAAATAGCACGTTCGAACGTTGACTATAGTTAACGATATCCAGCATCTCATAACTTAAGCCAAACATACGATCAGCGTATTTAAAAACCAATTGCCCAAGCTCGGTGGGCTCAATACTTCTGCCATTACGTTTAGTCAGTTTACCATCCATCCGCTCTTCAAAAGCTTTAATCTGCCCCGTTACCGTCTGAGGTGTCAGGAACAAAGCATCCGCGGCTTTAGTAACCGAACCTTGCTTGCAGACCATCCAGAAATAGTAGAGATGGTTATAGTTAAGATGTGACATAGTGCTGGAGACTCAGTAGTAAAATATTCGATAAGGTATCGCAAACAGTAGGCAGCAAGCAACAAACTCGAAAAAATCGAACCAATAAGACACTAAGCATGGTATTTACGAAAATATCACATTGAGAAAGCACTTCTTTTAAGGGCGCTTTTTAAACCTGCAATTTAAATACAAACTCTGCTTATTGTTAAAAGTGGCAATTAGCAATAATTACGTTATCATTTGTTGAAAATAGTATAAGTTGCTTCGTATAACCCCACTGATACGGTGTGGGGGTCTCTACCAGAATCCGTAAAATTCTGATTACGAAGAGTTAAGCGAATAGGTTGTCGCTTTCTCTTTGTATGGGCTCTGTTTACCTCACGTACCTCTAAAGGTCATAAAGGTAAAACACCACTCAAGATGAAAAGCGATTAATCACATGAGGATTAAGAGCATATATGAAACCATTTATCCAGAAACTGCCGAAAGTCGAGCTACATTTGCACATTGAAGGTTCTCTTGAGCCTGAGTTGATGTTTGAACTGGCAAAACGTAACCACATAGATATTCCTTTTTCTTCGCCAGAAGAAGTTCGTGCCGCTTATCAGTTTTCCAACCTACAGTCATTTCTCGATATCTATTATCAGGGTGCTAACGTCCTCATTCACGAGCAAGATTTCTTTGACCTAACCTGGGCATATATGCTTCGTTGTAAGCAAGATAACGTTATCCATACTGAAATTTTCTTTGACCCACAAACTCATACCGACCGTGGAATCGCATTTGAAACCGTGATCAATGGTATTAGTCGTGCACTGGAAAAAGCACAACACGAGT
>NZ_JBKEBW010000146.1:0-9017 GCF_047973365.1 Vibrio sp. | reverse complement strand
CTCGGTAACTTAGTTACTTTCAAAAGATGTTTTAAAGAGTATGTTTTTCTAAGAGCTGAAACGGTTAACGCTATTTCTTAGTTCGACGAAATCGCTGCTGATTCAACTCCTCGAGAATTTTTAAGACAGCGTTCTCCGAACGTAAATACGCCAGTTCTTCTTTTAACTCTTCCAGGGTCATCTCATCATCAGATTTGTGTGTCGTTTGCGGGGAGTTCTTCATTGGAATAATCGCTCTTTTATGTTTCTCCAACCCAATAATGCCTTTCTTTTCATATTTTCGGAGCCAACTCGTAAACGTCGTAGGGAAAGAGAGGTTTAACACCGCGCTAGTGTGTCTGACAGACCAGCCATTTGTCCACAATAATTGCAACGCTTCCATCTTAGCTTCCGCACTAAGAGACTGTCAATCAATTAAAAATGAATTTGAACAATGCATAGTGAAAACATGAGCCCAATAACGAACATGTTTTGTTGGGACAGAATATTTTTCAGCGAGCTCTCGAGGAGTGGAGCCATCAAGATAATTTTTAGCTACTTTGAACTTTAACTCGCGACTGTATTTGGACATAAATAAAAGACCCCCAATAATTGGTTGTCCAACTATTGGGGGTCACTTCACTCCCGTGTGGGAATGCATACCTTAGTTAAAGATAGAAGGTGAAACCTACCTACTTTGAACATTTAAAGCTCGGTATGCACCACGCAGAGCATGGTAACGAGCACTACTCCACGCTCAGTCACGCTTGCGGACTTTCCCAGCCAAACTCTGCAAACAACCTTTGCCAAACCTCATCAAAAGACGCTTTGAGCACTAATTCCTGTTGTGTATACGGGTGAGTAAACCTTAATTCAGTCGCATGAAGAAGCAGTCGATGACAATCGTACTCTTCTCGATACAAGCGGTTATGTTTACCATCGCCGTGAGTGGTATCACCCACAATTGGATGACGAAGATGTGCCATATGGCGACGTAACTGATGCTTACGTCCCGTTTTAGGTTTCATTTCGACTAAGCAGTAACGAGTGGTTGGAAACTTTCCGGTTGAAAAGGGAGCTTCGACTTTGGCTAACGGTTGATATTCAGTCACCGCGGACTGAGCTTCTTTATCTTGCTTGGCAAACTTATCAGCAATTTTATCCAACTCTTCTTTGAGCGGATAATCCAGCACGTCTCCCTCTTCAATCCAGCCACGAACAATTGCATGATAGGTTTTTTCCATTTCATGATTAGCAAACATCGGCATGACATTGGCGGCAATTTCGCTCGACAGCGCAAAAACCAGCACGCCGGACGTCGGTCGGTCTAAACGGTGCAAAGGAAAAACATGCTGACCGATTTGATCTCGTAATGTTTGCATTACAAACTGAGTTTCATGCCTATCGAGCCATGAACGATGCACCAACATGCCTGCAGGCTTATTGACGGCGACCAAATATTCGTCTTGGTAGATGATATCCAACATTACTGACATACCCTATCAATGTGGTTGATGACTAAAAGTACAGCTTGAAACTCGTCTTGATGCTTCCATGCTTGCTCAAAATAGGGTGACAACTGAAAACCTTTAGGAATGGCTTGTCCTTCATTAAGCAATTTCTGCATCGTTGGGACAAACACCCACTGCAGCCACTCATGAGGGTCGAGTGTATCAATCGAAAAAGGCTCAACACTTCGCATCGCTTCGATACTCGGTGGCGTAGTTTGCCAAACTTCACATTGGCGTAATTCCGCTTCTAATCGCTGTAAAGCTTGAGCCAGTTTTGTGTTAATTGTCATGAATCACCAAGTTTGTTGGTCGTACACCTTGAAAAAGTGCCATAGAGTACCATTTACTGAGGAAAGAAGGGTTACCCCAAAAGAATTTCAGGAACATTTTGCTCCCATGGACAATATTCAAACACTGACTGCTTTACTCAAAAACAGTGGCTGTCAATATCAAATCTTCGACCTTGGCCGACGCATCCAAACTATCAAGAATGAGCAGTTTTCACATGTAGAACAGGGACATCAAGCTTATCCCTATCCTGTAAAACGTACCGCTCACCTGGCTATTGCATACTGGAATGAAACCAAACAACCTTGGATTTGGTTCCTTAAATTTGCTCTAGATGAACGTGGACTACTGCAACAAGCGGATGTGGGTCAGTTCATTAAGTATGTGGTTGAAGCCATGGGAACTCGCCTCAACAAAGAACTCACCGAAGAGCAGCAAAATAAACTGGCGAACAATCCGTATACCTTCAAACCAGCTGAAGACAAAATGGCTGTTTTTCACAGCCAAATTCGCGCGACATTAGCCATGCCTTGTAGCCAATACTATGAGCATGCTCAACATTATTTCTCTGGTGGTCTAGGTTGGAATAATTGGCAAACGATAGGTCTGCAAGGCATTACCGATATCTGTGCGCGTTTGAATCAAGAACAGAATGGTCCTTTGGTTCGTAAAGCGCTGTCTCATTTGCCGACACAGCCTCTTTACGCGCTACTCGGCGCTCTTGAGCACACAGAACTACCGACCATGCTTGCGAAGCGCCTTGAAGAGTTGACCCAAGCAGAGATAGCAAGCCAAGAGCCTGATCTGTTTTTACTCTCTGCATTCACTCGCGCACTATCCGGTGCAGATGAAAATCAACTGGGTAAAATAATTGATTCAATTCTCGCGAGCCCTCGTTTGAGCCACCCTGAGGTACTGATTGCCATTGCCGGACGTACCTGGAAGGTATTGAATAACACGACGAGAGCAGAGCAATTTTTGTTAAGACTGGCGCAGACTGGCAATCAAACGCTATTTAACCAGTTGTTTGCTGACCTCGTCATGCTGCCAGAACTCAGAATGGTTCTTTTGCCATTATTGCATGGCACTCCTTCTGAAGAGCTCGCGCATGCACTGCTCAAACTTCAACAAGATACCAAATCCTAAGGCGCAATATGATTGGAGATCTATTGGCAATATTGGCGCTATGCTTCGTCTGTTTCCTTTTTTGGCAGCAAAGACGACAGTCTGAAATCGCTAAATCACACGTACTGAGAAAATGCGATCAACTTGAACTTCAATTGCTTAGCGTATCTTTTGCTGGTCACAAATGGAAAACCAACGATGGTCGCTGGCTTTGGCATACAGTTTACTTGTTTGAATTTTCAGCTTTAGGTGATGACTGCTATCAGGGCAAACTGGAAATGCGTGGCTTCATTCCGATGCGCTTTAACTTGCCGCCGCATCGGATGGCATAAGCTCGGTATTTAAGATTTAATCCACTCAAAATCATAGCTAAGGGCGAAGTGCTCGTCATTCTCGCCTCGGTTTTGGAAACCCAAAATTTCTAATATTTTAATGGCAGCGCGATTTTCAATCTCAGCGGTGGCAACCACTCGCATTAGGTCCAATCTTTCACATGCTTTAGGGAAAAACGCCTTTAGCGCTTCTGTCGCGAACCCCTGCTTCCAATACAATTTATCAAAAATAAAGCCTAATTCCGCTTTAATATCATCACGTTCGATAAAGATATGCCCCATGAACTCACGGTTATAGTTATCCAACACCGCCATAGCATGAATAGAAGAATCGTTAAGCACACGCTTAAACAGCTCTCTAGATGCAGAGACTGTCTTAGGTCCATTAAGGTATGCCATATTTTTAGCGCAACAGTTGAGCATAAGAAAATCCAACTCGAACGATTCTGTATAAGGAATTAACAGCGTTCGTCGTGTCACTATTGTCACAAACAGTCCTTGTTAGAAAACAAAAATAGCAAAAAAGCCTTGCCACTGAAGCAAAACAGAGCAAAGCGAACTTGATCGAAAAAGATTTGAAGCCATTAGCGATTAAGAATAATTATTATTTAATTTTTTCATATGCAAATTGAGAAAAACCCCAACACCGAAGTGTTGGGGTTTAAGTCTTGCGTGCAGCCTTCCCGCTACAAATATCCGCTTCCTGCATCATCCCTAAAAAACTGAATCCTTCAGTTAACTCCTGCATCGCCTTCCTAGCGGTGTCCATTTTCGTCCGTTGTGCTAACCATCCTGTTAGCGCTCATCACTTGTTCCTTGAGCGGTGTCCATTCCATCATCCCGATGGTATCCTACCCTTTCTTAGGGTTTATCCTTTTGCGTTCCTTGCCAACTGACATCCTGTTAGCTGTTGAATCCGTTCGTATCCGTATCCATATGGTGATTATCCATTAATCACTTTTTCGTCCTGAAATCACCGTCCAGTGGTGTATCCATTTCCGTGTCAGTTCCCTGCCGACGCAGATCAATCTACGCCTTTGAGTTTTTAGTGCAATCACCCGATAGTTAATAATTTTGCGCATAAAACAAACAATCAACTTATTAATATATAATTCAATACGTTACGAAAATAAAATAGCATTCACTGCTTAACAAACCTCTGATATCGCACAGCATTTGTAAGAGATCTCGCACAAGAGCATGTTACTTTCGCTAGCGTTTGTCCTTGCATATTTTTATCAACAGAAAGCAAAAGCGACAAGAGAACCATTTGGGCTGGGATTAATCACGCAAACTGATATAAAATCATGCTCTCAGAGAAAAAGGATGACCTATGCTCACTCAAGATGTTACTAAAGAGCTCGAACATGTGCTAACCACACTACAGCAGCAAGGAAAAGAACCGACTGTTGCCCTTGTTAAAGCACGTTTGAGTACATCAGTTCCCATGGCGGCACTTATTAGTGCGATTAAAAGTTGGAAAAATGCGCATCGTGTTCCTAAAGTCGAAATCGCACTACAAGCAACCACTGAAGCTGACCGTATTACTCAGTTGGAGCAAGTCATTGCTCAGCTTACGCAACGTATTGAACAGTTAGAGCAACAACTCAATGGTGATTGTCAATGAAAATCTGGGTTGACGCCGACGCTTGCCCGAAAGTGATCAGAGAAACTATTGTACGTGCAGCAGAGCGCACAGGCATTGAATGTACCTTTGTAGCTAACCACATAATCCCTGTACCCAAACGCGTTAATATTCATTCCATTCAAGTTCCTGCGGGTTTTGATATTGCCGATAATGAAATTGTAAGACGAGTAGCAGCAAATGATTTAGTTATCACATCTGACATTCCACTGGCTGATGAAGTGATAACTAAAGGTGCGCTAGCGCTGAACTCACGTGGTGAGCTCTATACTAAAGAGACCATTAAAGCGCGCCTTAATATTCGCGACTTTATGGAAACCATGCGTTCCAGCGGTATTCAAACCGGAGGACCAAGCGCACTTTCTCAAACAGAGCGACGTGAATTTGCCAACCACTTAGACAGATATCTGGCGAAGTTTAAAAAATAGCTCGATTTTAAATACAAAAAAACCGCGAAATTCGCAGTTTTTTATTCATTGTGTCGCCGACACTTATCGCTGTACGGCTTTAAATCTAGGGTTAGCTTTGCAGATAACGTAAAGGCGTCCACGACGCTTAACGATCTGACAATCAGGATGACGGTTTTTTGCACTTTTTAGCGAACTTAGTACTTTCATAGTTGATACCTCAATTGAATTATTTTGTTATAATATAACATATCAAAAGATAATTACTATCAACAATAATTACTACTGTTCTCTGTTAGGTGTGATATTTTCACTTTTACTTCTTTAATCAAACTCAATACACGCCAATGCACACCATCACGCCGATTGCTACCATCGAAACGCCATATAAAGAGAAATTCGCCGTTCCACGTCAACCTCGATTAGTACCGAGCGCTAGAGCTCGCATCAAGTTACTCGGCGAGTTGAACTGTTTGCAAGCAGTGCGTGAAATGGAACAGTTCAGCCATCTCTGGCTGTTGTTCTTGTTTGATCAAAATCTTGAAGCTGGTTGGAAACCAACCGTTAGACCACCGCGTCTCGGAGGCAATGAAAGAGTCGGTGTACTAGCGTCCCGTTCCACGTTTCGCCCAAACGGTATTGGCATGTCGGCGGTTGAATTTCTAGCAATAAATAAAGAAGGCGAGCAATTCTATATAGAAGTAGGTAGCGTTGATCTGGTTGATGGAACACCGATCGTTGACATCAAACCCTACATCCCCTATTCCGATGCGATACCTAAAGCCAAAGGTGGCTATGCAGAGTCTGAACCGTCAACAATAGATGTACAATTCTCGACACAAGCTCAAGAAATTCTAAATACTTTGCCTGATTCAGCGGTCAAGAAAGCTGTTATTAGTGAAGTTCTGGCACAAGATCCACGTCCTGCTTATAAGAAAAACAAGCCTGACGAGAAGCAATACGCAGTACATTTATACGATTTGAACGTAAAATTCATCATAACCGCTAACTTAGTGACGGTTACGACGATTGAACGCTTTTGACATTGGCATTTGGCTGATATTATTAGCGGCTAAATTTATTACCACCTTTGATAAACGGATACCATAAATGCGTACCAGTAAATATCTTCTTTCTACTCTGAAGGAGACTCCAAACGACGCAGAAATCGTGAGCCACCAGCTCATGCTACGTGCGGGCATGATCCGTAAGCTAGCCTCAGGTCTTTATACTTGGCTACCTACCGGTCTGCGCGTACTGCGTAAAGTCGAAACCATTATTCGTCAAGAAATCGACAATGCAGGAGCTATTGAAACATTAATGCCCGTTGTGCAGCCGTTTGAACTATGGGAAGAAACAGGTCGCAGCGAAAAGATGGGCCCTGAGTTACTTCGCTTTACTGACCGCCACACCCGTCCGTTTGTACTAAGCCCAACAGCAGAAGAAGTGATTACTGCTCTTGTGCGTAACGAAGTAAGTTCATACAAACAGCTTCCGCTGAACCTGTACCAAATCCAGACTAAGTTCCGTGACGAACGCCGCCCTCGTTTTGGTGTGATGCGCTCTCGAGAATTCTCGATGATGGACGCATACAGCTTCGACATCGATAAAGAAGGTCTACAAAAATCTTACGACGCAATGCACGATGCTTACTGTAAAGCATTCGACCGCATGGGTCTGGATTACCGTCCAGTATTGGCTGATAGCGGCGCTATCGGTGGTAGTGGCTCTCAAGAGTTCCACGTATTGGCAGAAAGCGGCGAAGATTTAATCGCATTCTCTACTGAATCTGATTATGCAGCAAACATCGAAAAAGCAGAAGCGGTGGCACTTGCAGCAGAACTTGCAGCCCCAACTCAAGAGATGACTCTGGTTGACACGCCTAATGCGAAAACCATTGCCGAACTGGTTGAGCAATTTGAACTGCCTATCGAGAAAACGGTTAAAACGCTTTTCGTTAAAGCATCCGATGAAGTTGACGCAGACATCATCGCACTGATCATCCGTGGTGATCATGAGCTAAACGAAGTGAAAGCAGAAAACTTGAAAGAAGTCGCTTCTCCACTAGAGATGGCTTCTGAAGAAGAAATTCGCGCTCTAATCGGTGCCGGTCCAGGTTCACTAGGCCCTGTTGGTCTAAAACAGCCATTCATCGTTGACCGCACAGTTGCTGTAACCAGCGATTTTGGTGCAGGCGCAAACGTTGATGGTAAACACTACTTCGGCATTAACTGGGGCCGTGACGTTCAACTAGGTCAAGTTGAAGACCTACGTAACGTTGTTGAAGGTGACCCAAGCCCATGTGGTAAAGGCACTATCATGCTTAAGCGTGGTATCGAAGTTGGTCACATCTTCCAGCTTGGTACTAACTACTCAGAGAAAATGAACTGTGGTGTTCTAGGCGCTGACGGTAAGAACGTTATTCTAGAAATGGGTTGTTACGGTATCGGTGTTACTCGTGTAGTGGCTGCTGCGATTGAACAGAACCACGATAAATACGGTATCATCTGGCCAGACGCGATTGCACCATTCCAAGTGGCTATCGTTCCAATGAACATGCACAAATCTGAGCGCGTTCAAGAAGCCGCAGAGAAGCTATATGCTGAACTGACAACAGCTGGTATCGAAGTTCTATTCGATGACCGTAAAGAACGCCCAGGTGTTATGTTCTCTGATATGGAGCTACTTGGTGTTCCTCATACGATCGTTATCGGTGATCGTAGTATGGACGAAGGCAACTTCGAATATAAAAACCGTCGCTCTGGTGATAAAACTCCAGTGGCTATGGCTGATATCGTCGAGCACATCAAGTCGCAAATGGCTTAATCTCACACGAGAGTCTTTAAGGGCTGCCTACCGGCAGCCTTTTTAATACCTGAAACATGCTGAAAATTTGATCTCTTGCTACTCAATATTGAGCCAGCTCAAAGGTAACTTTTGTCTTCATACTGCTCTCTGTGTATATTGAGAGCAGTTATCATTTATAAGGCAGACGTCTCGTTCTGTGCTATTAGTTCTGTGAAAATGAGTCGTTCTGTAAAAGTAGGATAGAGTTATGCAAGTTTACGGTTGTTGTGATTTAGTTCGTGAGTTATACGCTCAAATTGGCAGTGGCGATCAAGCCTATATTCCTCAAGCCATTAGCTGCGCGGTTCGTGCTTTGAACGATGTGGCAGCGGATACTTCTTTAGCAAAAGAAGTCAGAGAAAAAGCCGCCTTTGCTGCGGCAAACTTACTGATTTCTGATTTCGAGGACAAATAATGAATCTCGCCAATTTCGCTTCTATGGATACAGTCATGCTAATGAGCATTGTGAACATGAAGCTGCGTGACGACTTTAACGGTGATTTAGACAAGCTGGTTGCCTACTTCGATATTGACCGAACCGCACTTGAAGCCAAGCTGGCCACAGCTGGATTTGAGTTTTTGGTTGAAGCCGGACAGTTTCGTTAAGGGTATCACCTCATTCCCACGGTCCCCTGAAGTGACCCCATAAAGTTGGACATTTCTGTTAAGCGGCTTGCAAGGCCTGATTTCGATATTCTATCGGAGTCAGGCCTTTAAATTTCACCTTAATCCGTTTTGTATTGTAATACTCTATATATTCTTCGATATTTGCAATCAGTTCATCAGCATCAGTGAAGCTTTGACCGTGATACATCTCTGTTTTGAGTAAAGCGAAGAAGTTTTCAGCCACTGCATTATCTAAACAGTTTCCTTTTCTCGACAT
>NZ_JBKEBW010000086.1:0-6091 GCF_047973365.1 Vibrio sp. | reverse complement strand
ATAAAACCTATGACAAAAAGTAACCTAGAAACTAACACCGGCCATCGATTTATCTCAAAAGCTAAAACCGCTTATAAGATTCATATCCATACTCCCGATGACAGCGTTTTGCACAGATCGGTTGGTTACATACGTCTAGGTGAAACAAAAGGTCTAAAAAAAGCCATCAAGCTCAGAAATGAACTCGGACGAGAGATGTGGGGCAAACATTGGCGTCGTATTTTAAAAGATCCATTCTTAATGACTCGCCTTCCTCACAGCTTAGAACCGAAGATCATCTATAAGCCTCGTCCGACAAGTGATAACCCTGAGAGCCGCGACGCTTGTTATATTGCCGCTTGGCGCAACTACGATCCCGAAGGCAAATGCACATTTAAGAGTGTGGTTTGCTCGATCAACAAACATGGCAAACTTGCCGCCTATACGAAGACAAAGAAAGCGCTGTTAGAAGCACATAAAGACTGCTTAGACATTCTTATCTATATGGGGCGCTTAAGCAGCATTGATTTGAAGTGATTTAGTAAGGGATTAAGCAAGCGATCTTGCTTTAAATAAAAAATACCCCCAACACTTGCTCAAGTTTCGGGGGTAGATTCAAGCGATTTAGAGATTACTCTTCGACTTGATATTCAAATGCAGGCACAACAATATCTACTCTTCGGTTTTGTTGACGACCTTCCTTTGTTTCATTCGATGCGATTGGATTACTTTCACCTTGACCAGAAATAATCATTCTTGATTCATCGATACCGTTTTTAAACAGTACGTCAGCAACAGCTATAGCACGCTTCTCTGACATCGCTTGGTTATACTCGGCAGAACCAAGAGAATCCGTGTGCCCCGTGATTTCAACTTTCGCTTGTGGATTGGCATTTAAGAAAGTGGCTAATTCATCTAACTGTTTAGCCGCTTGTGAAGAAATTTCTGCACTATTGTGGGCAAAATTATTACCTGATAAGTGTTGATCCGGATACGATTTCGTAACGACTGTAACTTCAGGTTCTGCAACTTCAATAACGTCTGGCGCCACTGGTTCAACAGCGACAGGAACAGGATCTGTTTTGCTGCTGCCAAATTTATAACTAAGACCTAACGTTACAGTGTTAGCCATAGCACGAACAATATCATTGTTAATATCTGTAATAGCTTGATATTCGAGGCGAAGAGACACATTGTCATCTGCTAACCATTCGATGCCAGCAGCACCTAGATAAGAAAAATCATCTTTTGAGCCGTAATCTACGTATGCACCACCTGCTTTAACATACAATGCAAGTGCTTCAGATACAGGCAAACTGACTCTTGGAGCTAAAGTGATTGCATCTACCCTCTCATCATTTAAGCCCGCGCCAGTAAATTTGTCCAAATAATCGTAGCCTAGCTCAAGAGATAGCCAATCATTCGCTTGATAACCTAAGTAAGCGCCTAATGTCGGATTACTCGTTTTTTCATCACACACGCCGCCCGATAAGCAAGCATCATCAAGCCAAGAAACACCAATTTTACCACCAACATAAACATCAGAAACTGCTGCTGTAGAAGTCACAGCTAAAGATAGCGAAATAATCGCAGCTAACTTATTCATATTATTATTCCTACAATATTGACGATTGACATTCACAATCGACTGATAACCAATGGCGGCGATTATGACGACAATATGTAGCAAAACCACAGCACAGGCTGTTTTATTTAGAACGCCATGCTAATAAACAATAGCGAATAGAAACCATTTTTCGGTTGCTTAGAGGTAATCGTAAACTAAACAAATTTTAATCAAAAAAAAGCCGCAGATATTTCACTGCAGCTTTTTCTGAACGTCTAAGGAGTGGAGTGGGTTATTACGCGTTTGCTTCACGCTGTTCGATAAACGCTAGTGCCATTTTGATACGAGCGATAACACGCTCTTTGCCGATAAGTTGCATTACTGCATCCACGGAAGGAGATTGACCGCCACCAGTTACAGCGACACGTAGCGGCATACCGATTTTGCCCATACCGATTTCAAGTTCTGCGCACACTTGTTCGATCACCTGGTGCAGAGCTTCAGTCGTCCACTCAGTTAGCGCTTCAAGTTTGCTTAACGCAAGAGTTAGAGGTTCTTTTGCTACACCACGTAGGTGCTTCTTAGCCTCGCCTTCTTCAAACTCAGAGAAATCCTCGTAGAAGTAACGAGATTGCTGTGCAAGTTCAACTAGGGTGTTACAACGCTCGCCAACAAGAGAAACGATTTGTGCAAGTGCAGGACCGTTGTCTTTGTTGATACCTAGGTTATCAAAGTGCCACTCTAGGTGTTTCGCTACATACTCAGGATCTGAAGATTTAATGTAGTGGTTGTTCAACCAAAGCAGTTTATCAGTGTTAAATGCTGATGCTGATTTTGAAATCGCATTGAGGCTAAATAGGTCAATCATCTCTTGTTGAGAGAAAATCTCTTGGTCGCCATGCCCCCAACCCAAACGCACAAGATAGTTGATCAGAGCTTCAGGTAGGTAACCTTCGTCGCGGTATTGCATTACCGAAACCGCACCGTGACGTTTAGACAACTTAGCACCGTCGTCACCCAAGATCATTGCGCAGTGTGCAAAGGTAGGAACTTTCGCGCCAATTGCTTGGTAAATGTTAATTTGACGAGGCGTGTTGTTGATATGATCTTCACCACGAATAACATGCGTAATACCCATATCGATATCATCAACCACAACACAGAAGTTGTAAGTTGGCGAACCGTCTGTACGGCGGATGATTAAATCGTCTAGTTGGTCGTTACGAATTTCAATGCGACCACGAATTTGGTCATCAAATACGACACTGCCGCCTTTAGGGTTACGGAAACGAATCACACAAGGATCACCCTCTTTTGCCGCTTCATTTACCGCCTTGATTTTTGGATGATTCGCATCGTAACGAGCCATCTCTTTGTTTGCTTCTTGCTCAGCACGAACTTCATCTAAAAGTTCTTTAGATGCGTAACATTTGTATGCTTTGTCTTGCGCCAAAAGTTGATCAACAACTTCGTTGTAACGATCAAAACGTTTAGTTTGGTAGTAAGGACCTTCATCCCATGCCAAACCTAACCAACTCATACCTTCAAGAATCGCATCTACTGCTGCTTGAGTAGAACGTTCAAGGTCAGTGTCTTCAATACGTAGAACAAATTCACCGCCTTGGCTTTTTGCATATAACCAAGAGTAAAGTGCTGTACGTGCACCACCAACGTGAAGATAGCCCGTAGGACTTGGGGCAAAACGAGTTTTAACCGTCATTTGACTTCCTTAGAGATAAAAACAACAGCGGCACATTAAGCCACTGCGATTGAAAGGATAAAATTTGCCGCCATTTTACCATTGATGACTAAATCCACAATGGAAGATTAATTCATATTCCATCACACCGCTTGACCTTACCTTTGGGTCAAGGTTTATGCTTTCATTACTGTCGAATGGAGGAATAAAAAAATGGGTCATTACGCACTGCCGTTATCTGGTTTAAATTGCATGGACTGCGCACGCAAAGTTGAGCGCCAGCTCAATGCGGATTTCACGCTTGAACTTCAATCCCTGTCTCCAACTTTTATTGAGTTAGAAGTAGACGCTCCACTGGACAAAGTCATCGACAGTATCGAATCATTAGGCTATCACGCTGGCAACTCGCTGCAATTTAGCTTACAAGGCTTAAATTGTGGCAATTGCGTCAACAAGCTCAGTAAGCATTTGCAAACCTTTGACGACATTGCCCGCTTAGAGGTTGTAAAACAATCACTGTCACTGATTACCTCGAGTTGTGACGCGGACATCATCGATCGCGTATCTCAGGTTGGTTTCACAGCAACCCTGATGAATGCTCCTCTAGCAGCGGCAGAAACAAAAAATACAGTAGTTACTGACAAAACGACCGAACAAGAGCAAGTGGCAGAATCAGAGCTCACACCTGTTGAAGCAACACCTGTTAAAACAATTGCAAATACAGTCAATGAGTTCGTAAACACTCACCTGATAATTAAAGGTATGACTTGCGCCAGTTGTGTTTCCTCTGTAGAAAAATCATTGCTCTCAGTATCTGGTGTAGAAAAAGCGCAAGTTAACCTAGCAGAACAAACCGCCTTAGTGATTTCAAATCAAGATGTCACCTCTGCGTTGGTGGCCGCAGTAAAACAAGCGGGTTATCAGGCTGAATGGATAGATGACCCAGTCGAACAACAAAAGAAACAGCAACAGAATTTAGAGCTTATTCAAAACGAACATAAACGAAATGCAGCTTTAGGCTTAGCCTTAGGGATCCCTCTAATGGCCTGGGGTGTATTCGGTGGCAAGATGATGATCCAAACCACCAGCGATCAAATGGCTTGGGGTGTAGTTGGATCACTGTGTCTTGCACTTTTATCTACCGCAGGGAAAGGATTTTTCACCAGCGCATGGCAAGCACTGACTCACCGCCGAGCAACCATGGATACTTTGGTCGCACTCGGTACAGGGGCTGCGTGGTTCTATTCTATTCTAGTGGTCATGGCGCCAAACTGGTTCCCTGATAGCGCACGTCATGTCTATTTTGAAGCCACCGCTATGATTATTGGTTTAATTTCTTTGGGTCATTATATAGAAGCCAAAGCCAAAGCAAGAACCACGCAATCACTTCAAGCGCTGATCAATTTGCAGCCACAACAAGCAACCTTAGTCATAACCAATAATGGTGAGACGACCGAGCAAACTATTGCTATCGCTGATATCAAGCAAGGGATGACTTTGCGCGTAAAACCAGGTGAGCAATCTCCGGTAGATGGTGTCGTGTTAGAAGGCAGCTCTTATGTGGATGAGTCGATGCTTACTGGCGAACCTATTCCTGTTTATAAATCAACATCAAGCCCAGTGTCTGCGGGCACGATTAATCAAGATGGTAGCTTATTGATACAAGCAACCGGCATTGGCTCGCAAACCATGCTCTCTCGTATCATCAAAATGGTTCGTCAGGCACAAAGCAGTAAACCAGCTATCGCTAAAATGGCAGACCAAATCTCGGCCGTTTTTGTGCCAACGGTTGTGCTGATAGCAATTTTTTCAGCGTTAATCTGGTACTGGTTTGGTCCTGAACCCAAAGCCAGTTATATGCTGGTGATTGCTACCACAGTACTCATCATTGCCTGTCCTTGTGCACTTGGTTTGGCAACACCATTGTCAGTTACTGTTGGTGTGGGTAAAGCCGCAGAAATGGGCATTTTAATTCGAGATGCCAATGTTCTTCAGTCAGCTAGCAAAATCAATACTGTGGTATTTGATAAAACAGGTACGCTCACACAAGGTAAACCGAGCGTTCAGCAGCTCATTACTTTTAATTCAAACCAACAGCAGGTCTTGGCTTTGGCCTACGCTTTGGAGCTGCACTCCGAGCATCCTTTAGCCAAAGCGGTTTGCCTCTACGCAAAAGAGAATCAAATATCCCCAACGGCCATAAGTAACTTCATCAACTTACGCGGACAAGGCATTCAAGCCGACCATCAAGGGCAAGCAGTGCATATTGGGTCTATCGGCTATTTCCAATCTTTAGATATCGATTTAACCGAAGCAGAACAAACCCTAGAGACTTTTTCAACCAACGCTTGGACTCCTGTCGCTATTGCCCTCAACAAACAGCTGATTGGCCTTATAGCGATTGCCGATCCGGTAAAAGAAAGTGCTGCGCAAGCTATCCAAGCGCTTAATGAAATGGGGATTCATACCGTTATGCTAACCGGTGATAACCAAAGTGTAGCGAACTCAATTGCAAGCAAGCTCGGTATAAGCCAAGTGATTGCTCAGGTACTTCCAGACCAAAAAGCGCAACATATTGAAGAGTTACAGCAACACAACAGAGTTGTAGCCATGGTCGGTGATGGTATTAACGACGCACCAGCCCTTGCTCAGGCTGATATCGGTATTGCAATGGGTAGCGGCAGTGATGTAGCGATAGAGAGCGCGCAAATGACGCTACTCAATTCCTCACCGCTATCGGTCGTCAGTGCTATCGAACTGTCACAAGCGACAATTAAGAACATGAAGCAAAACCTGCTTGGCGCATTTATTTACAACAGCTTTGGTATTCCGATCGCCGCAGGTGT
>NZ_JBKEBW010000104.1:0-39893 GCF_047973365.1 Vibrio sp. | reverse complement strand
CTCGACTTGCATGTGTTAGGCCTGCCGCCAGCGTTCAATCTGAGCCATGATCAAACTCTTCAATTTAAGATTTTGTTTGGCTCAATGAATACTGACATTACATAAATGTAATGTTTGAATTGACTGTGCTGAGTCTTGCGACTCAATGGTCACTTCGTATCATTGAAACCTAGTTGATTCTTTAGAATCATCTTCGATTTTCATCAACGAGTGCCCACACAGATTGATAGGTTTAAATTGTTAAAGAGCTTTGCTTTGCAGAAGCTTTCTTCTCAAAGCGGAGGTGCATTCTAGCGAGATAACTGTCAGTGTCAAACACTTTTTCAATTTTTCTTTTTTAGAAGTCTGATCCTCTACCAACACCGGCTAAAGCCTTGTGACGTCTGCCGTGTCAGTGAGGTGGCATTATAGGGATCAAAATCACACTGGCAAGTATTATTTTGCAAAAAACACAGAAATAATGCTTAACAGGAGAAAACATTGCTAACGCTCTATTTATTCAACTTTACCCAGAAGATGGATACAGGTTATCCACAGAGTTATCCTTGAATCGATTTTAAAAAGCTATCTATGTCACAAGAAAAAAGCTGCGAACGCAGCTTTTTCTGTTAGTAAAGACAAAATGAACTAGCCAAGGTGTTCATTTTTCTTAGTTGTTATCTTCGTGAAGACCACATTCTCGCTTCAATCCAAAGAAACGGGTCTCTTCTTCTGCCATTCCCGGTTCCCATTTACGGGTTGTATGGGTATCGCCGACAGATAAGTAACCTTGTTCCCAAAGAGGATGGTAAGGAAGATCATTATCTTTTAAATAATAGTGGACATCTTTATTCGTCCAATCGATAACAGGAAGAAACTTAAACACTCCGTTTTGCAACGCTAATATCGGTAACGTGGCTCTCGATTGAGACTGCTCTCGGCGCAAACCCGAGAACCAAACGCCGACAGAGAGATCTTCTAAAGCTTTGCGCATTGGTTCTACTTTATTAAGGCGGTTGTATTGTTCTATGCCTTCTACACCCTGCTCCCAAAGTTTACCAAACCGCGCTTCTTGCCATGCTGGCGTCAGTTCAGACTTATAGATTTGCAAATTCAGATTCAAACACTGAGTTAACTCATCAATAAACTGATAGGTTTCTGGGAACAAGTAGCCTGTATCCGTCAAGACAACAGGCACATCAGCTTTAATACTCGATACAAGATGTAGCATTAAAGCGGCTTGAATACCGAAACTTGAAGATACTGCATGAGTGCCCGGCAAGTTTTCGAATGCCCATTGCACTCGCTCTTGGGCGGTTAAGCTTTCAAGGTAAGCATTAACTTCCGCAAGGCGAAGTGTTTGTTCCACTTTTGTCAGAACAAGCAATTCTGACAGATCAGGCACTTTGACAGTATCAGGCATAAAAGTCCCTCTTAGATACTACGACCTCTTGAATGATTCCTGCTCGGATAGTGAAATCACCAAAGCCTTCACCCGCTTCACGCTCTTTCGACCAGCGCTCCACTAGCTGATCGATCTCTTCTAAGATCTGTTGCTCCGTGATGTTCTCTTTATACATCTTAGGAATACGAGTACCGGCTCGGTTACCACCTAAATGTAGGTTATAACGACCAGGTGCTTTACCGACCAAACCAAGTTCCGCCAACATCGCGCGGCCACAGCCATTTGGACAGCCTGTGACTCGCAGTATAATGTTGTCTTCTTTTGGTAGATTATGTTTTGCGAGTATCCCTTCCACATCCGTGACAAAAGAAGGAAGAAAGCGTTCGGCTTCTGCCATGGCTAATGGACAAGTTGGGAACGCCACACACGCCATTGAGTTCTTACGCTGCTCGCTGACAGAGTCGTCCATTAAGCCATGTTCACGTGCGATTTTCTCAATCAGTTCTTTTTGATCTGCCGGTACACCCGCAACAATTAAGTTCTGGTTGGCTGTCATACGGAAATCGCCTTGGTGGATCTTAGCAATTTCAGCCACACCGGTTTTTAAAGGTTTACCCGGATAATCTAATAGACGGCCGTTCTCTATAAATAGAGAGAGGTGGAACTTACCGTCGATGCCTTCAACCCAACCGATGCGATCACCACGCTCGGTAAACTCGTAAGGACGGCTTGCCTCAAACTGAATTCCAGCACGCTTTTCTACTTCTGCTTTAAATACGTCAACACCAATGCGATCTAATGTATATTTGGTCTTCGCATTCTTACGGTTTGAACGATTCCCCCAATCACGTTGAGTTGTGACCACCGCCGCCGCTACATCTAGCGTTTTATCTAGCGGAATAAAACCAAAATCATCGGCGCGACGAGGATAAGTTGAATTATCACCATGCGTCATCGCCAGACCACCGCCCACCAACACGTTGAAGCCTACCAGCTTGCCGTTGTCGGCAATCGCGACAAAACTCAAATCGTTAGCGTGTACATCAATGTCGTTATGCGGAGGGATCACTACCGTTGTTTTGAACTTACGAGGAAGATAAGTACTGCCGAGAATAGGTTCTTCGTCGGTTGTTTCTACTTTCTCGCCATCTAGCCAAATTTCTGCATAAGCACGAGTTTTTGGTAACAAATGTTCACTGATCTTCGCAGCCCATTCATAAGCTTCCTGATGTAACTCAGATTCGACCGGATTAGAAGTACACAGAACATTACGGTTAACATCACCAGCGGTTGCAATAGAGTCGATACCGATACTATTCAATGTTTGGTGCATTAACTTAATGTTTGGCTTCAGCACACCATGGAACTGGAATGTTTGGCGAGTCGTTAGACGGATACTGCCATACATAGTGTGCTCAGTGGCGAACTTGTCGATAGCCAGCCATTGTTTGGGCTGAATAATTCCGCCAGGCATACGCGCACGGAGCATCACATTATGTAATGGTTCCAGTTTTTGCTTAGTGCGTTCATTGCGGATATCACGGTCATCTTGCTGATACATACCGTGGAAGCGGATCAGTTGGAAATTGTCAGCAGTAAATCCACCAGTGATGCGATCTTGCAGATCTTGCTCGATCGTACCGCGCAGGAAATTGCTTTCTCTTTTTAAGCGCTCGTTATCCGACAAAGGACCAAGCACTTCACCCAATACTTGCTGGATATTATTTTCGATCTTAGTGCTCATTAGTAGACATCCCTTTGGTAACGTTTCGCTTTACGCAGTTCATTTAAATACTCTTCAGCCTTTTCACGAGTCAGGCCGCCTTGCTGCTCAGCAACAATCACTAATGCTTCATGGACATCTTTCGCCATGCGTGTTGCATCACCACAAATATAAAGATAAGCGCCTTCTTGCAGCCATTGCCAAACTTGCTCTGCCTGTTCAAGAATACGGTGTTGTACGTAGACTTTTTCGTGTTGGTCGCGGCTAAATGCCACATCTAAACGACTCAAAGCACCTGACTTCAGGTATTTCTGCCACTCAACCTGGTATAAGAAATCTTGAGTAAAGGTACGATCACCGAAGAACAACCAGTTCTTGCCTTCTGCGCCACGATTATCACGTTCCTGAATAAAACTGCGGAATGGAGCAATGCCAGTGCCCGGACCAACCATGATGATCGGTGTAGAGTCATCCTGTGGCAGTTTGAAGTTGTTATTGTGTTCGATGAAAATTTTGACTTCATCGCCCTCTTCCAGTCTGCGACCTAAGAAGCTAGACGCTCCGCCTTGGCGAACGTCTTCACCTTGTTGGTATTCCACAATGCCGACAGTGAGATGGACTTCTTCTTCCACTTCAGACTGACTGGATGCAATAGAATAAAGACGAGGTGTTAAACGGCGTAGCAAAGAGACTAGCTCTTCAACTGACAGCTTGGTTTGCTTCTCTTTTAATACATCAATAATTTGAGTGTTTGATGAGTACTCACGAAGTTTATCTTTGTCTGCGACCAGAGCTTGTAGCTTTTCACTGCCCGATAGCTCAGCAAACTTAGTGATGAACTGAGGATTTGCCGCAGTGATTTCATATTTACTGACCAGAGCACTATGAATAGAGAGGCTTTCGCCATCAACATCCACGCTTTCAACGCCTGATAAACCTACAGCGCCAGCAACAGCGCTCGCCAGTTCCGAGCTGTTCTCATACCAAACACCTAACGCATCACCCGGTTGATAACTCAAACCAGAACCTTCAAGATCAATTTCGATATGGCGAACGTCTTTTCCTGAATCACGACCCGTGATTTTTTGGCTGGTCAGTAAGGTTGCTGTATAGGGATTTTGTTTGGTGTATTGAGAGTGCGAAGCCGCTGCCTGACCTACAGGTAACTGAACCACTTCGGCTTGAGTACTCGTAAGTGAAGCTTTCACCACTTCAAGAGCTTTTGCACGCCATTGCGCAGCTGGCTGATCGTAATCCACATCACAGTCAACTCGGTCGATAAAACGTTTCGCGCCTAATTTCTCGAGGAATGCATCAAAGTCTTTACCGATTTGGCAGAAAAACTCATAACTGGAATCACCTAAACCAATCACACCGTATTGTAAATTCGGTAATTTAGGCGCTTTCTTTGATTGCAGAAATTGGTGCAATTCCAGAGCGTTATCTGGTGCTTCACCTTCTCCGTTGGTGGACGCCACGAAAATAACGTGTGTCTCTTTGGCTAAGTCTTTGCCTTTGTAATCACTGGCATCAAACAGACGCACCGCAACACCTGCCGCTTGCGCTTCGTGCTCTAATGTTTCAGCCACCCCTTTAGCGTTACCGGTTTGTGAGGCATAGATAATCGTTAACTGACCAGACGCCGCCACAGATGAACCGGCAGCCTGAGCGAGCGGAGATGAAATAGCGACAGTTTGAGATTGACTCACCCCCCAAAGATAGCCGCTTACCCAAGCCAACTGTTGAGGTGTAAGCTGTGAAACCGTTTGTTGCAGTTGATTTAACTGCGAGTCATTGAGTGGGCCAGCTAATTGCGCCAGCTCTATGGTATTTCCTGAAGACATTGTCACGACTTCCTTATTCATTGCGTGACGATAGATTAACCACTCTCTCTAATAACAAGAAAGAATAGAAGAGAATGTTTTATAACTTTTTGGAAGTAAGAAGATGAAATTTCAATCTCAAATAGATTCAACTCTGACTTGTTTAAACCCTACCGCCATCGCGGATTTAGAGGCTAAGTCCAAATCGGCATAGTGGCACTCTTCGCCATTCGCGTTAGTGAGTAACACAAAGCCACCCGCTTGATGACGGAATTCCACTATCCATGCCCCTTCATGAGCAGAAGGCTCTATGATCGCTTCCACCAACATTTTTTCCCGATATAAATTTCTCAGTTCTGTGATTGTCATTCCCTATACTCTCACTTAGCTAAGTTCATTCAATAAGCATGGCTCAATAATGATGAAGTGCTAAATAACGATAAGAAATATTTCTTCTGTAACAAACGTAAAAAAGCCACGACAGGCGTGACTTTCTTTTTTAATACAACCGTTAAAACTTAAATTGAGTGCCAAGAAACCAACCGTCTGCAAACACATAAGACATTTCGTTATCAGGAGAAGCGGTCGCTAACTCCGTAAACTCAAGATCGATGACTCGATATCCACCACGGAAAGAAAGTTCGCCAGCAGATAAAGGAATGACATACTGAACACCTGCGATCACATCTGAACTTTTAACACCGTCGTTATCACCAAATTCAAACTGACCGATAATGTCAAAGTTGGAGTCTGGCACAGAAATTTCGGCATGGGCGTACCAGTTAAAGGTCAGATCATCAAACGAGTATTTTTGTCCATCTTTGGCTTGGTAATCACTGTTTGCATACTGAGTCAAAGCAATACCCGCATCAAACGTCATGAGCTCGCGATCGAGAAGATTGTAGTAAAAGGTGTAATCGTACTTATCGTAAGAAGCGTAATCCGCATCGAGATTAGTGTAACGAATACTCATGTTAGGCAAATAGGGCAATTGATGCTCTAGCGCCAAATTCAATACCGGCGAATTAGCATCATCACGGCGTGTATTATCAATTTTAGTGCTTGGGAACCACATATCGGCTGCGACGTTCACACTGACTAAAGAATCGGCACACCAAGCAGGAGACGAGCCTATTATGAGTAGAGAAGTAAATATGGCTACGATAGGTTTATTCATCCTATTTTTGCTCCAAAAATTTTCACTAGTGAATAGAGCTGATAGTAGCATATTCGCTATGCGGGAAAACGCCTATTAAACCGATTTAACGTGGCGCTTTCTCTCCCTGACGGAAGAACCATACAACAATAGCAATCACTAGTATCCACGGCAGTAGTTTCATTGCCATACCAAACATACCGAGCAGCAACAACACAAATAAAGACACACCAATAGCCGCAAACACGCTCATCAGTGTTAACCCGGTGACCAGCAAGGTGGCAATAAACACCAGTATAAAAATAATCTCGAACATGATTGATACTCCTTTTAGCGATACTTTTTCATCATGCGCCAGAAACATTAGCAGTATTTATTCCACGTTTTATCAACCGATAACTAATTGATTTTCAATAACAAAAAAAGCCAACAAATTTATCTTTGTTGGCTTTCATTATCAATAGAGGTAAAAATCACTAACTAGTGGTGAAATTTACACGCCTAATTCTTGATATGGGATTTTGGCTAAAGCAGCTTCGACTACCTCGATACCTGCGCCCTGCTTGTGTGCATTTTCACTGATATAGCGACGCCATTGACGAGCCCCCGGCATATTCTGGAACATACCCAACATATGGCGCGTAATATGACCAAGATAAGCGCCTTGCGATAACTGCTGCTCGATATATGGCAACATTTCAAAAATTACTTCAGAGCGTTTTTTCACTGCTGTATCCAAACCGAAGATTTGCTGATCCACTTGCGCCAGAATATAAGGGCTTTGGTAAGCTTCACGACCAATCATCACACCATCAAGATGCGCCAAATGCTGTTTGGCTTCGTCAAGACTCTTCACGCCACCATTAATGCCGATGTTTAAATGTGAGAAATCTTTCTTGATTTGATAAGCACGGTTGTAATCTAACGGTGGAACTTCACGGTTTTCTTTCGGACTGAGTCCACTCAGCCAGGCTTTACGAGCGTGAATAGTAAACTGTTCGCAGCCACCTTTCTCAGAAACAATAGTAATAAAATCGGTTAGGAACTCGTACGAGTCTTGGTCGTCAATACCAATACGTGTTTTTACCGTAACAGGAACATCAACCACCTCTTTCATCGCAGCTACGCAATCGGCGACCAACTGAGGCTCAGCCATTAAGCAGGCACCAAAACGACCATTCTGTACACGGTCTGATGGGCAACCTACGTTCAAGTTGATTTCATCATAACCACGCTCCTGAGCAAGCTTTGCACAGTGCGCCAAATCAACAGGATTTGAGCCACCTAATTGCAGCGCTACCGGATGTTCTTGCTGGTTATAAGCAAGAAAATCACCTTTACCGTGAATGATAGCGCCAGTGGTTACCATTTCGGTATACAGCAACGTTTGCGATGTCATTAAACGATGGAAGTAACGGCAATGTTTATCCGTCCAATCGAGCATGGGTGCTACGCTTAGGCGGTTAGCCTTGAATTTATTGGGATTCGTTGTTTTATCTAGGTTCATAAAGGATTTACTTACATTATATTTTACTGCAATTCACTTCAAAATGCGTTCTTTTGCTGTTTTCGGGTCGCCTATAGTTCACCTTTGTGAACACAAAAAGGTTCGCCTCATTCAATGCATTTTTACTAACAAGCAGGTTAACGATGGCTTCATACAGTATCCAATCCCGCACCCTAGCAAATGGTGAGAAACGCTATAAAGCAACCATCATATTCGGGCTATTGTATCATCAGCAGGAATATCGTTAATAAACATGCCATTACGCTTAAACCAATTATGATGACCAAGAATGTATTCTCGAATATCAAACCACCCTTTTGCTCCTACAATAACGGCACATAAAGAGCCGAATAATACCTCAAATAAACAATAGGTTATCTTTGCAGATTAGCGTTCATCTGTTACCGCGTGGAAATATTCTTTAAACTCGCCAATGTGCATAATAGGAAGCGCTCTACTTTTGAAAAAGGCGTACATGATCACAAGTAAATATGATCGTCAACTCGATCGTTCCAATCGTTCAAAAAACGTCCGCTATTTTGCCCTGCATAAAAAAGTACTAAGAATTAAATTTATTACATAGCTTTTCTAATTTAGACTGACTAGCTTTTCGTGGAAGGTTATTTCGAACATTACTTCTTTTCTGAGCTGCATCAATTCGGTCACCAAAATAACGCTTAAATATTTCGTATTGAGGTTTAGATTCCGGCTCAATTTCAAAGAAAGATAGCTTGCCATAAATAGAACAAAGCCAATCAGCACATTGAATGGTTTGATAAAGTTTACTATCTGCTTGAAGAGGTGCTTCAACCAGTTGGTACTTATCATGTTGATGCATTTCATATATTGCTTTTTTTACAATATTGGCTCGACTTTCATGATCATCCATAAAAATCAAAAATTGAGCATCTATTCCCTTGAACTCATTATCCAACCGTTTAATGACTTCCGACAAGCAACTTGTATATGTTCCAAGAGGGTTTGTTACATCTCCACCAATCCGCTTGGCTTCACCAACATAAAACAAAAAGCCATCATCTTGTGTAATTCTATTTATGATTCGATTCGTTGAACGAGTGACAAGCTGCGTGTATTTCTGTAGGTTATTGACCGTATATTGCTTAGACCCTTTTTTCTCCCAAGTGGACAACTGAAAGACTTCCCCTTTTTCTTTAGCTTTTCGCCTTGCCTCAGGGATGTCATAACCATCAAATAAACTTTTTTTTAAGTTAAAGAAAAAAGATGAGAAAGCTCTTACTTTGTTGGCAGGTAAAACAAAACCACCCAAACCAAATGCAGGATGTGTTTTATGCGTAGCATGATCATGTGAGATATAGGGACCAATATGACCAAATTCGTCAAGATAAACAATGTACAGGCAATTATTCATAAATTACTTCTTATAAATACACGGAAGCCCAACACATAAATGTCGGGCCCCGGAAACAGCAGTAATAGAATGTTTCTACTACTTCTGTGTGTAATATAGTAAAGATAGCGCGATGAGTCAATATGAGTAGCGTTCAGTTGCCACGTAGCGATAGAGATTAAAATGTAAGTATATTCAATTTTATCTACTTCTTAAACTTACTCACCTTATCACACACAGTCTCTGCAGTTTCTAACGTCAACGCTGTTGGGTGCTTACTCTTCTGCACCATCTTCAGTTCCTTCAATAACGGTGTTTGTAGCCAAAATAGAAACCGGGATAAGAACTAAAGCGACAATAAATGCGAACATAAACCTTTGTTCTTTCTTCTCTGCGGCTTCCAATTCTGACTTAATTTTCCCGTCAAACTCCTTCGCCAACCCAAGACCCTATTAAATCACTGTACCGTACCAGTACCATTAAAAATGACGGGTGAATAAAGAACCCAATCACCAAATTTTATGCAACAACCCTTCAACATCAGAGTAAGACGGATGCTTAGGATTAGTCGTCGTACAAATATCGTGAAGAATATTATTGGTCATCGTTGAGATATGTGACATGTATTTGTGTTCATCGATGTTTAATTCTTGAACTCGGCTTGGAATATTTAAATAAGCATTAAGATCCACAATTGCTTTCAGTAGAGAAGCGGTACCTTCATCCATAGATGCGGATGCTAGCCCAAGGCTGTTCGCTATTTGCTGATAACGAGTGCAAGCATTGAAGCTGTTAAATTCAACCACATAAGGCAATATTACCGCATTCGCTACACCGTGCGGAATATGAAAAAGACCACCTAAGCTGTGAGCAATACTATGCGTAATTCCTAGACCACTATTATTAAAAGCCATACCTGCCATACAAGATGCAATCAACATTTGCTCTCTTGCTTCCATATCTTCACCATTCTGATAGGCGCGCGGAAGATACTTAAAAACAATTTTAATTGCCGTTTCAGCGTAAATAGAAGTGAATAGGTTAGACTCATTAGAAACATACGCTTCAATCGCATGAGTTAACACATCCATTCCGGTGGCTGCGGTAACGGATGGAGGCATTGTTCTGGTAAACCTTGCATCGAGTATTGCTTGATCTGGAATAAGACTTTCATCTTGCAAAGGAATTTTTAGATCATTCTTTTTGTCTGTAACAACTGAGATAGAGGTAACTTCCGAACCTGTACCGCTCGTTGTTGGTACTGCAACGAAGAAGGGAGATACACGTGTTAAATCAGCATGACAGGCAAAATACTTAATCGCCTTAGCTGCATCAATCGCTGAGCCACCACCGATAGCAACAATCATATCGGCTTCACTTTGCATAAAAAGGTGAGTACCAAGAGTAATTGTATCTAGAGACGGATCAGCCTCAACTTGATCAAAAATAGTAGATTGAACACCAAATGATAAGTTACTTTTTACTTGCTCGACAAAACCAGTTTTAGCAATAAAGGCATCCGTTACAATAAAGGCATGTTTACCTGGCAAATGATTAAGATTATCCAAAGCATGCTTTCCGTAACATATCTTTGTTTTTCCATAGAAATCGGTCATAAATTTCTCCTAAAACATTTAAACCATGCTAACGATTTCTTACGCCTTAAATTAAAAATGAAGGTTGTATTTCATTATCTAAATACAACCTCAAAAGTAATACCTAGGCTATTGAGGTTTACATCGTGTTATCTAAGTAGCAGTGAAACTACTTATTGCACTTAGGTAATACTTTTTCTACTTCATGATGAGGACGAGGGATCACATGAACACTGACAAGCTCACCTACTTTATTTGCCGCCGCAGCACCAGCGTCAGTTGCCGCTTTCACAGCACCAACATCGCCACGAACCATAACAGTAACCAAACCGCTACCGACTTGCTCGCGCCCCACTAATTCTACGTTTGCAGATTTTACCATTGCATCAGCGGCTTCAATCGCACCAACTAGACCTTTAGTTTCAACCATACCTAAAGCATTCATATGCTATTCTCCTACGTTATTCACCGAATTTTGACGAAATATTAAGTTTATTTATTGATTGATTTTCTTAACCATTCGACAACTGATCGCTTGTAACTGATTGCTATCAGTGACACCAAAGTCTTGCTTCAAGACTGCCGCTATCGAATAAAACAATTTTTCGTTGTCGCCCGTTGCGACTTGTTCAATACAGCGATCGCAAACACAATCTGTTGAACATGACGTAGCTGGTTGCGACTTATCAGACGTTGGTAATGAACCACGCTTAATTGTCACACCTCTTCGACTCAATTCGTCTTTTGCCAACGGGGTTAAAATAATCGTGCCATCTAGATACAAGCTATTGCTGTCGACACAAATGTGTTCATCTAGATTATTTAACTCAATCAGTGTTTTTTTCATCTTTCTCTCACACCTATTATCGCGTTAACTAGCTCTGGTTCTGGACGAGCAAGTACTGTGGATTCTATGTAGTTCGCGCCTAAAAATTCTTTAGTGATCTGGTCTGCTTCCTCAACAGATGCTAATTCGCCACTGAAGATGAAATAAGATTTACCGCAAATCCCCAATCCAGCGACAAAGCGAACTAAATTAATACCAGCATTTTTTACCGCAACATCTGCCGCTGCTACGCCTGCTGATACTGTACTCGCCTCAACAAAACCAATCGCTTTCCCCGATTCAATGGGTAATCTTTTTTTCAACACTTTAACCAGTTGTTCGGAAATACCCGAAATAACAAAACTTCCGGTAAGTTTGCTTGCTAAGCGAGCATGACCAACGGCCATCTCAACATCAGAGCGAGTCCCTGAGACAAAAATCAGATATCGACCAGAACAAATGGTTGACGCTTTAACTAACTCAACCTCAGCGATTTTGAGCATTTCATCCGCAAGCCTTACGCCCGAAGCAATAGTTCTTGTCTCAACAACGCCGAGAGTATCCATTTATCACTCCGAAATAACTTGAATTTCATCAATGATACCGACAATTGCGGCATCAACTGGTGCGTCAGCATTTTTTATCGCCATACGCGCCGAGCTACCCATCACGACTAAAACTCGGTCACCACTACCAGCACCAACACAGTCAACCGCAATGAAACTTTTCTTATTGTCAGGCACAACAGGATCCTGATATCTAACAACCATAAGTTTTAGACCATTAAGAGAGTTCTCTTTACGAGTAGCCCAAACATTACCAATCACTTCACCTACGATCATAATATGTTCACTTATAGCTTTTTATGCATTTCAATATTGTTCAATCGGGCATGATCCATTGCTAAAGGAGTCACGATACTGTTCTTAGTTAGATGCATCTCCTTAGCACCACTATTGATTGCATCAGCCACCTCGTTTTCAGAGATCAACTGCTGCCAATATCGTGCAACAGGCTCAGGATCTGGTTTGAAAGGAACCAATCCGAAAGAAGTTAAAACCTGTTCATAATGCAAATACACTTTATACAATTCTGAAGAAGCCTTTTTCTCATATGCTTTATAGTCATAATCGAGAACTTCAACTTTGACGCCAGTCAGAAGTAGTTGTAACACGACTTCACTTAAAGGACTTTTGGCTTGCCCTTGTGCTAAATCAGCCATGTCAATGCATGACAAACGAGGAATGATATAGCGATCAGCATCTTGACATGATTGACCGCTACTCCAGAACTCCATAGAAACGTCTTTATTAGCAACACATTGGGCAATACGTTCTTGCAATGCCTCTGAATGTGAGTCAAATACCATGATCTTGAAGGCGTTTTTTGCTAAACACTCTTGTCGCAATTGAGTAAGAACTCGCCTTACAATCGTTTCAACTAAAACATCGGAATCCATAACACTCCCCTACTGAACAACTAGACTAAGAAGCCATCACTGGATTTTTTAGCAATAATTTTTCCCGTCGTTTTATTGTTCCAACACATACTGTTACCTTCATCAATATCGACATGCATCGCCAAGGCAAATTCATCACTGACACGGACCAAAACTTCTTCAAGGATTAATGCGCGCTCACCTTCTAAACGAACACTCACTACATCTTTGTCGACAACACCAAAACGTTCAGCATCTTTGCTGTTCATATGAATATGTCTAGCGGCAACAATGACGCCTTCTGCCATACCGACAACACTATTTTGTGAAGCCAGAATGACACCTGGAGTACCTTGGATATCGCCAGACTGACGAAGTGGTGCCTTAATACCTAGAATACGAGCATCTGCTTTTGAAATTTCTACTTGAGAGTTTTTTCGTGCAGGACCAAGAACCGCAACATTATCAAGAACGCCTTTAGGACCAATTAAACGAACACGTTCTTCACATAAAAATTGCCCTGGTTGTGACAATTCACGTACTTTGGTCAATGGGTGACCAAATAGCTCTTGAACATCGTGCTCACTTAAATGAACATGTCTTGCTGAGATTTCTACAGGAATAGTATAATCAGAACCTGAGCTAACAAGTGGTTGAGACGACAACGTAGTCAACATCAATTCAGGTTGCTTGGTCACATATGAGTTTTCACTCACATCATAAGCAATGCGACGAATGTTCATCAGGTGCATTGGGGTCACATTGTCTGATGTTGAACTCCCACCCACCGCACCACAACCTAAAGTCAAAGATGGGAATAAATTGGTTGATAAACCCACTGCACCATGCGTTGATGGGGTGTTGACGAGCATACGTGATACTGGCTTTCTCAAACCAAAGGCACAAATTACCGCTTCATCTTTAGAGTGAATGGCTAATGAGTGACCGATACCGCCGTTGTGCAGTAGTTGAGTTGCGAGCTCACACGCCTCATTCCAATCTTCAACTGTGTAGTAACCCAATAACGCGGTTAATTTCTCTTTAGAGAATGGGTGCTTTGGACCAACGCCTGGCTCTTCACCAATCAACACGCGAGTACCCATTGGAATACTAATGCCGACTAAATTGGCAATGTATTGTGCATCTCGTCCAACTATAGCTGGGTTCATTGAACCGTCTGGACGTTCCATTACGGTCTTCACTTTTTCAAGCTCAGCCCCTTGCAGGAAGTAACCGCCTTGGGCTTTTAGCGCTTCTCTTACCTGAGCATCAATCACTCTATCAGTAATAATCGCTTGCTCTGAGGCACAAATCGTTCCGTTATCGAACGTCTTACTTGCCATGATTTTGCTCACAGCGTCTTGAACATCAGCGGTACGTTCGATGTACACAGGAACGTTACCGGCACCCACACCGAGCGCAGGCGTACCAGAGCTGTATGCCGCCTTCACCATAGCCGGTCCACCCGTCGCTAGGATAAGGTCAACCTTACGCATTAACTCGCCACTGCCTTCAATGGTCGGAATGCTCATCACGCTAACGAGGTTTTCACTCACACCGCACGCGTTTAGAGTGCTGCGGATAAGTGCAACGGTTTCACCAATGCATTTTTTTGCACTTGGGTGCGGTGTAAAGATAATAGCATTGCCTGATTTTAAGGAAATTAGGGATTTATAAATCGTCGTTGATGTCGGGTTAGTTGAGGGCACAATGCCAGCGATGACACCAATAGGCACAGCCACTTCAATGATTTTTTTTGATACATCATTGTTGATAACGCCGATGGTTTTCATCCCTTTGATGGCGGTGTGAAGCTTTTCACTGGCTAAGATATTTTTTGTGGTTTTGTCTTCAACCTTACCAAATCCGGTTTCTTCTACCGCAAGACGAGCGAGTGAATTTGCTTGTGCTTGAGCTGCTTTGGCAATGGTTTCAACAATGGCATCAATACGCTCTTGACCAAGCTGAGCAAATTCTTGCTGTGCAGTACGAGCAGAAGTCACTAATGCTCGTGCTTCTTGGATCGACAATAGATCTTTATCTACCATTATCTATTCCCTTTATTATTTTGATTTTCACGTAAAATGTTAATTAGCTCTTTTTTGGTCGCTTTATCGATATTCACCGCATCTAATCCGGATAAATTTTTGACGATTTTACGTAAGCTAACTAGGTTCATTTTTTGTAATTGGGTGAGAGTGTAACCAACCTCATTTTGTTGATTGATACTGGCTTTAACTGGAGCAGCTTCGGTTTCATTATTGATATTAACCGAAGTCTGTTCTGTCACCTCCGCGCTATCTTGATCTGGAAAATCGACTGCCTCGCCCTTTGTTTCTACATTTGGTTCTTTTTTACTATCTTCTTTGTGACTATGTTCTTGTTCGCTTGTTGACGCTGGCACAATTGTCGAGCTTGGCATTACCGAAATGATTTTGTCTAATGACGTACTTGGTCTTGCAATAACGTGTTTTGAAACCAACAAACTTTCGTTCAGACGATGCACTGCAAGCGTTGCAGCCTCTATTGCAGCGGTCACCGCAGAGACTTCACCAGTGACCGTCATCGTAATCAAACCACCTGTCGCATTGCTTTTATCTAACAGACTGACGTCTGCGGCTTTTAACATGACATCAGCAGCTTCAATCGCAGCCAAAAGCCCTTTTGTTTCAATCATTCCAATAGCATTCATCATACTTCCCTTAGGCGTTTACAACACCATTAGTGTGAGACAACCGATACTTGGAGCTCATGTTGTTGAAGATAGCTTTCGATGGTTGATAACTCTTGGTCAGTCAATTTTGCAAAATCATCAAAGCGGTATTCCCAACCAAGTTGTTCGTATTTATGAACACCCATGCGGTGGTAAGGTAATAAATCAATACCCTTAAAATTTTTGTAATCTTTATACGGGGATAAAAACTCAACTAAAGCTCGCAGGTTTTCCTCGCCATCGTTAACCCCTTTAATCAATGGGATACGGATTTTGACATTCTGCTTGTTATCCAATAGCCATTTTAAGTTATCCAATATCATTTCATTGCGAACACCAGTAAAACGATGATGCTCTTCAGGGTTCATATGTTTGACATCGTATAAAAAAAGATCTGTATGCTCGGCGGCTCTAACAATGACTTCTCGTTTTGCATAACCACAAGTTTCTATCGCAGTGTTAATGCCGGAATATTTGCACGTTTCAAGCAGGTTGATGGCAGCCTCAGGTTGCATTAGAACTTCACCACCACCTAAAGTCACACCACCACCGCTATGATAGAAATGACGATCTTCTTCAATGATATCAAGAAGCTCTGTCATGCTCTTTTCCTCTCCCATTAGCGCTAAAGCATTCGTTGGACAAACATCAACACACCTGCCACAACCGTTGCAGTTACTATCAGTGATTTTATGCTCTAGCGTGATAGGGTCGAGATAATGTGTATCAGTTGGGCACACTTCAACACACATACGGCACTGGGTACACAAATCTTCTTTGAACAGAATTTGATAATGATAATTCTGTCCTTCAGGGTTCGCGCACCAATCACAACGTAGCGGGCACCCTTTAAAGAAAATAAGCGTTCTTACTCCCGGACCGTCATACATATTGTATTTTTGAATATTAAAAATACGTGCTTTTCTTTCTATCATGATGGTGCAAATTCTTCCTAAAGCGCACTCCTGCCGAAAAACGACAGGAGTGTAGGTTGATTAAAAACCGCGTAATACTGTACGGCTGATAATTTCATCTTGTACGTCTTTACATAACTCGACGAAGAAAGCACTGTAACCAGCGACTCGAACAACCAAATCACGATATTTTTCTGGGTGTTTCTGAGCTTCAAGCAATACATCGTTATCAAGATAGTTAAATTGCATTTCACCGTTACCAAGCATGCTAGCAGTGCGAAGCAAGGTAATGATGCCATCCTCACCTTCACGAGTATCAAGCAGACCAGACATCAGTTTAAAGTTATGTACCATACCGATGTTCATGTAATCATTTTCCATCTTAGATACGGATTTAATAATGGCTGTTGGTCCTTTAAAATCAGCACCTTGAGTTGGACTGATACCATCAGAAAGTGGTGCCCATGCTTGACGACCATTCGCAGATGCGCCTAACAATTGACCAAATGGCGTATTATTAGAAATAGATAACGTACCGTGGCTTAGTACTGAATAAAGTGTTTTGAATTTACGGTGCTCGGTTTCAGTGAAGTAAACAAGATCAGTCGCGATATAATCCGCATAGTCATCATCGTTACCATATTTAGGTGCGGCCAGACAGTCAGCTTTTATTTGTTCATAGCCAACAAAATCTGCTTTAAGAGCTTGGTTAAGTTGCTCCAAAGTGTATTTTTTGTCATCAAACACGAGTTTTTTAATTGCAGCCATCGAGTCGGTATATGTTGCAAGACCACTCCATACAACCCCTGGACCAAAGTTGTACATAGCGCCACCTGCAGAAACATCGCGACCGGATTCCATACAACCTTCGTACAACATTGACATCAACGGTTTTGGTGCATAATCACGATGAACTTTTTGCGAAATAACGGTCGCCACACTAGTCCATTTAGTGATGTACTTGATCTGTTCTTTGACTGCGAGATCAAATTTTTCGTAAGTGTCATATTGGCTTAATGGTCCTAGATCTGGACAAACTTGTTTACCGTACCACTGAGGAACACCGCCATTAAGCACCAATTCAATACAAATCGGCCACTGGGTATAACCCGTTGATGTCCATTGGTAAAGACGACCAGACTTTTGCGGTTCAACACATCCCATCAAACAGTAATCGCGCGCATCTTCCATCGAGACACCTTTAGAAAGCATCATCTTTATATGTGCGTCATCAAAGTGCACAGCAGGGAATCCCATACCTGCACGAATTACATCGACGATCTTACGCAGATATTTTTGTGGAGATTTGTTATTAACACGAGCAGCGAGTGTTGGTTGATAAATTTTCACATGGCGGACGGCATCCATAAGCAAATAAGTTAGCTCATTGGTAGCATCACGACCTTCACGCGTAATACCGCCGACACACATGTTAATGAATGGTTGATACCCAGCGAAGAACTTAGACTGACCTTCACTTGTCAGCCACATCATCTCTGACATTTTGACTAGCATACAACCTGCAAGATCAAACGCTTCGTACTCTGTCATACGTCCGGATTTAAGATCTGCCATGAATAAGTCATACATATATTGGTCAACACGACCAATTGACATACCCGTTTGGTTTTCTTCAACCACTAAAAGTGATTCAATTGTCCATACGGCTTGAATCGCTTCCCAGAAGGTTTCTGGACGGTGAGCAGGCACACGAGCATTCACTTCAGCAATGCGTTGTAGCTCAGCTTTTCTGCGTGGATCGGATTCTTTTGCTGCTAATTGGCTTGCGTATTCAGATAAGCGTTTCGCGTAAACCATTACCCCTTCAGCCGTCTCAATCACGGACTTGTAGAAATAGATTTTTTCAACATCATCAGGATTGAGGTAGTCAAGCTCATCCAACTTCTCTTGTGCTTCACGTTGGATATCTAACATGCCTTTTTTCATGACAATGACATCATAGCCTGGGTTTGAATCGCCACCACCGCTCGTTGCATGATAAGAACAATCTGAAACATAAGACTCTCCAGACAGCTCCCAAAGACCAGCTTCGCGGTATAAACCTTCACAGTACTCATCAACTGAGCGTGATTCCCAATAAGGGAAAATCGTTTCTAACAGCTCTTTTTTATCGTCTTCTGATAAATAAAATGGGTCTTGTGGACGAGTACCGATAGTATCGATCTCATCACGTAACCAACGCCATGAAATATCCGGAGAGAAACAACCTGAACGCGGAGCACCACACGGAGCACCAACGATCAATTCATTGTCTTGGATAACTAGAGGTGCGGTTTGACAGTTACGTAGGAAACTTTTACTGCGCAATAGAATTGGTGGCATGCCCACATTTTCTTTATAAACGTCAGTAATAATACGCGCACGATTAATACTAATAGATGGTACATGTTGTAAAAATTTCTCTTTTAATTTCACATGTCTATCAGTCGGACCATCCGGAATGTCTTTACTAACAGGGGCAACCATTGGATTCGAAGCGACCATCGGCTCAGAAAATGCCTCTTTAGCAACATTTTCAAAAATTTTCTTTAGCGAACTGCGGTCTGCATCTGATAAATTTTTTGTAGCTTCTTCAAGCTTATTAGCAAAATCCAGAAGATCCATAATCTGTCACTCTCACGTTAAATTTAGTCTTATTTATTCATAACTTTCATTGCAATCATCTACTATTAGAACTAATTACTTTGCATCATTCTAATTGCGTTTTGAATAACTCTTTGTAGAGCATCAATAGAATCATCATTATATAAAACTGGTGTTTGTGTTGATGATTCAGCTTCTTTTATTAATGATTCGGTATCTATTTTCCTAACCCCATAACCTACTTTTCTTATATAAATTAAATTACGTGGTGATATATTATCTGCCGTTATACCTTGACCATAAAATCTATTTGCCAATGATAATGATGGTGTCAAGTTGGTAGTTAAACCAATACCACCAAAAGAAGCTGCTGTATTAACTAACAGCCTTCCCACGGCTTTTTTCAAAGCAAAAAGACCAATAACTTTTTCATCATTAGAATGAATCGTTAGTGTGTGGGCATGACGAACATGAAGTAAAAGTTCAATACATTTTTCACATGCATTTTGCCAATCTTCTTCAACATAATAAGCCACAACTGGAGCTAATAATTCCTTGGAGTAAGGATCATCTTTAGCCACATATTTGCGTTCAGCAACTAAAAGGCGAACATTATCAGGAACCAAAATATTCGCTCTGCTTGCTAGCTGTTTAGCGGAGACACCAACCATACCAGGTCTATGTCTACCTGTTTCAGAAAAGAGCAGATGAGCTAAGGTATATGACTCTTCTTCGGTCATAAAATACGCGCCTTGTGCCTGCAATAGTGAACGAACTTGAGGTTCAATACACGATTCAACAATGACCGAATGCTCAGCTGCTGGTGCAATGCCATGATCAAACGCTTTACTATTCACAATATCTTCAACAGCCTGAGCAACATCGGCCGTGCGTTCAATAAAGGCTGGACCATTACCAGTTCCACTATAAATAACAGGTTTACCAGAACGACGTCCAAGTTCAACCATGCCAGGAACACCAGTCAACAGTAATAGTGCTGCATTCGGATGGTTTAGTAGTTCTCTTGTTCCATCTTTTGTTACCGTATTCATATAGGCAATAGAGCCAACGGGTAATCCGGCATTTTCTGCGGCTTCAATCATGCAATCAAGCGCGGCTTTAATACAGTTGCTTGCGTGAGGATGAGGAGAGAAAACAATACTATTACCTGACTTGATAGCCATTAATACTTTATTGATAGTGGTCGACACGGGACTGGTCACTGGACACAAACCAACTAACACACCAAAAGGCACACCAATATCCATTGTGCGTAGCTGCTCATCTTTAGCGATAACACCAACGCATTGAATTGAACGCAAGTAAGCCAGAACTTGTTGAATAACAAATTGATTTTTCTTTACTTTATCTTGCCAACATCCATAACCAGTTTCTTCAAAAGACAGTTTAGCTAAACGTTCAACGTGTTTTGAGACACTAGCAGCCATGACTTCAACAATGTTATCAAGTTTTTCTTGAGAAAATGCCGCTAACTCTTGTTGTGCGTTAGCTGAATTTTCCATAAGAACTCTTGATTCTTGTATGGAAAGAAGATCCTTATCCATTATCATGATCTGTCCTACCTATTTGGTCAGTAGTTTTATGGTTTTGAATTTAAGATAAACGTATCATTTCCCTTTAGGGGAAGGTCAACATAAGCAATATTCAATATATAAAAAATGTTAACTGAAACAGCTTAGATAATTAATTTCATCTAATAAATTACAATTATGTTCTAGTCATTGATACGCCGTCGTATTTCAGTTTATTAATAAAGTAACCGACAACTTCTTGAACGGCAGTTTCAACACTTGACACATCACCAGTAATAATAAGTGAACCTGCTGAACCATCTAAAAAACCAATGTTAACTGCCGCAGTTTTTGTGGCGACATCAGCTGCAATGATTGCACCTTCACATGGTGTGATATTCAAAATCCCAATGGCATTACCTTTTTCCTTATTTATATTTAATATAGAAAAAAGTTCAGGCTGTGGGTTTGAAATAACATGCGCCAGAGTTATTTGTTTCCCTGGTACATGTTCTTGAATTATGCGTTGTTTTATTTCTTCATACATATGAATAACTTCGATCCAGAACTAACTCGTTCTTAAACAAGATATTTATGTAAATCTTTACTTGGTGCAGGAATCACCACATGACTCAATACTGGGCCAGAATCGCCAACGCCAGCAACACCTGTTTGTACTGCCGCTTCCACAGAGGCTAAATCGCCAGACAAGATGACATAAGCTTTACCAGCTAGACCTGCTGCAAAGCGAATTTCAAGCACCTGAACATCGGCAGATTTGACTGCTGCATCCGCGGCAATAATACATCCAACACAGGTATAAACTTCGATAACACCAATCGAATTCATTTCTTCACAAGTTGATACTCCTTGAAGTGCAGTTCCAACAGCAGAATGAACATGTGGGATAACAAAGCTATCCACGACCATAGCAGAACCGATGAAACACCCAGAGTCAACACTACTTGTCACTGCCGATGTGTCACCAGTAACCACAATGAGGTAACGGCCAGGACATGTTGTTTTTGCCATAATAAGTTCTACATTTGCCGCTTTAATCATGGCATCAGCAACTTGAATACCTACAGCCACACTGTTTAATTCAACACAACCGATCGCTTGCAATTGCATAGAGTCCTACCTATTACTTATTGATTGTTACTACATTATTTTTTATCGAAGAGACCACTCCAGAAATACTCGCATGTACTCTTGCGCCCATACTTGCTTCTGGAATATCACCGATACATTGCCCTTTTTCTACTCTATCGCCCTCTTTCACAAGGCAGACTGCAGGAGCTCCAATATGTTGAGCCAGAGGTATGGAGACTTGTTCAGGGATGAGAATGCCACCATCAATTGTGCCCACATCGAATTTTTCTAGATCAAGGCGTTGAATAAGACGTTGTGTTGGAACCCGGCGACTAGTTCTAAATGGATGAGCCGATCTTTGCTCACCTCTGAGATCTAAGCGAACACCATTCTCTCGTAATGTCTTTTTAATTTGCGCGTTCAATTCACGTGGAGAAAGACCTAGCGGACAAGCAAACTTTTCACAAACGCCACACTCAGAGCAGAGCAATGCTTTATGCGCTTCTTTGTTGTTCACGACATCTTCAATATTGTGAGCATTGATTCTTGTGAGTTTGTGTGGATTAATATCGTGCCCTAACAAGTAGCGAGGACAAAGCTCAGTACATAATGAACATTGACAACACATAGAGGTTGTCATCTTGCGTACCTGATTGGCAGGCATGATTTTTCTTGCAACAACAGTGTGTTCTGGTGGAAGAACTAAAATTCCACTGGTTGTTTTAGTGATAGGTTGATCAACGTTTGTTAATATTCGTCCCATCATTGGACCACCATCCACGACAACATAATTATCAATTGTCGCACCACCGGCATGTTTAATGACATCAGAAGCCTTTGTTCCAACAGATGCCCGCACAACCATAGGTGTTTTCACTGCACCAAAAACAGTGAGATAACGATCAGTCACTGACTGACCATCAAGAGCTAAACCAATGTTATAGAAGGTTTCAACATTACTAACGACGGCACCAACGTGAAGAGGTAAACCACCTTGTGGAATAGTCCTGCCCAATACTTCATGGACCAATACGTGCTCATCACCGATTGGATAAAAATTCTCTAACTCACAGATTTCAATACGTGGGTCAGCAAATTCTGCCACTGTAGTGCGTATCGACTTTAATGCTTCTTTATGCTTCGCTTTCAAACAAACAATGCCACGGTTAGCTCCTGTAGCATTTAACATCGCAGCAACACCTTTCAACATTAGTGTTCCGGCATTTTCGATAAGGTATGGGTCACTCATTAACAGAGGCTCACAAGAAGCGCCATTAACTAGAACTGTATCAACCGTCGCTTGAGCCTTTATATGAGAGGGTAAACCAGCGCCACCACCACCAACGATGCCAGCATTTTTGATAATATTGATAATATCGTTTTTGTTCATACTCTACCTTCGAGGGCTTACATAATATTTACACAATTTGACGATTAATTACTTACACAAAATATGTTACTAAATGGTTAATTTAATTTTACTATCTGTATCAAATAACTTAATAACAGCGTTCTTTTACAATTAACAATTTATTATTTTTCGCTTTGAAAAATTAATTCGCAATGAGAATAATTAATTAACGTCAAATTTTTACTCATGTCCCATATTATGGTGTAAGTAATTTCCTTCAATAAAGTAAATTACTCAGGTAACAAATTATCGATATTGTATAAGTTAGCTATTTTTTCTAGTTCTGGGTGAGGAGAAGGGATAACTACTGAACTATATACTTTGTTACCCATATTTTCTACAGCACGAACCCCGGCTTCAACGGCAGCAATACAAGCAGATACATCACCTTGAACAAGCACGGAAATATATCCCGAAGCAACGTTTTCATAACCAATAAGCTCTACATCCGCAGATTTAATCATTGCATCTGCAGCTTCGAGAACCAGTACGATACCAAATGTTTCAATCAAACCTAAAGCCTTAGGGCGACGGGTTGTTTCGTCTTGAGGATTGTCGATTGAAACACCATGAACAGAGACAATTTTTCCAATTGGTTTGATTGGACGCGGCATAGTATTCGATGCAGTCAACTCACCGATGCTACTTGCGGCATTTGCACCAGCAGAAACGGCAGCCTCAACAGCGGAAACATCACCTTTAACCATAACGGTAACCAGTGTAGAACCGATATTTTCATATGCTACAAGATTTACATTAGCTGTCTTGAGCATAGCATCAGCACCATAGATAGCAGGAACCATTCCTAGCGTTTCTATAAGACCTAGAGCTTCTTCACCTTGATATTTAATGGAACCTGCCATTTATTTATACCCCGTATAAATTATCTTGACGAAATAAAATGATTCACCAAACAGAATAAGATTCCCCTTAAGGGGAAGGTCAATTTATTTTAATTAAATAGTTCTAATTCGTTGACAACGAGCATATTTCAAATAAAAAAACCACTAATTATTATGATATTAATCACAAAAAACCAGTTAGATTAAATTTATTTAAATTTAAATATATCTCGTGATTATTATCACAAACGTTGTTATTTATCATTGAAGACTATGAATACAAGCATATTATCAAACCGTATTTAAGACTATTGCTCATAAATACTGAATTATTCATTACAAAAGGTCTGAAAACTAAACTATCAATGATTGATACATTTTGTAGGTTTTTCCCTATTTCCATATAAGAAATTATCTTACTTTATTTTTATGATAGTCATAGCAACTCATTTTAAATCCAGACCAGTAGAATACTTCTAAGTATCAACCTCCACATATTGAATGAATACATCTCAAATACATTCATGTGTTAAATCTAGATGACGTATTTAAAAAGAGGAAATTGATTACATGGAACAAACAAATATACTAACTGATACCCCCAATAACTCAGCTGAGCAAGCTGAACTGAAGATGAGAAATAGCTTTCGTAACAAAGGTATTTCTGTCGCCCTAACTTCTGGTCTTTCATATGGTTTTTATACCGCCTTTATGACTCTTGCTATGTCGATGGGTATTTGGACCGTTTGGTATGGAGATAATTCTGGTCTCACTCTATTTGCAACTACATATCTACTTGCAGCGATTGGTGCGGCACTCACAGACTCCGCGAGTGCAATTTGGGCATTAATTATTGCTGGAGCACGTGGTCGCTTAAGTGATTTTGCTCGCTCGATTAAAACTAAACCAGGTAAGGTCTTGGTTATGTCAGCAATTATTGGTGGTCCACTAGCCAGTACCGCTTATGTTGTTGGTCTGCAAATGGCAGGTTCAATTGTTGTTCCGATCAGTGCTCTTTGTCCTGCTATTGGTGCAATTTTAGCTCGAATCATTTTCAAACAAGAGCTATCGCCACGGATGATACTTGGTATTGTCATCTGCTTTGGCGCTAGTGTGCTTATCGGTGGTACAGCTGGTCTCGATACTGATTCATCTTCAACAGTCATGCTCGGCATCTTCTTTGGCTTTGTTGCTGCGCTTTTCTGGGGTATCGAAGGCTGTGTTGCAGGCTACAGTGTCTCGATGGTTGACCCTGAAATCGGTATCACTATTCGTCAAGTCACTTCAGGTTTGACTAACCTTGTGATTTTAGTCCCTCTCTTTGGTCTGATTGGCGGTGAAAATGGTCCTGCAATGGTATTCCAAGCGTTAACCGACTTCCAATCTATGCCTTATTTCGTCCTTGCTGGTTTAGCGGCTTATGGCGCATTTATGTTCTGGTACAAAGGTAATGCAATGTGTGGTGCCGCTCTGGGGATGGCATGTAACGGCACATTCTCCTTCTGGGGACCTTTCTGCTGCTGGATTGTGATTGGTGTAATGTTCGGTATTGCTGGCTGGGAGATGGCTCCTATTGCTTGGTTTGCAGCACTACTGATGGTCGTTGGTATTTTTATCATCGCTATGAACCCAATGGATCTATTCAAAAGCAAAAAGGATAACAACCAATGAAACCACTAAACTTTGCAATACTTAAATATTTCACCAAAGTTGACAAAGCGAGCACGGCTGAAGTAATGGCAACACTAAGTTCAGAATATGGGGCATTTAAAGCTTTCACTAAAAAAGACATTTTAGAAGCCTTACTTACCGCAGAAGCTAACGGCTTAATTGAAGGTGTAGGTAGCAAGTTTGATGAGGATAACGAGCTATTATTATACTTCAGAGCACATGAAGAAGGTAAACAAACGATAAATCGTTATATACATGATTAGATAAAGGCAATAAGGGAGTATTGTAAAATACTCCCTTATCTATTCTAGATTCAAAGAGTTGTATAAGGTGGATAGTTTGAATAAATATACGATTGGAGATGCCAGTAAGTTATGCCATATCTCTACTAAAACGCTCCGCTATTATGACAAGATTGGATTGGTAAAATCACTACGTTCAAATGCTAACAATTATCGTTATTATGATGATAACAGTTTATTATTAATCCCTGTGATAAAGTATTATAAACAAATGGGATTTACGTTAGAAGAAATGACGAAGATCATCAACCAACATGATGATACCGACCAAATGATGTTAGACATTTTTCAGCAAAAAATGAATGACTTTCATCGAGAGAAAAAAGAGTGGGAAATAAGATATAGCTCAGTCCACGATTGGTTCAATCTTATACAAGAAGCGCAGAGTGTCCAACAAAGCCAAGACACTAACGTCTCTGTCCTATTTTTCCCAGGAAATGATTATTTATTTCTAAAACAAAGCTTTGATGAAAACATTCAGAGCACTGTCATAAACATTGAATTTACCGAATATGTTGAGCAATTAAAGGCTCATATTGCAGGTCCTATCATACTTAAATTTAATTCTTATCAAGAACGCATTTCTGGAGTGAATAAAACATGTATTCTACAGAAAGCCATATTTTCTTGCCCTCCTGAAAACACTATGTTTATTGGAGCTCAATCTATGGTTAGATGTTATCACATAGGTAGCCATAAAACGATTAAACAAACCTATGATAAGATAACTAAGTGGGCAGAATCAAACGATTATTCATTAGAAAATGAGTGTTATGAACGATACGTTCTTGATTATTGGACAAGCAGAGATAGCAATAAATTTATAACTGAAGTATTGATACCAGGTAAGAAGAATATTTCATCAAAATAACATGACCTGTGCATCATTATTCCAATAAAGATATTTACCTTCCCCTTAAGTGAAAGGTTATGTTAACCATGAAATAGCTATGGTTAATAATTTTATAAATTTAAATTATTAATTTAAACGCATAATCATGAGGCAAAATAATGGTAGATAAAGATCTATTGTCGATCCAAGAAGCACGAGCATTAGTGACTTCTGCTCGTACTGCACAGCAAGAATTTGCTCAGCTTGGTCAAGAGCGTATTGATGCCATTGTTGAAACCATTGCCAAAGCCGCTCAAGCACAAGCGAACCCACTCGCTCGTCTTGCGGTAGAAGAAACCGGATTTGGTAAGGTTGAAGACAAAACCACAAAAAATATCTTAGCCAGTGAAAAACTTCACATCGCCATCAAAGAGATGAAAACCATCGGCGTTATCAATAACGACGTGAACAAAAAAATCATTGAAGTGGCTGTGCCTATTGGTGTCATCGCTGGCATTGTACCCTCAACTAACCCGACGTCGACTACGATTTATAAGTCACTAATTTCCTTAAAATCGGGCAACGCCATCATTTTTACTCCACACCCAAGTGCGAAAAAGTGTATCGGCGAAACCGTTGCACTCATTCGTAGCACTCTAAACGCGTGTGGTGTGAGTGAAAACCTCGTTAGTGTAATGAGCATTCCGACCATTGAAGGCAGTGGCGAGTTAATGCGTAGGGTTGACCTTATCCTAGCGACGGGTGGACCGGCTATGGTGAAGGCGGCATACAGCTCTGGTACGCCTGCGCTCGGTGTGGGTGCCGGTAACGTTCCTGTGTACATCGAACGTACTGCTGATATTCAAGATGCTGTGAGCAAAATCATGGCAAGTAAGACATTCGACAACGGTACAATTTGTGCTTCAGAGCAAGCGATTATCACAGATAGAGCGATTGATGCTCAGGTAAGAGAAGCGCTAAAAGCCCAAGGCGGTTACTTCCTGCAAGGGGCTGAGCTTGAGAAAGTGAAGACCGTTATGGAACGTCCAGACGGTTCAATGAACCCTGCTATTGTTGGACGAGATGCGCAATACATTGCCAATTTAGTCGGTATTAGTATTCCAATGGGTACTCGCGTGTTGATTGGTGAAGAGCCTGGCGTTGGTCCAAAGCACCCATTCTCTAAAGAGAAATTAACCGCGTTATTGGGTTACTATACAGTTGAAGATTGGAACGAAGCATGTGAGCTCGCAACTCAACTTCTGCACAACGGCGGTATCGGTCACTCGTTCGCCATCCACTCTAAAGATGAAGCCGTGATTTGTGCCTTTGGTTTGAGAAAGCCGGTTTCACGCATGCTCGTCAACACCCCATCAACGCATGGTGCAGTGGGTTTATCAACCAACCTATTCCCATCTTTTACCCTAGGTTGTGGTGCGGTGGGTGGAAGTTCAACATCAGACAATGTGACACCGATGCACCTAATGGACATTCGTCGCATTGCTTATGATACAGGAACTCTGTCGTATAACCATTGTACAGATGCAACGCCTAAAACAGATGTTGCATTACATCAAGAATCCGTAAACGTGGAAATGATCACTAAAATGATCATCAATGAACTGAAGAATATGTCTGAACATAGACAAATTAAATAAGTGAGTATGATATGTCTTTAAATGCACTAGGAATGATCGAGACTAAAGGTCTTGTTGGCGCAATCGAAGCTGCCGATGCAATGGTTAAAGCTGCGAATGTAGAGCTTGTTGGTCGTGAACAAGTTGGTAGCGGCTTAGTTACTGTTATGGTTCGTGGCGATGTTGGCGCAGTAAAAGCAGCAACTGAAGCAGGTGCTGTTGCAGCAAAAGCTGTTGGTGAGCTTGTTAGCATTCACGTTATCCCTCGTCCTCATAGCGACGTAGAGAGCATTTTGCCTAAAAACTAAGGTTAACCCTTACCCCTGATATCAGTATTGCTCTAACTTTACTGATTTGAGCCACTCATATGAGTGGCTCTATTTTATGCAACAACCTTTATATTCAAGTAACCTTCAGTATCTAACTCACATGCAACATACCCAGTAGCACTTGATAAATTTAAACTCACTTTACAATCAATGAGTTACGAATTCTTTATTGCTTATCACCTTAAAATTGGCACTCATTTTGGTACTCATTAATTTTGTACAGATAGGCAAGATTGGTCATTTTAAAGAAATATTATGAAATTGAAAGAATAAACGGACTCATAAAATGAAAAGTTCAATTTTACCGTCGTTCATAGTTCGCATAACGATATGCACTGCATTGCGTTCGTTACGCGTCACGAAAAGAGAAGTATCCGAGAAAGAGAGAGATGGAATGACCTTGGTGGTGGTGACTAAGGCGACCGAAAAATTTTTACAGCGCGTGGGTCGCCCTCGTTTGTAGGTCTAAAGCCTCAGAAAGAACCTATTTTGCCTTTCTATCAAATTTAATATTACTCACCTCAATAGCAAACCCTCTAAGTACCGGTTCAAAATGCTTATACTTTAAGGTTTTCACTGACTCTTTTATCAAATCCTCAGCAGTAGACAAGAACGAAATGGGAAGTTTTGATTTAGAGCATAGAATAATCTCATTATACAAATGGTGATATTTATCATCTTTCAATTGCTCTAGTATATCTAACAGCCCAAGCATCCCTGCTTTAAACATGTTCAAATGATCATTCACTTTGTGTATATCTGCTGCTAGATCTTGAAGAAAGTTTTGATATCCTGGGGAGGAATTTTCACTATAGTATTTATCATACCGATAACACATTTCATTCAGAAATCTTTGTGCTGTGTTTGACAATATTTCCCCTCGTGACTCTATCGCCTTTTGATTCTCAATATCTTTCTGGTAATTTATTTGGTCTTGATGCATTTGCTTTTGCAGCTGAAATTGGTTGAACAAAACCCACAACGTACCAAATGTCAAAATCGGTGTATAAAGGCCACTCATGTATGCTGCAAAAGATGCCCAATCATTCTCAACTTCAGATAGTGGCCCATAAAATTTCCAAACATAACCAATAATAGGCAAAATCAAAATAAAACCAGTAAAACCCAATAACCATTTATTTTTTTGCACTCTTAATGTCCTCACAAAACCAAATACCCGAACTCTACCCCGCCAGATTCATGCGTCAATACCTTACGTCTCAAATACCCTTTTTCTTTAAGGTTTTTAAGCAACGTACTCGCAAACGAAGTCGAAACTCCACAGCGGTTGGCTATCTCAACCGCTGTCACTTGCTCCCCTATATTGATCGATTGCAACACTCTCAGCTGTGTTTTGCTTAATCGCACATAGTTCACTTGATGAGGCAACAGCCTCGCTACAGCCGACAAACGTGCGTCGATCGGCTGGTTTTTTGCTAAATTTTGCATACCTAAAATCATCCGCTTTGATTTATTTTGAAATGATGGTTAGAAGTTGATCTGATAAGAGCTAGAAAGGATCGAGATAAAACATTGAGGGCGGTCTACGGGCGGTTCACCAGTGCTTTTTTAGCCATTCATGGTAAGCGTTAATCGCCTCTTTCTTCTGAATTTCCATGTGAGTATGGATATAAACTTGATCTAGACTTCCCCTGGCATGATTGAGCAATGATTCACACACAATGTAATCAACCCCAATATCCTGCCAAATAGAACGGGCACGCTTACGCAAATCATGCGCAGACCACTTACCCTTTGAAATTAACCTCACCCACTGACTAGCCAAAGATGCATACACCGGGCTTTTCGACTTAACAGAAATCGGAAACAAATACTCACCGCAATAGCCTGACTCAACTTGCCACGCTTGATAAGAACGCAAATGCTCAATCATCCAATCCGACAGTGGGTACACCATCTCATTGTCATTTTTCGCTTCATCTTTTGGAATCGTCCAGCGCTTCATCACAAAACTAATGTCACTCCATTTAGTACGGCGAGTCTCACCAATACGGCTACCATGCCCCAACATCATTAATACCAACATACGTGCAGGCCACGCAGCTCCCTTCACAACACCAAGCACATCAGGCAACTGATCCGCACTTAATCGACAGCCTTTTAACTGCGCCTTAGTCAGAGAATAATTCTCATGAAAGAAATGCTTAAACTGAACATCAGCCAACGGATTCACAGTAATGTATTTCAACTTCAACGCCGTTCGACACGCTGTTTTCAACACATTAAATAAGGCACGCACATACGCCACAGAATACCCATCAGCAAACATCGGCTTGATCAGCACATCATCAATCTTGTCGTGGTCCAATTGCATCAACGGCAAACAATGAAACATTCCAATCAAATGACGCTCAGCCATACTCTTCAAGTTATTCAAACGCTCACGGCTAGAAAGCTTCTTCAAACATTCCCGCTTAACATGCCAATCAATCAACTGATCAACCGTATCAAAGCGATGGCATTCAACCACCTCACCTTCCTTGATTTTCACCGTAGCAGCGCTAGCCAACTTCAAAACATCTTTTGCTTGCGTGGTAGGATAGCGCCCAATCCGAATTTTAGATTCCATCCCCTTTTCATACATACGCAACCACCAAGTTCCCCCAGTTCTGGCCGCATTAAAGCGCAAATACAAAGAACTGCGCTCATCTTTCAATTCAGACACACGGCGGTCATTAATATGCTTACGGATCTGCGCCTCCGACATACGCACGGTCACCGTTGAATTAAAAAACACATTCTGATTCATACGAATAGACGTCATAGTTACTCCATTACCAATGTTGCCGCTGCACTCATTCGGCTTGCCTGCAACCCTTCGCCAGAAAAACTCACCCGATCAAGGCTGTATTTACCACGAATCGTCTCATCGAACGACGCATCTAAAATCACCACACCTTCAGCGAATGCACTTGGGTTAACGGGAGCATCAATTGAGATCTTGCGGCCCTCTCGTTCAATCTTTCTCAGCTCAGCTGCACACGCTTGAATGGCTTCTTGTTTTGAGTTTTTATCTTTCGCCAATAGCTTGAATGGTGCTGTACCTTTTGTGACTTCTTGACGAGAGCCATCATCAGTCGAAACATAAAACGCCTTAACCCCACTAAACTCATTTCGCCCATCCAGCGAACCCGACACATTCACAAACGAGCCAGAGTTAGGATTATTATCTGTAGGAAGTGACAAGGTAATGGTTTCAATTTCCTCACCATTAGGCGCTTTGGCTTGGCCTTTTGGCAAAAATACATATTGCTGCTCACCCACAGGCTTTGCCACCGCATCGTAATCTTTCGCCAATCGGTTCAAAAAAGCAGAGGTACTTTCTTCCGTGCGATCCACATGCTCGATTACAATATTTTGTAATGCAGGATGCACAAAAACATCAAAGCCAGAGGGGGTCGCTTCTTTCACAACCTGATCGATAGAACATTTTTCCCAACTTGAGGACTTGCGCTCACGAAACGATTTATCCAACACAGAAAATGGCGCCACGGTTAACACAAGCGTGATCTCTTTCGGGTACACCGAAAACTTACGCTGAGAAATAGCAAACTGACCGCGCTCCACATTCCCCAAATACACCTGGTATCTTTCACCTTTTGGCGGTAAACCGCTCACATCATCAGAACTGATCACCAGCGTTAAAGAATCACCCTTAACGCCTTCCGAATCTTCCAAATTGAATGACTTTAAACGCGCCATCATCAAATCACTGTTTTTTCCTACTAAGCGAATTCTTGCCATATTCTCTATCCCCACGCTTTGGTGACTTTTTTAACGTCATCGGTCGCCACAGGCACTGGCACCGTAACCAAAGTCGTTTCCAAAAAAAAATCCCCACGAACGTGAGGATTCAATTCATAAAAAGAGGCAGTGAGTAAATCATCATCCTGCCCCGTTTGTTTAAATAGAAAGTCTAAAATCAACTCTCCAGCTTGTGCTTCAACTTTCACCACGAAACTCCTGCAGGCCGAGATCTAAATTCGTCACCATCGCCTTACCATCGTTAGTAAAGTAAGAGCGTTTTTCGCTAATGGATTTAATCGTCCAACGGCCAAAATTACGCCCTTGCCCATCGCTCACCTGCTGCGGCTTATCAATCATCTTTCGTAGTTCATCTACATTATTAAATGCAGAATCACGAAACCACTTACAAGAAATATTGATGAAATCTAAAGGCCGCCCGACCTTTTCAGATCGAGCTGAACCAATTAGACCAACTTCATTCCATGAGCCAGAACTGCGCCGCTCAAACGAGGTAAGAGGCGTATCCGAGCTGACCGCAAACACCTTATCGCCAATAGCCAAATGTCTCATACGCTTCTCTCATAAATAAAAAGTCAATCTAACTACGGTCGATTCCCGCATAACTAAACTGAGTAGTCATCGTATTGCCGCCCATCAAATAGGCAAACTGATCATTCATTTGGTTAACCGCATGCTTACCAATGTCTTCCGTATTTTGACCAGGTGCAGCCGTAATATTGATCTGAGGAGAAAACGTCACCGATTGAGGTTTAGACTCTTTCGCCTCTTGAGCCTTAGCGATTTTTTCAGCAACTACATCGGGAGAATCAAGCTTGTTGCCAAACCAACCTCCTAATGCTTCACCGCCCATACCACCAAGCACAGAGCCAATAATTCCGCCAATCGCCGTACCCACAATAGGAACTACAGAACCCACCGCCGCACCTGCAGCAGCCCCAGCCAATGAACCACCTAAGCCGCCAACATTCGAACCCACTTGAGTCATGTTTCCAGCCTGCATGCCATCAGCAATACCCACCGCATTCATTGCCATACCGAGCGGACGTAGCACTTTCGCTAACCCCACCTTTCCGGCATTCATGGCAATGTCACCGCCAATATCAATAGCATCGGCAGCAAGTGACGGCATTGGCGCCATCGCAATACCACCGCCAACAAGACTCATTAATCCCGTTTTCAAACCACGAGATCCACGCATACGTGAAAAGCCAGAGCGTACACGCGCACCAAGGCCACCACGGGTTCGACTCGAACGACGGCCACCGGAACTGCCGCCATAACCAGAGCCACCACTTCGGCCGCCGCGACTTTGACTCATAACCGCATTCAGTTTGCTCCACTGCTTAGCCGTATAAGCCGCAATATTGCCGCTTTCTTTGGTTTCACGATTTAAGCCTTTACGATAAAGGCGAGTCTTATCCATCGTATTACCAAAAATCAGTGACGCCGCCTTGCCAGCGAGTATCGCTCCTTTAATGCCAATAAAAGCAGCTGCACCAATGCCAAGCACAGCAGTTAAACTTTTATTTTCTTCGGCAAAGTCAGCCACACCATCAACAATTGCACCTAGTGGCACTAATGCTGAATTCAAAGCAGGCAACAGCGCATCACCAAAAACAATCCCCAGCCGGCTTAATTTATTGGTAAATAACTCAACGCCATTTTCAGAGGTGTTAATTCGGGTTTGATACTCTTGATTAAGAGAATCGATATTGGCTTTTTGACCACGGTTTGCCAATTCCAATGCTTTGGCGTAGTTTTCAGTGTTACCCGCTAACGCAGCAACCGCTCCTTTCACCTCTTCACCGAAGATCTGAGTAATCAGAGCACTTTGCTTTTCAAGCGGGGCTTTTTTAATCGCGTTTAACACGTTAATTAAAGAACCAGAGGCATCACGTTGCATACTGGCGGCAAGTCCATCAGCATTAAAACCAATTTCAGCCAATGCATTTTGTTGTGTTTTACTTGCAGCAGATCCAAGCGTTAACCGCCCGGATATATTTTTCATTGCCGTAGCAGCACGTTCACGCCCCATGCCTGTTGAAAGCAATGCAGAAGAAAGCGCGGTCGCTTCATTGATTTTAAAACCAGAACCTTGCGCTGTTGCACCTTGACGAGCCATGACATCAGCAATATCTGCCGCTTTCGAATTGGTGTTATTTGAAAGCAGGTTAGCCAAGCCGGCTAAATTCATCGCCCCTTGCTGATCTAACCCCATCGATGCTTTGAAGGTTGCCAGTGTTTCACCTGCAGTCTGAGCATCAACATCAAATGCCACGCCCATTTTAGCCGCATCTTGCACATAGGCTTTAAGCTGATTAATGTCTGAAATACCACTTTGACCACCTGCCGCTAACATGGCATTGATCTCTGCAGCTGTCATTGGCGTTTGAGTTGATTGCTTCAATGACCAAGATTTCAAAGCAGAGGCTTGCTCGGGCGACATATTCACCACTTTGCTTACACTAGCAAAAGAACTTTCATTCTTCATTGCCATGTAAGCTGCGCCACCCAGCGGAGCCGCCGCCATTGCTAAACTGGTCGCCTGTCCACCAATTGCGCTCAACTTGGCATTGCGGTTATCAATGCGTGATTGAATTGAATTCATCTCTTTCAATCGTGCATTTTGTTTCGCAATAGAGGCGCTAGTTTGATCAGTTTGATTCTCTAAACGCTTTTGCTCACTACTTAAATTGCGAGTATTGAAGCCAGCCTCACGAAGCGAACGTTTCACATCAACCATAGTGCGACGATGCTTCATCTGCTTCTCAGTTAACGAATCAACCGATTTTCCCGTTTTACGATAAGCGACACCCAATTCATTTTGACGCTGCTTGCTTTCAAGAATCTCACCATTCAGTGAGTTCATTTTTGCTTCAGCTTCGGCCAACTTAGCTTTAAGCCCAGCCGAACCTTCACGGCCTGTCGACTGCATTTGCTTGTTGAGTGCTTTAACTTCTTGATCGGCTTTTCGGTACTCAACACGTAAAGCTGCTGTATTCTTTTTCTGAGCATTCAGCTCAATACCTAACTGCTCAAATTTCTGCTTAGTCGTATCAAGCTGCTGTGATAACTTTTTCGCTCGAACTTTGGCTGACTCAAACCCCTTCACTTGTGCAAGTTGTTGATTTAGAGACTTAACCGTTGCCCCTTGCTCTTGTAAAGATTTGTTCAACCGCTCAGTGGCAGAAGTGGTTGAAAGAATATCTTTCGTGCCTTTGGTCACCGTCTCCAGTGAAAAGACAATCTTCTCATTTTGACTCATCGCCTTTTCACTCCAAGTTTATCCAAAATCATTTGGTACCGACGCACCGCCGCATCTTGAGGCCACTTACGGATCTCATCTTCAGAAGTGTTACGGTGCATGGGAATTAAATCGATTAGGCTTTGAACGTCATCGGGCGAAAGTAATCCCCCGACTGTAGAAAAAAATCGCCAACTCTCGGCTTTAACGTTAGGTAATCATTGATTGAAAGCAGCTCTAAATCTTTGGTTTCTAGGCCACATACCACTTTGAACATGTAATCTTCACGTTCTTGGTCATCAGTAATTGCCGCCAACATTTCAGAAGCCGCCACATTCGGCACCTTGAAGCTAATCGTTGCAATGGTGTCGCCCAGTTCGTTAGTAAATGGAAACAACAAATCAAACGTCCAATCTTTCACTTCCAATGGTAAGCCTTTCAGTTCATCGGAAGGCATGGATACAAACGTCATTGCATCTTCTGCGAGAGTGTTAAAATCCGGTGTCGAAAGGCGATTGAATTCATCTTCCGTAATGTCCGTACAATTTTTAATAAGCGCCTTACGTTGCTGAAAAGCTTGCTTAGCGGAAAGCTCATGTAAATGAACATGCGGTAGCGTGCGATATGCCGCCACTGAAATCGTATTAATGATCATTTCATCACTTTCGCCACGTTTAAAAAACGGTAACTTACAAATCTTATTCATCTTGTTTTCCAATATTCAAAATTCAGGCATAAAAAACGCCCTTACCTCATAAGAAGTAAGAGCGTTTAAGCGATAAAGCAGGGTTACATATCGGTCTGATCAAACCCACCAATAATGGTTTTACCCGTGCGAGTATCGATGTCGTAGTTCAGGATACCGTTGTCGATTTCTTTGAACGCTTTCGCCGTACCTTCAATCGTACATACAGGCTTTTCACCCATTTTCACGGTATCTTGTTTAATCGATTTAATCGGCCCACCCATGGTGTAGTTCACCACGTACGAAACACCATCTTGGTTTTTACCACGCTCGGTCACATTAACCAGCGCATCTTGAGCAATGAATTTACCAAGCAACGGCATCAGCATGAAACGCTCACATTGAACCTTCATGCTCCAAGTTAGCGCTTCATAACCCACAATATCTTCAGAGGCCACAAACTGCCCTTCGTTAGTGTCGGTTTTTGCGTTTACTTCCGGTGGAGTAAATTCCACAATTTCATTAGCCAAAGGTAAACCCTGTACCAATGCGGAGAGTCGTAGTCGAATTCGTTTAGCCATTGACGGTCTCCTCCAACCAAGCTTCAATCATGCCATCGTTAACCGACAGCTCGTAAACCATGTGCTCGTTCGGGCTGTAACGGCCATAATCCACGCACAAATACCAACGACCGGACTTGTAATTCTCCAGGTTGTTTTTATCTGGGTGAAGGTACGCGTTAAAGCTCGGGATCACGTCTTCTGCAACCAATGATTGCCCCCACAAGTTCAAACTCTCAACCACTTGATTCATGAAATCTTCGGTTAAGTTTTCGCCCATGTAAGGCTGTGAGGTTTCTTCAAGCTTACGAGCCAGTAAATCCTCAAGGCCAACATGCGAGATAAAACGCCCCGTATTGGTACGGTTACCAATGATCGAATAACCACCCATGCGAGTGTGTGCAATGGTCGCCACACCATACTTGTTTAAGAAGTTGGCTTGCGTGGTCGCATCGTTGATTTTGTAACTCACATTGCGAGACGTATATAAGCAACTCACACCTTGGTTTTGTGGTGATTCATAGCCTTCAACCGAAGCCATAGCCGCAATCATGGCAATAGAAGCAGGTAGCGTCACTTCAAGCCCGTCATACTTAGTCACAAACCACGGGTCGATAATGGTCAGCTTATCTTCACCAGAACCTTCGCTGCCGAATGAAGAAGCAAACTCCGCCGCTTCCATATCGTTGGTATTTGGGCCATCTAGTACAGGGCGAGAGCGAATATCACGACCAATGCCAGCAAGCGCTTGACCAATCGATACCGAAGTAAAGCCAGGTGCACCGATCACAGTTGGTGTTTCAGGGCAACCTTTAATGGCTTTAATCCCAGTTAACGCGCCAGTAGCTGCATCCACATCACCAATCACGTTGGCTTCAGTTTCATTTTCATCAGCGCCTTCTTCCACCACAATCACATAGATCGGGCAATTCACCTTTTCGTATAAGTAACGATAAAGATATGGCAGCGTACCTTGGCGATCACCAACGCTATCTAACATCGCCATGCCAGCGGTGTAGTTAAAAAGTCGGGTTGGTTCGTTCAACGGCAAAGCGGCATCATCACGATCAGGCGCAGTACCGACTATACAAACGATCTGATCGGCTAATGGCCCCATCGACGGTGGCGGCTCAATGGTGTCCACTTCCGCGCCATTAAGCACGAAATCATTAATTGGTGTTAATTCAGCCATTCTTCACCTCTTTCGATTTAGATGGGGCTTGAGTTGAAACCGCGACCTTTACCGCTGCAGTATTAGTCGTTTCAACCTGTTGTTTGCGCTGGCCAATTTTTCCAGAACGCAATAAAAACGGCGTTTGGCGTGGCGCAAGTTTTATCGTTTTATCGATCGGGTACCACCAACGACCGTTGTGTCGAAATGGTTTTAAGATCGGATATTCATAAACGACAATTGGAGCTCGTTTAGTCATGTAGTCACCTGTCGGTTAGGCTTGGTGTAAAATTTAGGTATAAAAAACCGCTGCCCAGAACTGGAAACAGCGGTTAGAAATGAGTTTGTGTCGGGGTTTACGTTGAATCGCTTTCAATCACAACACTGCAACGTGTTGATTTATACGTCACCGTGCCTTGAAAGTGTTTATCAACGGCAACATGACAGCCACCTTGTGTGCGATCGTTGCCAACAATCGCATCTTGCTCACCATCTTTAATCGAGACGCTAGAGCATGCCGATAGTGTGAGGGCTGTGCATAGGATTAGAGTTGTTTTCATGGCTAATACTCCGGCTTAAACGCTTCTAGCTTGTCTGTTGCATCCCACGTTGCGAATTGCTCCCAAATGCTACGCTTGCGGGCAATGAAGATGGTTAGCACTTGACGCAGTTCTGCTAGTGACGTTTCGCGCCATGAGTTGTCTGCAAGTCGAAACTGCGTTGTGTCGGTTTCTTGTGCGCCGATGGTTTCTGCATCGTTGATAACTCGGCGAACATCGGCTGCATCATTCACTACATCCCAACCGACATCGAGAGCGTTCAGGTCGTCGCTGACTGCGTTATCGCGAATTACTTTGCCGGTTTTGGCGTTGTATTGTGCGATTTTTTCTTCATCATCAACCCACTGAACATCTAGCCATTTTTGCATCGCGTTTTCAGGCTTTGATAATGTCCAACCATCTTCTACCGCACCTAACTTTTCAACGGTTTTTGATTGCGTGCAGTCTTGTGTGTTGTAGATGGTTTTATCACGATGGTCTTCAACGTATTCGCTATCAATGGCGCATCCATTTTCATCGAGCACGGCGCACACTTGATAGCCGTCTTTTTCTTCAAGTGGCTTGCTCATCAGTCCGTACCGTGGGATTTGATATTGTCCTGCACGTTGTTTTGCGATTAACGCTACTTGATTGATGATTAACGTCTCTTTATCAAAGAGCCAATATTGTTGTTGAGACATGAATATTTCCTCTTATTAAATAAAGATGATGATGTTTGCCATGGTTGATTTTGGCTGATTTTGTGATGCGGTTGGGACGACTCGACTAGCATTAAACGTATGTCCGTACACCCCGCTGCCGCCAGTTGCAGAATCTTGCAATGTTGTGTTAGGTGCGCCTGATTCTTCACGACTAAATGCGCCTGTACTTACACTGTAATTCTTATGCTGTATACCCGGTATTCCACCCGTAATATTCCGTATCGCATCTTCATGCGTACTATTCACCAGATAATCCACACCATCAGCGACACGAACATAGCGCCCGAGAATGTCAGCTAGGTTTATTTTTCCATCGGCAACCAGTGACGGATACGCTTTTGCAATACGATGATAGAACCCTGCATCGATGTCTGTATCCATGATTTGCAGCGCATTTTCTGGAATGTCATCGCTTAACCAATAAACTGGCGTGCCCGGCTCGACGGCGTGGTGTTTTATCCACCAACACGGCGTTGGGAAATT
>NZ_JBKEBW010000147.1:0-15328 GCF_047973365.1 Vibrio sp. | reverse complement strand
TCAGAGCCTGAACTTGAGCGCTTAAACAAGGTGGCGGGTGAACTGGGTGTCAAGGCGCCGATTTCACTGCGCATTAACCCTGATGTGGACGCAAAAACTCACCCTTATATTTCAACAGGCTTACGTGACAACAAATTTGGTATCGCGTTTGACCGAGCAGCGCAAGCGTATCGTCTGGCGCAACAATTAGACCACCTAACGGTTTGCGGTATCGACTGCCATATCGGCTCTCAGCTAACGGCGTTGGAACCTTTTATTGATGCGACTGACCGTTTGCTCGCGTTAATCGATGAATTAACCGCAGCGGGTATCAAGATTAAGCACCTCGATGTGGGCGGTGGCTTAGGTGTGATCTATCGCGATGAGCTGCCACCACAGCCTTCTGACTACGCGAAAGCATTGTTATCTCGCTTAGCGAATCATCAAGACTTAGAGCTGATTTTTGAACCGGGTCGAGCCATTGCCGCCAACGCCGGTGTACTGTTGACCAAAGTTGAATTCCTGAAACACACAGAGCACAAGAACTTCGCCATTATTGATGCGGCCATGAACGATTTGATTCGTCCTGCGCTTTACCAAGCTTGGCAAGACATCATTCCGCTGGTTCCGCGCCAAGGTGAGCCAACAACTTACGATTTAGTTGGCCCAGTTTGTGAAACTGGCGACTTCCTAGGTAAAGACCGTTCTTTGGTATTGCAAGCGGGTGATCTTCTGGCAGTGCGTTCTGCGGGGGCTTATGGCTTTACCATGTCATCAAACTACAACACTCGTGCCCGAGCGGCGGAAGTGATGGTTGATGGCGATAAGGTTCACCTTGTGCGTAAGCGTGAAGAACTCAGTAGCCTATGGGCGCTAGAAAATATTTTGCCGGAGTAAAGTGACCTATTATGCACTTCCACTTTTCTAAAATGCATGGTTTGGGTAATGACTTCATGGTTGTGGATTGCATTACTCAAAACACCTATTTCTCTCCAGACTTGATCCGCCGTTTGGCGGATCGTCATACCGGAGTGGGTTTTGACCAACTGTTGGTGGTTGAGGCTCCTTATGATCCAGAAACGGATTTTCACTACCGGATTTTTAATGCTGATGGCAGTGAAGTCGAGCAGTGCGGCAATGGTGCGCGCTGTTTTGCTCGCTTTGTGCGTATGAAAGGTTTAACCAACAAATACAGCATCAGTGTCAGCACCAAAAAGGGCAAAATGATCCTCAATGTTGCTGATGGCGATGAAATTACGGTCAACATGGGTGTGCCTGAGTTCGAACCGAGCAAGATCCCATTCCGCGCCAAGCAGATGGAAAAAACCTATATCATGCGCGTTGAAGATCAAACGCTGTTTTGTGGCGCCGTGAGCATGGGTAACCCGCATGTGGTGACTGTGGTTGACGATATTTCCACCGCAGCGGTGGAAACGTTAGGGCCATTGCTGGAATCTCACGAACGTTTCCCTGAGCGAGTCAATGCTGGCTTTATGCAAGTGGTCAGCCGCGAAGAAGTGAAGCTTCGCGTCTATGAACGCGGTGCGGGCGAAACCCAAGCATGCGGAAGTGGTGCGTGTGCAGCAGTCGCTGTCGGCATTGTGCAAGGCTTGCTGGATGACGAAGTGGTGGTTCATCTGCCGGGCGGTAGTCTCGAAATCGAGTGGAAAGGCTTAGGTCATCCGTTATACATGACAGGCCCTGCGACTCACGTCTACGACGGTCAGGTTTCTTGTTAGTCTTTTTCCTCTTTAAAGAAAACATTATCTTTAAAGAAAACATTGTCTTTAAGGAAAACCTTCTCTTTAAGCAAAAAAGTTTTAAGCAAAAAGTAGCTTTAAGGAAAAATAGTTTTGTCACAACTGGAAGCCGATGCTCTGACCGCAGAAGTGGTTGCCGAGTATCTAAAAGATAACCCAGATTACTTTAAGCACCGCCCAGAATTGGTGGATCGCTTATCTTTGCCGAGCCAGCAATCTGGCTCGGTTTCTCTCGTTCATGTGCAGATGGCTCGTCAACGTCAGCGAATTGAAGATTTAGAAGAAGAAATTACTTCTCTGATGTCACTCGCGGCGAACAATGACCGTACTTTTCACGAGTTCATGGACTTGCAAGAGCAGATATTAAAATGTGAATGCTTTGCTGATGTTTGTGCCATGATTGAAGAAAAGGCGCGTAGCTTGAACCTGATTGGTTATGTGCGTCTGCTGAATAATCAGCATCCTCATTACGGCCTGAGCAAAGAGCAGTGGAGCCGTTTTGCGACCAACCATTTTAATGGCAAGAACGCGTACCTTGGTCGGCTGAGAAAAGCTGACCGGCACTTACTTTTTGGCGAGCAGCTATTTGCTCCTGAGCTTGGCTCTTACGTGATTTTGCCTTTAATCAAACGCAATATTCCTTTGGGGATCTTGGCGTTTGCCAGTGAAGATGGTGGCCATTTTCAACCATCAATGGATACCTTGTTTCTGCGTCATCTTGCTTTGGTTGTTTCTCATCTGATCGACACCTTACCTTGGCAACGGGAGTCCCATGAGCAAATCAACTCTTCATTTGGCCACTAGCGCTCATTTGGCAACGAACCCTCAGTTAGCTACGAGCTTTGCTGAGCCATTAGCACGCTTCTATGAGTACTTGCGCAGTGAAAAAGGCTTGAGCCTTTATACCCAGCGCAATTACAAGCAACAGTTAGAAACCATGGGCTTGTATCTGATGTCTATGGGAGTTGACGGTTGGGTCAACGTAGACGCAGGCTGGGTGCGTCAGCTCGCCAGTAAAGGTATGCGTTCAGGCATGAAAGAGAGCAGCATAGCCACTCGTCTTTCTTCGCTACGCAGCTTTTTTGATTTCCTGATCTTACGCGGCGAAATGAGTGCCAACCCGGCTAAAGGGGTGTCGGCACCGCGTAAAAAACGTCCTCTGCCGAAAAACCTCGATGTGGATGAAATGGCGCAGTTGCTGGAAATGAACGGCGATGACCCGCTCTCGATTCGTGATCGTGCGATAATGGAACTGATGTATGGTTCTGGCTTGCGTCTGGCGGAGCTGGTTTCCATCAATGTCAAAGACGTCAACTTCAGCGCCGGTGAAATTCGTGTGGTCGGTAAAGGCAACAAACAGCGCGTAGCGCCGTTCTCCGGGATGGCGAAAGAGTGGCTCAACAATTGGCTGAAAATTCGTGCTCAGTTAGCCAATGCCGATGAAAGCGGGCTGTTTGTCTCCAAGCTTGGGGTACGTATTTCTCATCGTAATGTGCAAAAGCGCATGGCGGAGTGGGGACAGAAACAAGCCGTACCGAGCCACATTAGTCCGCATAAACTGCGTCACTCTTTTGCCACTCATATGCTGGAATCGAGTAATAACCTCAGAGCGGTACAAGAGCTATTAGGGCACGAAAATATCTCAACCACGCAAATTTATACTCACCTGGATTTCCAGCATTTAGCCCAAGTGTATGACCAAGCTCATCCAAGAGCCCACAAGCGCAAGCAAAATAAAGATAAGGAGTGAATGATGCAGATTTATCGCGGTCTTTCACCCATTCATGCGATGTCATTTGATTTGGATGACACTCTCTATGACAATCGCCCCGTTATACGCCATGTGGAACAGCAGATCGCGCTTTGGTTGTTTGAACATCATCCTGTGACGGCAAGTCAGCCGCTCGCTTGGTGGAAGGCACTTAAAAACCAGTTGGCGAAGCACGACCCTTGGCTACTGCATGATGTGAGCTTGTGGCGTTTTGAACAGATTCGTCACGGTTTGATGCAGTTAGGTTATGGCGAACAACAGGCGAAAATTGCCGCCACGGACGCGATGCAGCAAGTGCATCGTTTACGCAATTTGGTGGATGTGCCTGATATAACGCACCAAGTTTTGCGACATCTGGCGGCAAAAATGCCTTTGGTGGCGATCACCAATGGTAATGTCGACCCTGAAAAAATCGGTTTGGCGCCGTATTTCCAGTTGATCCTGCGGGCAGGGCCCGATGGACACGCGAAACCGTATCCGGATATGTTTCTGCGCGCACAACAGTTTTTAGCGCTGCCGGCAACATCGATTTTGCACGTGGGTGATCATCCGATAAAAGATGTCATGGGGGCGAAAAAGCACGGTTTTCAAGCCTGTTGGTATAACGATCGCGGTCTCAGCTTACGTGCAACTCCTAAGGTAAAAATCCTTCCTGATCTCGAAATCAGTCAAATTGAACAGCTATCTCAGTTTATAAAATAAGCTCAGTCTATAAGGCTATCTCAGTTTATAAGACAATTGCGGGCAAAAAAAACAGGCAGCGATGGCTGCCTGATTAAAGAGTAGGGGGACTCTTTAAAAATGGTGTTACAGTTGCAGAAAGCTTCGGTTAGCGAAAGCTTTGCAAGTTAGAACAGGTGTTGGTGCAAGTAGTGCGCAACGGCATCATCCGCATGGCTGCCGATGACTTCGATTTCTGGCAGTGCTTTCATCACTTTTTCATGAGCGGTGCCCATCACCAGACCTTTGCCAGCCATGGATAGCATTTCTACATCGTTCATGCCGTCGCCAAATGCGATACAGTTTTCTAAATTCAGATTTAAAGATTCAGCCACCGCTTTCAGGGCGTCACCTTTTGAAACGCCTGCGCCCATCACTTCCAGACAGTGAGGCGTCGAAAATGCGACGTTTACCTGACCGGCAAATTTTTCGTTGATCAGATTCTCGTACGCCACCAACATTTCATGGTTGTGATCTTCGTTAGTGAAGAACACTTTTGCGATACCATCATTAGGCGCGTTATTGATATCAAACAGTTGATAATGGAAGCCCGATTCGTTGTGGTAAGCGCGTAGCGATTCATCTTCACGGCTCATCAGCCAGCTATCGTTACGGTAGATATGAGTTACGATTCGCTTATCATCTTTGACTAAATCAACAATCGCCTGAACCAGCTCTCGCGGAACGTTTTTGCTGTACATCTGCGCATCGTTTTGGTCATGCACGCGCGCGCCGTTAGAGGTGATCATATACGCCGGAATCCCAGCGATTTCACGAATACCAGCCACATCAACATGGTGACGACCAGTGGCGAAAATAAAAGTGAAGCCTTTTGCATGCAGCTCTTTTAGCGTTTTCTTCGAGAAAGCACTGAGCTTGTGATCCGGTGCCAGCAGGGTACCATCCAGATCCGAAGCTACGATTTTGATTGGGTTTTCGTTACTTACTACGCTCATGTTGCTCTCTTCACTACGTCAGATGTTGATATCTATGGTTTGTTGATTGGAATTTGTTTATTGAGGATCTGTTTATTGGTCTTAAGTGTATGCCAAAAAAAGAAGGAAAAAGAGGGAAAACCTTTCAATTCGTCATTTCCCTATTTACTTCTTGAACCTTTCATATTTGTTGTCCAAGAAAACCGAACGCCTCGTCATCCCAGAAAATACGAAGGAAGGCAGGCATGACGCCGGAAGGCCAGAATTACTCGGCCGTCATCCCGGAAAATACGCAGTATTTATCCGGGATCTCGCTCTTGTGCTCGTGGTGATTAGATTCCTGAAAAGTGTTTCAGCACTGCATCCAGTGCCTGATTACGAAACTCATCTTTCTCAAACAAAATCTCGTGTTTTGCATTGTCGATCATTAACAGCTTGCTGTTGGGATTGGTTCTGGCAAGGCGGGTGATAAACTTTATCTGCGCCGCATTACTCACCACGGTGTCTTTGCTGCCTTGCAGCACCAGTGTTGGAATGGTGATTTGTCTTGTCAGTTGAATACATTGCTTAGCCGCCATCAAGCTTTGCCATACCCAGTGCGTGCTAGGGCCACCCAGTTTCAGTTCAGGTTTTTGTTCATATAGCTCTCTGAACCAGCGATAGCGCACGGCACATTGCGTCAGTGGGTTATCTGCAAACGGTTTGGCATAGTAATCACGGTAACCGGGGGCATAGGTTGGTTTGCTGGCGGTCGCGGAGAGAAGCTGAGTGAGCGTAATGGCAATTGGGCGGATCTGCCATGGCAGATTAATACCGAACATCGGGGCGCTAAACGCCACCGCATCAAAAGGGTGCTTTGGGTGAGTTTGCAAATAGCGAGCACTTACCGCGCCGCCCATCGAGTGGGCAATTAAGAAACGGTGTTGATAACGGCTGAGGTCAAAATGTTCAATCAGATCATGCATATCGATAAGATAATTCTCAAATTCTGCCACATGCCCCATCTGTTTGTTGTCAATTAAACGCGCTGACAAACCTTGCCCGCGATGGTCAAAAGAATAAATGTCGTAGCCTTGCTGGAATAAATCGTAAAACAGTTCCTGGTATTTCCAGCAAGATTCAATTCTGCCATTAACAACAACAATCGCTTTGCTGTGTCGTGGGGAAGTTATCTTGCACCAAAAAAGTGGTTGTTTATCAAAAGATGGTAGAAAACCTTCTTGTCGCTGTTCCCACAATGTTTTGATTTCATTGTCGATACGATGGGAAAAATTTGACTCTTGAGTATAAGAGTGACAGCTTGTATTTATTGGGCTCATAATTTACGTGCTAGAAGGCTCGTTGTTCTCAAATTGAAGGTTAAGGATAAGGAAGTTAAACGGAATTGCAATGGATTCACCCACTTGCTTTTAGGGAGATTGATGTTATTTTTATTGTCCCTTTGGCGAGCGAATATTGAGCAGTTAAACAGTATTTTTGAAGGTTATATGTACACCACTTATGTAGCACGGCAGCCGATCCTGAATGCGAAGCGACATACCCTAGGGTATGAGTTGCTGTTTCGTGATGGCGAGCAGAACAGTTTTCCTCAGCATGTTGATGCTGACCGTGCTACTTATCGTCTTATTGTTGAGAACTTTCTCTCGATTGGCACCAACCCAGCGATAGATCATTCTCGTTGTTTCATTAACTTTCCCTACAACACCCTTATCCGCCGATTACCGCTGACCCTGCCGAAACAAAAAATCGTGATTGAGGTTTTAGAGACCTGTCAGCCAACCGACGAACTGCTGGAAGCGATTATGGAGTTGCACGGCAAGGGTTATCTTATTGCGTTGGATGACTTTGTCTATTCATCTGAATGGGAACGATTTCTACCTTACGTGCATATTATCAAGCTTGATATTATGGCGATGGGGATTGATGCGGCCTGTAGCATGGTGAAAAAGCAGCTTGCCAAGGGGAGCCGTAAACGCTACCTGGCTGAAAGAGTGGAAACCGAGCAGGAGTTTCGCTCCGCTCGTGATGCGGGCTTTCGTTTCTTTCAGGGTTATTTCTTCAGTAAACCGGAAATCATCAAACAGCGCTATGTGAGCCCTAAACATGTCATTGCCATGCAGCTTTTCCAAGAGGTGAGCAAAGAGCAGGTAAACTTTGAGCGGGTAGAACAATTGGTGGCGAAAGATGTGGCGCTTTCTTATAAATTGCTGCGTTTTGTGAACAGTATGACGGAACGCTTAGAAGTGCCGATCTCTTCGTTTCGTCAGGCGTTGGTTTATCTGGGGCAGGACAAACTCAAGATCTTCGTTTCACTTGCCGTTGCCTCGTATATCTCGACTCATAAAGCGAAAGAGCTGTATAACCTCTCTTTGCAGCGTGCGCAATTCTGCCAGTTAATGGCGATTCGACGTCCGTTCTTGGAACATAAAGATCAGGCATTTTTGATTGGTTTGTTCTCTGTGCTGGATGCTCTGCTTGATATTTCACTCGACGTTATTGTTGAACAGTTGCCGCTGACTGAATCAGTAAAAGAAGCGCTCAACAAGCGTTTGGGGCCTTTTGGCGAACTGCTGAATCTTGAAGAGTGCTTTGAAAAAGCCGATTGGCAGGGCGTGCAAAATTACTGCGAATTGCTTGGGCTGCACTATGAAGACGTAACCCGAGATCTCAATGCGGCACAGCGTTGGAGCCATGAGACCAGTAACTTGGCTTAAAGCGTAAGACGTAAGACGGAGAACTTGCTCAAAGGCTTAGGTTTTTTGCTTGGTGGTTTATTGCTCATCACTTTACCGTCGGCTGACGTATGATTTTAATAGTGCCTTATAGTGGTCAACCAGAGTCGATTGACTGAAGAGAATCGTTGAATGAGCAAACGAGTAATATTTTTTGATTTGATGCGCTGTGTCGCTGCGGTGGCCGTGATAGCGATTCATGTCTTAGCGCCTTATCGAGAGCTGCAAAACGTCATTCCTTTTGACGAATGGCTGACCGCTGTTACGGTGAATGGCATGACGCGTTGGGCGGTGCCCGTGTTTATTTTGATTTCTGGCGCTTTGATGCTCAGTGATACGCGGCCGTTTGATTTTGGCTATTACGTGAAACGACGTCTTGGTAAAGTGCTCGTTCCTTTTATTGTTTGGTCGCTGTTTTATGCCTATCTTTCTGGTTGGAGTGCGAGTGGTTTCGATTCGGCAATGGCTATCGATGTGCTGAAAAACAGCCCCAATCACGAAACTTATTACCATCTGGGTTTTTTCTATTATTTCATTCCCCTTTATTTTGTCATTCCGGTGCTGCAATGGCTGATGAAACGCAGCGATGATACCGCTTGGTATGTGTATCTTGGGTTATGGTTAATCACCACCACCTTATTCTTGTTCCATATTGATGGCCCCTGGAGTTATGAGATCTGGTTGTATACCGGTTACTTGCCTCTCGGCTATCTGCTGTATAAAAAGCTCCCTATCAATCCAATAACGGTTGGGCTAGCCGTTATTTTGGGTGCCATTTCGTTCTATTTTACGGTCAGCTCTGTGGTGGAACTCAGTTTGGCGAATGGTGAATACAGTGTTGGTCGATGGTTCTCATACAAAACACTTAACGTTGTGGTGGCAGCAAGTATGGTGTTTGTGGTGTGCCGGGCGGTTGGCGAGTCATTATCGCAAGGCGCTACAAAAATCGTCAGTGTGATCAGTCAGCATAGTTTGGGGATCTATCTACTGCACCCTATATTCCTCTGGCCGATGAAAGAGTTTGCCTGGTATCAAGGACACCCGGGTTGGGTTATTCCGCTGTGGATCATCATTAGTGGTGCGGGCGCACTGGCTGTGAGCTGGTTGTTATCTCAATCGCCCAAGACTCGTTGGTTGCTACCTTAATCAAGGTCTTGTTTATCGCTGTAAGGCAAAATGAATAAACTGAGTACCGCGATAAGTGAGTATGCCAAGTGATTTGCATAGTGACGTGACTCCTAGTGCAAAATGATGCTTTCATTTTACGTATTCGTTTGATTTTTGGCGTTACGTAACGTTATAAAAGGGATGTAGCGCGTTGATTGGTCTTATTTTTTCGGCGTGCTTCATACTTTGTTATTGGGGCTGATGATCGGTAATCAGCACCTATTGGATCAGCAAGCTCATGAACTGTCGACAGATCAGTATACTGATGGTGATTTAAAAGGGAGAACTTCAATGTCAGACATAGAACAAGTGGTTCTTCGTAGTCGAAAATTGGAAAGGTTGCTGCGCGAACACTACCATGCACGTGGCAAAGGCTTGCACCAGTTAATCAGCAGTTGTGAAGAGCGCCTGCCGCACGATGTGATCGCTAAACTGCGCTTTGTGGCGACCATTCGCAACAAGGTCGTTCATCAAGATCGTTATAAGCTTGAAGACCGCCGAGCATTTTTAACGGTCTGCAAGGAGTGCGAAAAAGAGCTCACACCTCGTAGTAGTCGTTTTGTGTGGAGAATTGTAATTTCGCTCGTGATGTTTATGACGATGCTGGCACTTATCTTTTACTACATCCACTGAGAAGAATTGAGTAAACACATCCAATAACGCCCCATTTTTCTCGGCGAATGAAAATAAAAAAGGACGCATTAGCGTCCTTTTTTATTTGTATAACATTAGGTTAGTACATCATCGGCAGTGTCATTAAGCCAATGATTACTGCGATCATTACTAAACCTTGTTTTTGAGATGAAGAAATCATAACACTGCTCCTATTCTGTCCAATTCACCTGTGGAATCAGATTAGCACTAATTTATTGGCTTGATCAACACTTTCTTTCATAGTTGCTTAAAATAATAAGTTTAATTACGAGTATCTGCGCCTATTTGGTGAGGTTTATGTGTATTTTTGGTGCGTTCATATAATCACCTCTATGATTTGTTTTTGTGCTATTTGGTTTTAACTGATTGAAATTAATTGATATTAATGTGATTTATTAGTGTTCTATTTATATTTACTTGTTCTGTGGGAGGTTTGGATGTGATTGGTCTGTCTATCGTTATTTTGTTATGGTTTTTTGTGTTTTCTGACCTTTAGTTGATATTCATTCGCATTAAAAAACACAAGCGGATAACAGAACTGAATAAATTCTAGATAACTATGTATTTTGTCATTATAAGCTTTGATTAGTCTTTTTTTGATGGTTTAGCTTTTTTAACATATTGTATTTAAATGTTTTTATTTGTTATTTTTGAATTTTATTGTTTGCGTAGCAAACGTTTGCTGATTGAGTTTTCTTTGTCAGTTTTCCGTTAGCAGTTGTTAGCCTTTGTTATTAGGTTAAATTTGATGTTTAATGCGTTGAGGAATGAGATGGTGGGGTGGTTGAGTTGGACGGGCGCTGTTTCAAGCAGAGGATGAATCACAATCAAGATCCAATTTTTGTCTTTCATTTCTGGACATCCGATCTAACCTCTCTACACTAGCGGCAGATTGTTAATGAGCTATTGACATGAATGAGGTAAAGGCATGTTGGGCTGGATTTCGGCTGTAATATCTGGATGTATCAGCATATCTGCGTTGCAAAGCAATAAAACGAAACTGGCTGTGGTGTTCAACACACTGTGTTTAGGTCTGTTATCGTTGATGCTGTTATTGCTGACAATAGGTCATCAACAAAATGATGGCTCGGCAGCATCCTTATGGATTCTGGCCGGATTAGTCATTTCTGTGATTGCCGATATTTATCGCATTCAAAAAAAGCAGATCAAAGCTTGTTTTAGTGCTTTTCTCATCGTGCAACTTTTTTATAGTAAAGCGTTTTGGATTCAGCTCACCGGACCGATGATCTGGTGGTTACCTGCTTTGCTCATTGCTGCCAGTATCGTCGCGTTTTTCCTGCTGTTACCGCAAATCGATACGCTGATTTTCCCCGTCACTATCATGGGGATGATGCTATTGCAGATGACTTGGGCGGCTGGCGAAGTGTGGATCACCAATCCCTCTCACGCTTCACTGTTTGGTTTTATCGGTAGCCTGAGTTTTATGGTTTCTGCCATCATGTTAGCGATTAACGACTATCGGCAGCCGTTACGCTGCGGCAAAACCTTAATTGGTGGCAGCTATCTACTCGCCCAAGCACTCGTTGTTGCGTCAGTGATGATTTAAATCCCCATAAAATACGACTTAATCGAAAAACTGGGGCTAGATTGATATACTGCGCCATTATGCTGATTACTCTGAGGCACTATGGACATCTTTTCTGCAGCAACCTTGTTATTTTTAATCATGGACCCTCTGGGCAACTTGCCCATTTTTTTATCGATCCTAAAACACATTGATGCTAAACGCAGACGTATTGTTCTGATCCGCGAAATGCTATTTGCGCTCGCCATTTTGATGCTGTTCCTATTCGCAGGTCAGCGGATTATGGACTTTTTGCATGTCCAGCCGGAAACCTTAAGCATTTCGGGTGGGATTATTCTTTTCATCATCGCAATTAAGATGATCTTTCCCAGTGCGGGTAGTATCACTGGCTTAGCCGCTGGCGAAGAACCTTTCATTGTGCCTTTAGCCATTCCTTTAATTGCAGGCCCGACGGTAATTGCGACCCTGCTTTTGCTCTCCAGTCAAAACCCAACGCAACTGTGGGAGCTATCAGCCGCCGTCATGATCGCCTGGACAGGCACCTCCATCATCCTGATGTTCAACGGCTTCTTCCATAAAGTCTTGGGCGAACGAGGCTTGAAAGCCGTCGAGCGGCTGATGGGACTATTATTGGTGATGATCTCCACCCAGATGTTCCTCGACGGCATTAAAAGCTATGTTGGTCTTTAAAAGCGTAATACCATTATTCTGGAAAAGTTCATGATCAGTGAATGGGTATCGATAAGCAAACCCTCCGAGCCATGGATGGCTCGGCGGAGCCCCATGGATGGGTTTATGCGAGTTTGTGTTCGATGCCCATTTACTGTTACACAGATACTCAATCTGATCACATTTTTATCTAGAATAATGGTATAAAAGCTAGCAGGGGCGCTCTGAAAATTAAATCATACCCACCGCACTCAGCGCACTGACATGTACCTGATTACGGCCTTTCTGCTTGGCTTTGTACAGCGCATCATCGGCCAGTTTTATCGCGTGTTCCAATGGCTGACTAAGCGCAACCGCCGCCACACCCAGGCTTAGCGTCACGCTAATATCTTGCGGATCATTGTCGAGCGGAAAAACCAGCTGGCCGACAGCCTGACGAATGCGCTCGGCACAGCGCTGTGCCTCAAGCAGCTCGGTATTAGGCAGCAAAATGATGTATTCCTCACCGCCATAGCGAGCGACAATATCGCTTTTGCGCGCATACTTTTTCAGCGCTTCGGCCACTTCGATGATCACCTTATCGCCCATTGCGTGGCCATATTTATCATTCACCTGCTTGAATAAATCGATATCACACAAGATCACCGACATTGGCTGCTTGTTGATTTTGGCCTGAGCAAACGCCCGTTCTGATTCACTGCGGAAATAGCGGCGATTGAACAACAAAGTGAGCGGATCGGTTTGAGCCTGATGTTTCAGCTCTTCTTGCGCTGCTTTCATCTCTTCTAAAATTCGCATCCGATAGGCGATGATCAGTGCCAGCACCAGAGCTTCCAACATGATACCGATACCCACACCGTGGCTAGAGAGGTAGGTAAAAGGAATGCGCCCCTGATAATAGAGCACCGCCAAACCACTGAAACCAACAAACAAGCAGTGGCCGAGCAAGAAGTAAACGGCGATCGGGTGTTTTTTTACCACCAGAGAGATGCTAACCGAGAGCGTGGTCAGCATCATTAATGCTGCAAGGCTGCTGGAAAAACGTAGCGCGGCAACAATATCAACCACGCCATAAACCAGCTCCGCCACTAAAAGCAACAATATCACCATCATCGCCCAGTGCTCATAACGATAATGACGGCGTGTTTCGAAGATCTCCATCATAAACAGCAGCAGGAAAATGGGCATCAGCATCAGCGTCAGGTGCCAGATCAGAGTGGGCGAGCCATAAAAAGCAAACAGTTCTGCCACTAGGCCGTAGGAGAGCGCAATCCAGATAGCCCCCGCGATCAAATAGCAAGCATAGTAAAGGTTATCGCGTTGACGAGAATAGCCGAACAGCAGCAGATTATAGAGGATCAGCGCCAATAACATCCCTACCATCAGCGCGATATCAGTAAAGCTGCCAAGCAAAGCCCGTTGGGAAAACTCGCCATCATAGAGGTTGATAGAAAACCATTGATGGGAAAATGAAACGCTATCGACGTACAGCGTTTTTGTCTGCCCCGGGAACAGGTCGATATTGAATACAACGGCGCCGCCATACATCCAAACGTAAGTGTCAGGATTATCCAAATTCAAAATACGCACTTTTCTTACGTTGCCATCGACAACTTCATAGAGACCAACCTGGCGGTTGTGGTAGGCGTAAGGGTGATGAAGATAAACCGTTCTCGGGCCGGCACTGGTATTGACGATTTGCATTCGCGCCCAGGTATGCTTCGCTTTAGTACCTAACGAAATTCTGTTTGGCGAAGGGATAAACGTTTGCTGCATCACCTGGTTGATGGACATGCTCTCAGAGCTATCAACAAAGTAGTCCATTTGAAAGTCGGTAAGTGATGAAGCGCTTTCACTCCATTCAATCGTCGGACTCTGAGCATTCGCGGAGAATGCACTGCACATCATCAGCAGTATGAAAAATAGACGTAGCTCTGGCATCATTGACATTATTAATAATTTCTTACACATGTACTTATTAGTATGTCAGAAGTCGCTTATAAGTCACTATTTGCAGCATAACCCGTTCACAAAAGTTTGATCTGGTTGAAATATCAATGGGTGGTTAGCCGTGATCCGCCCACTAATGCTCGCAGCATTCACGTAAAAGTTACTTTCTCTAAGTGGGGCGTGAATGCAGATTGAGTGGCTACAATAGTAGCCATTTTGGGCTTTTTACCTCTATAATAGACACTATTGTATCCATTGCGGGGTGAGTCATGCGCTTTTTATTGTTAGACGATACCGATGTCAGTCAGGCTTATGCCGAATATTTACGAGGTTTACGCAAACAAGCTAAGCTGTCTCGAGAAGCGCTCGCCAAACGCAGTGGTGTACCCGCTTCGACCATCAAAAAATTCGAATTGACCGGGCAAATATCATTTCGCCAACTGCTGTTCTTGTGGCAATCGCTTGACTCACTAGAGCGGCTCTATCAACTGACGCAGCCTCAGCGTAATCCATCCGCTCTGCCAACCACGATTGAAGAGGTACTCAAAGATGAGTTTTAAACCGATCCAAAGGTTGAAAGTGGCGCGGACGCTTATTTTGCAGGGTATGGTCACGCGCCTCCAGTTAAGGTCATACAGAAGCTTGCGGCAAGCGCTGGCTTTACCAGTTGGAGCGAAGCCAAGCAAGTCATCAACGAAGTATCAGAAGCACTCAGCCAGTTTACTTATTTCGCACAGCAACAAGGGATAAGTAAAACGACGCTGTCAGCTATTTCTAGGACTCTGAATCAACGTAAGCAGGAAAATGCGGCGCTTTTTCAATGATTCATTAAGGTATATCAATGTGAGCTATGTTACAGAGCAGATATTACAAAGCCTTCGAAAAGCTCGGCTACGTAAGGGTTTTAGCCAAAGAGAGCTCAGCGCGCGTTCGGGTGTACCTCAAAGCCATATTTCGAAAATAGAGTCTGGTGGTGTTGATTTAAGAATTTCCAGTTTAATCGCGCTTGCTCGTGTACTCGACCTAGAGTTATTTGTCGCGCCTAAAAAGTCGCTTCCTGCAACCAAGTCGATCATTAGAAGCAGCCAAGGTAAACGCAGAGCATCCGATTTATCCAAGAATGAGCAGACGAGACGAGTATTGTCGATGTTAGCCATAATCGTAGAGGCTAGAGTGTCTAGGTTGCTTTTGATTGTCTGCAGGGCCTCATGCCGTTCCATCATTGGCAGAAAAACCAAGTCGATATCCACCGAAAGTCGAGGAAAGTCACGAACGAACAAATTGATAGCGGTTCCACCTTTGAGAGCGAAACAGTCGTGCTGGGCAACAAAAGGAATGATCCTAAGTAGTAACTGTACTTGCCGGTAGTAATGGCTTTGCCTGTTCATGTTTTTACATATCCTTAGGAACGGTTATTTGCCAGGTTGGTTCTAGTTTGCCGCCTT